>CAIJRN010000060.1 GCA_903823115.1 uncultured cyanobacterium
GAGCAGCGCCTGCTGACGGTTCCCTACATTCTCGATCTTGACGATGCCTTCTATCTCAAATACCGCAGTGGTCGCCTTGGCTTGCTGCGTCCTTTCCTTGGCTCCAAAATTGACCGCTTGATTGCTGGCGCCGCCGCGGTGACGGTAGGTAGCCACATCCTTGAGCAGTATGCCCGTCGTTTCAACCCCTCCGTTGTCTTTCTACCTTCGGTCGTCGACACCAATCACTATAAACCTGTAGAGCGATCCACTCCAGGCCCGCTGAGCGATTCCTTCACAGTTGGCTGGATCGGCAGTCCCTCCACCGCCCCCTATTTGCAGTCTCTGGTTGAGCCACTAAGCCAGTTGGCCTTGGAGAGACCCGTTCGGCTACTGGTAGTCGGTGGCCCTGCACCCTTGATTCCCGGCGTTGAGGTGATCGAGCAACCCTGGAGTCTGGAGACTGAGATCCCTCTGATCCAGAGTTTTGATGTTGGCGTGATGCCCCTGCCCGATTCTCCCTGGGCTCGAGGAAAGTGCGCCTATAAGTTGATCCAGTGCATGGCCTGTGCTGTGCCAGTGGTGGCCTCACCTGTCGGTGCCAATGTGGATGCCGTGCCAACCGCATGTGGAATTCTGGCTAGCTCTCCTGAGCAATGGCTCGCAGCTTTCCGCCGTATGGCTGCTGACCCCGATTTGCGGCAGCGAATGGGGGTAAGTGGGCGGCGCTGGGTGAAAGAGCGTTATTCGCTGCACTCGGCCTTGCCTATCCTGGCCGGCGCAATCCTCCAGGTGGCAGAGAGCCGCCGTTGACATCCAGGACTTTCATTGTCACTTCTTTTTCTCTGTGTTACTTCATTTCTTCATTTTTCTTCCATTCACTACTCCGTTCTGAATGTAGCTTGGCCGGCTTTGCCCTCAGGGCTTTTCTTGATTGGCTGCGTCAGTATTTCCGAATCCTCTGGATCTTCGTTCATGGTATATCGCATCGGCTTCTGCTTCCGGATCAGCCAGCGGCTCTTGGCATGACCTGCTCTGCATGGCATCCAGCCCTAGATCGACAGCTGTCTCGCCTGATCTGACAGCGATCGGGCACTGACACCAATGGCTCATGCCCTTTCGGCTAAGTTTCGTTTTCGGAACCAGCTTTTCTTTTCACGAAGACTCACTTCTTCTCATGCGCTCCTCCAGTAGGCGCATGCGTGAAATCCGCCTTTAGGCGGTCCTTTCGTTTCCAGCCCCTGCTCCTACCAGGCGGTCATCGCCGACCTGTCTTCCTGCCGCATGATTCCTTATCTCCTTTCCTGGGGTGTGTTCGCCGCAGGCAGCACCGGCCGCCCCAAGCGCTTGGTCGGCTCCACCCTGATCGGGCTGCTGGTGTTTCTTACGCTCCTGATCGGCCTTCGCGTCAATGTCGGCGGTGACTGGGGCAACTACCTTCCTTTTCTCGATCGGGCCGCTGGCCTGAGTTTTGCGGAGGTGCTGCAGCAGAAAGAGCCTGGCTACGTTCTCCTCAATTGGCTCGCGGCCCAGTGGGGCGGCGGCGTTTTCCTGGTCAACACCTTCTGTGGGCTGATCTTCTCGATCGGCCTGTTGTGTTTCTGCCGTAACCAGCCTCGCCCCTGGCTTGCCCTCACGATCGCTTTCCCCTACCTGGTGGTGGTGGTGGCCATGGGCTATTCACGCCAGGGCGTCGCCATCGGCCTTGAGATGCTCGCCCTGCTGGCCCTTGAGCGCGATCGTCTTTTGCAATTTCTCGGCTGGATCGCCCTGGCGGCCCTCTTCCACCGCACGGTGCTGGTGATGTTGTTGTTGCCCGCCGCCACCCTCACCGGTACGCTCCGCACCACCCAGCTGATCCGCTTGGCCCTCGTGGCCGGCGCCGGTTACGGTCTTTATACTAGCTTACTTGCACCGGATCTGGACTATTACGTTCAGGGCTATCTGGTGGCTGACTATCAGTCGGAGGGCGCCCAGATCCGTGTTGCACTCTGTTTGTTGCCTGCCTTACTGTTCCTTCCCAACCGCCGCTTGTTTCGGTTGCCGCCCACCGTGGATCGCATCTGGAATCTTGTCTCCTGGCTGGCTGTGGCCGCTGCCATTGGTCTGGTCACGGTGGCCTCCTCCACCGCTGTTGACCGGCTTGCTCTTTATCTCATTCCCCTGCAGATCTTCGTTGGCAACCGTTTGCCTGAAACCCGCTTGTTCGGACTTTCGCCAACCTCCTGGAGCGAGTATCTGATTCTATTTTCTCTCGCCGTTCTTTTGGTCTGGCTGATGTTTGCAAAGCACGCCTCCCGCTGGCTTCCCTACAGCAACCTGCTGCTGCCCTTCTGACTCCGATGCTCCCCCCCCGGGTGCTGCTGGTGGCCAACACCAGTTGGTACCTCTACAACTTTCGCCTGCCGCTCCTGCGCGATCTTCGCGGTGCCGGCTATGCCGTCGCGGCTGTGGCCCCCCACGACGCCTACACCGCCTTGCTCGAGGCTGAGGGCATCTCTGTCCATTCCTGGCAGGTGGCGCGCCGTTCCATCAATCCTTTTTTGGAACTGCGCGCCATCATCGATCTGCTGCGCATCTACCGGCGTGAGCAGCCCGCCCTGGTGCATCACTTCACGATCAAGGCCTGCCTTTACGGCACCCTCGCCGCCAAGGGAGCCCGCATTTATCGCGTTGTCAACGCCGTCACCGGCCTGGGCCACGTCTTCCTCGGCCAGCGCAAGCGCACCCGCTTGCTGCGCCGGGGCCTGCGGCCCCTTTATCGCGCTGTGTTCATGGCCCGCCGCGCCACCGTGGTGTTCCAGAACGCCGACGACCAGGAACGGCTGATCCAGCTCGGTATCACGGACGACGCCCACGCCCGCCTGATCCGTGGCTCCGGCGTGGACATCAACCATTTCCAGCCCCTCGACGACACCGCCGGTCGCTTTCGCACTCCCCTGCAGCTGCTCTTCCCCTCACGCTTGATCCGCGAGAAGGGCATCGAGGATGTGCTCACCGCCTGCCGTTCTCTCTGGGCCGATGGGCTGCCGCTCGAGCTGCTCGTGGCCGGCGACCTCGACGACGGCAACCGCAGCTCGCTGCTGCCCTCTGAGCTCGCCGCCCTGCGCTCTGAACCCCGCATCCGCTGCCTCGGCCATGTCGACGATATGCGCAGCCTCTACGCCGGCAGCGATCTGGTGGTGCTGCCCTCCTGGCGCGAAGGCCTCTCCCGATCCCTGATCGAAGCCGCCGCCATGGAGCGGCCGATCATCACCACCGATGTGCCCGGCTGTCGGGACGTGGTCGATCATGGTGTCTCCGGCCTGCTGGTACCGCTGCGCGATGGCCGCGCCCTCGAGCTCGCCATTCGTCTGCTGCTCGCCAATCCTGAGCTGGCCCGTTGCTTCGGCCAGGCTGCCCGCCGCAAGGTGGTGGCTGAATTCCAGGTGGCCCTGGTCAATGAATTCACTCTGCAGCAATACCAGCAGTTGCTCAGCACCCCGATTCGCCCTTCCCGTTTCCCCTGGCCGGCGGCCCCTGCCGCCTGATGTGCGGCTTCGCTGGTCTCTGGTTCCCCAGCGCCGTATCGGCCCAGGCGCTGCAGGTCGCGGCCGGCGGCATGGCCGCAGCCCTCGCCCA
>CAIJRN010000061.1 GCA_903823115.1 uncultured cyanobacterium
CTGGCGGTGGGGAGGCCCCATCCGCCGGCGGACATCAGCCTTGACGGCCTCGCTGTAAGGACGCATTGGTCGGTTCCATCAGGCCCCCTGGTGGTTGAAATGGTCGGAATGGAGAGGCGTCATCTTTCCTGGCAGAGGGGGATCCCCAGGACTGCGCCAAGGCTCCGGCAGGCGAGTCCTGGTTCTGGCAGGGAAACCTTGCCGTCGGGGCCACGCCGGTAAGAAGCCGCACTTTGCCTTACCCGTCAGGTTCGGCGACCGTCCCTGGAGCGCTGCGGAGCTTGTTCAGCACAGCCCAACAGGGCAGGGCAAGGGGGGTGAGATGGCAGCCACGGGGTCATCTGGGTGATCAAGAGCCGCCAAGGTGTGGTGCCGATACGGCGCCATCAAAAAAGGGCCCCCGATCGGGAGCCCTGCAGGATTCGAGCCGGGTGAGGCTCAGACGGCAACAGCGGCCTTGGGATCCAGGGCGCCCTTGGCGTAGAGGGCGGCGTAGTAGTTGATGTCGCGCTGCTTGATCTTGCTGGCGTTGCCGGCACACCAGAACTGCTGGTAGCGATCGAGGCAGACCTGCTTCATGTACTGCCGGGCCGGCTTGTTGAAGTGGCGGGGATCGAAGTTGGCGGGATCCTTGAAGGCCGCTTCGCGCACGGCGGCGGTGAACGCCAGGCGATTGTCGGTGTCGATGTTCACCTTGCGGACGCCGTTGCGGATGCCTTCCTGGATCTCCTCGACCGGCACGCCATAGGTTTCGGGGATGGCACCGCCGTACTTGTTGATCATGTCCAGCCATTCCTGGGGAACGGAGCTGGAGCCGTGCATCACCAGGTGGGTGTTGGGGATGGCCTTGTGGATCTCGGCGATGCGGCTGATGGCCAGCACTTCACCGGTGGGCTTGCGGGTGAACTTGTAGGCGCCGTGGCTGGTGCCGATGGCGATCGCCAGGGCGTCGACCTTGGTTTTGGCGACGAAATCAGCGGCCTCGGCCGGGTCGGTGAGCAGCTGCGAATGGTCGAGGGTGCCCTCGAAGCCGTGGCCGTCTTCCGCTTCGCCCTGGCCGGTTTCCAGGGAGCCCAGGCAGCCGAGTTCGCCTTCGACACTCACACCGATGGCGTGGGCTACGTCCACCACTTCCTTGGTGACGGCCACGTTGTAGTCGTAGCTGGCCGGGGTCTTGGCATCGGCTTCCAGGGAGCCATCCATCATCACGGAGGTGAAACCGTTGGCAGCGGCGCCGTAGCAGGTGGCGGGGCTGTTGCCGTGGTCCTGGTGCATCACCACGGGGATGTCGGGATAGGTTTCCACTGCCGCCAGGATCAGGTGGCGCAGGAAGCTTTCGCCGGCGTACTGGCGGGCACCGCGGGAGGCCTGCAGGATGACGGGGCTGTCCGTCTCGGCGGCCGCCTCCATGATGGCCTGCACCTGCTCCAGGTTATTGACGTTGAAGGCAGGAATGCCGTAGCCGTTCTCGGCGGCGTGGTCAAGCAGCAGCCGAAGCGGGACGAGCGCCATGGAAAACCTCGCAGGAGTGGGTGAAACGGATGGTCGACGGCTGACGGAATCATTCCGCCACTTGTCTGGCGCGGAGTCTAGGGGATACCCCGAATCGCCCCTGGCCGGTGGCAACAGAGGGCTGTCAGGCGACTCCCAGCCCATAAAAAAGCCCCGCGACAGCAGGGCGAAGCAACGGGATCCGATCGCACCGGCCCGACTTCAGTCGATCAGGACGTGCTTGCGCAAGTTCTGAACGCTGAAGGCGAGCTGACGGGCGGCGCGGCGCGCCTCTTCGGCCTGTCGTGCCATTTGCCTGGCGGTGGTGATGGACATGGAAGTGCCTCCGGTGAAGACCTGGGGCCTTGGTCCCAGGTGGGTGGATGGCGCGTTGCTTCGGGGGAAGAACCACCATCGGACCTCCTCCTACTTCCGCCGGGCGAACGGAACCGCCCGGTCAACGATGTCTAAATAGTAGTGGTTGTTACTGAAATAGGGACGTGTTGTCGGCTACCGGTTTCTCGTTCACCCGTCCATGCGGGTTGTCGTGTGCGCCCAGGAGCTCGGCTGGCCGACGGGTTGCTCACTCGTAACAAGTCGTTTGCGGCAGGAATTCAGCCCCTGGCCAGGTCGCAGCAGTGCTGGCTGAGCGAGGCTTCCGCCAGGCCCGGTACCATCGGCCGTCCCTGCTGGATCGCCTCGGCCCACCAGCCGATCAGCCGCCGCACCGGCGCGATGCGCCCGTCCTCCCAGGTGCGGGCATAGGCCAGCTCCGGGTTGGGCTCGAGGGGGCGCAGGGCTTCTCCCGGTTTGGCCGACCACAGCTGGAAGCCGTGCACATAGTCGCTCTGATTGCTGGAGCCCAGCACCACGGTGGCCTCGCTGCCGTAGAGCTCCAGCCAGCAGCCCCGGCCCTGGCGGCTCACCGAGGCCAGGGTGAGCTGACCTGGCACGGAGCGGCCCCAGCGATCCTGCAGATCCAGTTGGATCAGGGCGATGTCTTCCGCATCGACGGCGGCCATGGTGCCGGGCGAGCCGGGCAGCGGTCGCTGCCGGACCGCCGTGCTCAGCCGCGCCTGAAGCCCGCTGCTGGGGCCGATCAGCCAGTGCAGGGTGTCAAAGGCATGGGTGCCGAGGGCGCCGAGGACGCCGCCGCCCTTTCCGGCCTGGGAATACCAGTTCCAGGGGCGGCTGGGGTCGGCGCGGCTGCTCATCAGCCAGTCGAGTTTCACCAGCCAGGGTTCCCCCAGCACCCCGTCTTCGAGCAGAGCCGCCAGCTGCTGGAACAGCGGTACGGCTCGATATTCAAAATCCACCGCCACGCAGCGGCGCTGCTGGATCGCCAGCCGTTGCAGCTCCTCCACTCCCGCGGCATCGAGGGCCACGGGCTTCTCGAGCAGCAGGTGTTTGCCGGCTTTGAGCGCAGCGCAGGCCAGGGCCTGGCGCGGTTCAGGCGGGGTGGCGATCACGATCGCGTCGATCTGGGGATCGCTGAGCAGGGCCTCGAACTCCGTGGTGCCCGGCAGACCTGAGCTGGCGCAGGCGGCATCGAGCCGCTGCTGGCGGGGGTGCCAGAGGGCTACGGGCTCGGTGGCGGGACAGTCCCGCAGAGCCGGTAGATGCACTTTCTCACCGAAGCCGAGGCCGGCGATCGCGACTCGCAGGCGACGCGGCTGGGCTGGGGACGAACCGCTCATGCCGGGGCAGACGCGCAGGCCTCGCGCAGCACCTCGGCGGTGAGGTCGTCGTTGCCGACCGGCAGCCACTGCGCTCCGAACTGGGGCAGACCATTGACCGAGGTATCGCGGTAGAGGCCCTGATCGCAGTCGAGCTCCATGACGTAGAGCCGGGCATCGTTGCGGGACCTGGGACTGACTGGCTCGGAGGCAGCAGCTGCTGCGGCAGGCGGTGCTTCGCTGGGTTGGGGTTGGAAGCGGCTGAGCACCGTGACGTTGCCCTCGCGATTGCGGCGCAGGCTGCCGGAATCCCACCACTGCCTCCCTTCGCTGGTGGCGGTGACCTCCTGCCAGCTCACAGGTCCCGCCCAGGCTGCCGGGACCACCAACAGCTGCAGGAGCAGAACCAGAACCAGGGCGAGTTGCTGGATGGTGCTGCGGGCGCCCCTGGCTGGCCCGATTGAGAAGGCTCTGGGTTCGGCGCTGTTCATCGGGCCACGGCCTCCAGGCGCCTGGCTGGGTCGTGGAGCCGCAGCAGGGTGGCCAGGGTGGCCCTCAACTGGGTGCGCGGCACGATGGCATCGACGAAGCCGTGCTCGCGCAGGTACTCCGCCGTCTGGAAGCCTTCGGGCAGTTTTTCGCGCAGGGTCTGCTCGATCACCCGCCGGCCGGCAAAGCCGATCAGCGCCTTGGGTTCGGCCAGGATCAGATCGCCCAGCATGGCGAAGCTGGCGGTCACACCGCCGGTGGTGGGATGGGTGAGCAGGGGCAGATAGAGCAACTCAGCCTGGCGATGGCGCTCCAGGGCGCCGGAGATCTTGGCCATCTGCATCAGGCTCAGCATCCCCTCCTGCATGCGGGCCCCGCCGGAGGCACAGACAATCAGCAGCGGATAGCGCCGGGCCGTGGCCGTTTCGATCAGGCGGGTGAGTTTCTCGCCCACCACTGAACCCATCGAGCCGCCCATGAAGCGGAAGTCCATCACTCCCAGGGCCAGGGGGATGCCATCGAGCCGGCACAGCCCCGTGACCACGGCATCGCGCAATCCGGTGGCCTGCTGGCTGTCGCGGATGCGATCGATGTAGCTGCGCCGGTCCTTGAAGGCCAGGGGATCGGTGGGCGTCAGGTCGCTGTCGAGAGCTTCAAAGCTGCCCTCGTCGGCCAGCAGGCGGATGCGCTCGCTGCTGTCGATGCGGTTGTGGTAGCCACAGCCGGCGCAGACACTGGCGTTGGCCACCAGATCCTTGCGGTACACCACCTGGGAGCACTCGGGGCATTTGCTCCAAAGGCCATCGCCTTCCTCGCTGTCAGGTCCCTGGTTCGGACGCACCACCGGGGCGTTCTTGCGGCGATCGGCGAACCAGTCGAACAGCGACATGGGGGTGGGTTGGCGGGGAGATCGGGAGTGATGCCATTAAACGCCGGCATGCCATCGGCCACCAGCCGGGGCCGGTTGGGTCGGCTTCAGTTGGCGGCAGAGAAACCGGCCAGGGTGAGCCAGAAGGGTTCGCCCAGAACCCAGACCGCCACGGCCCCCAGGGCCAGGAAGGGTCCGAAGGCGAAGGGTTGGTGGCGTTTCAGCCGCCCGCTGAGCCGGCCGATGCCGCCGGCGAGGGCTCCGGCGAACACCGCCACCGCCACCGCCAGCAACAGGCCGACCGGGCCGAGCCAGGCTCCCATCAGGGCCGCAAGTTTGGCATCGCCGAGGCCCAGGGCGGGGCGACCCATGAGTTTTTCGGCCAGGGCGCTGAGGCCTTCAAACCCCAGGAGCCCAGCGGCGGCGGCGATCAGATGGGACAACAGCAACGCCTTGCCCGTGGCCGCACCCTGGGGCAGGACCAGCAGGGCGGTGACGACAACACCGAGCAGCAGGCCGTAGCGGCACAGGGGTTCCGGCAGCCAGAGACTCTCGAGGTCGATCAGCACCAGCGGCAGCAACCAGCTCACCAGCAACCAACCGGCCAGCAGCAGGGGCAGGCGGGCCGGGCTTGCCCCCATGGCACTGGGATGGCTCAGCAGCACCGCCACCCAGAGGCCGGCAGTCAGCAACTCGACCAGCAGGTAGCGCACGGCCACGGGCTGGTGGCAGTGGCGGCAGCGTCCTCGCAGGGCCAGCCAGGCGATGATCGGCAGGTTCTCAAACCAGGCCAGCGGCGTGCCGCAGCGGGGGCAGTGACTGCCGGGGAGCACCAGCGATTCCTCCCGCGGCAGCCTCCAGGCGACGACGTTGAGAAAACTGCCGACGCAGGCGCCGCTCACGGCCACCACCAGCGTGGCCAGGCCCGTCAGCTCTACCGGTGTGATCGGGGGCGGGAGAAGGGCAGCCATGGCCTCAACGGGCAGGGCGGGAAACTTGCAAGCGGCTGCGCCGCGGGCCGGAATAGCGCTGGCTCCTGGCCAGCAGGAGCTCCAGGGGAACGAACTGTTCGTCTGGAAGCAGGACCGGCACCGAGAACACCACCCTGCCCCTCGTCAGCGTCCCCCGCTCGCTGTCCGCCGCCACCACGACCCCGAGCGGCTCAGGGCCATCGGGGCAGTTCTCCATGTGCCGGAATACGACACTGCGGGCCGAGGCAAACAGTTCACGACTGTTGACACGATCAAGTCGCAAGGAGGGGACGGGATCACCACCAGCTCCGCGAATCTGAAACGAGGGACTGAAGCTGATGGCTGTCCCCACTTCCAATAGCCGGAGTTTAGGCCGCCAGTGGAGATGCAGTTGCAGGGGTTGTCTCGCGATCGATTCAGGCGCTGCCGGCAACTGCTGTTGGTGGTCGCAGGGCGGATCGCCGGCGGGCCCGGATTTCAGCTGACGGACTTCTTCTCCTCGATCATGCGATGAATGATCGGGGTGAGAATCAGCTCCATGGCAAAACCCATCTTGCCGCCGTTGACCACCAGGCTGGTGGGGCTGGACATGAAGGAGTCGTGGATCATGTCGAGCAGATACGTGAAGTCGATGCCCCACTTCTCCCGCGCGCCCTTGCGGAAGTGGATGATCACGAAGCTTTCATCCGGGGTGGGGATGTTCCGGATCATGAACGGGTTGGAGGTGTCCACGGTGGGCACCCGTTGGAAGTTGATGTCGGTGCGGCTGAACTGGGGGCAGATGTGGTTGATGTAGTCCGGCATCCGCCGCAGCATCGTGTCCACCGTGGCTTCGGCGGAGTAGCCCCGTTCGGCGTTGTCGCGGGCGATCTTCTGGATCCACTCCAGGTTGACGATCGGCACCACGCCCACCAGCAGGTCCGCCAGACCGGCGACGTCGTAGCCGTCACCCTTGACGCCACCGTGGAGCCCTTCGTAGAAGAGCAGGTCGGTGCCTGTGGGGATCTGCTCCCAGGGGGTGAACTGGCCGGGTTGCAGGTCGGTGCCGAGGCGACTGTTGTGATCGGCAGCCTCTTCGACGGAATGCAGGTAGTAGCGCTTATGGCCGCTGCCGGCTTCGCCGTAGCTCTGGAACAGTTCGCCGAGCTTGTCGAACAGGTTGGCCTCTGGGCCGAAGTGGGAGAAGTTCTCCCCCTTGGCCAGGGCGGCGGCCATCGCTTCCTTCATCGGACCGCGTTCGTAGCGGTGGTAGCTGTCACCTTCGACAACCGCCGGGGTGATGCCCTCGCGTTTGAAGATCTGCTCGAAGGCGCGCTTGACGGTGCTGGTTCCTGCGCCGGAGGAACCGGTGACGGACACGACCGGATGACGCTTCGACATCGACGCAGGGAGCGGGGAATGGATTGAGAGTTTCGCAGATCGCCGGACCTCGCCACGGTGAGCGGCTCAGGCGGGGTGCCGAGGGAGGTCCCCAGGGGGCTCAGGCCGCCAGGGCCTGAAGCAGGGCCTCGCCCATGGCCCGGCATCCCAGCAGGGTGCAGCCCTCGCCCATCAGGTCGCCGGTGCGCAGGCCGGCGGCCAGCACCCGGTCCACCGCCGTCTCCAGGTCAGCGGCAGCGCCGTCCTGGTGCAGGCCCACCCGCAGCAGCATCGCCGCCGACAGCACCATCGCCATCGGATTGGCCCTGTCCTGGCCGGCGATGTCCGGAGCTGAGCCGTGGACAGGTTCGAACAGACCCGGCCCGCTTTCGCCCAGGGAGGCCGAGGGCAACATGCCGATCGAGCCCGTAAGCATGGCGGCCTCATCGCTGAGAATGTCGCCGAACAGATTGCTGGTGAGCAGAACGTCGAACTGGCGGGGGGCGCGCACCAGTTGCATCGCGGCGTTGTCCACGTACATGTGGCTCAGCTCCACGGCCGGGAACTCGGCGTGGATGGCCTCGACCCGATCGCGCCAGAGCTGACTCACATCGAGCACATTGGCCTTGTCCACCGAGCAAAGCCTGCCGCTGCGGCTACGGGCGAGATCAAAGCCCACCCTGGCGATGCGATCGATTTCCCAGTCGAAATAGGCCATCGTGTTGAAGGCCCGCACGGCGCCATCGGCTTCCACCCGCCCCTTGGGAGTGCCGAAATACACCCCACCGGTGAGTTCCCGCACCACCAGCAGATCGACCCCCTCGATCACCTCGGGCCGCAGGCTGCTGGCGCCGATCAGGGCGGGAATGATCTTGACGGGCCGCAGGTTGGCGAACAGTCCCAGGCCGGAGCGCAGCGCCAGCAGGCCGCTTTCGGGCCGCAATTCCCGCGGCAGGCTGTCGCAGCGTGGATCGCCGATCGCCGCCAGCAGCACCGCATCCGCCTGGCGGCAGGCCTCCAGGGTGCTTTCGGGCAGGGGCACGCCGTGGGCGTCGATCGCCGCTGCGCCGATCGGTCGCTCGTCGTAGCTGAGGCTGAAGCCATGGCGTAAGGCCACCGCATCCAGCAGCTGGCGGGCCACCGCCGTGATCTCCGGGCCGATGCCATCGCCCGGCAGGAGCGTGATCCGGTGGCTGGTCATCAGGGGGCGGTCGGCGCAACCGGTCAGGCTACTGGGCCGTTCCGCTGCCCTCGCTGCTGGCCGGTAACGACGCACCATCGGCGCTCGCCTTCAACTGGCGCAGGCTGCGGGCCATGTCCGGCAGCTTGTTGAACACGGCTGAGCAGCGCAGCCAGAGGCGATTGGGAATGGCCGGGTAGCCGCTGACCACCTCCCCGGCGGCCACTTCCCCGTGGATGCCCGATTTCGAGGAGGCGATGGCGCGATCGCCGATCACGGCCCGATTCGCCACCCCCACCTGGCCGGCCAGGATCACGCCATGGCCGAGGCGGGCGCCGCCGGCGATGCCCACCTGGGCCGCCAGGGCACAGCCCCGGCCGGTGACCACCCCATGGCCGATGTGGACGAGATTGTCGATCTTGGTGCCGGCGCCGATGCGGGTTTCGCCCACCGAGGGGCGATCGATGGTGCTGCCGCAGCCCACCTCGACGCCGTCCTCGAGCACCACCAGCCCGGTCTGGGGCATCTTGCGCCAGCCGGCGGCGGTCGGTACGAAACCAAAGCCTTCCGAGCCGATCACGGCGCCGGAGTGGACCACACAGTGGCGGCCCAGGCGGCTGCCAGGGTGCAGCACCGCCTGGGCATGGAGTTCGCAGTCCGGCTCCAGGATCACGTCGTCGTAGAGCACCACCGACGGATGCAGGACGCAGCCGTCACCGACGAGGCTGTCGGCCCCCACCACCACATGGGGCCCCACGTGCACGTCACGGCCGAGGCTGGCCGTGGGGTGGACGACTGCCGTGGGGTGGACACCCGGCTCCGGGCGCGGTTTTGGATAGAGAGCCTCAAGGGCTTCGGCGAAACCCAGACGGGGATTCTTCAGCGCCACCCAGGCGAGATTGCGCTCCGTGGCCTGCTGCTGCAGCACTGCCGCGTCAGCGCCCTGGGCCGGAAGCAACACGGCGGCGGCAGCGCTGGCGGCGAGGGCGGCTGCCAGGGCATGGCCTTCCTCCAGAAAACTGAGCTGGGAAGGACCGGCCCCATCAAGGGCCTGGGCGCCGCTCAATTCCGGGTCTTCGCCCAGGTGACTGGGGGTGGCGTCGCCCACCTCGCTGAGGAGGCTGAGCAGGCTGCTGAAACGCATTCCCCGGTGTCCAGATCGGGGCGGATCGTAGGGCCCGGGCTCAGCCGTTGCTGATCAGGACCAGCTGGTCGCGGTGGATCACGGCATCGCCCACGGCCCCCAGGCGGCGGCGCACCTCCTCCGTGCCCAGGCCGATGATCTGGTTCAGCTCTTCACTGTTGAAACTGCTCAGCCCGCGGGCCAGCTCGCGGCCGTCGCCGGCGAGCACCCGCACCGCTTCGCCGCGCTCGAAGTGGCCCTCGACGGTCTGGATTCCCACCGCCAGCAGGGAAGCACCCCGCTCGACCAGGGCCCGTTCGGCTCCCTGATCGATGTGCAGGTTGCCCTTGGGGAGCAGCGCATGGGCCAGCCAGCCCTTGCGGTCGGTCAGGGGGGTGGGGCTGGGTTGAAACACAGTGCCGACCTTCTCGCCCGCCAATAACGCCTCCAGCACGGCAGGATCACGGCCATCGGCCAGGCGCACGCGGATGCCACTGGAGGTGGCGATCCGGGCCGCGGTGAGTTTGGTGGTCATGCCGCCAGTGCCCCACTGGCCACCGCCGCTGGCGACGCTGCGCAGCCGTTCCAGTTCGGCCAGATCACGCACCTCCTCGATCGGTGCGGCTTCGGCATCGGTGCGGGGATCGCCGGAATAAAGGCTGTCGACGTCGGTCAGCAGCACCAGCTCGTCGGCGCCGATCGCCACCGCCACCAGGGCCGAAAGGGTGTCGTTGTCGCCGAAGCGCAGTTCGTCGGTGGCGAGGGTGTCGTTTTCGTTGATGATCGGCACCACTCCCCACTGCAGCAGTTGCTCCAGGGTGCGGCAGGCCCGCTGGTAGCGGCGGCGGGAGGCGAGATCGCCCCGGGTGAGCAGCACCTGGGCGACGGCGAGTCCGCGGATCGCGAAGGCGTCCTGATAGAGACCCATCAGCCTCCCCTGGCCCACGGCGGCGGCAGCCTGCAGGGCCGCCAGTTCCGTTGGGCGTTTCTCGATCTTCAGCAGCTCGCAGCCCAGGCCGACGGCACCGCTGGTGACGAGGGCGATGTGTTCGCCGCGGCGCTGCTGGCGACTCAGGCTGGCGGCCATGTCGGCGATCACCGCGGCGGTGGAGCGATTGGCATCGCCCCGCAGCAGGCTGGTGCCCACCTTGAAGACGCGGCGGAGCGCAGGGGTGGTGTCAGCCATCAGTGCGTTCCGCTGCCCATCCAGCGGGCCAGGCGCAGTTCAAGATTCTGCAGCCGGTCATGCGGACAGGGTTGGCCGTCCGGATCGATCGGCTTCACCAGCACCGTGTAGAGGCCGAGGCGATTGCCGGCGATCACGTCGGTGAAGATGCGATCACCCACCAGGGCCACCTGGGATGGCGGCAAACCAAGTTCGTTCAGCACCCGTCGCAGCGCGGAACGGCGCGGTTTGCCGGCTGAGGTGGTGTAAGCCACTCCCAGCTGATCAGCGACGCTGCCGATCCGATGGCGGGAGGGATTGTTACTGAGCAGATGAATCGGCAGCTGCAGCAGGGCATGGCGCAACCACTGCTCGGCTGAAGGTGGCATGGAGGTGTGGCGCCGCGGCAGCAGGGTCCGGTCGACGTCCAGCACCAAGGCACGGATGCCGTGATCGAGCAGCTGCTCGAGGGGCAACTGGGCCAGGGTGGTGGTCGCCAGCCAGTCGGGGGTGAGCAGCTGCCGCAGCATCAGTCGCCTTGCTCCCGCGCATCGAGTTCCGCCTCGATGCGCCCCTGCACCCGTTCAAACTCCTCACCCTCCACCAGGATCGCTTCACTGCCATTGAGGCGGGCCACCACGAAAAAGGGATCGAGGGGGATGAAGAGGGCATATTGCTCTTCGCCGACCCAGAAAGGGCGGCCGAGCATTTCGTAGAGATCACTGTCCTCTTCCTCGTCATCGTCCCCCTCGAAGGCCTCGGGATCGATTTCATCAGGATCCGGCTCATCCACCTCGCCGCTGACGGTCAGGGTCACAGCCGAGCGCACCAGGGTCAGATCCTCTTCCTGCAGGATCACATCGGCGATCGAAAGGATCTCTTCGGCGCCCTCGAGTTCCTCGATGGGTTCGTCCTCCTCGTCGTCGTCCTGGGCCAGACGCACCAGACACACCGGGGTGTCCACCGGCGTCAGCAGGGCGTAGTCATGGCCATCGAGGGGGACCAGTTCTTCGAGAAAGCAGAGCAGTTGGCGGCCGTTGCTGTCGTGGACCACCAGCGTGGGCACATCTCCAGAGGCCGGCATGGCAGGGGAGTCGGCAGTCATGAGCAGGTGCGTCTCGTCTCAGGATGGATCAAGGTGGTGCCGCTGTCGGGATTCGATGGCCGCCGCTGCGACCGGTTCCGCCGCAGGGCCTTCCTGCAGCCATTGTTCCAGCAGCAGCATGGCGGCGGCGCTGTCGAGCCGTCCACTGCGATCGCCATGCAGGCCGAAGCGCTCGCCGGCGGCCCAGCTGCTGCTGTGCTCATTCACCCAGGCCAGCGGCAGCGCCAGGCCGGCAGCGGCCAGGGCCCGGCCCAGTCGCAGCCCATAGCGGCGGCAGTGGAGCGCTTGCCGGGTGGGTTGTTGGTCGGCATCCAGGGGCAGGCCGACCACCAGGGCACGCACCTGCCGCTGCTTCACCAGAGTCAGCAGCTGGTTCAGATCGCGCTCAAAGGGGCCGCGCAGCAGGGCCGGCAGCGGTGTGACCGTGAGTCCGAGGGCATCGCAGCCGGCCAGGCCGATACGGCGCTGACCCACATCGAGCGCCAGGGCGGAACACGGTCCCATCACGCGAGCTGAGATTGGAGCAGGGGAAGCCAGCTGTGATCCATCAACCCCGATGGTCATCTTCAGAGCTGGGCTGCGCCGCTGCCGAGGGGGCCCACAGGGGTGGGGAGCGGCCGGCGACGGGGCTGGAACTGTTCGAGCACGGCTTCGATGCGGCGGGCGGCTCGTTCGGCGGGCTGGGGGCCATGGCGGCGCCAGACACTGCGGGCCATCAGCACCTGTTCCCCCTGGGGTTCAGCGCCGAGCCGCTGCAGCCAGTCGTGGCGGGCGCTGTCTGCGCCATCACTGACCAGCCAGAGGGTGGATCCGGGCGGGGCGTAGCGCCGCAGCAACAGCTCTCCGGCCGGACCCAGCAGCTGCAGCCAGGCCGGATGGAGCGTGAACTCCACCCGTTGGCCGCCACCGGGTTGATCCGCCAGCCAGCGCACTCCGGCCACCGCTTCATTGCGGCTGGTGTCCACCAGCAGCAAGCCCTTGTTGCCGCTCTGATCCAGCAGGTCTTCGATGCGGCGATCGAGCAGCTGGCGCAGCTGGGCGGGGCAGGTGGCCTGCTCCAGATGCCAGAGCAGCGAGGCGTTGCGCCGGTTCAACGGGCGAAGTTGCAGATGGGCGGGCAGCGCGGCGCCGGGGCCGCTGGCCGCATCGGCCTGCCAGCGCCAGAATTGATCGGTGCGCTGGGGTTGAAAACCCTGCTCTCGCAGCACCGCCAGCCGGGTGCTGTCGAGGCTGGAGGCGGAGGCGATCCAGCTGGTGGCCCCCCGGGCCCGCTGGATCGCCTCCCGCAGCAGGGCAGCGGCCACAGCGTGGCGACTGGGGGCCGCCGCATCCTCTTGGGGCTGCAAGGCGAGCCTCAGGTGTTCCACCTGCCAGCTGGTGCCACTGCGGTTGAGACGCCGGCAGATGCTCAGACCCATCACCTGGTGACGGCCGGAGCTCAGGGTTCGCAGCGCCACCAACACCTCGGAAGCCAGCGGCGGTCGGTGGACCAGGGCGGTGAGCAGCCGCTCCGGAAAGGCCAACAGCAGACTGCGCTGCAGAAGCGGCTGCAGTGGCAGGAAGGCGGGGTCGTCGAGCAGGGGCAGATGCCATCCCTGCAGCGGCTGGATCACCCAGTGACCGCTGCCTCCCTCAGGCCCCCCCGTATCAACCGGTTGGCCCGGCACTGACATGG
Source organism: uncultured cyanobacterium (assembly GCA_903823115.1). Lineage (GTDB taxonomy): Bacteria > Cyanobacteriota > Cyanobacteriia > PCC-6307 > Cyanobiaceae > Cyanobium. The sequence goes on from CAIJRN010000061.1 coordinate 13,103, forward strand.
TCAAGCTGGATGGCACGTGCAGGAAGAAGACAGTTGTAAGGAATTTCGACCGCCCCTGAAGCCGAAGTTTAGGCCGGACGTACCAGCACCAGTGGCGTGCGCTCGTTGGCGTTGCCGGCAGGATTGGGTTTCAGGGCCCGCATCAGCAGGTCCTCATCACAGTCGCGGCTGCTGGCGAGCACCTTCACCCGGCCCAGGTCGTTGACATCCACCACCGCCACGGCCACGCCGAGGGCAGCAGCGGCGCGATTGCAGAACAGCTCCGGGGCATCCGGTCCCAGCACCAGCGTCTGGTCGTAGGGGGGGGTGGTGCCGGTGACATCGTCGATGAGCCGGGCCTGATCACCCGCCAGGCGGTAGAAGCCACCCTTGAAGCCGATCAGCTTGAGAGCACTGCCCGCCAGCCAGGCGCAGAGCACCCTTGCCGGTCCGACAATGTCGATCAGGGTCTGCAGGCCGCAGGCTGTGGCGAGGCTGCTGGTGGGGTGGAACACCCGGCAGAGCAGCCGCGACAGCATCGAGGGCTCTACGGTCGAAGGGTGGTGATAGCGGCCCTGCATCACGGCCAGTGGCGTCTCGCCGATGGTGAGCACATCACCAGGCTGCAACAGGTGGCCGGTGTAGTGATCCAGGATCTGTTCGGGATCGTCGAGCACGCCGAGCAGGTGGGTGCGCACCGGCAGCACCCGACAGTGTTCGCCTTCCCGCCAAGCGGCGATTGCCGCCGGGGTGGGCTCCGGCTTCTGCACCGGCACCAGAATCCCGTCTCGCCGCAACAGACGACCGAAGGGTCCGTAATTGATCCACTGGATGTCCAGCCAGACCGTGTCGATCAGCGCCTCGAGGTCGGAGCCGGCCGGTCCGCTGAGGTTGATGCGCAGATGGGCACCGGTGGTTTTGTGCCCTTTGACGATGTAAGCGGCCCAGTAGTGGTCGGGACGGGCTTCCTCGTCGGGGTGCAGCGGTGTGATGCGCACCTCAGAGCGCACCTCGGTGAGATCGGCGCGGCCCAGCAACACCGGTCGCACGCTGATCTCCGGCACGAACACCTCCATGCGGCCGTGGGGGTTGCGGATGCTGATCTCGCCCGTGAGTTCCAACCCCTGGGCTTTGCGTTTCACCTGGAAGGGTCCAGGTATCAGGAGCAGCGGTGAAGCTGGGCGCAGCCGGTGGCGCAGTTCCAGCCACAGGAGGCTGAGGCCGAACAGCAGCAGCAGGACGAGAAGAATGGAGATCGGGAGCGGCAAGCCAGAAACCCAACGGGTCGCGAACTGCCGGAGCGTAGATGCGTCGGTGGCCCTAAGTTCCCACTTACGGCACCGGCAGGACGACTGGCATGCGCAAGACCTTCGTTCTCGACACCAATGTTCTGCTGCATGACCCCAATGCCCTGACCAAGTTCCAGGACAACCACGTCGTCGTGCCGATCGAGGTGGTCGAGGAGATCGACCGCTTCAAGCGGGACCCTTCGGAGAAGGGGCGCAATGCCCGTCAGATCTCCCGATTGCTCGATGAATTTCGCCAGCGGGGCAACCTGGCGGAGGGCGTGACCCTTGACGAGGTCAGCGGCGGCACCCTCAGGGTGGTGTTCTGCCGGGCGGAGACCCTGGCCCAGTTGCCGCCGGAGCTGCGCAGTGGCAATGGCGACAACAATATTCTGGCGGTAGCCCTGGAACAGCGGCTGCATGAGGTGATGGGCAGCCAGCCCCCGGTTGTGCTGGTGACCAAGGACACCAACCTGCGCATCAAGGCCGATGCGGTGGGGCTGATCGCCCAGGACTACACCACCGACAAGGTCGACATCGCCGATCTCTATCCGGGCTTCTGCGAGCTCTGGGTGAGTGCCGAGCAGATGGATCGGGTCAAGGATGCGGCGGGTCTGGCCCTGAGTTCCCTGCCCGAGGGCAGCGGCGCTGTGGCCGGCCTCCAGGCCAATGAGGGCGTCACCCTGATCGATCAGGCCCAGCCCAACCACACGCTGCTGGCCCGCTTCCATGCCCGCAGCGGCTCCCTGCTTCCGCTGCAGCGGGCGGCCAAGGTGAAACTCGGCCGGATCCAGCCGCGCAACCGGGAGCAGACCTTTGCCCTGGATCTGCTGCTTGATCCCGACATTCAGCTGATCACGCTGGTGGGCAAGGCCGGCACCGGCAAGACCCTGTTGGCTCTGGCTGCCGGCCTCAATCAGGTGGCCGATGAACGCCTCTATGACCGCCTGCTGGTGACCAGGCCGGTGATTCCCCTGGGTAAGGACATCGGCTTTCTGCCCGGTGATCTGGAGGAAAAGATGGGTCCCTGGATGCAGCCGATCATCGACAATCTCGACTTTCTGCTCGGTGGTGGCGATGAGAGCCATCCCCAGCGAGGCGGTCAGCGCGCTCCCCGCAACAGCTGGAGTGATCTCAAGGGGATGGGGCTGTTGGAAGTGGAGGCGATCAGCTACATCCGTGGTCGCTCGATACCACGTCAGTACATGGTGGTGGATGAGGCTCAGAACCTGACGCCCCATGAGGTCAAGACGATCGTGACTCGCGTGGGTCAGGGTACGAAAATCGTGCTGACAGGTGATCCCTATCAGATCGATAATCCCTATGTCGATGCTGAAAGCAATGGCCTCACCTGGCTGGTGGAACGCTTCAAGGGCCAGGTCCTTGCTGGCCATGTCACCCTCAGCCGCGGCGAGCGTTCGGAACTGGCTGAGCTGGCGGCCAATCTGCTCTGAAGCTCTGGCAGCGATGGCCCTGTCTGCCGAAGCTCTAGTGAGAAGACATTGGCGCTCTGGATACCTGTCCCGCCGAGATCAGGATCCGGTTCAGATCTTGACGCTGGACGTTCTGCGCCGGTTGAATCTCCTGGTTCCGGGGCCATGGTCAGCCCCTGCCATCGCGCTGGAAAGCGATGGCCTCAGCGGGATGCTTCATCCTCTCCAGGGCCAGCCCCTGGCCGGCCATGTCAGCCAGAGCTCCGGCGAACGCCTGGAACGGAGCGAACAGCCAGCCCCTGGGTGCCGAAGGAGCGAGCGCTGATGGCTCCGTCCGCTGCATCCCCTGAACTCCAGCGTTGGCGCCATCCCCACCTGCCCCGAGCGGGCCAGAATCTGGTTTATATCCTGGCCCTGGCACTCTCGCCGCTGTTGAATCTGTTTGTTCAAGGCCAGTTGTCTGCCCGATTCGCTGCCTCAACGACCGCTGGAACCCTGTGGTTCACCAGGCCCATCAACCTGTTCAAAGGCCTGGGTGCGGATCACGCGCTTTCGTTGTCCAGCATCCACGGATTTGTCCTGAGTGTGGCCTTGATTTTGCTGCTGGTTCTGATGTTACGTATCTGTGTCCACCGTGTGCCCCACGTCCGGCAATTGCTTGGTGTCTTTGGTGTTGCCTGCAGCCTTGATCTGTTGATCAATATTGCTTTCTTGAATGCTGCTGTCTATCATCTGAAGCTTGCTTCTTATCAGTTGTTGCTTGAGGCCATGGTTTTTTATGTGTCCCTGAATCTTGTCTTTTTCTTCTGGTATTGGTATGTTGATTATCCCAGGCAGTTGCGAGCCTGCATCTGCGCAGAGGATCGCCCTGAGATCCGTTTTCCCGAGCAAACGGAGTCCCCTGCGGCGCACTGGTTGCCCAGGCCCGTGGATTACCTCTTCTTCACAGCACTTTCCAGCAATACGCTCGGCCCACCGGAAGGTCATGCGGTGCTCGGCAGCCGGGTCAAATGGCTGCAGATGGCCCATACCGCCACGGCCCTGATCATCTTCTTGATTCTGGTGGCCCGAGCGATCAACACGCTCAGTTGAGCCTTCGCCTGGTGTGCCGATGCGGCAAGCGACACCGGTGCGCTCAGATCATCGTGCCCGGCTGGACCCACTGATCAAACTCCTCGGCGCTGATCTCGCCGAGGATCAGCGCCGCTTCACGCAGGTTGAGCTGGTGCTGATGGGCGTGTTTGGCGATCGCACAGGCGCGGTCGTAGCCGATCGCCGGAGTCAGGGCGGTGACCAGCATCAGGCTCTGGTCCAGCAGATTGCCGATCCGGCCGACATCGGCTTTGAGACCTTCGATGCAGTGGGCTCGGAAGCCATCGCAGCCGCCGCTGAGCAGGGCAATGCTTTGCAGCAGATTGTGGGCGATCAGGGGTTTGAACACGTTCAGCTCGAAGTTGCCCTGGCTGGCCGCCAGCTGCACCGCCGTGTTGTTGCCCATCACCTGAACAGCCACCATCGTCAGGCTCTCGCACTGGGTGGGATTGACCTTGCCCGGCATGATGCTGCTGCCCGGTTCGTTTTCGGGCAACACCAGCTCGCCGAGGCCGCAGCGGGGGCCGCTGCCCAGCCAGCGGATGTCGTTGGCGATCTTCATCAGGCTGCCCGCCAGCACGGTGAGTGCCCCATGGACCGCCGCCAGGGGTTCATGACCCGCCAGGGCCTGAAATTTGTTGGCGGCGCTGCTGAAGGGCAGCCCGATGCGCTCGGCCAGCCGGGCGGCGACCGCCTCACCGAAACCGGCAGGGGCGTTGAGCCCGGTTCCCACCGCCGTGCCACCGATGGCCAGTTGCATGACCTGGGGCAGGCTCAGGCGCAGGCTGTCGAGGCCCAGTTCCAGTTGGGCGACATAGCCACCGAACTCCTGGCCGAGGCTGAGGGGCACGGCGTCCTGCAGATGGGTGCGGCCGATCTTGATGATCGGGGCGAACTCCTCAGCGCGGCGGCGCAGAGCCTCGATCAATCGCTCCAGGGCTGGGATCAGCTGGCGATGCAGCTCGATCGCCACCGCCACATGCATGGCCGCCGGGAAGGTGTCATTGCTGGATTGGCTCAGGTTGACATGGTCGTTGGGATGGACCGGGCTTTTGCTGCCGAGGACGCCGCCACGGCGCTCGATGGCCCGGTTGGCGATCACTTCGTTGACGTTCATGTTCGTCTGGGTGCCGGAACCGGTCTGCCAGATGCGCAGAGGGAACTCGGCATCGAGCCGGCCTGCGGCCACCTCTTCGGCCGCCTCCACGATCGCCGCCTGCAGGGATGGCTCCAGGCGGCCCATGGCACCGTTCACTTCGGCACAGGCCGCCTTGAGCTGGCCGAACGCCCGGATGATGGCCAGTGGCATCGCCTCGCCGAAGGCGAAGAAACGCAGGGAGCGCTGGGTCTGGGCTCCCCAGTAGTGCTCGGCAGGCACAGCCACAGGGCCGAGGCTGTCACTCTCCAGCCGTTGCGCCCGATCGTCGCCAGGCTGCAGCTCGCCGAATCCTGCTGCGGAGTCAGCCATCAGCGGCTCGTCACCACTTCACTGTTGAGCTCGTTGAAGCTCACGGTGGTGCTGCTGCCGGTCTGGGGGGCCATCGGGATGCCGGTGGCCTGACTGATGACCCCGTTGATGGCATCCACATCCACCTGGCCGCTGGCGTCGAAGACCGGTTTGCCGTTGCGATCGAAGATCACCACCTGGGGGATGGTGCCGTTCCAGTAGGCCGCCGGATCGGTTGGCCCTTCAATCGGGCGGTTCTGCAGCGGGTCCGTGACCAGGGGGATCAGTTCGATCGACTGTCCCCAGAGACGCTGCAACTCCGAGACCACCGGCGCAAAGCGCTTGCTCACCGAGCTGTCGTCCAGGTAGTAGATCACCACCGTCACTCGCTTGTCGGCCAGGGCCTGGGCCAGGCTGCTGCGCGGCGGCACCAGGGAGCCATTGCCGGCATAGAGCGCAAAGATGTTGCCGTCGTAGCGGTCGTCCTCGAGGGAGGCAGCTGCTGGCGCGGCCAGGCCACTGAGACTGCACAGCAGCACAAGGACAATCGCCAGCAGGGAGCTCAGGGCCCTGGCCAGACGGCTCACGGGCTGCCGGTCGGCAGGGATAAGGCCCAGGGAGTGGGCAGGTAAAGGCGCTCGCATCGGGTCATTGTGCCCTGCGGCCCATGCCCTGCAGGATGCCGCGGCCGATCAGGCCGATGGCCCTGCCCACCACCTGGGTGAGCAGCATCACCAGCAGATTCCCCAGTCCGCGCACCAGGCTGCGCAGCTGGGGGGCGAGGGCATCGCGGGTTTCCAGGGCCAGGGTGACCGCCTGCTGCAACCAGCCCAGCTGGCGCAACTCCAGGTCCCGAGGCTCCATCAGATCAACGGTCTCGATGGCACCTTGCTCCAGTCGGTAGAGGGGCCTGCGGCTCTCATAGACCTGGATCGGGCGCTCAAACCAGCTGTTCCAGCGCTGGTGGGCGTTGAGCTGGTTGCGCAGCCGCTCCAGGCTGCGGGTGGGCAGCAGATCAGGTCGCAACAGGTAGCGACGCAGTTCGGGCCACTCGGCGCAGGCCGTCAAGACTTCGGCGCTGATCAGCTCGGCACTGCGCAGCAACCAATTGCTGAGCAGCAGCTCCAGGTAGAGCAGGGCCTGGGGTTCATCGGGAGCCAGCAGCCGCCCTTCGACCAGCAACGGCCTGGCCTGGATCAGGGTGCCCAGCATCGGCACCGGATCGGGAAGATCGCCATCCAGGCTGGTCAGTTCACTGGTCTCCATCAGGGTTGCCGCCACCGGCCGCAGATCCCCTTGCCAGGGCAGCTGCACATAACTGCCCGCCATATGCCGCAGCGCCTGCCGCCGCAGTTCGGGCTGCAGATCCAGCCAGCGTTGCAACAGCGGTTCACCGGCAACGCCATCCTGTTGCAGCCTCAGTCGCAGCTGCTCGAACTGTTCGAGCAGGGCCAGCAGCAGATCGCGGCGCCGATCCGGGTGCAGGCCATCAAGGGCCAGCAGCTGGCGGCTGGCGGCGATGGCTGGGGCTTCGGCCGACTGGTTGAGCCGCTCCCGCAGCGCTTGCCAGAGCCCATCAGAACTTCGCTGCCTCATCGTGATCGCCACAACCCTTGATGCAGCGGGCGGCGATGGTTTGCGGCCCTCGGCCGCGCCCGCGGGCCAGGCGAAGCTCACGGGGCCCCAGAGCCAGAGCACCAGCGCTCGGGCAGCCGTCAGTTCACGCAGTCGGCCGAGCAGCAGCAGCTCGGCCAACCAGGCGGCCGGTGGCGGCTCCAGCAAGCGCTGGCAGAGACGGATTTCGGCATCGATCTGCTGCAGACCGCTGATCAACAGCCACTGGCCCAGGCCCAAGGCAGCAGCCTCCGGGTGGCCAGCCATCGGGACCGCGGTGCAGCCGAACTCGAGCACCCGACCACCGCCGAGCAGGGTGGCTACCGCCTGCCGCACCCCGGCGGCATCCGGTTCCTCCAGGAGTCCCTGCAGCGGCAGTTGCAGCAGGAAGTCCGTGGGGTAACGATGGTCGCGGGGAAGCAGCAACAGCAAAGGCGCCGGCTGCCAACGCTCCTGCAGCTGCTCCAGCTCGCTGGCCAGGGCGGAGGGCTCTGGGGTGGACGTCAGGCTCCAGAGCACCAGTTGGGGAGCACCATCGAGTTGCTCCTGGGTGACGACAGGTTTCCAGCCTCCATCGCCAGACGCCAACCAGACCAGCAGACCATCCCGTTGCAATGGCTCGGCAAAGACCAGAAGCTGGGCCGGAACCGGCGGCAGGGGTGGGACCGTTGGGTCGCGGCGGGCCACAGGGCGGAGCAGATGGTCCAACGGTACCGAGGCTGGCGGTCTGGATCCAGGGGCCGGGGACACCAACCGCGGCGTCGGCCGGCCCCAGGAGCTTCAGAGGCCCTGGGGCCGGCCGCAAAGGTGCAGGGTGTAGGACTCGATCGTGAAGCCCGTGAGGGCTTCAATCTGTTCGATCAGCTCGGCCGGCAGAGTGACATCGAGATCCTGGATGGCCCCGGACTGGCTGCAGGTGAGATGGCTGTGGAGATCGGCACGGTAGCCGTAGAGCCTGCCGCTGGCGCGATCAAGGCATTCGATCACGCCGGCGGATTGCAGGGCTTCCAGGTTCTGGTAGACGGAGGTGTGGCCGATGTTCCGGCCCTGATCGTTGAGCTTCTCGAAGATGTCCCTGGCACTGAGGTGGCGTTGATCGGCCCAGAGCAGATCCAGCACCATGCGGCGTTGGCGGCTCAGGCGCATGCCCAGTTCGCGGCAGCGCCGATAGACATCCTCGACACACTGCAGCGGGACCGGCTCCGCGGCCGTGGATCGGCCGCCGCTGACGGAGCCCTTCCCTGGCTGTTGCGGACAGCCGTCAGGGGTGCCAGGGCTGGAGATGGTGGCGATAGCCACGCTTGGTCGCAGGAGAATTGAGTCCTTTATAGGAGAACGATTCCTGCTTCGTCTGGCTCAGGCGCAGCCAGCTGCCCGCAGCCAGCTGTCCGCAGCCAGCTGCTGCCGGCATCCAGCCTGTCGCCCCGGGCCGTTCAGGCCACCGGCAGGCTGACGGGATCCTGCAGGCGTTCAGGGCCGATGGCTTCAAGGGCTTCGGCCAGATCGATGCGGCCGTCGTAGAGGGCCCGGCCGACGATCACCCCCTCCACCCCCAGAGGCGCCAGGCTGAGCAAGGACAGCAGGTCGGCCAGGTCGCCGATGCCGCCCGAGGCGATCACCGGAATCGAGCTGGCCTGGGCCATTGTGCGCAGGAAATTCAGATTCGGTCCCGCCAGGGTGCCGTCAGTGGCGATATCGGTGGTGATCAAGGCGGCGACGGCCGAGCCTTCAAAGCTGCTGGCCAGGGCACTGGCCGCCACCGTGCTGGCTTCAAGCCAGCCCCGGGTCGCCACGCGGCCATCCTTGGCATCGATGCCCACGACGATGCGGCCCCGATGGCGCTCGGCCAGCTCGCGCACCAGTTCGGGTTCTTCGAGGGCCACCGTGCCGAGAATCACCCGATCGAGACCACAGGCCAGCAGCTCTTCGGCCCGTTCGCGGCTGCGCACGCCGCCGCCAAGCTGCACCGGAATCGAGAGGGCCGCTGTGATCTGCCGGATTACGACATCGTTGACGGGCTGACCGGTCCTGGCACCATCAAGATCGACCAGGTGCAGCCGCTCGGCTCCCTGCCGCTGCCAGGTGAGGGCCTGGGCGATCGGATCATTGCTGAAGCGGGTGACCTGGTCGTAATCCCCCTGGTGCAACCTGACGCACTGGCCGTCGAGGAGATCGATGGCGGGAATGACTTGCATGCGGGCCGCGGTGCACTGGCACCATCATCGACCGTGCCCGCTGTCGCCCAACAAGCCGAACCAGTTCTGGACTCGGCATGTTCGCCGGCCGCGATCGCGCCGCCAGCGGCCGGCTGGTGCTTCAGTTCGATGGCCTTGCCTACCGGCCTGGGCCACTGCTCCCGCAGGCACCCCCGCCCCGTTCAATTCAGGAAGCGCCACTGTTGTCAGCGCCACTGATATCAGCGCCACTGGTTTCAGGCCACTGTTGTCGATGCCCGCGCTGCCATTGGGGCGGCGAGGACTGCCCCATCTCTGCGGGCGCGATGAGACCCTGATCTCCCGGTTGGCTCAGTAGCGCCGCACCACTGGATTGGCTCCCCAGAGGCCGCCGATCAGGCTGATGAAGGCTCGGATCGCCCCGATCTCGCGCGCCTGGGGCAAGCCCACGCCGCCGCCGTAGAGCAGTTTCAGCAGCTCTCCGGTGCTGCCGGCATCCAGGGGGGCGTAGCGGAGGCCGATGCGGACGTTGGCACCCTGTCCCGTGCGGCGCACCACCTCCACCGGTAATCGCAACGGGGTGTCATCCAGCAACAGCCAGCCATTGTCCTCGCTGGGGACCGGCACCCCTGCATTGAGCAGGAAGGCTGCCCCGGATTCTGAGAGATCACAGGTGACCCCGCCACCGCGGAACTCACCCAGTTCAAGTCGGCCGGAGCGTTGAATCGGCACCCGGTCACCCTGGCGGCGAACCGGTTGATCAATCGCACAGATCAGACAGACGATCATGACCCAGCCGTTGTGGAGATTCCAGATCAGCATCAAGGTTTCGCCTAAATAGCTAGGGTTGAGGAGATGAGTGTACCCCGGCAATAACGGCAGCACATAGCGAAGGAATAGAATGGTGATCAGTTCACCGAGGGCCAGTAGAAATGGCCAGGCCAGGTTCAGATTGATGGATTGATTCGGCGGCACCTCCTGCTCCAGGCCTGGTCGGCTGCTCGGACGTCCAAGGTTGATGAACTGACGCAGCAAACCTGCCAGGGATGGCACGGCGGTGAGGGCTTCAGAAACCTCCTTCCAGAAACGAGAGAAGTGTCCGTTGGTGAGCGAGGCTGGCAAGGTGTGCAACAGGATGATCAATGGCACCCCATAGATGATGTAATCATCGAGAGTGGCCTTGATCAGTGGAATCCCGAACAACAGAGCGACCAGCGGCAGCAGGATGAAACCCAGGCGCAATAAAGGCGTCAGCTGATCAAGGAGCTGGCTCAGGCGATAGCCAAGTCGCAGCGGAGACCAACCCTGTCCGGTCGCTGCAGTACCGCCATGCAGCGCAATCTGAAGCTGCTCCTGTCGATGGCGGAGCTGTTGTTGAAGAAAGGCAGTGAATGTGCGAGGAGCTTCGCCGATGCTGAGAATTTCATCGAGATAAACAATCTTGTTGCCCTGGCGCTGCAGCTTTGCCGCTCCGAGGCTTTCCCAGCCCACTGAGCTGGGGACCGATTGGAGCATCGTCTCCAGCGCCTGGCGGCGGATCAGATAACTTCCCTCGCAGGCCTGAACGCTATTGAAGCGATCCAGAACGACTTCGCCGTAGTGAAAGAAGATGTCGCGTTCGCCTGGCATCACCTGATCAGAGCCGAGGTTGCGGTTGTAAAATTCCGAACGGAAATGGGTGAGTGGCGTTTGCACCATCATCACCCGCTCATCGCTGAAAAAGCCGGTGGTGCGATTGAGGAAGTTGGCGAAGGGCATGTAGCCGCTGTCGAAGACGGCGATCAGGTCGCTGCTGCTTGTCTCGAGAGCCGCGAACAACAGGGACTTGCCGCGATCACCAGTAACGATACTGGATTTGCCGGGATCAATATAGTGGGCTCCCATCAAGTCGGCCAGATTTCTCACTGAATCACGCCCGATCCGATCGAGTAGGATGATCGTACGATTCGGATAATTGATATTTTCGCAAGCAATCAGAGCGCGTCGAATCAGTCGCTCGTCTTCATTTCCGGTATAGATCCAGATATCAACGCTGGGCATGTGTTCTTGAGACCAGCTCTGTAGCTGATCGGCCTGGCGTCGGCGCCGCCATGGATCGAACAGGGGTGCAGGCACCAGGGCGAGCCCCTGGATGAAGAGATAGAGCATCTCCACCGCCAGCATCAGGGCTCCGAGCGTCAAGGCCTCGGATCTGGTGTGGTCCAGGGTGCCGCAACGCCAGATCAGATAGCGCAGTGTGACGGCCGCCAGCAGCAGCAGGGTCAGCAGCTTGCTCCAGGGCCGACGGGGCAGCCTCGCCACCACCACGGCAAGGACCACCGCGATCGCACTCGGTCCCAGCAGGGCCAGCCAGGAGGTGGTGCCGACCTGGTCGGAATTGAGGAAGAGGGCAGCGAGTGCATCGGCAATGCTGTGATCTGCAGCCCCGAGTTCAGGACGCCGCAGTACAACGATGGCCAGGGCAAGGCCCAGCGTCGCCGCCAGGATCCACTGCCAACGCGGTGGGGCCTGGAACGATCTTTGGATCCTTGGTTCTGGCTCTAAAAGCGGCATCGCGGCCTGGATGGGGGCAAATTCAGAGGTTGTAGCTGCACAGCGGTTCCCCGCCTCCCAGTGCTAGTCAATGATCCCTGTCAATGAAAGCTGAGGAAGCGTTCCTTGACGTTGGGCCACGGAGGGCAGTTGTGGGCCGCAGTGGGTTGATGTGGCGCGGCTGGCTGCACTGGGTCGAGCCTCCCATGCTTTGCAGCGGTGCGCCAGCAGCAGCCAGCCGTCCAGGCGTTTGAATGGCTTCCATCGTGCGAGCCAATCCATGAAAATTCTGGTGATGGGCGGCACGCGCTTCGTTGGACGGCCCTTGGTGGCCACTCTGCTCAGGGCCGGACACACGCTGACCCTGTTGACCCGCGGCCGCCAACCGCTGCCGGAGGGGGTGGAGCACCTGGCGGGTGACCGCAGTAGCGATGCCGGCCTGAGCTCCCTTGATGGCCGCCAATTTGATGTCATCGTCGACAGTTCCGGGCGCAGCCTTGAGGACAGCCGGCGCGTGATCGAACGCACCGGCGCCCCCAGCCATCGGTTTGTTTACGTGAGCTCTGCCGGCATCTACGCCGACAGCGAGCTCTGGCCCCTGGATGAGGAGTCTCCGATCGATCCCGCCAGTCGCCACGCCGGCAAGGGCGAAACCGAGGCCTGGTTGCGGCAGCAGGGCATCCCGTTCACGAGCTTCCGGCCCACCTACATCGTTGGACCCGGCAACTACAACCCCGTTGAGAGCTGGTTCTTCGATCGCATCGTCCATGGCCGTCCGGTGCCCTTGCCCGGCGATGGCAGCACCATCACCCAGCTGGGCCATGTGGCTGATCTGGCAGCGGCCATGGCCCGTTGCATCGAGGTGGATGCCGCCGCCAATCGCATCTACAACTGCAGTGGAGCCAAGGGGGTGACGTTCAGGGGTCTGGTGATGGCGGCCGCCAGGGCCTGCGGCAGGGATCCGGACAGCGTCGAGATTCGCTGCTTCGATCCGGCAGGTCTCGACAAGAAGGCCCGCAAGGCTTTCCCTTTGCGGCTGGCCCATTTCCTCACCGATATTCAGCGGGTCCGCCGCGAGCTCGCCTGGGAACCGGCCTACGACCTGGAGGCCACCCTGAGGGACAGCTTTCAGCATGACTACCGCCTGCAGATGCCGACCCAGCCGGATTTCGCCGCTGACGAGGCCCTGTTGGCGCACTGAAGCCGGAGCCCTGACCCGCCCGACGGCCCAACTGGAGCGACCTGATCCTCAGGCGGATCAGGTCGCTCGATCCGTTGCACGTCGTTCGCGGCCGCCTGATGGAAGGAATCAGTTCCGGTCAGCGGGATCCTGGTTGGCTGACAGCGGCAGGGGGACGACAGCTCCAGCCCCGTGGCTCCGTCGCCCCTGCCGCAGGTAGCCGAGGGCTGAGCTCAAAGCCAGCAGCAGCGAGGGCCAGTACAGCCACCAGCCGATCCCACGCAGCAGCAGCGGCAGGTTGAAACCAGCGCCGCCGGCGGAGCCGGAGCCGATGGCCAGGGTCCAGTCGATCGGCCAGAGCAGCAGCAGCAGCGACAGGAACTGCAGGATCGTCTTCGCCTTGCCCCCCCAGGAGGCGGGCCCACCACTGACCTGGCCGGCCCGCCAGCCCGAAATCAGTAATTCTCTGGCCAGCAGCAACCACACGGCCCACAGGGGCAGGGCACCGGTTGCGGCCAGCCAGAGCAGGGGGGCTGCCACCAGGATCTTGTCGGTGAGGGGATCCAGGCGGGCCCCCCAGACCGATCCGCCGCCGGCCCGGCGGGCCAGGGCCCCGTCGGCGGCGTCACTGAGCCCCCCCAGCAGCAGCAGCCCCCAGGCCAGGGCCTGATGGCCTCCGGCCAGGGCCAACAGCAGTGGCAGCCCCAGCAGCGCGCGACCGATGGTCAGCAGATCGGCGAGGCGGCGCAGCTGGGGCTCCTGGGTGAACGTTCAAACATTCTCGCGCTCCGCTGGCCGGGCGAATGGCGATATCCAGCCGGCAGCGCAGCAGAATGCGCCCATCCGGAAAATCCCGCATGGTTGTCGAGCGCTCTGTTGCTGAGGTCATGAGCAGCCCCGTTCTGAGTGTGCGGCGCGACACGCCGCTTCAGGAGGCCGTGAAGCTGATGAGTGACCATCACATCTCCGGCATGCCGGTGCTTTCGGAGACTGGGGAGCTGGTGGGTGAACTGACCGAAAAGGATCTGATGGTCAGGGAGAGCGGCTTTGACGCGGGCCCCTATGTGATGTTGCTCGATGCCGTGATCTATCTGCGCAATCCGCTGCAGTGGGATCGCCAGGTGCATCAGGTGCTCGGCAATCTTGTCGGTGATGTGATGGGCACCCATCCCCACACCTGCAGCCACCAGACCAGCCTGCCGGTGGCCGCCCGCCAGCTGCATGAAAACGGCATTCAGCGTCTGTTTGTGTTGGATGCGGAAGGCCAACCCGCTGGTGTGCTGACCCGCGGCGACGTGGTGAGAGCCCTGGCCGCCGAGGCCTGAGCCCTTGAGTGCCTGGCTGCCACTGTCCTGATCAGGGCAAGGGCGGCGGAGGCAGCAATGGCGGCGGCGGCAGTGGTCGCAGTGGTGGTGGCGGCAGCGGCGGTGGGGCCAGCCGGGGTGCCGCTGCCCGGCCCGGGTTCAGCGCTGGCGGAGCGGATACCGGTGGCGGGGGGCTCACCGGTCGAGCCTGCCGCTGGGGAGCCGCCGCAGGTTCCTGACTGCGGACAGCAGGGGCTGGGGCGCCGTCAGTCCCTGGCTTGGATTCAGTGGCCTGGGAAGGGGCCGTGGGCTTGAGATCCCCCTGTGGCGTGCTCTCCGGCGCGGGCGCTGTCGCTGCTGGCGGCGTTGTTTCGATGGCGGGCGTCTCCGCGGCCGGGGTGGTGGCCTCCGGCGCGGCAGGCTCGGTGTTCTCGGCCGGTGGCGGCAGGGTCGGCGTCGACAGTTCCTGTTCCTGGCGGAGCTGGATTGCTCGGGGATCGGCGGTGATCACCGGCTCGCGCAGGGGTGGATGCTGATGGCTGCGACCCGCCTGCCTGGGCACCCTGGGCGCCCAGATCAGTCGGGCGAGTGGTTCCACACCCCTCTCCATCAACCGGTTGAAGCCGGCCAGGGCCCGGTCCATCATCAGGGCGGTCAGCTGGCTGCCGCAGGCCAACGGGTTGCCGCAACTGGTGTGGGAGAGCTCAGTGGTGATCCCGGCCAGCGGTGATCCATCGAGAGGTTGGCGGCGCAGGCTGAGACGCAGCATGTAGGGCACATGGACAAAGCTGGTGGCGCCGCCACTGATCCAGTTGGCGTCCTCCTGGCTGAAGCCCTTCACCCCTGGCACGATCAGCCGGCTTTTGGAGGCGTGATCGGGCAGGTAGGCCGCCACCAGCTGGCGCTCCTCGGCCAGGGCCCGGGTCTGCTCCAGGGTCAACCCGGCACGACTCATCAGGATTTCGATGTGGCCATCGCGCCTGAGGCCGTAAACGAGCCGAATTCGGGGCAGGAAATAGCGGATCCGCTGGCCCATGCCGATGCTGTAGGCCCCCTTGTACTGAGGTGGGGGTGATTCCAGCTGGTTGTAGATCGCGTGCAGCCCGCCGATGAAGGTGTCGTAGAGCACCTCGCGCTCCGGGGTGAGTTCCCCATAGCCGAAATCGACCCGGCCGTCATGGCGGATGCCCATGTAGGCCCGTTCCAGTGCCGCACTGCGGTTGTGGCTGCGCCAGACCCGTTGACCCAGCTTCAGATCACCCAGAGGTACGGAGTGCTCCCGGCCGCCTTCGATCAGCTGCTCATACATCGGTCCGGAGACGAAAGCGAGGGCGTTGCGATCGTTGAACGCCTCGGCCTCCCGGTCCCAGCCTTCCAACAGGTCGAAGCGCACCCGGCGCGGATCCAGGTCAAGGGCAAAGGCCTCCTGATCGCTCTGGTAGATGAAGGGCTCGGCACCGGAGCGACGCGTCTCCCCTGGCGCCGCTGGTTTCGGACCAGAAGGCAAAGGGGGTGCCAGCAACATCAGTCCCCCAAGTCCGAGCAAGGGCAGCAGCACGATCCACCAGCGCTTGCGGCTCAGGGGCCGACGGCTGGCGGGGTTTCTGGTCTGACCCTGGCCGCGCTGGAGCCGGCGGCCTTGGCGCTTGCGGCCCTGGGGAGGCCTGGTTGGCGTTCTGCTCAAACCTTGCTCCCACCCGATCGGGTTGCCTTGGTGCTGGTCGACCTTGCTGGTCTGCTGAGCGCTGGCCAGGGCACGATGGCGGCTTCGGCCACGACCCAGAGCTCGGCGGGCTGCGGGTAGGGATGGCCGCCGGTGAGGGCACCGAACGAGGGCAGCACCAGTTGGTTGCAGCGCCGATCAAAGGCGAAGCAGGGCAGCCGCAGTCGATCGCCGCCGCGACCGAGGCGCACCACCGGATGGAGATGGCCGCAGACATTGAGCCGGCCTGGGTGGGGATCGGGACCATGGCTGAGCCACAGGGGGCCGATCGCCAGAGCTGGCTCCTGGGGCAGCCCTTCATGCCAGTGGCCGCGATCGTGGTTGCCGGCGATCAGCCGCAGCGGGCAGCCCAGCAAGGCTGGCAGCGCTGCCAGTTTCTGTCGCAGGCTTTCGGTGAGGCCCAGGCGGTCGTGGACCAGATCGCCGAGCACGACCACCTGCTGAGGTCGCCAGCGGTGCGCCAGTTCCAGCAGGGCATTGAGGGTCTGGGCATCGCCATCACTGGGCAGGGG
Organism: uncultured cyanobacterium; assembly: GCA_903823115.1. GTDB lineage: Bacteria > Cyanobacteriota > Cyanobacteriia > PCC-6307 > Cyanobiaceae > Cyanobium. The sequence goes on from CAIJRN010000061.1 coordinate 29,379, forward strand.
AATGCCGTGGGCCTGGAAGCTTTCGGCCTTGCCCAGATGCAGATCCGCCACCAGTAGCAGGGCCTGGAGCGGATCCCAGAGGGCCCGGGCGGCCAGCAACTCAAAGCGATGGCCCTGCCACAGGAACGGCGCCTGGCTGGCGGGTGGTGCGCAACCTTCCCTCCCGACAAGCGGTTCCGTGATCGCGGCGGTCATCAGCGTTGGCCCATCGCCAGCTGGTACGCGGCCCGTTGGCCTGTGGCCTCGATGCTGGCCTGGACGTGGGGGAAGGGGGCCAGATCCACCTGGGGGCAGAACAGCGGCAGATAGGCCAGATAGGACTGGACGGCGCAATCGGCTGCACCCCAGGTCGGTTCGCCAGTGGTGGCGCAGGCGCCCAGCAGGGAGGGGCCGGCGCTGAGCAGCTGATCAAGCGTGGCCAACTGCCGTTCCAGCTCCTCCGGTTTGCTGCTGGCCTGGATCAGGGCGGGACCGAGGGTGGCATTGGCGAACAGGAGCCATTGCACGGTCAGGGAGCGGCGAACGATGGCCGTTTCGCCCTCGAACTCGTGGCCGTGCTGTTCAGCCAGATGCTGAAGGATGGCGCCGCTCTCGAACAACTTCAGCGGTCCGCCATCGGGGCCCACCAGGCCGTCATCGACAAGGGCAGGCACTTTGCCGAAGGGGTTGATCGCCAAAAAGTCCTTCTGACGATGTTCCCCGGCGCCCATGTCGAGGCTGATCCACCGGTAAGCGATCCCTTTTTCCTCGAGATACCAGCGCACCATCGAGGCCCGGCTGCGGGCGCCGCCATAGAGGCTCAGGCTCATTGTGAAGCGGGAACAACACCCCCATCATCCACGGTCCAGAATCCAGGCAGCCGTGGACCAGGCGTGACATCAGCGTCCCAGAACCTCGGGCCTGGCAGCGACCAGCAGAGGCTTGACCCCCCTGACGGCCTCCCGAGTGAGCCGGCGGCCACCTCGGCGGCCTGTCTTCTGCGTCTGGCACCCCATCTGTTGGGGCGCGTGCGCCGCGGCATCGTCGGCAGCAGCCGCTATGCCCAGAACCTGCGGGATGCGATTCACCGGGCCTCGATCGCGGCCGCTGGCCGGGCGGTGCTGATCAGCGGTGAGCCTGGCCTGGAGAAGGACAACATCGCCGCCTTGATCCATTTCGGCTCCTCGGCCCGCAACCAGTTGATGGTGCGTCTCAATGCCGCTCTGCTGCGGCCTGATGGCGCTGAATTGTTTGCCACTGGCGCCGCCGAGGCGTCCCTGCTGGAGTGTCTCGGCGCTGGCTCGCTGTTGATCGATCAGGTGGATCTGGCGCCGGCGGCGTTGAGGCCGCTGCTGCTGCGCCTGGCCGCTGACGGCAGTTGGAGCGATCCCGATCAACCCGGCCGACGCTTCGTTTTTCCGGGCCGGGTCTTTTTCACAGCCGAGAAGGCTCTGCCGGACTTCGATGGCTGCTGCCAGCTGATCCGGGTGCCGCCGCTGCGGGTGCGTCGCCAGGATCTGGGGGAATGGCTGCGCTACGGCGTGCGGCAGAAAGCCCTCAGCCTGGGCTGGAGCCGGCCGCCCAGCGTCAGCGAGGAGCTGGTCAAGCGGCTGCAGACCTACGACTTTCCCGGCAATCTGCGCGAGTTGTCCCAGTTGATCGAGCGGGCCCTGCGCCAGTCCGCCGGCAGCTATCCCCAGCAGCTGCCCGATGACGTGTTCTGGACCGGCCGCCGCGCCCCCCAGCGGGCCCGCTTCGATCTCTGGCGCTGGAAACCGCAGCTGCGGGAATGGATGCGATCGCCTCGCCTCTGGAACACGCTGCTGTTCGGCCTGGTCAGCTGGGTGTTTGTGCTCGTGAATCTCTGGCTCTGGCTCGGACCCCAGGACCGCCAGCACAATGGGGCCCTGAATCTGTTCTGGGCCTGGTGGTGGCCGCTGATCCTGTTGGCTTATCCCCTGGTGGGTCGGCTCTGGTGCTCCTTCTGCCCCTTCATGGTCTGGGGCGAGATCAGCCAACGGCTGGCAAAAAGCCTGGGCCTGCAGCCCCAGCGCTGGCCCCGCGGCGAAACCGATCGCTGGGCAGCACCGGCTCTGGCCGCTGGTTTCGCGGCGATTCTGGTCTGGGAGGAGGTCTGGCATCTGGTGGACAGCGCCCGCCTGAGCAGCTGCCTGCTGCTGCTGATCACCGCCGGTGCGGTCCTCGGTTCGTTGCGGTTCGAGAAGCGCTTCTGGTGCCGCCATCTCTGCCCGATCGGCGGTATGAACGGCCTGTTCGCCAAGCTCGCCATCAGCGAACTGCGGGCCCAGGTGGGCACCTGCAGCGGCAGCTGCAGCAGCTATGCCTGCTTCAAGGGAGGGCCAGCGGAAGGGGAGGGGCTGGCCAGCGAAGGATGTCCGCTCGGCACCCACCCCGCCCATCTCGATGACAACCGCAATTGCGTGTTGTGTCTGACCTGCGTCCAGGCCTGTCCGCATCGCTCCGTGCAGTTGCGGCTGCGTCCGCCGGCTGCCGATCTGCAGCGCGAGATGGCGCCGCCGCCAGGGGAGGCGGGTCTGATCCTGGTGCTGGCCGGTGGTCTCAGCCTGCAGCACTGGAGCCGGCTGCTGGGCTGGCTGCCCCTGGCACCCGTGTCGCTGCAGAGTGGCCCGCTGCTGCCACGACTGGCGTTCGCGGCCCTGGCCCTGGCTTTGCCAGCGGCCGTCTGGCTGCTGCTGCGTGCCGTACAGCTCCGCTTTCAAAGTGGCGCCCGCCCCTGGCTGGTTCTCTATGCCCTGCTGCCCTTGCTCTGGGCTCTGATGCTGGCCCACCATCTGGCGCTCGGCATGGCGGAGGCTGGGCTGCTGCTGCCGGTGACGCTGTCAGGGCTGCAACCTGCCTGGGACGTCGGTGACTGGCAATGGAGTGCGGACGGGCATGTGATCGCGTTTTGCCAGAGCCTGGTGGTGGTCATCGGGGTGCTGGCTTCGATCGTGCTGTTGCGGCGTTTGCTGCAACTCGAACTCCGTCACTGGTTATGGATCAGTGGCCTGCCGCTGTTATTGGGGGTAGGCGGACGTTGGCTGCTGGGCTGACCGGCGCCGAGCTGCACACAACAAGCTGGCTCGATGCGGTCCTAAGCCACCCACGTGTCAGGAGGAACGGGCCACTGATACGAAGTGACAGGCGCGGGGCGTTCAGTCACATCCTGGTCATTCTCCCTGACCAAACTGGGATCAGGTCGTGAGCATGGGGATGCAGCAGGATTCCAGAAAGAGCAGCTTCAGGAAGCCGGCATGCCCCTCCAGTGAGTGGACCTGAGATGGATCTCGTCCCTCCCGTGAAGGTTCCCACTGGTTTGCGGCATTGGCTGGTGCTCGCTGTCGTCACCGGCGTCATCGTGCTGGCGGTGGGGGTAGGGGTTGCTCAACTGGGCCGCCAGCGGGATCGAGCGCGGCGCTTGCAGGACGAAACCACGGTCGTGGTGCGCCAGGACGTGACGATCAAAGTCTCTGCTGCCGGTTCGATCAAGCCGCTTACGCCGGTGAACGTCAGTCCGAAGGCTTCCGGCAGGGTGGTCGCGTTACTGGTGGACCAGGGCGATCAGGTGAAAGCGGGGCAAATCCTGGCCCGTATGGATGACAGCAATCTCCTGGGACAGTTGCTGAGGGCGCGGGGCGATCTGGAAGCCGCCCGGGGCAACCTGCGGGAGGCAGAAGCCCAGCTCCTGTCGATTGAGGCGAACTACCGCAGCAACCAGCAGCTCTATAACTCTGGCGGGGTGAGCCACAACGACTACACCGCCAGCCAGTCGCAGTTCCTGGCCACCCAGTCCCATATCCGATCCCTGCGCGCCCAGGTGATCCAGGCCCAGGGGGATCTGCAAACAGCCCAGGCCCAGATGAACGACACGGTGATCCGGGCACCTTTCAGTGGCGTGATTACACAGAAATATTCCAATGTCGGCGCCTTCGTGACACCCACCACCTCCGCCAGCGCCACCACTTCCGCCACCTCCTCGTCGATCCTCGCCCTGGCCGGTCCGCTGGAGGCTGTTGCTTCAGTCTCGGAGATTGATGAACCGTCGATCTACAAGGGCCAGCCCGTGGAGATCCGGGTGGATGCCTATCCCGATCTGGTGGTGCATGGACGTGTGCGCCTGATTGCTCCCGAGTCGGTGGTGGTGCAGAACGTGACCAGCTTCGAGGTGCGGATCACGATCGACCATCACGATTTGCCCAGGTTGCGCTCGGGCATGAACATCACCGTCAACTTCCTGGTTGGGGAACACAACAATGCTCTGCTGATTCCCACCCCGGCGATCGTCAGTCAGAAGGAAGGCACCGGTGTTTATCTGCTCAGGAACGGACAGCGTCCAGTCTTTCGCCCCATCAAGGTGGGAGCCACCGTTGGAACGGCGACGGAAGTGCTGGCGGGCCTGAAAGAAGGAGAGCGGATCTACATCACCTTCCCAGGAGGCCGCAAGCCCAACAGCAAGCCCGTGAAGGCGGCCTCGCCCTTTGCCCAGCCGGGTGGCCAGGGTCGTCCACCCCGCTGAGGTCCCGAAAACCATGGCTCCAGTGACCTCCCCCATCCTGCATGCCTCTCCCCAGCAGCGACGACGCACCCGTGCGGCATTGACCTGGGCGGATCTGCTGGAAACCATTGGCCTGGCCTGGTCGTCCCTGGTGTCCAACCGTTTGCGCTCAGCTCTGACGATGCTGGGGGTGATCATCGGCATCGGAGCTGTGATCACGATGGTGACGATCGGTCGCGGGGCCCAGAGCCAGACCGAACAGCAGCTCAAATCCCTGGGCTCCAACCTGATCTTTGTGCAGAGCGGCGTTGCAGCCACCAACAGCCCAGCCTCCCAGGGGGCGGGTTCGGCCACCACGTTGGTCTGGGATGACGCCAAGGCGATTGCCCATGCCGCCTCCTCGGTCGCCCACGTCGCTCCCGTGCTCAACCTCCGCTCCCAGGTGGTGCTGGGGGAACTGAACACCAGCACGATGGTGGTGGGCACCACTCCGGAATATCAACCGGTTCGCGACTTTCTGCCCCTGACCGGTCGCTTCTTCAACCAGGCCGAACTGGACAGGGCAGATCGGGTGGCACTGCTGGGGCAGACGGTGGTGGACAGCCTTGGCCTCACCCCGTCCAGTGCCCTGGAGCGGACAATCCGCATCCGCGGAGAGGCCTTCACGGTGATTGGCACCCTGGAGTTCAAGGGGGTCAATTCCTTTCGAGACCAGGACGACCAGGTGTTGGTTCCACTGACCACGATGGCCAGCCGCATTGTTGGCGTGAACGCGATCTCCGGCATTTCACTCGACAGCATTTCGGTATCAGCCACCAGGTCTTCGGAGATGGAAGCGGCCCAGTACCAGATCACTAACTTGCTGCGGCTGCGCCATAAAACGATGTTTCCGCGTCAAGACGACTTCGTGATCAGGAATCAGGCAGATCTGGTGAGTGCCTCCAACTCTGTTGCCAATATCTTCACCTCCCTGCTCGGGGGATCGGCGGCCATCTCCCTGATTGTCGGTGGAATCGGCATTATGAACATCATGCTGGTTTCGGTCAGCGAGCGGACGCGGGAGATCGGTATTCGGCGTGCCATCGGTGCCCGCTCCAGCGACATCCTTCGGCAGTTCCTGATCGAGGCGGTGGTGCTCTCCCTGTTCGGTGGAGTGCTGGGAACAGGCTTGGGAGTGGTGGCGTCACTGATCATCAATGCGATCTTCGGCTGGCGGGCGGGTGTGGCAGTGGATGCCGTCGTGCTCTCGCTTGGCTTCGCTCTGGCCATCGGTGTGTTCTTTGGGGCCTATCCCGCCAACAAGGCGGCCCACCTGGATCCGATTGCTGCCCTCAGGAGCGATTAGACGATGATCCAGCTGGTGGGTATCAACAAGACCTATGCGATGGGGGAGATGCTGCTGCCGATCCTGAGGGACATCGATCTCACAATCATTCGGGGGGAGTACACCGCGATCATGGGGGCATCGGGGTCGGGTAAATCCAGCCTCATGAACATCATCGGCTGCCTGGAGCGTCCGAGTAGCGGCAAATACTATTTTGATGCTCGTGATATAACCACTCTTAATGACAATCAGCTGACTGATATTCGCAATTTCCGCATCGGCTTTGTCTTCCAGCAGTTCAATCTGCTCTCGCGACTTACCGCTATTGAGAACGTCATGCTGCCCATGGTCTACGCCGGTTACTCACGGCTTGAGCGGCGGCAACGGGCCGAGGCGGTGCTGGTGCAGGTCGGCCTGGGTGATCGTCTGGTAAACCGACCCAATCAGCTCTCCGGGGGCCAGCAACAACGGGTGGCGATTGCCCGCGCTCTGGTCAACCAGCCGGATGTTCTTCTGGCCGATGAGCCCACCGGTGCCCTGGATTCACACACTGGCGCTGCGGTGATGGATCAACTGAATGAGTTGCACGATCGGGGACTGACCATCGTTCTGGTCACCCATGACGCCCAGGTGGCTGGTCGCGCCGAGCGCATCGTCAGTCTTCACGACGGCCGGATCGTGGCGCCTTGAACGGCTGGCGAGCCGAATACTCAGCGCGTTTTGTGCACTCTCCGGTTGCCGTCGATGCCGTCATGGTGCATCGCATCTGCGGCCGGCCAGCAGCGCTCTGCCACCGGTGAGTTGTGGGTTGATTTAGCAACCTGAGTGTGATGCCGGTGCAATGTCTCTCGGCCTCGAGACTCGGTTGCAACAGGCTGGGACTGGAAGGTGTGAATGGAGCTGGCTTCATGCTTGACTTCACAATCAACCCAGGTCGCCTGAGGACGCTCCATTCACCCTGGGCTGGATGTCGGCGTCCATCTGGTCCGTCTGCAGCGTGAGCGAAACGCAGTCTTGAACTCCGTGGAACCTGATGGCCATGACCAGTGAACCGATCCGCTTCACCGATGGGGCCGGTTACGACCGCTTCATGGGAGTCTGGAGCCGACTCGCCGGCCAGCAATTTCTCGACTGGATCGCCCCGAAGCAGGGCCAGCGTTGGCTGGACGTGGGCTGTGGCAATGGTGCCTTCACGCAACTGATCGTTAACAACAGTGAACCGTCCTCGCTCGTCGGCATCGATCCGTCTGAAGCGCAACTTGCCTTCGCGCGCAAGCATCCACTCCTGCAGAGTGTGGACTTTGTGAATGCCGACGCCATGGCCCTGCCGTTCGCAGACGACGCCTTTGATCTGGCAGTCATGCCGTTGGTGATCTTCTTCGTACCTGAACCGGCGCAAGGTGTGGCAGAAATGGTGCGTGTTGTTGTCCCGGGTGGAACAGTGGCCGCCTATGCCTGGGACATGGAGGGTGGGGGCTTCCCCTATCAGAGCGTGAATGAAACCTTGAGCGCCGTCGGCCGGCCAGCTCCGATGCCACCCAGTCCCGAGTGCTCCCGGATTGAGGCGCTGTCGGATCTCTGGACCATCGCCGGCTTGGAGGACATCCAGACCACAGCGATTGACGTGGAACGCACCTTTGCGGACTTTGACGAGGTCTGGAACACCGTCCTCGGAGGACCGAGCGCTGGTCAGGCCCTTGCGGCCATGGCCGTGGAGGAAGTCTCCCGATTCCGTGAGTTGCTGCGAGACCGCCTGCAGCCGGGCGGCAGTGGACGGGTCAGCCTGTCAGGGCGGGCCCATGCCATCCGAGGCACGGTGCCAGGCCGGTGATGCACGCGCTGATGGATCGCTCGTCCAGCCAGCGATGACGTGGAACTGCGTGGATTTTGAGTGTTTCTACTCATTTCAGCGGCACTGGTTCGGTTGATCGATGGCTGTTCGGGCAAGGTGGTGCGGCTCCGCTGAATCCATCGATGGCCGAAGCTCCTTATCTCGTTGCCTTGGCCCTGGTGGAGTTCTCCGGTAAGCGGGCTCTGCCGCTGACCGGCAAATCGCAGTCAGCCGCAGCTGCCGATGCTGCTGATCCCGGTGATGACGGTCGCACCCTGGCTCTGGAACTCTTGCTGCGGTTGTGGCAACGCAGCGACGAGGGGCCCCTGAAACGGGCCGCTGGGGAGGCCAGCCTGCTGCTGGTTGAACTGCCGCTGGAGCTGATGAGCGAACAGCTGCCTCTGCTCAAGGCGAACTGGGTTGGCGGTGCTGACACGGAGACTTTGCTCAGCAGCCTTCAGAGCCTGGCCATCAGGGCCTGGAGGATCACGATCACCAAGTACGAGCCGGTCAGCTTCATCGCCTGGCCCTGAGGCCTCCGGTGTCCAACCCCATCCGGGGAGAGTCAAAAGGCAGGCACCATTGATCACTTTTTACTTGATAGTGTGATTTGCAATGTGTCGCTAATCGTCATCAGCTTGGGGTATGGATGTCGGGTCGTGGTTGAAAGTCTAGGGCAGATTGTGATCCCGACTTCAATCAGATAGCAGGCTTTTGTCCTGGGGACATTGGTTGGTCTGTCTGTATTTCCATCCTCACCTCCGATTGCGCGATCCAGTGCCAGGCTGAATCAGCCACCTATTGACTCCAGGGAATGGGCCGCACCGTACGCTCAATTGTTGAAGGATGGCGCTGTCTTGGATGTATTGCTGCTTGGAAAATGTACCCAAGTTGCATCAATGATCTGCCCATTCCAGGCTTCTGAGCCCATCGAGTGCAGAGAGACCGCATCAACATTTTGAATAGCTCTACATACCGCCTGGGTCTGTGCTCCCGGCCTTCGCAAGGTTGGCTGCCGCTTCAGTACTGGGTTGAGCTCACCGGTTTCAGTTGCCACATCGCTTCACCCGGGACGAGCTTGTAACTCACCTGGCGGGTGCCACCGCGGGGACGGGCATTGCTGTCGCCGGGGAGATAGATCGGGAAACGGCGCACCAGGTTGGTCTCGACGACAGCGAACTTGTCATGGCCGCGGTAGCCGCTGGAGTCACGGGAGCTCATCGCCCCCAGATGGATCGGAAGCAGCGATCCACGGCGGCTGACGCTCCAGGCCCAGACCGAGCCGTAGCTGCCGCTGCCGGCACTCTGGCCATAGATGAACAGCTCGGGAAGACCATCGCCGTTGAGGTCCTCCACCTCAGCGCCCACCACCGTGCTGTCCAACTTCTGCTCCTCCAGCGCCAGGGTTTTGCCATCACGCTCGGCCCGCACCGTCAGTTGCTGGGTGGAGCCCTCGCCCGTGGCCGTGACCTTGAAGGTCACACCCTGGAGCTTCAGGGTCTGCTGGTAAGGAGTGGCCAGAGCTGGCGACACCGGGGCCAGCAGGCAGCCAAAGCTGGCCAGGAGGGCGCCAATGGCACGACGCAGGAGGAGGTGTGACACCGACAGGAGGGTCTGTAAGACCTGCATCCTGGCGGGTGATGGGCGCCGGCGCCACTGGGCGATGGCCATGCCTGGAGCCACTGCTGGCGAAGCAAGGACACAACCGCCAACTGCTGGCTGCGATACGCGGGGCTCGCACTTGTGAAGCGTGCCGGCTTCGTTGCTCTCGACGGTGGGCTGACAGAGCCTTCTGTCTGCGTCGGCATCGGAGCAGGCAAGGGCATAGGCGTCTGATGGCAACCAGGGTTCTTGCGGCAGCGGCAATGGCCAGCCGTCTGATCCAGTGATCGCCGCGCAGCGGGCCGCTCGAAGGCCCGCCTGACATCTAAAGTCTCTGCGGGCAGCTTGCCCAGGCCGGCTTAGCTCAGTGGTAGAGCAGCGCTTTTGTAAAGCGAAGGTCATCGGTTCAAATCCGTTAGCCGGCTTCCAGGACCACCACCATCCCCCCCTTGGCCGTGGCGAGCGACGCTCACCAGGGCAACACCTGACCGTTGGCGTGCCAGAACGTGCCCGTGGTCGCCATGGTCAGGGCGTCGATGCGCTTGAGCAGATCCCGCACCGCCGCAGAGGCGCTGATGCCGCGGGAATGGAAGCCCGTCATGCGGGTGCTCACCAGGCCAGGATGGAGTACGGCCACGGCAATGCCACGGGGTTGCAGGTCAAGAGCCAGGGATTTGCCAGCCATGCAGAGCGCCACTTTTGACATTCGATAGCCATAGGAACCGCCAGAGCTGTTGTCTTCGATCGAGCCCATGCGGCTGGTCATCAGCACCACCTTGGCGCCCGGATGCAGATTCGGCAGCAGGGCCCGGGTGAGGCGCAGGGGCCCGATGGCGTTCACCTCAAACTGACGGCGCACACTCTCGATGTCGAGCTCATCCAGGTTTGTCGTCTCAAGGATGCCGGCATTGTTGATCAGGACATCGACCGCCAGGCCGTCCAGCCGGTCCACCAGGCTGTTGATGGCCTCGTCGCTGGTGATGTCGACCCCTGCTTCGATTCGCACCCCCAGCTGTTTCAGGGGCTGCGATGGCGTGCGGCACACGGCCACCACCGCCTCGCCCCGCTCCTGCAACTGGCGGCAATAGTCGTAGCCGATGCCGCGGTTGGCACCGGTGATCAGATAAGTCGCCATCAGCAGATTGGGGGGTACTGACCACCAAACTGGGTCGATCCGTCAGTTTGAAGGCCATCAGCGCCAGATGGCCATCGGACTCAGCCTCACCGTGAAGGCCGATCGATGACGCGCCATGGCCTGGAGCCACGCATCAACGAATGAACAACATCTCCTGATACGTCGGCAGGGGCCAGAGGTTGTCGTCGACCAGGGCCTCAAGGCCATCCACCGCCGCCCGCAGCTGATCCATCAGCGGCACGACGCAGTCGGCGCTGTAGCGCAGATGGGCGTCGGTGCCGTGGGGAGCGGCATCCAGGGCCGCCTGGAGCTCTCCGCAGACGCTGTTGAGCTGTTGGACGTAGCCGGCCACCTGCTGGGAGATTTCCGGCGATACGGGCAATCCCATCGAACTCTGCAGTTGCAGCGAGCCGGCTAGTTCGCCCAGGTAACGCAGGGCCGCTGGGTAGATCTGAGTGCGGGCAATCTGCACCGCCAACTTGGCCTCGACCTCAATGGCGAGGATGTACTGCTCAGCGCAGACCTCGAAGCGGCTTTCCAGTTCCACCGGTGTGAGCACGCCGGTGCGGGTGAACAGGTCGCGGATGTTGTCGCGCTTCAGCACCGGCAGGGCATCGGCACTGGTGCGCAGATTCTCCAGGCCCCGCTCTTCGACGGCCAGGCGATGCCACTCCTCGGAGTAGCCATTGCCGCCGAAAACGACGGCACCATGTTGGTTCATCACATCCTGCAAGACCGCCAGGGCGCCGCTCTCCAGGGAACTGCCCGCCGCAATCCTGGTCTCCAGTTGTTCGGCCACCCAGTCCAGGGCATCAGCCAGCACGGTGTTCAGCACCACCAGCGGACCGGCCACTGTCTGGCCGGAACCGACAGCGCGGAATTCAAAGCGGTTGCCGGTGAAGGCGAAGGGCGAGGTGCGGTTGCGATCGCCGGCATCCTTGGGGAACTCGGGCAGGGTGTCGACACCGAAGTCCATGATGCCGCCGATGGTTGAATCGGTGAGGCGCCCTTCGCGAATCTGGTTGAAGACATCTTCCAGCTGGCTGCCCAGATAGACCGAGATGATCGCTGGAGGCGCCTCATTGGCCCCCAGGCGGTGATCGTTGCTGGCGGTGGCGATCGCTGCCCGCAACAGCGGCCCGTAGAGATGAACACCGCGGATCACGGCACCGCAGAACAACAGGAACTGCAGATTCTCGTGGGGGGTGTGGCCAGGATCGAGCAGATTTCCCTGGGTGGCGTTACCGATCGACCAATTGACGTGTTTGCCGGAGCCGTTGATACCGGCGAACGGTTTTTCGTGGAGCAGGCAGGAGAGGCCATGCTTCTTCGCCGTGCTGCGAAGAATGGTCATGGTGAGCTGCTGGTGATCGGTGGCCACGTTGGCCGCCTCGAAGAACGGGGCGATCTCGAACTGACCTGGGGCGACTTCGTTGTGGCGGGTCTTGGCGGGGATGCCCAGCTTGTACATCTGGCGCTCGACGTCCTGCATGAACACCTGCACCCGTTCCGGGATGGCGCCGAAGTAGTGATCGTCGAACTGTTGGCCCTTGGCGGAGGGGCGGCCGAACAGGGTGCGTCCAGCCAGCAGCAGATCGGAGCGAAGCGGCAGATAGGCGCTGTCGATCAGGAAGTACTCCTGTTCGGCGCCGCAGCTGGAGTTCACCGGAGCCACATCCACTTCACCCAGCAGACGCAACAGGCGTTGGGCCTGTTTGTTGACAGCGGCGATCGAGCGCAGCAGGGGCGTCTTGTGGTCGAGGGCCTCACCGGTCCAGGAGACGAACACCGTCGGGATGCAGAGGGTGACACCGTTCGGTGTCTCCATCAGATAGGCCGGGCTGGTGACGTCCCAGGCTGTGTAGCCCCGGGCCTCGAACGTGGAGCGGATGCCGCCGTTGGGGAACGAGGAACCATCGGGTTCCCCCTGAACCAGCAACTTGCCGGTGAACTCGGCAATGGCGCTGCCATCGCCCTGGGGGGCAATGAAGCCGTCGTGCTTCTCTGCTGTGAGGTTGGTGAGCGGGTAAAAGACGTGGGAGTAGTACAGGGCGCCCCGACCGGTGGCCCACTCCTTCATGGCCTGGGCGACCACATTGGCGACCGAGACATCGAGCTTGTTGCCCGCCTGGATGGTGCGCTGCACCGATTTGAAGATGTCCTTGGGCAGGGCCGCCTTCATGCGGTCCAGGGTGAAGACATCGCTGGCCCAGAGCTCATCGAGCTTCTGGATCGGCGCGGTGCCGATGGGCTGGCGTTGTTGAATCGTCTGCAGAGCCGCGAGGCGTTGGGGGCTGGGCACGAAGCATTCACGTCGTATCGATCCATACAAGGAGCCGGAAGCCCTCCTTTGATGGCGTCATTGCTACAAAATCCGCCGGGCCTCGGCCAGGCTCCGGCCCCTTCAGCGCAGATAGCGGCGCACGGCAGGCCGACACCAGTAGACCAGGATCGCCACATTGGCAATCCAGAGCAGGGCTGAGAGCACCGCCACCAGGGGTCGGTCGGCGGGGATCAGCACCAGCCTGACAATGCCGTAGGGCAGGCTGATCGCCAGGCTGATCGAGAGGGCGACAATCGCCACCACCTGGCCCCAGTGACGCCATTGCAACAGGGCAACGCTGGCGACGATGCCCACCGCTGCGCAGGGCAGCACAGCGCCGGCGCCCAGGGCGATGTGGGTGATGCGCCAGGTGGGACTGCTGAGGATCAGGGCCAGAGCCAGGGGGATCGTCAGTCCGTTGGCGATCAGGCCCAGCCAGGCCAGGGAGCGATAGCCCCTCGGTGGGATGAGCTGGGCGGGGCTGGAGAGGGAGCCAAGGCTCCGGATGCTGATCGGCGTCATCGGTTCAACCTCGATCCGGCAGGGGGCCGTCCCGGTCGGAACGGAACACCAGCTCCAGGCCAGGCATGGTGTCGGCAGCCACATCCACCAGGTGGATGAAGCGTTGCAGGGTCTGGGGAGCGCCGCGTCCCATCGGTTCCCGGCTCATCAGCACCAGCTCCAGCACCGGCCCCTCGGCTTTGGCCTGTACATCGGCGAACAGCTGCAATCGCAGATTGTCTCCGGTGTCCCGCAGCATGGCGCTGAGGTGCGCCGGGGTGCGGTGGTCCACCTGGGCACCCAGCTGGTCCACCAGCGCCTCCATGCCATCGATCAGATCCCGGCAGGGGATGGAGTCTCGCGGTTTGAGCACCACCAGAAAGCGGGCCATGACATCGGTGTCAACGCTCCCATCCTGCTGTGCCGTGGTCCCGCTGTCGCCGATTCCTCTGCGGCAGGGAACTGGCGCCGGATTGCAGTAGAGAAGCATTTGCTGGAGTGCCGCGGTTGACCGACCTCCTCCTGTTGCTCGCCCTCGCCCTGGCCCTGGTGGCCTGTGGCGGTCTTGCCGTGATGCTGCTGGCGCTGCAACGGCTGATCAGCCGGGCGCCACGCCTGGAGGCGCAGGGACAGGCGCCACCAGGCACCAGCCTGCCCGACATCAGCCTGAGCGTTGTCGTTCCGGCCTACAACGAGGCCGACAACATTGCCGAGCTGGTCAAGGCCCTGCTGGCAAGCAAGCCCCCATGCCGCACCTGGTCCCTGCTGGTGGTCGATGACGACTCCAGCGATGGCACTGCGGCACTGGCCCGTGAGGCAGCCGCTGGTGATCCCCGCCTCCAGGTGCTGGCGGCGGGCCCGAGGCCTGCCGGGGAGCGCTGGGTCGGCAAGAACTGGGCCTGTGATGTGGGCTGGCGCCATCTCCAGGGGCAGCCCTCACCGCCCGATTGGCTGCTGTTCATCGATGCCGACCTCAGGCCCGCCGTCGATGCCCTGCCCTTGGCCCTGGCGGATGCGATCCACAGCGGCGCCGATCTGCTCAGCCTGGCCCCCCAGCTGCGCTGTGGCTGTCTGGCGGAGTGGCTGGTGCAGCCGATCATCGCCAGCCTGCTGGGTCTCGGCTTTCCGATCGAGCGCGCCAACGACCCCAACGATTCCCTGGCCTTCGCGGCCGGACCGTTCATGTTGTTTCGCCGTTCGGCCTACGTGGCCGTGGGCGGCCATCGGGCTGTGGCCGGCGACGTGGTGGAGGATCTGGCCCTGGCCCGGGCGATCAAGGGTCGGGGGTTGCGGTTGCGGTACCTGCTGGCCACCGATTGCCTGAGCCTGCGGATGTACCGCGATTTCGCTGCTCTCTGGGAGGGTTGGAGCAAGAACTGGTTGCTGGGGCTGGATCGGGATGTGGTTCGGGCCCTTGCCGCCGCTGCCCTGGTCGTCGAGTTGTTCACGGTGCCCTGGCTGCTGGCGCCGCTGGGCCTGGCGGTCTGGCAGCTGATCGGTGCACCCTGGCTGCTGCTGGCCTGCCTCGGCGCCATCGCTCTGCAACTGGCGTTGCGGCTGTGGAGCCGCCAGCACTTCGGCCTGCCCCTCACCCACTGGTGGCTGGCGGGACTGGGCGGTCTGATCATCGGCGCCATCGCCCCGGTTTCGGTGTGGCGCACCCTCACTGGCCGGGGCTGGACCTGGCGGGGCCGCTCCCTGGCGACGGCCCCCCAGGGCCCGGTCAGGGCTCAGAGCTGAATCGGCTCCAGCTGGCGCAACCGATCGATCAGATCCTCGATGCTTTCGTCTCGGGCGGGCCGGGAGCTGTTGCTGACGAGCTGGCGACCCACCACGTGGGAGCCCAGATGGGCCAGCAGAATGCGCAGGGCCGTGAGCACGGCGAAGCCGCCCCCGCCCGAGTGGCTGGCGATCACGATCGGTCGGCCGTTGAACAGGCTGCGGAAGTCTTCTCCCTGCACCGACAACCAGGCGATGGCGTTGGTCAGAACCGGCGGAATCGAGCCGTTGTATTCGGGGGCGCAGATCACCCAGCGAGGGGCTGCTGCCAGCCGTTCGCTCAGGGCACCGATCGCCGCCGGCACACCGCTGGCCGCCAATTGGCGGGGGGTGAACAAGGGCAGGCACTCCTCGGTGAGATCCAGCACCTGGGCCGTCAGCCCCCGGGAGCGCCCGCAGGCGGCGAAGCGCTCGGCCAGGCGCAGATTTTCGCCATTGCTGGCGCTGATGACGAGCAGATCGGGGTGCATCGGATCCATGGCGGGCGACGGGCAGCGAGGGTCGGCCGTTTCGGAATCCTGGCGGGCTTCAGCAGCGTTGGCTGCCAGGAGGATCCGGCAGCGCCGGTGGCTGCGCCCTACCGTCTCGGCGATGACCAGCACCCTTGCCCACCCCGCTTTTCCGGCCATCCGCCGCGGCTCCCTGAGCACCCTTCAGGTGAACCTCGGCTACCGCTGCAACCAGAGCTGCAGCCATTGCCATGTGGGGGCCGGGCCCAGCCGGCTGGAAATGATGGAGAGCAGCACCCTGGAGCTGATTCCCCGGGTGCTGGCGGCCAGGGCCATCGGCTGCCTCGACATCACCGGGGGTGCCCCCGAACTCCATCCCGGTTTCCGCGAGCTGGTCCGGGCCGCTCGCCGCATCGGGGCCGCGGTGATCGACCGCTGCAACCTCACCATTCTCAACGAGCCGGGCCAGGACGATCTGGCCTCCTTCCTGGCCCGGGAACAGGTCAAGGTGGTGGCCTCGCTCCCCTGCTACCTGGAAGACAACGTCGATCGCCAGCGGGGCGATGGCGTCTTTCAGCGCAGCATCGAGGGTCTGCGCCAGCTCAATGCCCTCGGCTACGGGCAGCAGGGCTCCGGCCTGGAGCTGGCTCTGGTGTACAACCCGCAGGGCGCGGTGTTGCCCCCTCCCCAGGCGAGCCTGGAAGCCGACTACCGGCGGGTGCTCAGCAGAGATCACGGCGTGGTCTTCAACGCTCTCTACGCCCTGGCCAACATGCCGATCCGCCGGTTCGAGGCCGTGTTGCGCGCCAGTGGTGAGTTGGAGTCCTACCGCGAGCTGCTGCGACGTCACCATCAACCCGCCAATCTCGAGGCCGTGATGTGCCGCCAGTTGATCAGCGTGGACTGGCAGGGCCGACTTCATGACTGTGACTTCAACCAGATGCTGGACCTGGGGCTCAGCCGTCAGGTCCTTGATCGTGCCTCAGCCGTGATCGATGGCGCCAACAGAGACGCCGCGATCGAAGAACCGGCCCACCTGCGCGATCTGCTGACCCTGGATCCTGCCGGCGCTGCGGTGCGGGTCGCGGAGCATTGCTGGGGCTGCACCGCCGGCGGCGGCTCCAGTTGCGGCGGTGCTTTGAGTTGATCGGGATGCTGATCCAGCCGCTGATCAGTACCGACCAGCATGGCGAATCCAAAATCGGCCGTGATCGTAATCCCAAAAATGAGGCCCAACCCCCTGGGGGGCCGGGCCTTGGGAACTGTTGGAACGGGCTGATCAGACGAGTGGCCCGTCAGGGCCGGGGATGGGTGATGCGGTTGGGTCCGTGGTCCGGCAGCTGCCAGATCGGATCTTGACCGTCATGCGTTCGCCATCGATGAGTCGTCAGCGGGTTTTGAAGGGGAGGATCGGTTGGGGCGGAGTTGCCGAAGGTGGCACCTGGGGCCGAGCATCCATGGAATCGGTTTCCGTCAACCCGGGGGCACCTGGTGCGCCCTGCCATGGGAGAGCTCCGGGGTGGAGGCGGCAGGACGCGGTGAACGGCGCATCGGATGATTCACTCGGAACCTGGAAACCGCTGATCAGAACAAGACTGTTGGAGCAGGGGCCTGCGGTCGACTCACTCCTGAAATTCGATTGGGTGGCGTGTCTTCCATCGCTGGACCTCCCGTGTTGATGCCATCACTGTTGCCCCGAACGAGACGGGGCGCCATGGGTATTCATGCCTGTTCTGTCGGCATCGGCTGACAGAAGCGACTCTTGCGCCCCGGACCGTGTCGAGTGAGCCTGTCCCCGTGTCATGCCTCCCCAGGGCTTGTCCCGGTGTTTTCTCCCGATTGTCAGCCGACTCATGGTGTTCTCCTCCGCCGCTGCTGCAGACCCTCCGGCAGGGCAGGCCGTCGATCGGACCTCACAGGCTGTGCTGATCACAGAGCAGGAGTTGCTGCGTCTGGACGCCTGGTGGCGCGCCGCCAACTACCTGGCGGTGGGCATGATCTATCTGCGCGCCAATCCCCTGTTGCGGGAACCGCTGCTGGCTGAGCACATCAAGGCGCGTCTGCTCGGCCACTGGGGCTCCAGTCCCGGCCAGGCCTTCATCTGGGCCCACGCCAATCGGCTGATCCGCCGCCACGACCTGGAGATGATCTATCTCTCCGGGCCGGGCCACGGCGCCCCCGGGGTGCTCGGTCCCACCTATCTCGATGGCAGTTACAGCGAGGTTTACCCCGACAAGTCCCAGGACCTCGAGGGGATGGGCCGCTTCTTCAAGCAGTTTTCCTTTCCGGGCCACATCGGCAGCCACTGCACCCCCGAAACACCCGGTTCGATCCATGAAGGCGGCGAGCTGGGTTACGTGCTCTCCCATGCCTGCGGCGCCGTGTTCGACAACCCGAACCTGATCGCCCTGGCCTGTGTGGGGGATGGCGAGGCCGAAACCGGCCCCCTGGCCACCTCCTGGCACATCAATAAATTTTTGAACCCGATCGGTGATGGGGCGGTGCTGCCGGTGCTGCACCTCAACGGCTACAAGATCGCCAATCCCACCCTGCTGGCCCGCATTCCGCGCGAAGAGCTGGCCAGCCTGATGCGCGGCTACGGCTGGGAGCCCCTGTTCGTCGAGGGCCATGAACCGCTGGCGATGCACCAGGCGATGGCCGCCGCCATGGATGGGGCCGTCGGCCGCATCCGCGCCATCCAGGCCGAATGCCGCAGCAGTGGCGTGGCCCGCAGGCCCGCCTGGCCGATGATCGTGCTGCGCTCCCCCAAGGGCTGGACCGGTCCGGCGGAGCTCCACGGCCACAAGCTTGAGGGCTCCTGGCGTTCCCACCAGGTGCCCCTGCCGGCTCCCGCCAGCAATCCCGAGCAGCTGCAGATGTTGGAGCAGTGGTTGCGCAGCTACCGACCTGAGGAGCTGTTCGATCACAACGGCACCCTGGTGGAAGAGCTGCAGGCCCTGGCACCCCACGGCAACCACCGCATGGGCTCCAATCCCCATGCCAATGGCGGCCTGCTGCGCCGCAAGCTGAAATTACCGCCGGTGGAGTCCTATGCCGTGACTCTGGAGCGGCCGGGCTCGGTGGAGGCGGAGAACACGGCGCCCTTGGGGGCCCTGCTGCGGGATGCAATTGAGCGCAATCCCCATTCATTGCGTGTCTTTGGCCCTGATGAAACAGCCTCCAACCGCCTGCAGGCGATCTACGAGCGCAGCCGCAAGGTGTGGATGGAGGAGCTGTTACCGGAGGACGCCGATGGCGGTGAGTTATGCCGCGAAGGACGGGTGGTGGAGATGCTGTCGGAGCACACCCTGGTGGGGATGATGGAGGGTTATCTGCTCACCGGTCGTTATGGCTTCTTCCATACCTATGAGGCCTTCGCCCATGTGATCGCCTCGATGTTCAACCAGCACGCCAAATGGCTGGAAAGCTGCCTGCATCACGCCCCCTGGCGTGCCTCGATCGGCGCCTGGAACTGCCTGATCTCCTCCACCGTCTGGCGCCAGGATCACAACGGTTTCACCCACCAGGATCCGGGCTTCATTGACCTGGCCGGCAACAAGAGTGGCGAGGTGGTGCGGGTCTATCTTCCCGCCGATGCCAACGCACTGCTGGCGGTGGCGGAGGAGGCTCTGGTGGAAACCAACGTCTGCAACATCATTGTTTCCGACAAGCAGAAGCATCTTCAGTACCTGAGCCTGGAGCAGGCCCGTCAGCATGTGGCCAAGGGCATCGGCCTCTGGAGCTGGGCCAGCAACGATCACCACGGCCGCGAACCGGATGAGCCCGATGTGGTGATGGCCTGCGCCGGCGATATCCCCACCAAGGAAACCCTGGCCGCCGTGGAGATCCTGCGCCGGGAAATCCCCAGCCTGCGCATCCGCGTGCTCAACGTCGTGAAGCTGTTCGCCCTCACCGAGCCCAATGAACATCCCCATGGCCTGAGCGATCGCGATTTCGACACCCTGTTCACCATCAATCGGCCGGTGATCTTCAATTTCCACGGCTATCCCTGGCTGATTCACCGCCTCACTTATCGCCGCACCAACCATGCCAATCTGCACGTGCGGGGCTATAAGGAAAAGGGCAACATCAACACGCCGCTGGAGCTGGCGATGAACAATCAGATTGATCGTTTCAATCTGGTCGTCGATGTGATTGATCGTGTGCCGGGCCTGGGCTCAAGGGCCGCCCATGTCAAGGAGCGGATGAAGGAAGCAATTCTGTATCACCGCGCCTATGCCCATGCCCATGGCACCGATGCACCCGAGGTCACGGAGTGGCGTTGGACCTTGCCTGACGGCGAATCGTGAGTGAGCAGCCGCTGCTGGTGCTCAATGCCGGCAGCTCCAGTCTCAAACTTTCGCTCCTGAACGTCGCCGGTGAGGTCCTGGTTCGAGAACAGCGCAACTGGTCGCCGTTGGCCAGCCAGGACGGCGATCTTGAGCGGCTGCTGGAGACCTGGTTGCCCCAGACCCTGGCCCCCTGGCTGGGGCCTGGGGGCCAGGGTCTGCTGTTGGTTGGTCATCGGGTCGTGCATGGCGGCCTGCGCTTCAGCGAGGCCACGCCCCTCAATGCCGAGGTGCTGAAGGCCATTGAGACGTTGGTACCCCTGGCCCCCCTGCACAACGCCGTGGCGCTGCGGCTGATGCGCTGGTTGGGGACCTGGCAGCCCCAGCTGCCCCAGTGGGCCTGTTTCGACACGGCCTTCCACGCCAGCCTGGGCGCCGAAGAGTTCACCTACGCAATCCCGGCGAGCTGGCGGCGCCAGGGCCTGCGCCGCTTCGGTTTCCATGGCCTCAACCATCAGCACGTCAGCGAGGTGGTGCAGCGCCGCTGGCGTGCAGGCGGCCGGCTGGGCTCACCGCGCCTGATCAGTGCCCATCTTGGCGCCGGCTGTTCCCTGTGCGCCATTGCAGCGGGTCGCAGCGTCGCCACCACCATGGGCTTCACGCCGATGGAGGGGCTGGTGATGGCCAGCCGCAGCGGTTCGATCGATCCAGGCCTGCTGCTGCATCAGCTGCGCCAGGGACTGAGCCTGGCCGATCTCGATCAGGCCCTCAATCATGAGGGGGGCCTGCTGGGCCTGTCGGAGCGCACGGCCGACATGCGCGAGCTGCGGCGGCTGAGCGCAGGCGGCGCTGATGGTTGCGTCGATCCTGGCGCCCAGCTGGCGATCGCCGTGTTTCGCCATCGGTTGCTCCAGGGGATCGGCGCCATGGCCGCCAGCCTGCAGGGGGTGGATGTGATCGCCCTGACTGGGGGCATCGGTGAACATGACGGCGAGCTGCACACCGAACTGGTGGCCGCCCTGTCCTGGTTGCATCCCTTTGAGTTGCTGACCGTCAGCGCCGATGAGGAGGGGATGGTGGCTCGCAGCTGTCTGGCGGCCATGGCCAGGGGCTGACCCCTGCGACGTCAGGATCCAGCCGGTATGGGGACGCTCAGGCCATCAATCCCGCTTTGGAGGTAGCAGGAGCGAATCTCGGCGGCGCTGACGCCCGGGCTGAACAAAAAACCCTGGAAATGACGGATGCCATACCGATGCAGCAGCTCGAAGCTCTGGCTGTTGCTGACGCCTTCAGCGACCAACTCAAAACCCATCGAGGGGGCCATCTGACTGATCAGCGTCACGATCTGTCTGGCGTGGCTATCCCGGCTCATCGCTTCAACAAAGGAGCGATCAATCTTGACTTCATCGGGTTGCAAACTGTTGAGCAGATTGAGCGAGGAATAGCCTGTGCCAAAGTCGTCCAAAGACAAGCGCACGCCTTGCTGCCTAAGGCTTTCGATGTTGCGATTCACAGTCGGACTTGCTTCAATTATTGCCTGTTCTGTCAGCTCGATTGTGAGAGATGTCGCTAGTACTCCGGCTTTTTGCAGTTGTATCTGCACCCGCTTGGCAAGATTAGGATCCTGCAACTTAGATGGGCTGATATTGACTGAAAGCCGGATATTGCTGTTCAGGTTTTCGATAATGCTGACATACCCCTCCAGCGCAAGGCTCAGTAGCTCCTCGCCGAGCAGGTTGATTTGGCGGTAGCGTTCGGCCACGCCGACGAACATTTCAGGATTGATCCAGCCCAGTTGTGGATGATGCCAGCGGGCCAGGGCTTCAACGGCGTAGAGCTGGAAATTTTCGTCAACGATAGGCTGAAAAACCACAGATAAGCTGTGATTGCGGATCGCCTGGAGCAGGTCGTTGTAGAGCTCGTAATCAGTCGAGCCGGTCGATGGATCCGACAGAGAAAAGATAGAAATACGATTGTATTTGTTTCGTTTCGCCTCGGTCATTGCTTGGTCACATTGGCGCAGGGCTAAGTTTTTATTGAGCTTGTTGGGATCCAGAACACTGATGCCGATGCTCAAGCTGATTTCGATCCAGATATCCTCAACCTGGCTGGGTTGCTCAAATTGCCGGGCGATTTGATGGGCAAGTTGTTGCAAGCTCTGATTAATGCTTGCTGGTTCTAGATGTTGCCAGGTTTCGAGGTTGATGAGAATCGCAAACTCATCGCCACCATAGCGAGCCAGGAAATCATGTTGACCTATTTGCTCTCGCAAGTTCCGCGCCACCATGGCCAGGCTGGCATCACCAATCTCATGGCCATAAGTATCGTTGATGTCCTTGAATTTATCGATATCCACGAACAGAATTGCCAGACTTGTTCCCGCCAGTTGATGACGACTGGCTTCCAGTTCCAGTTGTTCCCCAAAATAGCGGCGATTGGGGAGCTGGGTGAGGCCATCGATCAGGGCCAGGCTCCTGGCACCATTGAGAAAACGCTGAAAACGCCGCGCCAGTTCCTCCAGACGGCTTTCCATGGCCTCAGGATTCACCACAGCGTTCTCCAGGCGCTGCCGCTCCCCCAGCAGTTTGGCCAGCACCTCATCCTCTGGTTGCAGCGTGGTCGCACGCAAGCCGACGCGATCGAGGAGTCGGTCGAGTTGTTGGCAAAACTGGCGCACCCGCCCGATGCTGCGGCGTTCGCCGCGCAGCTGCAGCAGGGTGTGGCGGCGGCGCTCCAACATGACGGCCGCCCTGACCAGCAGGACCGGCAACAACAGGGCCAGAAGCAGCATCAGGTCCCCCAGCAGACCGCGCCCCAATCCAGGCAACGAAGACTCCCGTCGCAGGACCAGGATCTGGCCCGCCGGCCCGCGCAGCGGGCGTGGTCCAGGGATCACCTCTGCGGCCGCTGACGCCGATGAGCCGATACTGGATAGCTTGGCCGTGTCGGGCCTCAGCTGGAAATCGGGGATCAGGGAAGCCAGAGCGGCCTTGAGATGGGGCCCGTAGTCAGAGTGCAGCAACGGCTCGAAAATCACCAGGGCCCCATTGGCCGGTGCCGTGCTGTCGTCGTTGCTGATCTGGGTGAGAACACCGAGGTGATACCGACCCTCCTGATCGCGGCAGCCGAGCCAGATGGAATCGCTCAGATGGTGCAGGCCGGCCAGGTTGTCGCTCGCACAGGTCACCAACGCCTGGTCGGGCTTGCTGTTGAGCTGGTGGCGACTGTCGCGACTGCGGTTGCTGAACAGGGTTTTCCCCTGCCGGTCAAAGACGGCGATCACCGCACCGCCATCAAACACGGTGCTGCTGGCCACCTCCTTGCTCAGAAAGCCGGGGTTCTGGCCTGCCACGTAGCGGTAGATGTTGTCCCAGCGACTCCAGTCGTTGGCGAACCGCTCGGTGCCGCTCAGGGCCGCGAACACCGTTTCCAGCTTCTCCAGGCGGGCGGTGCGCTGGCTTGCTTGGATTTCAAGGTTGCGGCGCCGCAGTTCCAGTGTCCCGAGGGGCAACAGCAGCAGCAGGGCCAGCCCAGCAACAGCCAGGCTCCTGGCCTCGCGTGGCATCAGCTGCCCCTCCTGCTTGAGCCAGGAACGAATGACCTTGAAAGGACGTGCCATCAATCAGATCTTCTGGCCTCGCCGGGTTGAACTTCAGCAATCTTTCACAAGATAGTAACTTTTCACCTGTTCCGACGCCGCTGCCCGGATGCCGGCTTCGGGATGCCAGCGATCCGATCAGGCCGAACGCTTGGGGGCCAGAGCGTCGTAGGCCTGGGCAAAGGTTGTGCCCAGGGCCTGCCGCAGCACCTGATCCTGGCGAAAGGCTTCCAGTGCTTCTTCGCGGCTGCCCGGCAGGGCTTGGACTGTGCCGGGCTCCGGTGGATCGGTGTAGGTGTTGGCATCGCTGCGGCGGCCTGGATCCAGATCCCGCTCAATCCCATCGAGACCGGCCGCCAGGACGGCCGCCTGCAGCAGATAGGGATTGGCGGCACCATCGGCGAGCCGCAGTTCCAGCCGTTGGTCGTCGGGGATGCGCACCATGTGGGTGCGGTTGTTGCCGCCGTAGCTGATCCAGGACGGGGACCAGGTGGCGCCGGAGCTGGTGTCGGCGCGGGCCAGGCGCCGGTAGCTGGCGGGCAGCGGGTTGGTGATGGCACAGAGGGCCGGGGCATGGGCCAGCAGCCCCGCCAGAAATTGATAGGCCAGCGTCGAAAGACCCTTCTCGCCTGCTGGGTCAGGGAAGAGGTTGCGGCCCTTGTCATCCCACAGCGACACATGCAGATGGGCACCGTTACCGGTCAGCGAGGCGATCGGCTTGGGATCGAAGCTCACCATGCAGCCATGTTTTTCGGCCAGGGTGGCGGCCATCACCTTGAAAAAGGCGTGCCGATCGGCGGTGGTGAGGGCCTCGGCGTAGGTCCAGTTCAGTTCGAACTGGCCATTGGCGTCCTCATGGTCGGCCTGATACGGGCCCCAGCCCAGCTCCTCCATCGCAGCGATCAGCTCATGGATCAGCGGATAGCGGCGCATCAGGGACAGCTGGTCGTAGCAGGGTTTGGTCTGTTGATCCAACCGATCGGCGACGCCACCTTCAAGGGGATCGAGCAGGAAGAACTCCGCCTCGACACCACTGCGGAATTCAAAACCGAGGGCGGCGGCTCGCTCCAGTTGCCGCTGCAGCACCCGCCGTGGTGCCTGCTCCAGCGGCAACCCCTCCACCGACAGATCGGTGGCGACCCAGGCCACCTCCCGCTGCCAGGGCAGCACCATCAGGCTGGCCGGATCGGGATGGGCCAGCACGTCTGGATCGGCCGGCGTCATCACCAGCCAGGCGGCAAAGCCGGCGAAGCCCGCCCCGTTGGCGGCCAGGTCGTCCACGGCAGAGGCGGGCACGAGCTTGGCTCGCTGCACCCCGAACAGATCGGCGAAGGAGAAAAGGAAATGGCGAATGCCGCGATCGGCGGCGAAGGTGGCCAGGTCGGTCATCGGAACGGACGGTGCTTGCGGGGGGATGGCGGAGCTGGTGGGCGATCCAGTCGCAAGCCGGGGGCGGGCTGGCGGCAGGGCAACCGAGGGGAGCGATGGTGCGCTGGAACCGGCAGTTGACTCGTCCAGCGGCTGGGGCCGCCGCTGGCTCTGGAAGAAGGGGAGTCAGCCGCGGGGACAGCGACGCGATGGGGTCCGGGTCTGTGTCGTGGCGTCAGTTTGTCTAGGGCGATCCGGCGCTGCTTCCGGTTCAGGGTGGGCCGAATCCAGATCTGCTGGTTCCGCCCTGGCCCTGCACTCGGCCCGTCAGCGCCGGCAGAGCGCTTCCACCACGGCGCGCAACTGGGCCTGCTCGGCGTGGCTGTCGCGAGGATTGCCGGCCCGGTGGCCCAGGTCGGATTCGAGCACCTGCAAGCTGGCGTTGGGAATCAGGGCCGCTTCAGCGGCGCAGTCGGCGGGGGGAAAGTAGAGATCATGGCGACCGGCCACCACGGCACAGTGGGCCCGGATCCGGCCCAGGGCGGCGGCGAGGTCGGCCTGGGGATCGCCGCTGGCGATGCCGGCAGCGACGGCCACATCACAGCCCAACCAGACATCGAGCATGGCGATCAGATCGCGGGCATCGTGGCGGCGATAGGCGGGCAACCAGGCCTGGTCCACGTAGCTCTCAACATCGGCGTAGCCCAGATCCAGATGGCCGCCGCGGCGGTAAAAAGACTGGCTGGCAGCCCAGCTGGCATAGATCAGGGCGAAGCTGCGCAGCCCTTGCTCCGGCACACCAGCAAAACCATCGCCGTTCCAGGCCGGATCAGCCGTGAGAGCCTGGCGCAGGCTCCGCAGAAACAGGCGGTTGTGGGGGGTGGTGCGGGCCGTGCCGCAGATGCAGCAAAGGCGTTGGCTGCGCTCGGGTTCGAGCACGCCCCAGTGGTAGGCCTGCTGGGCCCCCATCGACCAGCCGTAGATCAGGGCGGGACTTTCAACCCCGAACCGTTCCTCCAGCAGGCGGCGTTGGGCATGGACGTTATCGGCGTGGCGGATGGGCCAGCCCCCATCGCCCAGGGCTGGGCCGCCGTTGCTCGGACTGGTGGAGCG
Organism: uncultured cyanobacterium; assembly: GCA_903823115.1. Lineage (GTDB taxonomy): Bacteria > Cyanobacteriota > Cyanobacteriia > PCC-6307 > Cyanobiaceae > Cyanobium. The sequence goes on from CAIJRN010000061.1 coordinate 55,186, forward strand.
GCCATTGCCGAATTGACTGACCAGCACGATGCACCAGCGCCCGGGGTCCAGGATCGGACCCACCACCCAGTCGATGTCCTCGGGCCAGGCGCCATAGGAGCTGGGATAGAGCACCAGGTTGGAGCGGTCCTGGCGGAGTTCGCCGTAGACGCGATAGGCGACCTGGGCCCCTCGCAGGGTCTCGCCGCTCTGCAGGTGTAGATCGCCGAGCTCGAAGGTTTGATCCATTGACTCGGAGTGCCTGGCCCTGATCGTGTTAACTCTGAACTGAAGCGGGGGCCGCAGCGGCTTCAGGCGTCAGGCATGGCATGGCGAGGACGCTGAGATCCGCCAGGAAGCTTTTGTGAACGGAGAGATACCCCTGATCGCAATGCTCGAGACGGGGTTCAATCAGCGCGTGGGCCCTGGCCAGGGCATGGAAGGGCAGGGAGGGATAAAGATGATGTTCACTGTGGAACGGCATCTGCCACATCAACCAGCGCAGCGGAGCAAGGGTGAGGGTGGTGCGGGTGTTGCGCAGGCCATCCGGCACGAAGGGGCAACCTCCATGCTCGGCCATCATCACGAAGCGCAACAGCGGCTGGGCCAGGGCCAGGGGCAACAGCCAGAACCAGAACAGCAGACCATTGGCGGCAGGAATGGAGGCCAGCAGCACAATGCCATAGACAGCCATCTGCAACCGGATCGAGCGACGGACGGCTGGAATCGCATCAAGTGGAATATAAGGACGCCCAGCAAAATCGCCCTGCATGCCAGCCCAATGGTTGCGGACTTTACCGATCCACCAGGGGATTCCGCTCAGCTCCAGCAGATAGCTGGCCAGCGTTGCGGGAGGGCTGTCCTCGAGTTCGGGATCGAGCCCCGGCAGATGGGTGTAGCGATGGTGCCACTGGTGGTAGCGGCGATAGAAATCGGCGTTGTAAAAGCTCAACACCCCCGCCCACCAGGCCACGGTGTCGTTGAGCTGGCGGCTGGCAAAAGCTGTGCGATGGCCGCACTCGTGCATCGCGCAGAAGCCGAAGGCCAGACCCAGCCCCAGCAACAACAGCCCCAGCAGGCGCAGGGGCCAGGCGATCGCCAGACCGGCGGGCTCGTAGCCGACCAGCGGCAGGCCCCAGAGCAGGCCACCGCTCAGCAACACAGCCCCGTGGAGAGCCAATTGGCTCAGGCCGGGGCCATCGCGCCGCTCATTGAGCTGGGTGAGCTGAGCGGCGCCCAGCAAATCCGCCACATTGGAACCTCCATCGGCCTTGAAGGCCCTGGAGCGAAGGGAAGCCGCCGCCAATTTGCCACCAATCAAATGCTTTCATTTTGGCGGCTGACGGGGCAGTCCCCTGTCCAGATTGAACAATCGCCGTTGAGCCATGGAGTGGCTCCGTGAACTCGATGGCGCAACTGGCTCTGCGGCTTGTCGTTGCTGCCATGGCGCCAACGGTCACAACCGGCTCCTGCACTGGCTGCTGCGCCGCTGATGGGACTTGCCCTGATCCTGTCAGCTCAACCAGGAGCCCCCTGGATCGGGCCATTCTCGCGGCGCAGCAGCACATAGAGATAGTCGGGATCCCGGTACTGGCCCGGCAGGCATTCATGCAGCTGGGCCAGACGCTGCCAGCAGACCGTGCGCTGGATCTTGCTCAGACTGCGTCCTTCGCGGATGAGCAGCCGCATCGCCTTGCAATACATCGAGTAGCCGGCCTCCAGTTCGCCGATCGTCACCTGGGACTTGGTGGGGTGCAGGGGGGCCTGGGTGGGGTTGTTCGACGTTGGCAGGGAAGTGGAGCTGATTGGGGGCATCGCTCGATCGGCCGTGAACCTGATGGCCAATCTCCACCCACCCAAACCGCCAGCGATCCCCCCATCCGGGGACATTCGCCCGTTCCGACCTGGGGACTCAGAGCTGGACCATGCCGCAGCGCATGCCCTTCAGCACAGCCTGGAGTCGGCTGTTCACCCCCAAGGTCTGCAGCAGCCGCTTCGTGTAGGTCCGTGCTGTCGCTTCACTGATCACCAGGCTGCGGGCTATCTCGCGATCGCTGAGACCGCTGGCCAGAAGATCCAGAACTTCGTATTCCCTGGGTGTGAGCCGGGGACAGCTCAGGTAGGGAAGGTTGCCGCTGCGCAGGGAGGGGCTGCGGTAGACGTGATTCCCCATCACCGCCATCACGGCAGCCTGCAGCGGCCGTTGGTCGTCGACCACGTCCGCTTCGGCCACCACCGCCTCCAGCCAGGGGGCTTCCGCATATTCCGCCGGAATCACATCGCCGAGCGCCAGCACCACCACCTTCAAGGCGGCATTCGACAGGTGTGCCTTGCAGGCCAACTCAAAACCATTGCCGCCTTCGAGGTGGTCCGTGCAGATCAGCAGTTCGTAGGGATCCTTCGCCAGATACTCCAGGCAGGAGGCCTCATCGGTGACGGCGCAGCCGATCAGACGGCGGTCCTGGAAGCTTTCACAGAACGATCGCAGCAGGAAGCGGCCCTTCATGGCGAACGCCACCCTGCCGGAGACGCAGGTCGTCAGCAGCAGATCGTCGAGTCTGGCGCCTTCGAGCGAGTCGAGGAACGGGGTCAGATCCATGCACCGGCCAGGATCCATTCTCAACAACTTATCCAGTGGTGGCGCCGAACGGGGCAGGAACGTCAGACGCAGCGACCGATGCCTGAGCACCGATACGCCGCTGGCTTGGTTTCCCTCCTGAGCCAAATTTCCAGGATCGATTAAGGTTTGACGGTTGATGGAAGCCGTATGGACGAAAACAACCCTGTGCTGACCGCTCTGAAACTTGAGCTGGACTCATTGCGCCTTCACTACCAAAGTGAACCCAATGAGCAGAGCCGTTACCAGTTGGTGCGGATGGAGCAACTGATCGCCCAGTGGGCAGCCAAGGGCGTGTCGGTGGCCCTGATCTGAACCAAGCTAGGCCCGAATCTCCCGCAGCCATGACGCCATGGGCAAGCACAAATCGGGCCACAAGCACGCCAATGCATCAGCACCTGCCCACTGCAAAGGCGAGAACGAACTCAATAGTGAGCAATATCAGCCCTCCACCACCCTTGAAGATCTGAGGACGGAAGCATCCAACGAGGGCTCCGGACGGTTGGGTCGACAGCTGTACGAGAAGGAGTTGACCCGGCTCCAGGTGGAACTGGTCAAGATGCAGTACTGGATCAAAGACACGGGCTATCGCTTGATTGTTGTCTTTGAAGGGCGCGATGCAGCCGGTAAGGGAGGCACGATCAAGCGCATCACCGAACCACTCAATCCCCGCGGCTGCAACGTGGTGGCCCTGGGCACGCCCTCGGATCAACAGAAGAGCCAATGGTATTTCCAGCGCTACGTGGAGCATTTCCCGGCTGCTGGCGAAATCGTCATCTTTGATCGCAGTTGGTATAATCGCGCCGGCGTCGAGAAAGTGATGGGATTCTGCACACTTTCTCAGGTGGATGAGTTCTTGCAGTCTTGCCCTGAATTTGAACGGATGTTGGTGCGCAGTGGCATCATCCTGATCAAGTACTGGTTTTCAGTCAGCGATGAGGAACAGGAAGTGCGTTTCCGTTCCCGTCTCAAGGACCCGGCTCGGCGCTGGAAGCTCAGCCCGATGGATCTCGAATCCCGCGATCGCTGGGTGGAGTTCTCCCGAGCCAAAGATGCGATGTTTGCCCACACCAACATCCCCGAGGCTCCCTGGTTCACCGTTGAGGCCAACGACAAGCGACGAGCCCGACTCAACTGCATTCGCCACCTGCTCTCCAAGGTGCCCTATGAAGACATGACCCCCAAAGCGATCAAATTGCCGCCCCGCAAGAGTGGCGGTGACTATCAACGGCCGCCGCTCAACGAGCAGTTCTTTGTGCCGAACGCCTATCCGTGAGATCTCTGGCGCCGTCGCCGGGTCCTAACCAGATCAACAGCGTGAACCAGTGAATCAGCACCGGAGCCCAGAGAGATCCGGTGCTGACGTAGGCGATCACACACACCAGCCCGAGCAGACTGCAGGGCACCAGAAAGCGGGCCTGCTGAAACAGCCCGCGGCCCTCCGGGTACCAGAGCCAACCGGATACGGGGTGATACAACACAAACAGCCCCACACTCAAGGCTGTCCAGCCCGCCTGGGCCATCGGCTCCAGCTCCAGCAGGGACCTGGGCAGCAGCAGCACCCGGAAGAGCCCTTCCTCCAGCAACGCCGGCAGCAGCAGCAGGCTGGCCCCCAGCCGCAGCCAGGTCGACAGTGTCAGCAGGCGCCATGGGGGCCTGAGCAGACCCGATGCCAATCCCAGGGGGATGGCCAGCAGCCCATAAAGTCCGATCAGCCCCAGCACGATCGCCAGTTGCGCCAGACCGAACGGGGCCGTCAGGGCCTCGCCGAGACGGGAAAGGAGCAGAGTGAGGGCGGTCATCGCAACTCCAGCCGGGGTGGTCGGCTCTCCAGTCGCCAGAGCTGAGCTCGGCTGCGCAGCAGTTCCTGACCGACGATCGCCTCAATCCCCAGTTGGGCGAAAATCGAATTCTCAATGCGGATGGCCTCCACGGCCGCTGGCTGGCCTCGGTTCCGCCCCCCGTCCCCAAGCGACAAGCCCCCGAGGGACAAGCCACCAAGCGACAGACCGCCGTAGCGCCGTGACTCCACCGCCTGCTCACCGCAGAATCCAGCCAGCTTCAGCACTTGGGCGGGGCCGAGGGGCTGCAGCTGGGCCGCCAGGGTCGGACTGAGGAACAGTCCCTCGGCGCCGGTGTCCGCCAACGCAGCCACCGCTGCTCCCGGGGTCTGGAGCTGCAACAGCGGCACGCCCCGCCGCCAGCGCAACGGGATCGTCAGACTGGAGACGTCGGGCCCTTCGGCCCGGGGACCACCGGCCCGGGGACCAGTCGCCCGGGGGCCAGCGGCCCGGGCTGCACTCAGGGCCGCTGGTCCCAGGGCGAGCCGGTTGAGCTGGGGATCGATCCAAATCGGCAGCTGTCGCAGGCTCGGGATTCCCAGCACGCCATCAATCCCCTGGGGCAGCGCCGCCACCGGCATGACCAGGGCCTCGACATCGCTCAGTCGCAGCGAACCCTGCTGCCCCTCGCTGCGCAGCTCCAGGGTGGGTAGGCGGGTGCGGCGTGGTTGAAGCGAGGCGCAGCGCGAACCGCCTCCGGCCAGTTCGATCGCATCGCTGGCGAGGGGCCTGCTGGAGAGTCCGAGGCGCTGGGCCAGCTCAGGGGTGACCATGGTCGAGGAGGCGCCGCTGTCGAGCAGCAGTCGCACCACACCGCCAGGACTGGCCAGGGTCAACACGGGCGTATCCCCGCCACTGGCCCGCTCCAGGCGAATCGAGGCGCTGCCGCGCAGGGTTCCTCCCGCAAGCAGCTCGCCCTTGAGTTGGATCAGGGCAGCGACCAGCGCGAGCAGCAGGGGCGGGGGCATGGGCAGGGACGTGACTCAGGCAGGTGACTTCAGGAAGCTGACTTCAGGCAGGGGTGGGCTCACGATGGATCGCCAGGGCAGCCAGCACCCCGCCGACAAAGCCTGAGGCATGGCCGATCCAGCTGACGCCGGCGGGGCTGAACAGGGGCAACAGTGCCGGCAACAGGCCGCCATAGACCACCAGGCAACCCAGGGACAGCAGCAGCGACAGCGGCCGCTTCTCCAGCCAGCCGATCACCAGCAGATAGCCAAGCAAGCCATAGATCACCCCGGAGAGGCCATGGCTGCCCACCGGCCAGAACAACCAGACCGGAATCGCGGTGGCATAGACGCCGATCCAGACCGCCAGGTAATCGCGGCGGCTTTTGGCCAGCACCAGCCACGAGAGGGGCAGGAACCAGAGGCTGTTGCTGATCAGATGGCCGTACCCCGCGTGACTGAATGGGGCGGTCAGAACGCCGAGGATGGATCCCCCCGGGACCATCGCCAGATTCCAGTGACCAGCAAAGATCAGTTGGTCGATCAGTTCCTGGCCCCAGGCGATCGCCAGGAGCAACGGAGGCAGGGCCAGGGATGACGGCAGTTTGATCATGCGCCGGCTGTCGGTTCACACGGAAGTGGTCATGACCAGTCTGGGGTGCTCAAGAGACTGGACGCATCAACCTCAGTAAGGCTGTATGGATCCGGCCATGGGTCAGTGGTTGGCGCCGGGGCCCTGACCCGGCTTGTGTCCCTGGAAGCAGGCGACTGGCCTTTAGCGTTCAGCTGACAACCCGCTTCCCCAGGGCACGGACCCCGGCACTGGTCCCGCGGCACCACACTTTTGTATGACCAGCCCCATCCTCGATGTCGATCTGTTGGCCTTCGAGCGCGGCGGCGAGGCCACCCGGGCCGCGGTGGTCGATGGCGTACGTCGCAGCCTGAAGACGGGTTTTGTCTACACCCGCTGCGATCTGCCGGAGGACCTGCTGGATACGGCCTACGCGATGTTGGCTCGCTTCTTCTCTCTGGAGTCGTCGATCAAGCAGCGCTTTGTGGCCCCCGGAGCCCATGGCCAGACCGGATACACCGGCTTGCTGGTCGAAACGGCGGCCGGCAGCTCCCAGGCCGACTGGAAGGAAATGCTGAATTGGTCTGTGCCGATTCCGTCAGCCCATCCCCTGCGCCGGCACTATCCGAGCAACTACCCCGAGCAGCGGCTACCGGAAGACGTGGTGCCGGGGATCACGGCGGTGCTGGTCGCGTTTCACCAGGCGGTGGCCTCCTTGCAAGGCCGCTTTCTGCGCATCATTGCGCTCTCACTCGGCGTCGCCGAAACCTTCTTCGATGAGATGACCGCCGAGGGCCCGACCCTGACCCGGGCCATCCGCTACCCGCCGATGGCGGCAGCTCCGGCCAGGGGTCACGTCTGGGCCGCCGCCCATGCCGATATCAACCTGATCACGGCCTTGCCAAGGGCTACCGCAGCCGGCCTGCAGGTGCAGGTGGATGGCGACTGGGTCGATGCCCTGCCCCCCAAGGGGCGCGTCATCATCAACACCGGTCTGATGCTTGAGCGGCTCAGCAACGGGCTGATCCCGGCGGGCTGGCATCGGGTGGTGGCACCTCGGGGGGCGAGTCAAGAGCGCTACAGCGTCGTGCAGTTCTGCCACCCCCGCCCCTGGACGGTGCTCTCGCCGCTGGCCAGCTGCTGCACCGCCGCCAACCCCCAGCGCTACAGCGCCATCACAGCTGCCGCAGCGCTTGAGGACGTGTTGTATCGCATCAATCTGCTGGGGTCAGCCGGCCAGGGTTCCGCCGCGGCCACCTAGCCTGTGACAACGCTTCCCATCCAGGTGCTGCGTTGATCGTCCTCCCGAGCCGATCCCATGGCTGGAGCCTGCTGGCAGGGGCTGCGTTGCTGGCCACGCTGATTGGGGCCGCCTCGCCGGCGCTGGCCGGATCCCTGGAAGGCAAGGCGACCTTGAAGGTGCCGATGCCGGTGCCGCCTGATGCGCTGTTCGAAGCCCAGTTGCAGGAGATCGGCGCTGCCGATGCCTCTGGCGTGCTGTTGGGCAAGGCCCGACTCAAGCCGGCTGGAGTGGCGCCGTTCCATTTCCGCATTCCCTATGTCGATGGCATGGTGCGAGCCGGTCATCGCTACAGCGTGCGGGCTGTGATCAGCGCAGGCGGGCGCCTGCTGTTCACCAGCGACACCGTTCAGCCGGTGTTTCAGGGAGCCGCCTCCCCCCTGCAGTTGCAGCTGGTTCCGGTGGGCGATGCTCCCCTGCGCGGGGTGATCTGGCTTCTGGCTCCTGCCGCCAGCCTGCCGGTCTCCCCTCAGGCGGCCCGTCAGGAGGTTCAGCTGCTGCTGGACCCGCTGACCTCCACGGTGAGCGGCAGCGGCGATTGCAATCGGCTGCAGGGCAACTACCGGATGGAGGCGGAACAGCTCAGTTTCAGCTCCATCGACAACACCGTGCTCCAGTGTGAACCCGAGGTGATGGCCGATGAGCGTCGTTTCCTCGACGATCTGCAGCGGGTGCGGAGCTGGCGGTTCGTCGATCGCCGTTTCGAACTGCTCGATGCCCGTGGTGCCCTGCTGCTGAAGTTCGAAACCCGGCCCCAGGCTTCGCCGGAGGCAGCAGCCAGCGGCGGTTGAGGGCTCAGCGCAGTGCAGCGTCACCCACCTGAGGGCACTCCCATCGACCCAGGGCGGCTTCGGCATCCAGGTAGTGCTTGAACTCCAGCCAATTGCCGCCAGGGTCGATCAGAAAGAAGGTGTGGTGTTCCAGCAGCTCGCCAGCGAAACGGCAATTCGGTTCGACGCCAAAACGCAGACCCCGAGCCCGGGCCCGCTGCAGCAGCTCCTGCCAGGCCTGGGCCGTTGCAAACACCAGGCCGAAATGGCGGGGATAGATCCCAGGTTGCTCCGGTTCCAAGCGGCCGGGAGGCAGACACTGGGCCACCAGCTGATGGCCTCCCAGCTCGAGGATCAGGGCCTGCTCGCTGCGGCGCCCGGCGATGCAGCCAAGGCCCTCCACATACCAACGCTGGGTTGCATCGAGATCCCGGCAGGGAATCGAAAGATGAAACTGCACCAGGTCCATGGGCCGACAATGACCTTCAGGCCAACCTAGGCACAGTTCCAGACTGCTTTTTGCTCAGCTGTGTTCGCGGCTCTTGTCGCCTGGGTCGCCTGTTCTGGGCTTCGCTGCCCTGTGTTGGGATGACCCATGGTGCGACGAGCTGTTCTGCAATGACCGGGGCAGCATTGGCCCCGAGAGCATTGGCCCCGAGAGCAGTGGCTCCGAGACGAGTGCTGAAGCGTGGTGATCGTCGATCACCCTGGCGAGCATCCTTGTTGATCCGGTATTGGCCTTCGCATTCGCCTTGGCGGGCGAAGCCAGCAACTCCATCATGGGGCGATGCTGCCGACCGAGTCCGACAACTACAGGCCGCCACGGCAGGGAACGCTGCTGGGCTGGGGCGACGGCCCTCTGGCCTGCTGGCACTGGAGCACGGTGGGCCGGCCTCGGGCCGTGCTGATCTGTGTCCATGGCATCGGCGGCCACGCCGTCACCTTTGCGAGCCTGGCCCAGGCTCTGGGACCCCACGGTTACGCGGTTGAGGCCCTCGATCTGCCCGGTCATGGCCACTCCCCGGGGAGCCGCGGCTGGTTGCGACGCTGGCGTGATTGGCGCGCTGCGGTGCTCACGTTCCTGGCCGACGTGAGCGCCCGATCCCCTGGGATTCCCTGTTTCCTCGTCGGCCACAGCATGGGAGGAACGGTGATTCTCGATCTGGCCCTGGAGGAGCCTGAGGCCATGCAACGCCATGGGGTGCAGGGGCTGATCCTGAGCAATCCGGCCCTTGATGCCGCAGGCATCGCCCGCTGGCGCCTGGTGCTGGCGCGACTGCTGTCGTGGCTGTGGCCGGCTTTCACCCTCGAGACCGGCATCGCCGAGGCGGCGGCCAGCCGGGATCCCCAGGTGCTGGCCGAGCGGGCGGCCGATCCCTGGCGCCACAGCCGTTGTTCAGCCAGGCTCGGCAGCGAGTTTCTGGCCACCACCATTCGCCTGCATCAAGCTGCGCCCCGTCTGCGCCTGCCCCTGCTGCTGCTGCAGAGCGGCGCCGACCAGGTCACCCCGGCAGCAGCTGCCCGGCAGTTCTTCGCCGCCGCCGGCAGCACCGACAAGAGCTGGCGGCAGTACCCCGACAGCTATCACGAGCTCTACGACGACCTCGACCGCGAGCAGGTGTTCGCCGATCTCCTCGCCTGGCTGAACAGCCACGTTTGCTAGCTGAACAGCTGTCAACCAGGCAGCCAGATCGGGCTGATCGTTGCGAACATGACGGCCATGATCAACCGCTACCAGCCGGCGTTAGCCCCTATCGCCCCGGCCTTCCGCCCCTGGGTGCTGGCGGTGGTTCAGGGTCTGCTGCCGCTGTTGCTGCGCTTGCGGATCGTCCCCTGGCTGCCGGCGGCGATCACCCGCATCGAGGTCGAAGGGGACGACACCCTTGCCCATTGCTGGCAGCGTTTCGCCAGCGGCCAGGCGCGATTGATCCTGGCCTTTCGCCATGTGGAAGTTGACGATCCCCTGCTGGGCCTGCATCTGCTCTCCCGGGTGCTGCCCCGCCGGGCCGCCAGGCTTGGACTGAACCTGCCGCCCCCCGTTCACGCCCAGTTCCTGTTCGACCGTGGCATGCCGCTCTGGGGCGGTCGTCCCCTGGGCTGGTTGCTGTCGAGCCTGGGAGGGGTATCGCTGCGGCGCGGTCGCCAGCCGGACTGGGCGGCCCTGCGCCAGGCCCGCCAATTGGTGCTGGCGGGCCGTTTCCCGTTCGCGGTGGCGCCGGAAGGGGCCACCAATGGCCATAGCGAACGCATCGGGCCGTTGGAACAGGGCGTTGCCCAGCTCGCCCTCTGGTGCGTGGATGACCTGCGCCAGGCCGGCCGGGACGAGGCCGTGCTGCTGGTGCCGATCGCCATTCAATACACCTATCTCAACGAAGACTGCCGCGTCTGGCGGCGTTGATGACCACCCTGGAAGCCAGGATTGGAATCCCGGTCCCTGGCAGCCAGGGCCAGCAGGAGAATGGCGCCGATCAAGGTGCTGACGCTGCCAGCACGGCTGAAAAGCCCTACGGACGGTTGCTGCGGCTCGCTGAGGCGTTCCTGGATCGACTGGAGCGCCATTACAGGGGCTCCGGCGAGCCGCCGCCCAACCGAAATGATCGAGACCGCGGCGGCTCCAGCCCACCCCGGCCTCTGGCTCTGAGGCCCGAATCGGCCAGATCCGAATCGTTCACGCCCAACAGCACAGCCACAGTCGGGCTCAGCGAGCCTGGCCAGCCAGCAGATCAACCGGATCCAGGCCAGTCAGGATCCCTGGGATGGCGCATCGAGCAGCTTGTCGAACGCTGCCTGACCCTCGCTGAGTCCTGCTTCGGCTGTCCCTCGAGCGGCACGGCCGAGCAGCGCTGCCGGCGGCTGGAGGAGCAGAGCTGGCGTTGGATCTACCGCGAGGATCTACCCCCGCGACGACAGCTCTCCCCCCTGGATCGGGCCCTGGCGGATCGGGCCGCCCATGGGGCTTCGCTGGCCGTGATGCCGATGCGTCTGGCGGAAACCTTCGTGGCCGTTTCCGGCACCTATGTGACGGAGCGGCCGAGTTTTGAGCGGTTCATGGAGACCACCCTGCTGATCCACGATGCCCTGGCCCGGATCTGTGGCGAGGGTCTTCCCGCCCGGCCGCGACTCGGGGCCCGCCGGGCCCGAATCAGCATCGGCGCAGCCATCGACGTCAGTGCCTGCTGTCAGGGCCGCGGTAAAGGGGAGCGCCGGCAGCTCCTGGCCTGCCTGAGCGAGGACCTGCGTCGGTCCTTTGAGCAGGCCCTGATCTGAACGCTGCCCTCAGGGCGCCTGAGCCAGCAGTTGCCACCACTGGCGCACCACATCGGGGCTGCCGTACCAGCGGCTGCCGAAGGCGCCACCATGGGCGACCGCCGGCAGCACCAGGGTCTGGGAGCCCGCCAGCAGGGCAGCGCTCACCGGCACCAGGCCGTCACCGCGGTCGTCGCTGCGACCGGTGCTGTTGCGATAGGCACTGGGGGCCAGGCGCCGGGCCGTGGCGGTGACAGGCGGATCATCCAGGCACAGATCGCCGGCGATCGAGAGATAGCGCACTCGATAGGGTTGGCTGGCCTGATCAAACCAGGCTCCCGGCAGCTGACGGGCCACCAGCTGACGCAGGGGCGTGGCCTTGATCGCCGTGTGGGGGCTGCCCAGCATCAGCAGCGTGTCGGCTTGTTCTCGGCCCCGGTAACAGCGCCGTTCAAAGGGGCCATCAGCGAGGAACAGACGCAGCATGATGCCACCGGAGCTGTGCCCGATCAGGGTCACCTTGCCGGTGGGTGAGTCCGCCGCCAGCTGGTTCACCAGCTGCGCCACCCGATCGAGAATCCGGGCCCAACCGAAGGGGAAGACGGTCAGCAGCCAGTCGAATCTGCTCACCGGCACCACGGCCACCGGCTGCTGCGACAACCGCTGCAGCTCTTCAGCCATCGGCTCATAAGCAGCGGGGCTGATCAGGAAGCCCCCGAGCACCAGAATCGGTTGACCGAGGCCGATGGGCCTTGGACCTCTCGGCAACGGCCCCGTCATTCGAACACCGGACGACATCGGGAGGTGCTCAGGGTCGTCCTGCTGATGTCCTGGCGTTGTCTGTCGAGCTTGCGATCGGTGATCAGGTGATCGACCCATTTGATCAGACTGGTTGCCGCGTTACCGGTCGTGGTGTTTTGGATCGTTTCGCCTTGGCGCTCGGTTTCGAGCTCCTGGCGGTAGCTTTCCAGACGGCGATTGGCCCAGCGGTTCACCGAGCCAGTGCAGCGGTGCTCGACCACACTGATACCGAAAAGCTCCGAAATCGGCCCACGCAACTGCAGGGCGATCGTCAACGTGGCCGCTGTGATGCCGAGGCAGAAGAGGAAATAGATCAGGGCCCCCGCTACCTGTGGCAGCAAAGGGGATTGGCGGGAGGGTCGCATGCCACCTGACTCTTGGTCAGATCGCCCCATGGAGAAAGCCCCATAATTTAAAAATCTAGGGACAGTGCCCGATGGCCCAGCAACCTATGGAGTAGGGATAACCGTCGTGGCAATAGGCTGTAACATCCAGCCCCAGGCTTCGCGATTAATCAATAGACCAATCAGCAGTAGAATTGTCATCAGGAAAACCTGGTCGGCGCGAGAATCGGGGATCACGATGTCGGCGATCAAGTGCGCCACGTTGGTGATTGTGTAGACGATACTGCTCCAGAAGTGAATGCGCCGCCAGGGACGCCAACGACGACGGTGTTCGGCGTCTCCGACGGCATAGGTGATCAGCAACAGGCAGGCCAGCGGGATCAAAAAGTAGAGCAGCATTCCCCAGAACACCAGGGAGAGCCTGCTGGGATCGATGGCACTTTCGATCTGAGCAGACTGACCGTGAAACAGGGGCATCAGTCCAAGTTGCACGTGAAACAGCATGGCCAGCAGGTAGGCGATCCAGAGATGGCGGAGCCGCAGGCTATAGTCGATCAATGGGGACATGGTGAGCTCAGACCAGGCCGGTAAGCGGCAACAGATCATTCTGAGCCAGGTGGACACGTTTGGCTCAAGGCTGAGTTCCGCGCTATCACGGGCTGGGGCCCAAGGCCGGAAACACGTCAGGCGCAGTCGGCTCCTGACTGCCGTGCGCTGTCATGGACTCCGAATGCCTAGGTAGGAATTCTTATGGCTGCGATTCTGGTGTGAACGGCTACCGGCGATGGCGCCGTTGTGGCTTTGGTTGGTGGCTGGATGGGGCTCAGGCCTGGCATCAGCCCACTCTTCCTGTCCCCCGGACCACGCTTGTTGACCCGCCCCACTCCTGGATCCTGGTCCAGGTTCCCTCAACATCTCAATCCATGACCACCACTGTCTCAATGGATGCCGCTACAGCCTTTGCGGCCATTGCCCTGGCTGCCGTTTCCTGGGATGGCACGCTGACGATGGCCGGCTCTCGGGCTCTGCGCCATTCCCTGGACTATCGACTGCCATTTCAGGACTACGGCGATGAAAAGATGGTGCAGATGATGAACACCCTGCTGGCGGAGCTGCGCCACAAAGGGCCCCAGCATCTGATGGTGGAGGCCGCCGAAGCCCTCGATCTACCCCAGCGTTCCACCGCCTACGCCGTAGCCGCCGAAATCATGCGCTCCGATGGTCCCCTGGAGGCCGATGAGCAGAACATCCTGGCGAATCTGGCCAACACACTCCAGCTCTCCAACGAGCAAACCTCCCAGGTCCTGGCCGTCATGGATCTATTGCATGCCGACGTCCTCCCCTGAGTTTCAGGGCCTGGCATCGGGATCGAGAGCCTTCATGGCGTTATCCAGGCGCTGACGGTCAGCTTTGCTGGCCGCATCGACAGCCTGCTGGGCCTGCTGCTCCGCAGCCTTGCCTGGCTTTGGTGGATGGCTGGGCTGGCCCAGCGGGCTGCCGCCCAACAGGCGACTGATCAGGACCCCGCTCAGCACGAGAGCCAACAACAGAACGATCAGTTGCACGGGCGGGGATGGCGGGGATCCCATGCTGGCGTGAACCAGCGGAGGCCAGGTCGAAGGACGGCCCTCAGGGCCTGGGCTCAGGCCCAAGGCAGCGCAGGGCCAGGCCGTAGCCCAGGGCCGTCAGCAGCAGTCCCCCCACCAGGCTGACCAGCAGCACCACCATGGCGCTCAGGGCCAGGCCGTGTTGCAGGGCCCGGCTGAGCTGCAGGATCCAGGAAGAGAAGGTGGTGAGCGAGCCGCAGAAGCCGATGCCGCCCCAGAGAAACAGGCGGGCCCGTCTGGGCGGTTGGGCCGCCAAGGCGCCGATCAGCAGGCAGCCGACCAGGTTGGCGAGCAGATCGGCGCCCACCAGGCCCCGCAGGCCACCGATGGCCTGATCCGCCATCAGCTCCAGGTGCCAACGCAACAGAGCGCCAGGGATCGCTCCTGCCGCCACCAGGCCCAGATCAGAAACTTCCTGCTGCAACCGTTGGCGCTTCATGGCGCCGCCCCCAGCCTGAGGCCGATCGCCATCGCCAACAGGCCGCCCAGGACCGAACTGCTCACCAACAGCAGGGCTTCGGCTGGGTTGCGCTGACGCCACAGGGCATGGAGTTCGGCGATGAAGCTGGAAAAGGTGCTGAAACTACCCAGAAAGCCAGTGCCCAGCAGCAGCATCAGCCGGCGGGAGCCCTCGCCACAGCTCTCCTCCAGGCTCACCAGCAGCCCGAGGACGAAACAGGCCAGCAGATTGACCCCCACGGTGCCCCAGTGGCGCTTCGGCACCATCGGCTCCATGTGGTTCACCATGCGGTAGCGCAGCCAGGCGCCGGGTACGGCGCCGAGGGCGACCAGATAGGCCGCACCGGCCTCGCCATGGATTGTCGAGGCCGAAACCATGGTGAAGAGCAGCTGGAGCTGCGGGGTTGGCGGTCGCCATTCTCAGGCCTGAGCCGGCCAGGGTCTCCGCCGCAGCAACGCCGGTCCAACGGCGGCCAGCAGCAGGCCCAGGCCACTCGCCAGCAGCACCAGCAGATTCAGCCAGGCCGGCAGCGTCACCAGGCCCAGCAAGCGCTGCAGCCCGGGCAGACTGATCGTCAGTAACCACAGCCCCAGGCCGATGCCGGCTCCCGCCGCCGTCAGGGGGCTGCGCCGCTCGGCATTGAGCCACACCAGGCCGCCGCTGGTCAGCAGCAGCAGGGCAAACACCAGGGTCCGCTGGACCTTCACGCTCTCGCCAGACGCCGCCAGGCCCGCGCCAGCGGCCAAGCCGTGCGGCCCCGACCAGGCCAACAGGCCTGCGGCCATGAGCAGCACCGCCGTTCCCTGAATCACCGCCCGGTGCCAGAGCTGGGGGCCGAACAGGGGCGCCTCGGGCGGCCGCGGTGGCGCCTGCATCAGGGCGGGCGCCGCCGGCAAGGCCTCGAACACCAGTGTGCAGGCCGGATCGATCACCAGATGCAGCAGGGCGATGTGCACCGGCAACAGGATCAGGGGCTGGCCGGGAAACAGCAGGGGCACAAGGCCGAGGCCGGCGATCGGCAGGTGAATCGCCAGGGTGTAACCCAGGGCCCGATGCAGGTTGCTGTCCACCCGCCGGCCGAGGGCCAAGGCCCCCACCAGGGCCGCGAAGGTGTCATCGAGCAACACCAGATCGGCGGCCTCCCTGGCCACGGCCGTGCCGCGGCGGCCCATGGCCACACCGATGTCGGCGGCCTTGAGGGCCGGGGCGTCGTTGACGCCATCGCCGGTCATCGCCACCACCTCACCCCGCTGCTGCAGGGCGCGCACCAGGGCCAGCTTCTGCTGCGGCATCACCCTGGCGAAGATGCCGATGCGCTCCGTCGCCAGGGCCAGCTCAGCCGCCGTCATCGCCTCCAGTTCGTCGCCGCAGAGCACGGGGCCCGGCGGCAGGCCGGCCTGATCGGCGATCGAACGGGCGGTGATCGGCCCATCCCCGGTGATCATCACCACCCGCACGCCGGCACCCTGGGCGGCGCGAATCGCGGCGGGCACCTCCGCCCGCAGTGGATCGGCCAGACCGATCAGACCCACCGGCGCAAAGGGCACATCGTGCAGCCGCTGCGGCGGCCCCTGGGCGGCGAGGCTGACATGGCCGTCGGCGAGGGCTTCTCCATCCAGTCCCCTGGCCACAGCCAGCACCCGCAGCCCCTGGCCGGCCATGGCGCTGACGGCGTCCAACAGGGCCTGGCGCTCGCCATCGCCCAGATGGCAGAGGTCGACGATGGCTTCCGGAGCCCCCTTGGCCGCCAGACACCAGTTGCCCGCGCTGTCTTTCCAGAGGCGTGAGAACACCAGCAGATCGCTTTGCAGGGGGTATTCGCGCTCCAGAGGCCAATCAGGATGCAGGTGTTCCGTGCCGCCAAGCTGATCGCTCGCCAGCCGCTGGATCGCCCTCTCCATGGCATCCACCGGATCACCGCGGCTGGCCAGCACCGCCAATTCCACCAGTTGGTGCAACGGTTCGCTCAAGGGCTCGCCGGCCTGCCAGGAGGCCTGCTGCGGCCAGCTCAGCAGGCACTGGACCCCCATGCGGTTTTCGGTGAGGGTGCCGGTCTTGTCGACGGCGAGCACGGTGGCACTGCCTAGGCTCTCTACGGCCGCCGGCCAGCGGGCCAGAACGCCGATGCGGGACAGACGCAACGCCCCCAGGGCCAGGAACAGGCTCAGTACAACCGGAATTTCATTGGGCAGCACCGCCAGGGCCAGGGCCAGGGCCGCCAACAGGGCCCGGGGCCAGTCGCCGCTGAGGCTCCCCTGAATCAATGCCAGGCCGGCGCAGAGGGCCAGGGCCAGCAATGTCAAGCGGGCGGTGAGCCTGCGGGTGTGGCGCTGCAGGCGGGTGGGGGGTGGTTCCACCGTGGCCAGGCTGCGGCCGATCTGGCCCAGTTCGCTCGCCGCTCCGATCGCCGTCACCTCGGCCCAGCCCCGCCCACTCGTCACCAGGGAACCGGCCAGGATGCGCCCATCGGGGGCTTCGCGGCGCACCGGCAGCGATTCGCCCGTGAGCAGCGATTCATCCAGCCACAGCCCCACGGCCTCGTGCAGTTCGGCGTCGGCCGCCACCCGATCCCCCTCTTCCAGCCGCAGCAGATCCCCGAGGCGCAGCTCCTCGGCCGAGAGGTCGAGTTCGACCTCGCCGCGCCGCACCCGGGCCCTTGGCGCCGAAAGCCTGGCCAGTTCAGCGAGGGCACGGTTGCTGCGCAACTGCTGCAGACCGCCGAGCAAGCTGATCCCCGCCACGAACAGCAGCAGGATCGCGCCATCCAGCGGGTCGCCGATCAGGCCGTAGATCAGGGCGCAGGCCAGCAGCAGCAGGTTGGTGGGCTCGAGGACGCCGATGGTGGGCAGACGGTGTCTGGCCATCTCAGGCCATGGCCTCGAGTGTCCAGCCGCCCTGGCCATCGAGCTGCAGCTCCCGCTGGTGGAAGGCCCGCAGACTGCGGCGATGGCCAACGCTGATCAACGTGCAGCCCCGGGCGACGAGATCGCCGTAGAGATGGGCTTCGCTGGCCAGATCGAGGGCGCTGGTGGCCTCGTCGAGCACCGCCAGGTTCGGCTGATGCAGCAGCAGCCGGGCGAAGCCAAGGCGCTGTTGTTCGCCGCCCGAGAGCACCCGCGACCAGTCGCTGATTTCGGCCAGATCGGGATGGCGCTGCTCGAGGGTCTGCAGCCTCACCCGCCGCAGGATGGCGCGCAACTGGTTGTCGTCGATGGCATCCGCATCAGCAACACCGGGAAACAGGATCTGCTCCCGCAGGCTGCCCAGGGTCATGTAGGGAGCCTGGGGCAACACCATCATCGCCAGGGCCTCGCCGCGCTCGATCCGGCCGTCGGCCGCCGGAGCCAGCTCACTCAATACCCGCAGCAGGCTGGTCTTGCCGCAGCCGCTGGGACCGGTGATCAACAGGCGATCCCCCGGCTCGATCACCAGATCGAGCTGACGGATCAGGGCCTCGCCGCCGGCCCCTTGGGTCACGGTCAGGCCGTGGAGCCGCAACAGGGCAGGGGCTGCGCCCAGCGCGACATCAGCGGGTCTTGCCTGGGCCGGGAGCTGCACCACCGGGCCCTGAGCTCTCGGGACCAGGCTGCTCGGCGACGGGCTGATGGCTGGCCGGCTGATCGCTGTCGGGGCGATCAGGGTTTCGAGGCCATGGCCGACCACCTGGCTGAGGCTGCCGATCCGCTCGAGACTGGCGAACAGCCCGGCGAAGCTGTCGGCTCGATCGATCAGGAAGGACAGGGAAGACTGCACCTGACTGAAGGCGATGCTCGCCACCGTGAGTTGCCCCAGGCTGACCCTGCCGGCGAAATACGCCACCGACAGCACCAGATAGGGCACGAACTGCATCAGAAACGCATAGAGGCCGGTGCTCTGGTCGACCAGCGCCCGCCAGCGGATCAGGCGTTCGAGGTTGCTGAGCAGTCGGCCGAAGCGGCGGCGCAGCTCCAGGGCGATCGGTTGTTCACCACGGAAAAAGGCAATCTTTTCGGCGTTGTTGCGGATATGAATCAACGCGAAGCGGAACTCGGCCTCCAGGGCCTGCTGGCGGAAGTTCAGGCCCGCCAGGCGGCGCACCAGCCTCACGATCACGCCGTTGCCGATCAGGGTGGCGATCAGCAAGGTGAACACCAGGGTGGTGCTGATGCCGATCAACACCACGATGTAGGCGCCCAGCGCCAGCAGCGAGGCACTGAAGCCAAAAGCCAGGTCCGTGGAACTGGAGACGCTGCGCTGGATGTCTTCGGCGATCCGCTGATCGGGATTGTCAACCTGAGCCAGCGGCCCCTCCGCCTCAAGGCGGTAATAGGTGAGCCCGCCCAGATAGCCCCGCTCCATCGAACTGGTGCTGGCATCCCGCCAGGCCAGAGCGAAGCGCTGCTGGCCATAGGTGTTGAGGAACTGGATCGGCAGGGTGAGCAGATAGATCACCACCAGGCCGATCGCCGTGCCCCAGAAGGCACTGGCGCTGCGGCGGTTGAGGGCGTCCATCACGGCGCCGTTGCCCTCGGTGAAGGCCACGTCCACCGCCGTGGTGAGCACCAGCAGGCCCAGGAGCGCCGCCAACGCCAGCCAGCGGCGGCGCAGTGGCGTGGCCATGGCGCCCAATTGCAGCAGCAGGGTCCCCAGGCTGACGATCGTCAGCAGCAGGGCGATGAGCCAGTGCCGATCCTGTAGAAACAGCTCGAGGGCCGGCTGCAGATAGGGGAAGGCGAGGCTGAGGCGTTGCGGACCCAGCAGTGCCTTGACCAGCAGGGTGAAGGCCCCCACCAGCAACACCGACGTTCCCAGGGCCGCGCCGGCCGTGCTGGGCAGCAGGCCCAGCCAGTGTCGCCAGCGGCGGCGCCTGGCCGGTGGCAGCAGAAAGCCGTTGCTGAGCGCAGCGAAATCAGCGACGAAGCGGCTCAGGGAGGGGGTCATCGGGGGGGGGCGCTGGCGGGTTCGGGCTCACCGCGCAGCCAGGCCGGACAGGTCTCAGCCAGCAGGCTGCGCTCGAGCGCATCGGCGCGGTTGGCCAGGGAGGCACCGGTGGGGGTGTAGTAAATGAAGCCGAGCCGATTGCGATAGAGCACCGCGTGGCTCGCTCTGAGCAGCTGTTCGCTCCGCTGCCGGCAGTGGAGCAGGGCCCGGTAGTCCGTGACTGGCTCTCCGACGCCAGCCGCAGGCGGCTGTTGATTGGCGTTGGCCAGCTCCGCCCGGCGTGTCAGCGGGCCGCAGATCCGTTCACGCATTTGGCGCACCAGGATCAGCTCGGCAGCCATGGCCTGGCTCGCCAGCTCATCGCGGTCCTGGCGCAGGGCTCGACAGCGGCTGACCTCCAGCGCCAGCGCCGGCGAAGCCAGGGCCATCACCAGGGCAATGGCCAGGGGGGCGTAGCTGTGGCTCAGGGTCTCTGGGAGTCCCTCGCTGGCGCGGGACCGTTTGTGGCGTGGCCGATCGATGGCGAGAAGGTGGCTGCGGGCCGACGCGATGGCCGGACGCTCAGGCTAGATCGATCGATCCGCCTAGATTTTGATCCGATCCAGAGGATGCTGTGACCAGGGCCACTGCGCTCCCTGCCGCCGAACGCCGCAGCCTGGCGGTGCAGGCGCTGTTGGAACTGGCGGCGGAGACGGCTCCCGATCAGATTTCGACGGCGGCGATTGCCGTGCGGATGGGCACCAGCCATGCGGCCCTGTTCCGCCATTTCCCCAGCCGCGATGCCCTCTGGGCCGAATCGGTGTGCTGGGCCACGAGCCAGCTGGAACAACAGTTCGCCGCTCTCGCCGCCGAGGGCTGGGCTGATCCCTTGGCTGAGGTGGAGCAGATGCTGCTGCTGAATGCCGATTTCGTGCGCCAGTATCCAGGCCTGTTGCGCATGTTCTTCGCTGAAGTGCAGCGGCCCCAGGCGAGCCCGGCCCGCCAGGAGTGCCAGGCCTTCATGGCCCGCTTCCGCCTGCGGCTCTCGGACCTGCTGACGGCCGCTGGCGAGCGGGGGATGCTGCGTTCCCCCTTGCCGGCGGCGGCCCTGGCCAATGTGTTGCTGGCCTGCTGCGAGGGCCTGATGCTGCAGGGCCTGGTCCACGGTTCCCTCGAAGAGCTCGCGAGCCGCACCCGCGAGGCCCTGCCCCTGCTGTTGCCGCGTGCAGCCGGCTGAAGGCAGGCCCCAGCTGCCTGGCTCAGCAACTCCGGCGCTGTAGCGCTGTCCCCTCGCCCCAGCCTCCGGCGTTCCAGGCGGTTGCTCTCGGGGAATCGCTCAATGACCCGGAGCGGATCGTGCCGGCTCCGGACGACCGAGCAGCAACACCAGAGGAATCGCCAGCAGAAACACCAGCGCCACCAGGTGGAAGACATCGCCGAAGGCCAGCAGGGCCGCCTGCAGATCCACCTGGCGGCTGAGGATTTCCAGCGCCTGCTGATCGCCTTCGCCGCGCATCATCCCCCGCATCGCCAGGAACTGGCGCAGCAGAAAAAGATGATGCTGCAGCTGGGGATTGGTGCTGCCCAGGTGCTCCAGCAGCTGGGCCCGATGCACGGCGCGCTGGTGGTCGAGCACCACGGTGAGCACGGCGATGCCGAAGGTGCCGCCAAGCTGGCGGGTGAGGTTGTAGAAGCCGCTGCCGGAGCCCACGTCATGCTTGGGCAGGGGGCCGAGCGTGGCCAGGCTCAGCGGCAAGAACATCATCACCGTGGTGGAGCCCCGCATGATCAGGGGCCAGAACAGGCTGCTTTCGCCCGTATCCGGTCCGATGCTGGCCAGGCTGGTCATGGTCAGCACCATCAGCAGGGCCCCCACGGCGATCAGCAGGCGGGGATCAAAGCGGTTGATCACCTTGCCAAGCAAGGCCATCGTCACAGCCGAGGCCAGGGCCCCCGGCAGCATCAGCAGGCCGGTCTGGGTGGCGGTGTATCCCAGAACGGACTGGGCAAAGATCGGCACCACGAACACCGTGCCGTACAGGCCGATGCCGAGCACGAAGGAGAAGACACTGCCAGCGGCCAGGGAGCGATGCCGCAGCACCCGCAGATCCACCGCCGGATTGAGGCTGCGCAGTTCCCACCAGACAAACAACGGCAGGCCGACGGCCGCCATCAGGGCCAGCTGGCGGATGCCCTGGTTGTCGAACCAGTCGTATTGATGGCCCTGTTCGAGCACCAGCTGCAGGCTGCCGAGGCTCAGAGCCATCAGCGCGATACCTGACCAGTCGATGCGACCGCCGTAGCGGCCGGACGGCTCTTTGCCCTGATCCTGGTCCAGGAAGGCCAGCGCCATCACCACGGTGAGCACGCCGAAGGGCACATTGATGAAGAAAATCCAGCGCCAGCCGAGGCCATCGGTGAGCAGGCCGCCCAGGGTGGGCCCCAGGGCCGGGCCGGCGAGCACGACGATGCCGAACACCGCCTGACCGACGCCCTGCAGGGACTTGGGCACTGTACGGAAAATGATCGCCTGGGCCTTGGGCAGCAGCCCGCCACCCAGCAGGCCCTGCAGAATCCGGGCCAGCACCAGCACGATCAGATTCGGGGCCAGCCCGCAGAGCACCGAGGCACCGGTGAAGCCGAGCAGACAGAAGACGAAATAGTTGCGCTGGCCGAACAGCTCGCCGAGCCATTCGCTCAGCGGAATCATGATCACGCTGGCCATGGCGTAGCCGGTGACCACCCAGCCCACCTCGGCCAGGGTGGCGCCGAGATTGGCCTGGATCTGAATCAGCGCCACGTTGGTGATGCTGGTGTCGATGATCTCCAGCAGGGCGCCGATCGAAGCGGTGAGGATGATCAGCCACTGGCGCAGGGTGAGCTGGCTGGGCGACTCCTCCGGGGCCTCCTCCAACCCTGTGCCCTGCAGCGCCGCGCCGCTCATCGATGACGCACGCGCACATTGGCGGAAAGGCCCGGCACCAGCTTGGCTTTGATCGCCGGATCGAGGCGCGGATCGAGGGCGATGCGGGCGGTGACCCGTTGCACCACCTTGGTGAAGTTGCCGGTGGCGTTTTCCGGCGGCAACAAGGCGAAGCGGGCCCCCGAGGCCGGCGCGATGCTCACCACCCGCCCCTGCAGCACCCGGCCAGGGAAGGCGTCGATGCGCACTTCGGCGTTCTGGCCTGGATAGAGAGCCTCCAGCTGGGTTTCCTTGAAGTTGGCCTCCACCCAGGGGGTGCTGCTCACCAGGGTCATCAGCGGCTCTCCGGGTTGCACCTGACGACCCGGTTCGGCCGTGCGGGCCCCGACCCGGCCGGGCGAAGGCGCCACGATCTGGGCGTAGGAAAGCTCGAGCCGGGCCCGGGCCATGGCGGCGCCGGCCTGCTGCACCTTGGCGGCGGCGGCGGCGGCCTTCTGCACATCGACCCCCACCTGGCTGAGACTGGCCTGGGCGCTCTGGCGGCTGGCGCGGCTGCTGGTGAAGTCCCCCTGAGCTTTGAGGAAACTGGCGCGGGCCTGATCCACCTCCTGCTGGGAGACGCCGCCTTCGCGCACCAACGAGTCGAGCCGCCGCAGGTTGGCGGCGGCTCGGGCCAGCTCACCACTGGCGCTCTGCTGGGCGGCTAGGGCTTCATTGCCGGCCGCATCGGCACGGCTGGCGGTGGAGCCGGCCTGGGCGCGCATCGCCAAGGCCTCCCGTTCGGCCGCCACCAGATCGGCCTGGGCCTGGAGCAGCCGCGCTCGCGCATCCCTGGGATCGAGCAGCACCAGCAGATCCCCTGGCTTCACCTCCTGGTTGTCCTGCACCGGCACCCGCACGATCATGCCGGCGACGCGGCTGGAGATCTCGGTGAGATCCGCTTGCAGCTGGGCGTTGTCGGTTTCTTCGAGGCCCCAGTGGCTGACCATCCAGCTGCCGATGCCACCGGCTGCCAGCACGGCCAGCACGCCCAACAGAATTTTGCGGCCCTGGGGGTTGCCTCCTGAGCGCTGGGGGTGGATCGGTGTTGCCGATCCCGAACCTGTTTCCATCCGGCTGGCCCGTTCCGCCATGGCTTCCTGCCCCTTGCCGTTGACGGTCTCGACCACGGTCTGCTGTCCTTTGTTGCCCTGCTGCATGCCCTGGGAGCCTGAGGACCCCATTGAAAGTGAGTACCTGCTCACAGCATCGTAGGTGGCGGGAATGGCCGGCCAGGCCCATCGCGTCACCGTCGCCCGAGCTCGCGTCCCAGCTCACGGCTGCTTCGGGTCCTGGGCCCTCAGCCCGTCAGCCGCTCCACCCCGGTGTCAGCGCTGGGGCCTTGGCGAAGCTTCTCAGCGTGTCAAGCCCTGTTCAGGGCCGTCACGATCTCTGCCCTGCCACGACGGCGGGTTGGCGCCGAATCACCTGGGCGGCCGCACGACAGGGCCTGGCTTGCTGATGTCGGAAACCCGGATTCGCCTCGATTCATCGCCAACCTCACCAAGGGATTCAATGGAGATCCAGCGACTGCAGCTGCATCCCAGTCTCTTGTCAGTCTTTCTGTTGAATCCCGCGATCCTGACCCGCAGCCTGTTGAATGGCCCCTCCTGGATTCGCCCCTGCCTGAATCGTGATCATGATCACTAGGTGCCTCAGGTCCACGGTCCCGCTGCTGGGCCTGCTTTCACTGCTGCAGGGCCTGGCTGCCCCGGCCCAGGCCGATCCGGCTGGCTCCGAGCGTGCAGCGGCGCAGACGGCAGCTCCTATCCCGACCCAGACAGCGGAACGGCCAGCAACCTCACCGGCCATTCCGGTTGCTGATTCGGGGCAAGCGCCCCTGCCGGCGGCCCCGTCGCAACCGGTGAGCCCCTGGGCCGGCACCTTTGAGCCCTACGGCTTCCTGCCCCTGCGCACCGAGACGGGCCTGGAGATCGGCCAGCGCTCCACCAGCATTGATGTGGGGCTGGGCACTCTGCTGAGCAAGCTGAAGTGGGCCAGTTCGGCTCGGGCTTCCCTGGAATACGGTCGCCTTGGTCTCCTGGGGGATGTGCGCTACGACCGGCTCGGCGCGATCAACTCCCGCACGGGACCCAGGGGGCTGGTGGGATTGAAGACGCAGACCTCATTCAATGCCACGGTGGCTGATCTGGCCCTGCGCTATCGCTTCGGCGCCCGCGAATCAGCCCGGGGGCGG
Source organism: uncultured cyanobacterium (assembly GCA_903823115.1). GTDB lineage: Bacteria > Cyanobacteriota > Cyanobacteriia > PCC-6307 > Cyanobiaceae > Cyanobium. The sequence goes on from CAIJRN010000061.1 coordinate 79,727, forward strand.
GCGGGGGAGTTCAGCCTGATTCCCTACGCCGGCATACGCATCATTGACGCCAACTTCGGCGTGACCACCACCCTCAATGTGCTGCGCTTCGAGCGCCAGGTGAGCCGGGAGCTCAGCCACACCTGGGTGCAGGCGCTGCTGGGCACCCAGGCCACGGTGTTCCTGGCGCCGCGGCTGCGACTGTTCGGTCGCGCCGATGTCGGCGGCTACGGCAGTGGCGAGGCTGAGAAGCTCTCGGGCAATGCCCAGCTGGGCCTGGGTTACGCCCTGGGCAACAACACCGACCTCAACATCTCCTGGCGCTATCAGGGCTTGGACTGGAACAACGGCGCCAGCGGCCGCAGCCAGCGGGGGATCAGTTCCGACGCCAATGGCGTTGAAATTGGTCTCAAGTTCTTTTTCTGACCTGCAGATCAATGGCGTAGCCGAGGCTCGAGCTGACGCCCGTGCCCCGATAGCTGCCACTGACCGCAGCCGCCAGGCGATGGTCGGGGGCGGCCGCCAGCACCAGATGGCCATCGGCCACCGCCAGCCCCAGACTGGGGTCATAGCCGCGCCAGCCACCGCCTGAGAGGTACACCTCGGCCCAGGCATGCAGTTCGTGTTCGGTCACCTCCGGGGGGTGGTGCATCGAATAGCCACTGACAAACCGGGCCGCCAGCCCCTGGGAGCGGCAGGCTTCGACATACAACATGGCGGTGTCACGGCAGGCCCCCTGGCGGCTTTCGAGGGTTTCGGCCGCTGTCATCGGATCTCCCTCCAGGCGCCCGATGTGGTGGAAGTCCCGGTGAATCGTGTCCGCCAGCTGCATCAGAAAGGCCAGGGTGTCTCCTTCCACCTCCCGGGCCAGCTGGGCAGCCCAGTCGCTCACCACGGCGGCGATCGGCGGATGGGCAGCAGCCAGGCAGGGGCCCAGGGAGAGTTGTTCAGCCTCCTTGTATTGGACCGGCAAGCGCTGCTGGCTTGCATCGGTGAAAATCCAGTCGAAGGGGTTGTGACGCAGGGTTTCCACCTCCATCGCCACCGCCAGCTCGAGCTGATCGCGTTGATCGTCGAACCACAGCACCCAGGCGTCGTTGCCATCGGCCTCCACCACCTCACAGGCTCCGCTCGCCGGCGCCAGCACGCTCAGCTGATGGCTGATCAGCCGCTGGCTGACATCGCGGCGCGGTGACAGGCGCACCGTCATCGGTTCCAGGAAAACGGGCCGCCCGTAGCGGTAGGTGAGGCTGTGGCGGATCTGAAAGCGCATGGTGACTGTGGTTGTTGCTCAGCTGAGCGCATCCCGCAGTCTGTCTTCGAGCCGGGAGTTCACCTCAAGGCAAGCCAACGGTTCGCAGCCAAGATCTTCGACCAGGTGATGAAAGTGCAGCGAAAACCAGGACAGAAACAACTCAAAGTTGCGGGATCGGGGCCACAGCTCCTGATCGCGGCACCAGAGGCTGAGCTCGGCAGCGAAGATCGTCCCGTAGCACCCCTGCAGGCAGGCCATCGCCTGTGACTCGTCGTCGTAGGTGGAGATGAGGTAGATGCTGCTTTCGCCCCCGGGATTCTGCCGTTCCTGCGGCGTCCAGAAGGGTCGGGTCCAGTCCACCATCGGCTGCCTTGCGGTCACCGCCACGGCACAGCGGTTGACCACGGTCATGGGGGGATCGACCACAGTCATGGAGAGAATGAAGCTGCCATGACCGTAAGCCTGAACCATGCGCGAGGCTTCCCCAATCCTGCGGTTACGCCAGCGATGTTTTCGCCACTGATGTTCTCGCCAGCGATGTCCTCACCAGTGATGTCCTCACCAGTGAGGCGATCGCAAGGGCCGGGACCAGGCAACCGCTAAGACGATGAGCCTGCTTTCGACATCCCCCCGGTCGCCTCGGCCCCAGCTCCATGACTTCTGGCGTCGCCCCTGGGTGCTGGTGGCCTGCGCTCTGGCCAGCCTGCTGGCGTACGCCTGCACCAGTCAGCTGAATATCATTCCCTCCACCCTGCTCAGTTCCCTCGCCCTGGCCGGGGGGGCGTCCTGCAGCGGCCGACTGCAGCTACGGGCCCCACTGTTGGCGTCGGCGCTCGGGGGTGTGGGCGGAGCGGTCGTCGGCACGGCCATCGTGCTCTCGCGCAAGGCCCTCGAGTCCGTTCCCGAGGCCAATCTCGGCCAGCGGGCCACCATGCTGGCCATGCTCGCTCTGGCGGGGCTTGTCGGTGGACTGGTGCTGGGCGTCAATGCCAACCGCGTCGACCGTCGCCCACCTCGCGATGTGCTGCGCTCGATCAGTGCCCTGACCACGGGTATCTTTGCCGCCCTGGTGACGATCGTGTTCGTCCATTCGGGCCTGGACCGGGCCCGCACCTTCTCCAGTCGGCTCAGCACCTCCCTGACCATCCTTGTGGCCGCCGTGGTGTTGCCGGGCTGGGTGGCCAGCCGGTTCGTGCCGAGTCGATTGCCGCCTGGCCGCCCCCCCACTGATCGCTCCCCATGACCATGGCCGACCTCGTCGAGCAGCTCCTGGTGCCACTGGCCACGGCCACACGGCTGTTGCTGGAGTGCCTGTCGGTGCTCACCGTGCTGGCGGGCCTGCTCGCCACCGCCGGCGGTGCCCTGGCCAGCTTCAACCGCCGACTGCCGCGCCGCCCCTTCAATCGTGTCCGGCTCAGCTTCGGCAGCTGGTTGGCCCTGGCCCTGGAATTCCAGCTCGGCGCCGACATCGTCTTCACCACCATCAGCCCCTCAGGTCAGCACTTGGTCCAACTGGGGGTGGTGGCCGTGATCCGCACCTTCCTCAATGTGTTCCTGGCCAAGGAGATCAGCGCCGAGGAGGCGCTGGAACGGCAGTCCGCCCCTGGCCAGAGCAGGGCTTTCCCCACCACCGCAGGCGAATGATGAATCTCACCGATCAGCTGGCCAAGGAACGCAACCGGGCGGCGGCGGAGCGCACCCTGATGGCCTGGATCCGCACCTGTCTGTCGCTGATCAGCTTCGGTTTCGGCCTCGACAAGATCATCGCCGCCATCAATTCCAGCCGCCTCGGCAACCACGGCCATGCCCAGCTGAGTGTGCGGCTGGTGGCGGTGGCCTTCGTGCTCACCGGCATCCTGGCGATGCTGGCGGCCACCGCCCAGCATCGGAAAATCCTGCGGCGTCTGCAGCGGGATGACTTCGTTTACAGCGAGGAGCCGTCCATCGCCCTGGCCACCGCCGTGCTGATCGCCCTGATCGGCATCCTGGCCCTAGTGCTGCTGCTGGCCGGGGCGCTGGCGTCCTGAGGTCTTGAGCCGCCTCAGAAGGCAGCCGCTTCTTGGCTCTGTTTCTAAGTCGTCACTCCGATCGCCATGGTTGAGCTCCTGATCAAGACCAGCCTCTTCGCCTTGATGCTGGCCCTGGGCCTCGGCCTGGAGGTCACGGCGCTGCAGCAATGCCGGCAGCGACCGGCCCTGCTTCTCCGGGTGCTGATCGGCTCCTGTCTGCTGGTGCCCCTGGCGGCCATGGCACTGATCAAGTTCAGCCTGGTCCTGAATGTGGCGCCGCCGGTGCGCTTTGGCATCGCCCTGATGGCCCTCTCGCCCAGTGCGCCACTCACCCTGCACAAGGCCGGCAGGAAGGGAGGGGTTCGCGAAATGGCGGCCCTGCTGCAGGTGCTGGCGGCGATCGCCGCGATCGTGACGATTCCGCTGATGGCGGATCTGTTCCGTCAGGTGTTCTCCGTCAAGGGGTGGGATCTGGCCCCCGCCGATGTGGCGTTGCAGGTGCTGGTGGCCCAGGTGCTGCCCCTGCTGTTCGGTCTGGGCCTGAGGCGCTGGTTCCCGGCCGTCGCGGCCCGCTTGGTGGGACCACTGGAGAAAGTGGCGAATGGCCTGCTGCTGCTGTTGGTGCTGGTGATCCTGGGCCTGACGCTACCGGCACTGGGCTCGTTCCTGGCGGGCAATCTGATCGCCGTGCCGCTGATGGCCGTCATGGTGGCGCTGAGCCTGGCGATCGGCTGGCTGCTGGCGGGCCCCGATCCGGCGGAGAGCACTACCACGGCATTGGTCACCTCGATGCGCAATCCGGGCCTGGCCCTGTTGTTCGCCGCCAGCCACGCCCCCGGGATTCCGGCGGTGAAACTGGCGGTTCTCAGCTACGTGCTGGTGACGGTCATCGTCTCGGTTCCCTTCCTGATGGCGCAGGGCCGCCGGCGCCCGGAGCCGGCCCCGGCAGCAGAGGAGTGACAGAAGCAGAAAGGAGCCTTCAGGCTGCGGAACCGCAAGGTTTGCGTTTTTTGGATGGCCCGCCGCTGACAGTGTGAGCAAAATTGCCGGGTCCTACGGCGGCAGCAACCGGTGACTTCGCCGGCAGCGCTGTCGTCCCTTGCCCGTTTCGCCAGCTGGTGCTCCCGATGCCCAACAGCCAACCGAACATCCTGATCCTCTGGGGCGATGACATCGGCCAGAGCAATCTCAGCTGCTACAGCCATGGCCTGATGGGGTATCAGACCCCGAACATCGACCGGGTCGCCAAGGAGGGGGCCAAGTTCATCCACTACTACGCCGAGCAGAGTTGCACCGCCGGCCGTGCAGCCTTCATCTCCGGGCAGAGCGTGTTCCGTACCGGCCTGAGCAAGGTGGGGCTCCCCGGTGCCGAGCTGGGCTTCAGGGCTGAGGATCCCACCATCGCTGAGTTGCTCCAGCCTTTGGGCTACCGAACCGGCCAGTTCGGCAAGAACCACTTCGGCGACCGTGACGAGCATCTGCCGACGATGCATGGCTTCGATGAGTTCTTCGGCAACCTTTACCACCTCAACGCCGAGGAGGAACCGGAGTTACGGGATTATCCCAAGGCGGATGATCCGGAATTCCCCAATTTCCGCAAGCGCTTCGCTCCCCGCGGTGTCTTGCACTGCTGGGCCAACGGTGACGGCACCCAGCGGATCGAGAACACCGGCCCGCTCACCAAGCACCGGATGGAGAATTGCGACGAGGAGTTCATGGCCGAGGCCAAGCGCTTCATCCGCGATGCCGTTGCCTCCGGTGAGCCCTTCTTCGTGTGGTTCAACACCACCCACATGCACTTCCGTACCCACGCGCGGCCCCAGGATGTGGGTCAGGCTGGGCGATGGCAATCGGAATATCACGACGTGATGATCTATCACGACAACTGCATCGGCGAGATGCTCAACCTGCTCGATGAGCTGGGCATCGCCGATGACACGATCGTGATGTACAGCACCGACAACGGGCCCCACATGAACAGCTGGCCCGATGCCGGCATGACCCCTTTCCGCAACGAGAAGAACTCCAACTGGGATGGGGCCTATCGGGTGCCCGCCCTGGTGCGCTGGCCGGGCCGGATCGAGCCCGGCACGCTGTTCACGGGCGTCGTGAGCCATCTTGACTGGCTGCCCACGCTGGTGGCGGCTGCCGGTGAACCCGAGATCAAGCAGAAGTTGCTGGAGGGCCACCAGGTCGGTGACAAAACCTTCAAGGTTCATCTTGATGGCTACAACATGCTCGACTACTGGACGGGCAAGACAGACAAGAGCCCACGGGTGGAGTTCTTCTATTTCTCCGACGACGGTGATCTCACGGGCCTGCGCTACGACAACTGGAAGTTTGTGTTCATGGAGCAGCGCCAGGCCGGCACACTCCAGATCTGGGCCGAGCCCTTCACCGTGTTGCGGGTGCCCAAGATCTTCAACCTGCTCACCGATCCCTACGAGCGGGCCGACATCACCTCCAACACCTACTGGGACTGGTTGCTTGACCATGCTTTCATGCTGGTGCCGGCCCAGGCTTTCGTGGCCGACTTCCTTGCATCGTTCAAGGAGTACCCACCCCGCCAAAAGGCCGCCAGCTTCACGATCAGCGACGTCCTTGAAAAGATGATCTCGGCCGGGGGCGCGAGCTGACCAATCAGCCGCTTTGCGCAACCGAATGATTCAGGAACGCTCTACTTCCCCGACTCCCCAGCCGGGGCGCACCCCCGGGCGCCCCCCTGGGCGCGGGATGGTCTGGATTCCTGAGGGTTCCTTCCAGATGGGTTCGGATCACCACTACCCGGAGGAAGCTCCAGCCCATCGGGTCGAAGTCTCCGGGTACTGGATCGATCGGGCGCCGGTCACCAATGCCCAATTCCTCAGATTCGTCAAGGCCAGCGGCCATCGCACCATGGCCGAATTGCCGGCTGATCCGGCTGCCTATCCGGATGCGCTGCCGGAGTTGCTGGCAGCCAGTTCGATCGTGTTCGTGCCCCCTGTCCGAGCGGTGGCTCTGGACGATCACTACAGCTGGTGGCAATACACCCCGGGGGCCGATTGGCGCCATCCGGAGGGGCCAGGCAGTTCGATCAAGGGACGGGATCGCCATCCGGTCGTCCATATCAGCCACAGCGATGCCCTCGCCTACGCCGCCTGGGCGGGCAAACAGCTGCCCAGTGAGGCGGAGTGGGAACGGGCCGCCCGCGGAGGACTGGAAGCGGCGGAATTTTCCTGGGGAGATGAACTTCATCCGGCGGGCCGGATGCTGGCCAACACCTTCCAGGGCGACTTCCCCCATCACAACACGCTGTTGGATGGCTGGGAGCGCACCTCACCCATCGCCTCCTATCCCGCCAATGGCTATGGCCTGGTCGACATGATCGGCAATGTCTGGGAGTGGACCGATGACTGGTATCGGGACCACAGCTCCCACATCCAGTCCAACAAGGCAGCAGGCAGCTGCTGCAGCGGCCCCAATCCCCGCGGCGGATCACGGCAGGACAGCATCGATTCCAGCTCCCAGCACGGGATGCTGCCGCGCAAGGTGGTCAAGGGCGGCTCTTTTCTGTGTGCGCCCAGTTATTGCCGTCGTTATCGCCCAGCCGCACGCATGGCCCAGGGGATTGACACCAGCACTTGCCACCTGGGCTTTCGCTGCATTGTGCGCGGCAACGACTCCTGACCCTGCGCCATCTGAGCGTCTATCGCGAAATGTGTCATCTCCAGCGATCGAGGCTGCCATCAACGTCATGTCATGAACATGCTTCAGTTAGCTCCTCCTCTGTTTGGGGAAATCGCCTCTACCCTCACTTTCATGCAGCAGCCAACGGTCTCTAAGGGCATGATCCGCAAGAACGCTCACCACATTTCGCTCAGTCGCTCGAACCCACACCCGAGCCACCGACTGGCTGCTCACTGGGTCGGCCCCTCACTGCACACCATGGCCTGCGGCGCTTTCCGGCCTGTGCTGCTTGCCGGCTGTTTGACAGCGGCGTTGATGACAGCGACTCCCGGGCGCAGTGCCGAGGTGGTGCTCTACAAGCTCGAGACCCAATGCAGTCAGGAGGGTGCGGCAGTGGTCAACTGCACGGTCGAAGCGATTAATGAAGGCAAGAGCACTCGCTATCGCCATCACATCGGCCAGACGATCAAAACGGTACGGATCACGGATGATCCGTTGACGATGACGCTCTGGAAGCCTGAGGACAAGAGCTGGTTGTCCTTGCGCAATGCCTCCGGTCGCTTCTCGACAAATACGGTCTGCTTCAACGACAAGGATCTCTGTGTCATCAACCCCAACTACCTCAACAGTGTCCGACAGGACAGCCCAGCCAAGATGGCGGGTCGAGATCTGGTCATGGTGCATTTCGGCGCCGATGGCCGCATTGACGCCAGCTGCTACGACGCAGGCTGCGACGTGGTGAAGCGATGAAAGCGCGTTCTGGTCTTGGCTTGGTGCTGGTCGGGCTCGTGGCCCTACCGGTCCTTTCAGCTGGTGCGGCATTGCGCCAAACCAGCCAGACTGCTGCGCCGGAGGCGATGAATCTCGTTGCCCGCGGTGGCGGTGGCGGCGGTGGTGGCAGTCGCGGCGGCGGTGGTGGTGGTAATCGTGGGGGCGGTGGTGGTAGTCGTGCCGGAGGTGGCGGCGGCAACCGTGGTGGAGGTGGTGGCGGCCGAACCGGTATCAGCAATGCCGGTGGTGGTGGGCTGAATCGGGGAGCCAGTCGACCCGAAGGTGGCTGGAGCAGCAATGCCCGCGGCCCCAGGGCGGGGGGATCACCGTCCCTGGACCGCCGAGTGGGCGGCTCCTCCGGCGGTGGCCTCGATCGGGGCGGTGTGGATCGTTCCGGTTCGATCAGCGGCAATCGCCAACCGCTGCAGGGTTCCGGCAGTGGTTCCTTGCGAGGGGATCGCGGCACCGCGGGCACCAACCTGGGTGATCGCAATTTGGGTGATCGGAACCTGGGCGATCGCAACCTGGGTAATCGCAATCTGAACCAGAACTTCAACCGCAACGTTGAGCGTAACTGGAATCGCACCGTCAACATCAACAACGTCAATCTCCATCCCGGCTGGGCGCGTCCAGGCTGGGGCTACGCCCGCCCCTGGAACTATGGCTGGTATGGCGGCTGGGCAACTCCCACCTGGGGCTGGTGGGGAGCACGTGCGGCGGTGTGGGGAATCGGGTCATTGGCTACTGCCGCAATCATCAATGAGGCTGTAGACAACGCCATCAACAGCCAACAAACAATGATCATTGTACCCAATAGCAACTATCAGTTGTTGTATGGCACGGTGCAGCCCACTGGTAGTAACAGTGTGCAGTTCAATGTCAGTGTTGATGGCTCCACTTATCAGCTCACGGCTGACTGTCAAAGCGGGTTGCTCAATGGTGTTCAACCCGCCAGCTCAGCTGAAGCTGAGCTGTTGAATGCGGCTTGTCAGGTGGCATTCGGCAACAGCTGAAGCTCCTTAAAGGCGTAGTCGTATCAGCTTGTCACGATGCGGTTACGCCCTTCAAGTTTGGCTCGATAAAGGGCACTTTCGGCTCGATTGATCAATGATTCGCTGTCATCATTGCCTGTTCTCAGACAGGAGATGCCTACGCTGATGGTGACACTAATCTGCTGATCATCCAATGTGATGACCCGTGTTTTGACCGCTTCTAGAAACTTTTGCGCAAGCGATTCTGCCGATTCCACTGAGCACATGGGCAGGACCAGGCTGAATTCAGATTCGCCACTCCTACAGAGGCAATCGGTGGTTCGCGATCGAGCTTGTATGTCTGCAACCAAGTCAATCAAAACCTTTTCGATCATCGACTGACCATAGCTGTCGCGAATTTGATTGTAGTGATCAACTTCAAAGCAAACGCAACTCAGGTCGCTACGGTTGCGATTGCTACGCTGCAGCTCAAAATCCAATCGACGGTAGAGCTCATGACGGTTGAAGCAGCCAGTCAGCGGATCAGTGATGTTAAGGATGTCAAATTCCTGCCTGGAGGTTTTCAGCCTGATCCTGGTATTTTGCAAATCATCTTGCAAGCTATTGATCAAGTCACTACGTTGATTGAGCAACATAATGATTTGATTGAGGTCCAGAATAAAGCCGGTCCTGAATGGCTTCAACGACCTGGCTTTTGTCTGTTGTAATCCAGTTCTGTCGGAGTTGGATTCAGTTTCCGCTTCACCCACGCCACGAAGGTAGGAAAGGCTGAACTGCTTCGACAACTCCTGGGCGAGGATCTCACTGAGAAGCACAGCAAACAGCAAGCTCCAGGCCAGAATACCGATAATTCTTGAACTCTGAAGCTGGAGTTTTTGAATCAGCTCCCTTGCTGGTTTAATCGCAATGACGTTGACATGTCCGTCATCCAGCTTGCCATCGTAGAAATCTCGACCAGAGCCGGAATTGTCTAGATTCAGCATCCAATAGCTGTTGATCAGTCGTTTGAGATGCGGCGATGACTGGGTTGTGGAAAGTAATTGCATCCCCCTGATTTTGAAGTTGCTATCATTATTGGGCCTGTACTTTTCTGATATGGTCTTGAGAAGTCCTGGGCTTGATTGAAAACGCTGGGGTATGGCGGTGGCTTTGATCCGTTCAAATTCAATCATATTGCCACTATCATGCAGTGAATCAGCAAGCTCCTGCAGCTCATCATCCGGTGTCGTTGCTACCCCCTTGGCAATCATTTGCAGACCTTCCATTTCTCCTAGTTCGACGGCCTGAACCATTTGACTGGAAACCAGCGCCAGGATGATCAGGCTTGGTGTGATCATGGAGATCATGATCAAAGCAGCAATCAGGCCGCGAATAGAAATCGCCTTGGAACGATCGCTCCATGTCCGCAGAATCCTGAAAACAAGGAAGAGACTGAAGCCAATTGTCGTATTGATTACACCATTGATCGACTGCTTGATAGCCAGCATCAGCATGCTGCCAGGATCAAGTGTCGTAGCCAGGCCAAAGACTAGAAGCACCATTGGGATGCCCACAATGATCCAATAGAGAACATCTGCAAGGATGATTCGGCCGCTGTCACCATTGCTAGCTGTATCGCCAAAAAACCGCAGATAGGACCTCAGCCAGAGCAGCTCGATGATCACGGTCAAGGCGCACCAGGGATAGCCCCAGACTTTCCAGGTGATGACACTGGCACTGATCCCTACCACCAGCCCAATGTCACCAAGCAGCAACAGAGCCAAGACACCGAGGCTGGAGCCCAGCAACAATTCGAAGCCAAAGAAGACATCAAGTCGATACAGATTGAGCCCAATGGCGATCACACTCAGGATCAAGGCCCTGATCCACAGTTGCCGTAGCCTCGGGTCGATGATCGTTGCTGGCAAGTCTCGTCTCAATTGCCTGTTGCCACGCTAGGGGATGCTGGGACCGCAAACATCGATGGCACGGATGGCGCGGGCTTGCCAGTCTGGTGCAGTGCCGCGGAGACACCGATGACCTGGAGTGAACTTGAGCGCCTCGTCGAAACCGCCGAGCGTGATGGCCGCTTGCGCCGAGCCTTGCGCCATTGCCGTTCCCGTTCAGAACTGGTGCTGGCAGCCCGTCGATTGCAGTACCGCATCACCCTTGAGGACATCCGTGGGGCCAGGCTGCTGCATAAGCGCCAATCCGACGCGGCATCCACGCCGACGAGCTGGCGGAGAACGGATGGGCATCAGCTTGAAGCCTGACCCAGCCCTGGCTTGGCAGTGCCCGCACCCAAGCCCCCTCAGACATGGCTCCAGCCGGGGAGTTTCGGCAGAGTCGCTGTTGGGCTTGTGGCCGTCTGCCCGTGCTCGGGCCATGTTGGTGGCGCCCTCTCGGTTGATGACGGACTGATGCAACGGTTCTGCGACTGGAAACTCTGGTTCCAGAACTGCAAGCACTGAGCCATGAACTTCAAGGACTGTTGCACTCAGCGGTGAATTCGATGGTGCTGGACTTGGGCCCTGAGCACGATTCACTGCCCGGCATAGTCTAAGATACATAAGTCGCGTTTATTTGACGCGACGATCAACTTAAATCTATCGATTCATAATTGGAGAGAGGCTGCATGCAGATGTCACGTTAGAGATGTCCTTGAACTGGCAGCTGACATTGGTGACTATCTCTTCACTCCAGGAAAAGCTTGAAGACAGCACTGATTCCAAGGGAACCAACTTGAGATATGGATTCTTTGGGTGGGCTCAGATATCGCCAAAGCAGTTGTGACATTGTTACCGTTTTGGCAACTTGTGGCAGCTCTAGGTCTGCGAGGCGACATGTGCTTTTGGCCTGAATGATTGAACGTGCACAGCTGGCGATCAAGACGATTCAACGTTGCGAAGACTTCCCAGGGCTGGACTGCTGATTTCATCAAGCCTGCACCATGCTTAAGCCACTGACCGCCAGTGTGGACAAGCGATCTCTCTGGCAAGCCCATTCGATTCAAGCCAAGCAGCACCGGTGCACAACCGTCTGGCAGAAGATCCGATCTTGAACGTCCTGGCTGCCTGAACTTGCGGGCCTGCAACGGGCATTGCTGTGCCGGTAGTATGGCGTTTCAGCCCAGCGGATTGGCTAGATTCGTTCAACGATGACGCCCTGCGGCTGTTCCCTGATCCGGCCCTGCCCTTGACTCGCAAATCTCCCGCATCCTCCGGTACCGATCGCTGGGTTCGGCTGCAGATCTTTGCCGCCTTTCTGGGTCCTGTGGCTCTGGTTGGCCTGTGGCTCTGGTCGAAGGGATTTTTTGGACCGACCTGAATCGGCCTGAGCCTGGCGAACCTCAGGCTCGAAACCGGGCCTGGGCGGGTCCCTGCAGCAGCCGATGCAGATTGACGCCGGCGGCGTAAGCAGCCTCGTGAAGTTCACTCTTCTGCTGGTCGTTCAGGCCATCCCAGAAGGCGTGGAAGAGGTCGAGAGAGGCCTTGCCCAGCCCGACGACACTCAGGACACCCAAGGGCAGGGACAGCCAGGGGAAGACCAACAGCAGCAGGCTCAGGGCCAGGCCGATGGCGGCGCCATCTTTCATCGAGCCCAAGACGCTGCGGCCGATCAGCTTGGCCTGGCTGGAGCGATCCAGCTGGCAGCGGCGCACCATGGCTTCGGTGCGCAGGGCCGTGAGCAGTGCCTGGTAGATGGCGTAGACCACGACAGCGCCCAGGGTCGACTCACTCAGCAGGCGGGCGCTGCCCAGGGAGGGCTGGGCTGCGCTGAGGGGAAGGCTGGACAATCCGGCAAGCGGTGCCAACTCATATCCCGCCCTCGGGATGCGATCGGGGTTACGGTCTCGGCCCATGGCGATCCAGAAGGACAAGCAAGCAAGCAAGCAAACAATTCTCACCCGAGGCCCTCCCTTGTCCAGGGGGTGGAGAACCGGCGGCTCTGAAGCCAACCCGGCACTCAGCGGAACACCAGCACCGGGCAGTGGGCCAGGGCCAGCACCCGCTGCGTCTCACTGCCGATCAGCAAACCGGAAAGCCCGCGACGACCATGGGAGGCCATCAGGATCAGATCGCAACCCAGCCGTTGGGCCGTATCCACGATCGCCCGGTGCGGCATGTCGCCAGGCACCCGCTCGCACTGGGCCGAGACTCCCGCTGAGGCAGCGGCGACGCTGGCCTCCTCGAGGATCCTGTCGGATTCGCGATGGCTGGCCGCAATCAACAGCTCCATGGTCTGGACATCGAGCTTTTCGCCAAGACCCACCAGGGGGATCGGCGTGATGGCCTGAACATTCAGAAAGGTGATGCGAGCCCCAAGGGCCGCCGCCAGGCTGACGGCATGGTCGATGGCCCGACGGGACAGGTCCGATCCATCACTGGGCACCAGCAGATGGGAATAGGGCATCACAACCAACGCGTCTGCTTCCTGTCTACTCATGCCGGCAGAATCGGCCGATGACCATCCCATCCCCAGAACCGTCCAGCTGCAGCGAAGCGGCCCCGAGGCCACCCATCCCAGCCAGTTGGTTGGATCGCTGGTACCCCGTGGCCTTCCTCAAGGATCTGGATCGGCAGCGGCCCCAGGCGTTCACCTTGCTGGAACAAGATCTGGTGCTCTGGTGGGATGGCCCCGGCGGTGCCTGGCGCGCCTTCGAGGACGTCTGTCCCCATCGGCTGGTGCCGCTGTCGGAAGGTCGGATCAATGGGGCCGGAGCCCTGGAATGCCCTTACCACGGCTGGACCTTTGACGGTGCAGGCCAGTGTCTGACCGTTCCCCAGGCAGCGGACGGAGCGAGCCATTCCCGTTCCCGCAGCTGTGCCCGGCGGCGCGAGACCGCCTCGGCCCAGGGTTTGTTGTTTGTGTTCGCCGGCGATCTCTCCAGGGCAGCGGAGCAGCCTTTGCCGATCGTGCCCCAACTGGAGGAACCGCAGTGGCTGGTGCAGGACACCTTCCGCGACCTCCCCTACGACGCCCTGACCCTGCTCGAGAACGTCCTCGATGTCAGCCACGTGCCCTTCACCCATCACGCCACCGTCGGACGGCGCGAGAATGCCGGGCCGGTAGAGCTGGAACTCACCGCCGCCGGCGCGGACGGCTTCACCGGAGTCTGGGAGGAAGGGCCTCGACGCGGCAAGCTCGGCACCCAGTTCACCACCTTCTGCGCCCCTGCCCTGATGTGGCATGAGCTGACCGCGCCCGGCTTCGCCCGCATCCTGACAGTGGTCTATGCCACGCCGATTCGCCACGGTGAATGTCGACTGTTTGCGCGCTTCCCCTTCCAGTTCGAATCCCCCTGGCCCGCCCGATTGCTGGGCCTGCGGCCCGAATGGCTGCAACACATCGGCAATCACCGGGTGCTGGAGGACGATCAGATTTTTCTGCACTGGCAGGAACGGGTGCTGGAGCAGCGGGGGGGCAGTGAGCAGCTGGCCCGCAGTTGCTACCTGGCCACCCCGGCCGATCGCTATGTGCAGGCTTTGCACAGCTGGGTTCTGGAGCATGGTGGCGTGCCATTTCCAGACCAGTCCTTACCCGCTCGCCTGGGCGACGACCCGCTGCTGGATCGCTGGCAGAGCCACAGTCGCCATTGCCGCAGTTGCCGCGGTGCTGACCGGCAATTGAAGCGTTGGCACGTCATCACCTCGGTGTTGGCCCTTCTGGCTCTGGTGATGCTGGCCTGGTGTGGGCTGAGCCTGGCAGCCTTGGCCTGGGCCCTGGTGTTGCTGCTTCTGGTGGGCCTGCGCTGGCAGATCGGGCGCTGGCGGCGGCAGCTGCGCAAGGGAGACCGGCGGCCGCCCCGCAATCAATAGCGATGGGCAGCCGCGACAGGTAGCGGCGACGGGCATCACAGGGTCTGGCAGCCGCCGCAGCCAGAAACTGAGGACGTCCATGCCTAAATCAGACTGGTGTGACAGGGTGTTGAAATCACTGGCGAAGCCGAAACTGGTGATTTCGATGATGGCATCGGTCGTGCTCTTTTAGCCGTCGATCGTGTCATTGAAGCCGATCGATGTGCTCTGGTTGGCGCCACTGCCATAGCTGAAGCTGGCCGCAGCATCGGCCTGGAAGTTGCTGCTGCTGAGCAGGGAGGCTCCACTGCAGCCTGACCAGAGCGATTCAGCAGGTCCCCGGCGACGCGTCAACGCCGGCCTTTCCAGCCGGCCAGATGGGCTGCCGCAGAAGAACGTACCAAGGTTCGGGCCGATGCCATGGCCGGTTCCAGTTCCGAGGAGCTGAACGGTGGCAGCGGCCGGCGACGCAGCCACGCTCCCCAGCGGAACTCGTGAAAGGGAATCAGGGGAGCCGGTTCGATCATCCCCTCCTTCTTCAGCTTCCAGACCAGGCTGCGGTAGGGGTCGTCCTGCAGGCCTGTCAGGGTTTCAGGCAGCACCGCCGGCACCATCGGTCCCAGGCCCCGCCCGTCATAGAGGTAGAGCCAGCCGCGACGGTGGAGCTCATGCAGGGCACTGGCTCGATCGCTGCTGGCCAGTTCCAGCACCAGATAGCCGTAGGCCTCAGCGTCGGGATCGAGCTCGATCAGCCCGCGCAGGCGATGGTGCCTGTCCACCATCCAGAGCCTGCCACTGGCATTGCGCACGATGGGTACCGGTTTGCTCTTCAGATAGCGCAGCCGCTGCTCGCGACTGTCCTGACTGAAGTCGACCTGACGGCTGCGGACCTCGGCCAGTCCCACACACATCTGGGTGGGATGCAGGGCAGCGATGGACACCTTGAAGACGTCCGTCGTTTTGCCTGGAGCCGGCAGCGGCTCATAGGGTGGGATATGGAGGCTCATGGATCCATCCTTGCGCCTTCCAGGGCCTGCTGTGCGGCGGCTGGCGATTCGGCCCGGTGACAACAGGGATTCGACGTCGATCTGATGCAGGCTGAGCAGGCCGCTGCGGCTCCTGGGGAGCACGCCGATCCAGCAGCCGGGCATGGCGGCTCTGCCGTCAACAGGTTGGCGATCCGCCACTGTCTGCCATCGATCTCGGAGCCGGCGCTGGTTCCAGATCAGCGCTCGTCGGCCTGGAGCACATTCGGCCTGGGCGGGATGGCGACTGGCGAGATTGCAACGAAACGATGCGCTCCCTTGACTGGCGGAAACCTTGGCCCATGTCCAGGAACGAATGCTTGACGGGGTGGGGGATAGGGTCAGGGCAAGCGAATCGGGTCATGGCTTCCCTCTCCAGCAATGCTGACGGGCCGCTTGCGGCCTTGGCTCCCGTACCCGGCATCGGCTCCCATGGCCGCATCGGTGTGCTGGTTTGCGGCCACGGCAGCCGCAATCGCCTGGCGGTCGGTGAATTCGCCGCCCTGGCCGAGCAGTTGCGGCAACACCTGGCGCCAGTGCCCGTTGAATACGGCTATCTCGAATTCGCGCGGCCGATCCTGCGGGACGGGCTCGACGCCCTGCGTCGTCAGGGGGTGGGCCAGGTTCTGGCGGTGCCGGCGATGTTGTTCGCCGCCGGCCATGCCAAGAACGACATCCCCTCGGTGCTTAACACCTATGCGGCCGAAACAGGGCTGCGCATCGATTACGGCCGGGAGCTGGGGGTGGATCTCAAGATGATTCAGGCGGCTGGCGCCCGCATCCGCTCCGCGATTGAGGTTGCCGATGCCCAGCTCAGGCACTCTGGCGGCCCGCCGGTGCCCCTGCACGACACCCTGCTGGTGGTGGTCGGACGGGGCTCCTCCGATCCGGATGCCAACTCCAATGTGGCCAAGGTGACGCGGATGCTGGTCGAGGGCTTCGGCTTCGGCTGGGGGGAGACGGTCTACTCCGGGGTCACCTTCCCGCTGGTGGAACCGGGTCTGCGCCAGGCGGTGCGGCTCGGCCACCGCCGCATCGTCGTTTTTCCCTACTTCCTGTTTTCAGGCGTCCTGGTCAGCCGCATCCGCCAGCACACCCAGTTGGTGGCGGCAGATCATCCGGCCGTGGAATTTCTGGAAGCCTCCTATCTGGGGGATCACCCCCTGGTGCTGGACACCTTCAAAGAGCGAGTGGCGGAGGTGCTGCGCGGCGATACCGACATGAACTGCTCGCTCTGCAAATACCGGGCCCAGGTGCTCGGTTTCGAGCAGGAGGTGGGAGCCCCTCAGCACAGCCATCATCATCATGTCGAGGGCCTGGTGGAAAGCTGCCAGCTCTGTGAAGCCGAGTGCACCGGGGCCTGTCAGGCCGATGGCATTCCCCTGCCTGGGGTGGGCCCAGCTGCCGCTGCCAGCCATCGCGAAGCCCATGGGGATCTTGATGGTCACAAGCCAGCCCAGGACAACGACCACCGTCACAGTCACGATCACGGCCACGGCCATGACCAGCCTCACGATCACCACCACAGCCACGACGATGGCGGCTTCGACAATGTCGAACTGGATGGTGTCGAACTGGATGGTGGCGGCAGCGAACCAGTCAGAAATCAGGACGACGGCAGCAGCCAGAAGCAAGGGCCGGTCCAGGGGCATCACCATGTGCGCTATCCGCATGCCGATCACCCGCTCGGGCCTCGCAGCCTGCGACCCCCGACTAACTGATCTCGCTTGTGCTCCGGCAGCAACGGCCCAGGGCTGTCAACCGCGATTGTCATCAATCATTTCGGCAGTTTTTCTGTCCAAAACGAAAGGAAAGTGCGTGGCCTCGGCTAACTCGCCCGTCCAGTCCTGATGCTTGTCGCAAGAGACTTTCCAGTATCAGTTTTGGTGATCTGCTGGCGATTTCCCCATCTTTGGCACGTTTTCCCCCGTTTAACCCCCTTTTTTCCACAGGACACAGGGCTTTGGGGTTGCTGGGCCGGTGCTCTTGTGGAAACCCGAGATTTGTTCGCCTGGTGCTTGACAGCTTGAGAGCGATGGGCAGGGGAATAACGAACGGCACCTGAGTGATGTCACAGGCCAGGCACAGCCTTCAGTCTCATTCGCTGCTCCGGTGGGTATGGCTCAGGGCCATCCCTTTGACGACTGCAGCTCTCCTGTGGCGTACTGGGCCCCAGTTCCATATCGGCGGCGCAAGATCCCATGACCAGGCAAGGGGAGACAATCGCGGGCAGATTCGATGGCAGCGTCAGCCTCGAGGCCGAGGTACCGGAGGCGCTCTTCGATGGCATGTGTGCGTTCATCGACAGCCACCCCCATTGGGATCAGTACAGCGTCATCACCTCAGCACTGGCCCGCTTTCTGGTTCAGAAAGGTTTCGAGGACCAGGCCGTCATCAGCCACTACCTCGACGGCATCGTCCAGAGTCCCTGATCGGCCCCTCCGGCCCAGCCGATCCGCGCCTGCAGGCGCGGATCGGCTGGGCAGACACTCAAGGCGGAGGCACCCCCCCCCCTCGGCCGGCGTCCTTCTCGTCTGGGATCAGCTGCATTGAGCGACTTCTGTCATCTGCAGGGTCATCCCGCGTCCATTGATCGCTGCGCCCACTCCCTCGCAAACGGGAGACTTCGGCCTGCACCCTGATCTGCTCAACGCATCAGGCTGCCATGGGCCAAGGGCAGAGCAGCTGCACCGGTTGGCGGATGGTGCGCCAGTCGCCATTGTTGGTACTCACCTCGAGACCGATCGAAGCCTGGCCGGCGTCGGGCTCGAGGCCTTCCAGCCAGTTGATGGCATCACGGATGGCCTCCTCGATCGAGTCGTAGAGGCCGTCAAGGTGCGGATGGGGCTGAAGGAACGCATCGATGAGCCGGTAGGCCCTGGTCGCAGAGTGGGGTGGGACAAGCAGGTGACCACGCAGGGATGCCATCACTCGATCCTCTTGGGACACGATCCTGGACGTTGTGCCGGATGCATCGCTGTCACCTCTAACACCGTCGCAGGTTCTGACGGGCAAGCGCCCGGATGTGCAGCACTTCAGGCCTGCCCGGGTTCTGCACTCAGACTGCAGACCTCCTCCGCTCGTGCGCTGTCGGCGACGTGTTCCACTTCAAAGCAGATGAGCTCGTAGCGAGCCTGAACAGACAAGTGCCCTAACCGATCTGTCGGTTGCGATCGAGCTGCACGGCGGACCATGGGTGATCGTGATCTCCAGCTCAACCGCCAGCGGGCTTAAGTACTGCCCAACAAAAAACCCCAGACATCGCCTGGGGGTCGGTCGATCAACGCCAAGTGGCGCTGGGACTCAGAAGCAGAAGGGCAGGAACTTCGCCTGGCAGGCCGCGTAGCCGTCCACCAGGGCGCCGAGGCCGATCTGATGAACAATTCCGGCGCCGGTCAAACCTTCGATGATGATGCCAAGGACGATACCGACCATGGCAGCACGTCCGTTGAACAGCTCAACCCGCTTGAGCTGATCCATGTGGATCTGCGCTTGTGCTCGCTGACTGAACCAGGACTCGTTGGCTGGGGTGTTGGTCATCGCTGTAGATGGTTGCAGGATGGGACGTAACGGTTAACGATTGCGGGGTGCCAGATCGCTGGGACGGCTGAGCACATAAACGACCATGCCAGTCAGCAGGACGACGACGGCAATCAGGCCGGTGATCGCTGCGGTGTAATCCGTGCTCATGGTGATCAGCCCAGACCGACCTGGGAGAGGATGCTCTGGCCGGTGAGGAGCTCAGTGGCCAGGCCGATCACGAAGCCGAGCATGGCCAGACGGCCATTCCAGGTTTCGGCGAAGGCAACGAAACCGAAGCGGGAAGCGGAGTCGGCCATGAATGTTTCGAAGTGTTTCGTGAATAGTAACTGATTGTGAAGCACCTCGGCGGTGCGGCTTGCCGGTCTGGCTTTCCGGTCTGGCTTTCCGGTGCGGCAGTTCCGGCACCCTGGGCAGGCGGCAAGCCGTTCGTGTCGCTGCGCCTTCTCGGACCCGTCCTCTCGGGCAGCTCACCCCTGGACCAGTTCAATCAGCTGCGCCGGCCTGGCTGATCAAGCCGGAGGTGCCAACGGCGGGGAGTTCTCCTTGGAGAAGAGCTGAGCAATCGGTTGGGACCGCGCGCGCCGCCAGCCCAAGCTCGGTTTCCGAGGTCCGATCAGTTGCGAGCAACAGTGCATCTCCGCCCAGAACTCACTCCCGTTAAGCGCTGAGAGTTGTCCAGCAGAAAGGAAGCGCCAACATCATCATTTCAACCCGGAGACGTCCAATAATCTAATAGAGGTTGATTGATTGGGGAACTATTACAATATTCAATTTGGCAGCTGAATAATCGAGTCTGGTAATCTTCGTGCTTAAGGGTTTAGATGACGGGGCTCATCGCAATCCCGCTCGTAGGCGAGATCAAGCAGAGACCGCTGCGAGTCCATCCACATTTCAGCCAACTCCTCATTGGATACACCACTTTTTTGGGCTTCCATCAATCGCTGATTGGACTTGGCTCTGGCTGCAACACGTCGCCACCCCTCTAGCTGGAGATCGTGAATGAGGAGATCAATGCAGGGATAACTTCTCAGTACATCATCTGCAAATTCGAGACGCTGGAGATCCTCCAGGCAACGAATGGCACGCGCTGTCTTGTCGCAGAAAGACTCCATGAACGCCTTGATTGGAGCACGAATGCTTTGTGAAGCATAAGCAAACCATAACCTTCAGCGATCGGCATCGGCGCACTGGGATGCCTAAGTCTTCCTTAAGAGTCCGCTTCCGCTTCAAGCGAGATACGGGCCAGATCCACAGCCATCAGGACAAGCGGTTCATTGGCTCGGTAGGAATCGGCCCGACCTCCAGCACTGGCCGAGGCTCGGATCAGCAGATTCAATTCACACAGCAACTGCAGCTGACGACAGATATGTGGCTGGGTCATCCGCAGCAGAATCACCAGCTCCTTGACCGTCAAAGGTCGACCGATCGTCAGGCCGAGGATGCGCAGGCGTGTCGGTGTGCTGAGTCCTCCGAACAGCCTGGAAACAGGCTCAGCCTGGCAAACCAGGACGTCAGTGGCAGGAGTTTCCAAAGCCTTGCAGGATTCTTAAGGCAATCAGAACATTACGAAGCTCCTTCCCGCTATGGGTATTTGTTCCCAATCCGAGGGGGTCAGACCTTGATTGCCACACCGCACCTGGAGCATCGCTGTCGCCTTGCATTACTCATGTCAATTATGTCGCTTGAGGCTATGTTTGCCTAGCTATAGCTCTTTGCTGGCCTTGCTTGGCTGGCGTCTCTGGCGTCTTGCGATCGCCTGGTGGGCCTTTGCCTCGAAGGACCTGTCTCCAGGGCCGCCGCCGGTCCCAGGCGTGGCAGGTGGCGATTTGGCGATTGGACTCAAAGACCGGCAAGGGGGCTTGGCGGGGCCCGTAAGGCAGTCCTTGCCGTAGTGCTGGGGTGTCGTTGAACCTTCCCAGCCCCTCGGGCATTCCTGAGACCTCCCCACGACCGTTTCGATGAGAGTGCCAGGCTGGATCGTCGGCTTGAGGGCTTTGGCGCCGTCGATAGCGAGTTTGCCGTAAAGGCGACACGGACCAGCCGGAACAAGTGAAGCGAGGCTGACGAACACTCAAGACACCTGCCTTCCTGGCCCTAGGCCATGCTGCAGAAGAGAATTGAAACTCGGGTCGTCTTTGTCGTGCCGCCGATGATCCAGCCTGAGGAACCAGGGCTCACCGGCAGGCAAGAGCTGACCTGGGGTCCCTGAGACCCTTCAGCGGGTTGTAAAAGGGCCGTTCGCAGCCCAATGCGCTTGCGTGCAGCTCTCAGACGCGTTTTCGCATCAGGGACGGCTGACGCTCAAGACCGATTGCAGGAGCAAGGGCTTCGACCACCGATCACGACAAGATCCAGCCACCGCCTTCCCGATCCATTCCCGGCCTGAATCCAATCAGGGGGCGAACAATCCAATGGTTTCCCTGCGGTACTTGTTGTGCTGCCAGTTTTCATTGCGGGCCGTGCGCTGCCTATCTCAACCCCAGTGTCCCGTTTCTCTGCCTGGCCAAGGTCCACGAAGGTCACAGCCGCGCCCCACAGGTTCAATCGCTCCGACCTGTCAGCCATTGAGGTCCGGGGATTGGATTGGGAGCGACAGGCGAGCTGGTTACGGGTGAGGCGAATCAGGTCAGCACCTGCTGACAGGCAGGCTCCGACACCTCGTGGCCTTCACGATCTGTTACGATCTCTTCAAGTTTCGTAACCAACGAACGTCCATGTCCGACTCCACCACCCGTTTCGGTTTTGTTGCCTTCGCGGAAACCTGGAATGGCCGTCTGGCCATGCTCGGCTTCGTGATCGGCCTTGCCACTGAGCTCCTCACGGGCCAAGGCATCCTCAGCCAGGTTGGCCTCGGCTGATCGTTCAGCTCAACTGAGCCAACTCATCAACCCGGATGGCAAAGCCATCCGGGTTTTGATCGCAGGCAATTTCACCCGCTCCGGGATGACCTATGGCTTCGGCCCTCGTCTTTGTACTGGCCCCTGAAGAGCAGTTGCCCGCTGACGGGGCAGGTTGGAATGACTTGCTCCAGGCCCAGACGCAAGGTCTGCGCAGCGGTGTCACCCTGCGCCTTTTTCCAGTACCGACTGCCAACGAATCTTCCCTTGACAGTCTGATCAGCCAGGGTCTGGCTGACATTCGCGGTCTTAACCCCTACGGTGCCAATCAGGGCAGGACAGTCTGCGATGCCCTTGTGCCCCACATCGACCCCCGCAGCCTCGGGCTCGGGGTATACGAACTCAGCGATGCGGCCAGCGAGCCTTCAGGTGGCACTGACTCTGAGCAAGTGGCAGATCAGGTTCTGATCCACCGCTCCTCAGGCCTGACGATCCGGTCGATGCGCTGCCTGGATCGATTCGCCCTGCGGGACGCCGAGAATGAGACCTGCTGGTTTTATCCCACCGAACCTGGCAGCTATCTGAGCTGGGAAAGTCGCTGCCAGCTGCGCAGCGAACCGGGCTTCCTGCCGGAGATTCCACGCCAGGACAGCGCCAGCGACTACCGCCGAGACCACATCCATGTGCTCTGGTCGTTGATGGCCGACGACCGAGCGCTCACCTGTGTCGGCCTGACCTACGCCAAGCGGCGGATCGAGTGGCCGCTGCTGCGCAGCGAACCCGAGGAGTGCGCCACCTGGACGGCCTTCCGCATCGATCCGATGGCCGAAGAGAGCTATGAGGAACTCACCAGCATCAGCGTCTTCGGGGCGGAGTCGAAGACCTGAGAGGTCGGCTGGCCATCACCGCCAAGAACGGATCTCCCTGACGCCCCAGCCAGCCCAGCGGTCCTGCCGAGCGGGTTGTCTCGGCCAGGAGCTCGGGCACGGGCCAACCCTGGGCCACCAGCACCTGCGCCACATACTCCAGGTGGTCGCGATCGCCGCCGTCAGTCCACACCTGAGGCGCCTTTTGAAAGAACATCCGGTTGGAAAAGGCGATGATCAGCTGGCCACCAGGTCGGGTGATTCGCAGCAATTCTGCAGCGACGGCTTCCGGCTGCTGCAGGTACTGCCATCCAGCCACGATCAAGGTGATATCAACGCTGGCCTCGGCCAGGGGCAGCTGCTGGTCGACATTGAGATTCTGAATCCAGTGCTGATCGAGGCGGGGATTGGCCGCAAGTTCCTGTTCGTTCAGGCCATGGCCAATCACCCGCTCGTAGGAGACATCTTCCGGTAGGTGGCTCACCCAGCTGCTCATCAGATCAAGCACCACCGCGCAAGGAGGGATGCGTTGCCGATAGAGCGCCGTGAGCCTGGCCCGAAAGGCGCCATCGAGATGGTGCACAAACCGGGGTTCGGCATAGAACAGGGCGTCATCGGAGCGATCGAGTTTGAATCGCTGCTGAGCCTCCAGCACCTGCTTCACCATCGTGTCCATCGGCCCGGATTCGATCAGCACTCTGGCGACAACGACCCGGTGGCTGGGGCTGCCCGCAGCGCTTCGCTCCATCGACAGCGGCGTAGCTCGTTCGCTGCAGCTCGTGGGAGCATGGATTGGTCGTGGTGGGAAGTCCCCCAACAACCATGCGTCGCCGCGTCTTCCTGCTGCTCTCCGGTGCCGGCGCCTTCCTGAGCCAGATGGTGCGACCCTTGCTTGCTCGCTCTGCTCAGCTCCCAGCTGTTCCTCAGACCAAAACCGTCAGTCAGGCCATAGCCGTTGCCCGCGGCGTTGATGTGGGCAGTGTGGCCCAGCTCAGCAAGTCGGGCCAGGTGTTGGTGCGTACCAGTGCCCTGGGGCCGTTGCTGGTGATCCGGGATCCGGCCACTCAGAAACTCAAGGCCGTCAATCCCACCTGTCCGCATCGCGGTTGCCTGGTGGACTGGATCGCTTCGTCCGACAATTTTCTCTGCCCTTGTCACCAGGCCCGCTTCAATGCCAATGGCCGTTGGATTGGCGGCCAGCCCGTCAATCGACCGCTGGAGAGTTACAAGGTCACGGTCAGCAACGGCAGGATCCTGGTGAGCAAGGGCTGAGCATCGCTGGCGCCTTGATCATGCCAACCACCTCAGGGCAGGGCTCCTACAGTTCAACTGGGTGTGTGGTGGATCAGCGTTAGCTCGATGGATCTGCTAGTCATCTCCCTGCTGGTGCGCTGGATTCTCGGCTGGCTGCTCTGTGATCGTCTGCCGCGTTTGCCTGAGGCTGGGCCGGCGGGGCAGCCACCGGGTTTCTCGGTCTTGATCCCAGCCCGCAACGAGGAGAACAGCCTGCCCCATCTGTTGGCGGCCCTGGAGCGGCAAAGCCTCAAGCCCCTGGAGGTGATCGTGATCGACGATCACTCCAGTGACGGCACTGCCGCCTGTGCCAGGGCGGCCGGTGTGCAGGTGATCCAGCCGCCGCCCCTGCCGCCGGGATGGTGTGGCAAGACCTGGGCCCTGCACCACGGCAGCCGCAGCTCCCGCGGCGAGCTGCTGGTGTTTCTCGATGCCGATACCGAGCCGGGACCCCAGTTTCTGGAACGGATGGTTGCTGCCCAGCAGCGGTTGGGGGGGCTGGTGTCGGTGCAGCCATTCCACCGGACGGAGCAACCCTATGAACAGTTGTCGCTGCTGTTCAACCTGGTGGGGCTGATGGCGGTGCCCCTGGGGGAGCAAGCGGGGGTGGCCTTCGGGCCGGCGATGATCACCAGCCGCAAGGACTACGAGCTGGTGGGGGGCCATGGCGCCGTGGCCGACAAAGTGGTTGAGGACTGGTTTCTCGCCCATCTCTATGACGCGGCTTCTCTGCCGGTGAGTGCCTACATCGGCCAGGACCAGATCGCCTACCGCATGTATCCCGGTGGCCTGGGTGATCTGGTGGTGGGATTCGACAAGAACTTCGCCACTGCCGCCGGCGAGGTGCGCTGGCCGCGGATGCTGGCGGTGCTGCTGTGGCTGTCGGGGCTTTTTTGGATGGCCTGGGCCCTGCCGGCCTCCCTGCTGGGCTGGCCCCTGGTCGGCAACCCTGATCGGTGGATCAACCTGGTGATCTACGCGGCCTATGCGTTGCAACTGCTGTTGCTCAGCCGCCAGGTGGGCCGTTTCAGCTGGATCAATCTGCTGTTCCCCGTGCCGGTGCTGTTCTTCCTGGTCGTGTTCCTGCTGGCCATCGTCAACCTGGAGCGCGGCAGCGTCAGCTGGAAAGGGCGCCAGTTCCCCACCCGATGAATGGGTCAGCCCAGCTCCTGTCGCCTCTGCTGGTCTGCGCCGCCGGTTGGTTCGCCTGGTCCCTGTTGATCGGTGGCCTGGCCAACCGCCTGCCCCATGCAGCCCTGCAGCAAGACAACGGCCTCACCCGGCTGCGGTCCTGGGAAGGGCGCCACGGCTACGAACAGAGGCTGGGGATTCGCTCCTGGAAAGGGTGGCTGCCCGATGCAGGGCCGGCTCTACCTGGTGGGGTGGCCAAGAGCGCACTGGTGCGGCGCGATCGGCGGCTGTTGGAGGTGTTGATGGCTGAGACCCGACGGGCGGAACTGGTCCACTGGGCCCTCTGGCCCTTCTGGATCATCACCAGCCTCTGGCTGCCGCCGACGGGGGTGCTGCTCAACCTGCTGTTTGCCACCCTGTTCAACCTGCCCTGCCTGGCGGTGCAGCGCTACAACCGGCTGCGGCTTCAGGCCAGCCTGGACCACTTCCGCGGGGAGTCCGGCCCCCCTGGGTGATGGAGGGGCTGCGGTACTGCTCAAGTCCGCCCGGTCAGGGATCCAGGGGCAAGGCGGGTTGGGAGGCCAAGGCAAGGGGGCGAAATCTGGACCCTGGGAACTGAGTGACCAGAGCCATGGCAACCAGAACTGCAGCAAAGGCCGTCAGACCGTGCCAGTGCCATCGGGACCAGAACAGGGCCACGAGACTCGAAGCAACCCCAGCCCCGAGATAAGCGCTGAAGAACAGTAAACAACCCATACGACTGCGAGCCTCGGGGTTGAAACTGAAAACACGTGTCTGGTTTGCTACATAGGAGCTCTGAACGCCAAGATCCAGAAAAATGAAGCCGATACAGATGGCCAGCAGCGAGTGTTGGCCGCCAAAAAGTATGGCCACACCCAGCAACGAGGTCAGGGTCGAGGCGAGAACCAACCGGCGCGAACCGAACTGATCCACCAGATGGCCGATGCCGGGAGCCGCGATGATG
Source organism: uncultured cyanobacterium (assembly GCA_903823115.1). Lineage (GTDB taxonomy): Bacteria > Cyanobacteriota > Cyanobacteriia > PCC-6307 > Cyanobiaceae > Cyanobium. Next base: position 105,856 of record CAIJRN010000061.1, read on the forward strand.
CTGATGATGCCCACCAACCCAAAGGCGCCGATGGCGGCCGATCCCATGCGCCAAGGGGGCTCTGCCAGATGCAGGGCAAGACCACTCCAGAGCGCCATGAACGCACCGAACTGCAGGCCCTGCGACAGACAGGCCTGGCGCAATCCAGGGTAACGGCGCAGTAGAACGAGCTGAGAAGACTGGAGGGCAAGATAGCTGATGGGTTGAACATTCTGCTCCTGCGGTAAACACCTCCTGATCCACCAGGCGACAGCCAGCATCAGCGCGGAAGAGAACAGGAAAATTGCTCGCCAGCCAAAATACTGGCCCACCAAGCCACCGACGGATCGCGACAGAAGAAGCCCTGTGAATTGACCACTCAAGATGATGCCGAGTGTCTGACCGCGAAGGGCATCAGGAACCAGGGATGAAATATAGGCTGGTAGAAGATAGGGAACCAGAGCAGCTAATCCCAGTCCAAAGAAGGCCACCAGCAGCATCTGGAAATTTGGCAATAGCCCGATGGCGGCGCAGGCCACTGCCATCGCCAACGCTGCACTGACCAGCATGCGGCGGCGATCCACTCCATCGCCGATGGGGAGCAGCAACAGCAGACTGAGGGCAAGACCGATCTGGATCGCCATCGGGATCAGCAGCACCTCCCCAGCCGACAGAGCCAGATTCCTGGCAATCTGAGGCAGCAGGGACTGAACGTAGTAAAGATTGGCCACACTCAGACCGACAATGATGGCAAGGATCGGTGCGGAACCCATGGCTCATCCAGTTGGGGCGAAACCGGAACTTAACCCCTCATGGTGAAAGCCAGCGGCCAACCTTTTCGTCACCAGCTGGCGGCCTTCCTGACGGATCTGAGGCAACGCCTGGTCGAGCCGGATCCCTTGCTGCAGCGACAACTGCGGCTGGTGCTGCTCGATACGGCTGCCACGGCGATCGCCAATCTTTCGGCCCCTGAGCTGGTGGCCCTGCAGCGTCAGCACAGTCGGCTGTCTCCAGGTGAGCAGCGTCTGCCTGGCTTCTGCACGGCCCTGACACCAGCTGGATCGGCGCTGGTGCTGGCAGCCTCCGCCTGCTGGGACGAATTGGTGGAGGGCTATGCCCCGGCCCATGGCCGGCCGGCTTTGCATGCGGTGCCTCTCTGTCTGAGCCTGGGCTCGGCTCCAGGCAAACGGCTTGGCAGCAACCTGAACAGGTCGCTCGAGGCCCTGTTGCTGGCCTACGAGCTGGGAGCTCGCCTGGGGGAGTCCTACCGGGTTCCGCCGGGGGAGCATGTCGATGGCACCTGGGGCACCGCTGTAGCGGCCCTGACAGCGGCCGTGCTGCTGGACATCGGTGCCAGCGCTGAACTGGAGGCTGTCAGCGCCGCCCTCTGCCAGATGAGCCGCAGCCTGTTTGCAGCGGTGCAGGAGGGGGCCAGCTGCCGGCTGCTGTATCCCGGCCTGGCGGCCAGTCGCGGGCTTGATCTGGCGCTGGGCGCCGCTGCCGGCTTGCGAGGTCCGGAGGCCCTCGATCGTGATCCGGTGCTGCTGGCTTTGGAGGCCATGCCGATTGATCTGGCACCGCGACCGACCCTGGCGATCAGCTGTGGCTACGTGAAGTTGCTGCCCGGCGCCCGCCATCTGCATTACGCCGCTGAAGCGGCCCGGCTCTGGCGACAGCGCTTTGGCGATGGTTTCGATTGGCAATCAGCCGCAGCACCCCAGGACGGGATGGGCCCGATTCAGCTGCGCACCTACCCGGAAGCGATTCAATACTGCGGCCAGAGCAGCCCCACCAATCGCATTCAGGCCCAATTCAGCCTGCCCTTTGCCGTGGCGGCCAGCCTGCGCTGGGGGGAGCTGGGGCGGCAGTGTTTCAGCTCGCAGGCCCTGGATGATCCCGGCCTGCAGGCGCTGATGCGGCGCACCCAGCTGGTGGCTGTCCCGGATGGGGAGGGACGCTGGGCGGAGGTGGTGGCCGATGCCGAAGGGGCTCAGCAGAGCGCCAGGGTGGATGGTCTCCCCGGAGATCCTGATCGGCCGATCGCTGAAGCGCTGCGACTGGAAAAGGCCAGGGCCCTGCTGCAGCCGGTCCTCGGTGAAGCAGCGACAGCCAGGCTCATCCACCATTGGCTGGATGCTGATGGCTCAGCCCCTCTGTGGCCGCTCAGTTGAGAGCGCCGAAGGGATTGAACAGGTTGTCCGCTGCAGCCTGGTCTGGAGCCGTGCTGAAGCGCTGCAGTTTGGTGCATAACTGGCGCTGCAGGTCGGTGCCACGGGCCTGCTGGCTGCAGCCCAGCAGCCACTGGGCCATGCAGAGATTGGATGACATCAGTGGCGCTGGATAGCGCTCGATCAGATCGGCCATGGCGCTGAGTGTGGGCATGCCGGTGCCGGAAAGCAGAACCACGGTGTCTGGCGCTACCTGCAGCTGCTGGAGGTAGGTTTCCAATTCCTGGTCGTTGATGCTGTAGGCGCTCTCAGCTCCCATGCGATTCAGCATGCTGTGGTGAGCCACCACCTCAAGTCCTGCCGCTTGCCAGTACTCCACGGCCAGCTGGATCAACCAGTCAGGGTAGGGAAGTTCCAGTTGGATCTTGCTGAATCCGAATGCCCTGATCATCTCCAGAACCGCCAGGCTCGCTGTCATCAATGGCACACCGAGCTCGGCGGAGGCCAGTTCGCAACGTCGCCGATCTTCGGTGGGGCCAAGACGATAGTTGGACCCAGTACAGCCGACGATGATGCCCTGGAGTGGCAAGGTTCCGAAGCTGCGGGCCGCGTCGAGATAGCTGTCGAGATAGAGCTCATTGCGGACGGCAAGATCACCTGATGATGAATACGGCAGCCTGGCGGTGTGGATGCGCGGAACGTGATCGATCAGGCTTTCAATCTCATCCTCCAAGGTGGGATTGGATGGCGGTACGATCAGTCCAACAGCTTCATGGCTTGTTGATGACTTCATGCTTGGTCCTGATGTTGAACTGGGACGTGTGCCGTTGAGTCGTTTGTTCTCAGTTGTTGTCTTGCAGGTATCACCACTGGTTCAGATCAAGCAAGCAGGCCTGACACAACAGCATAGTGTCCTGCTCGGGTGCAGGATTGCCGTGGCTTGGCTCCAGCGGGCTGCTGCCCTCGAGGAGGCGAGCAGTGCGAGGCAGCAACACCGCTGTGGTGCGTTCCTGCCAGCGCCGGGCCCAGCCAGCAACGGCCCGTTGCTGGTCGCCAGCACTGAGATCAATCGAGCTGGCCAGAGTTTCGGCAAGTTCGAGACCTTCCAGCAGGCCAAAGTTCATGTTAAGGCCACCACGGGTGTTGGTGATGTGGGCCGCATCGCCAATCAACAAGCAACGATCTTGTTGGCGGACCTGGACATAACGTTGGCTGACACGGTAGTGATCGAGAGCCATGGGCAGCTCTTGCCAGACTCTGCTATCACTCAGTCCTGCGAAGATCTGGGCCAGACGCTGCCGGGCCCACCGGTCATCCGCCAGGGCCGGCTCGATGTCGGCAGCTTTCGGGCGCAGGATCAGACGCCAGTCCGTTCGCATGCGCAGGGCGCTGAGCGAGCCGAGCGGATGGCGGATGTAAGTGAGTCCCGCCAATTGCTCACTGACTGCCTCTGGCAGGTCGGAGAGCATCAATCTCAACACCGGCAGTGGCAGGTCATGGCCTGCAAAGGGAAGCTGCAGCAGTTGGCGAACCGTGCTGTGTGCACCATCAGCCGCCACCAGCCAGCGAGCCGTCAGCAACCTTGGCTGGGCCCCCTGGCTTGGACCCAGGACCCACGCTTTGATCGGTTCTCGTCGCTCCGGGTGTGGATTCTCGCCGAGCGCGACCAGCTTCTGGCCCCAACACACCGCCGGTTCGCCTGAAGACTGCAGCTGAGCCAGCCGCTGCAGCAGCAAGGCGCAGAACCAGTGTTGCTCGAGGTGCAGGCGGAATGGATGTTGGCTGTGAGCCTGCAGGCAAGCGAAGTCCAGATCACGGCGTTGGCCGGACGGCAAATCGAGATGGCGC
>CAIJRN010000062.1 GCA_903823115.1 uncultured cyanobacterium
CGATCATTTGTGGATGTTGCTGATTTCTTGAACATCACCCTGGCCGTTGGTGTTGCAGTAGCCCTCGGGATCCTTGCCGGGCAGGTGATGGACGCGGAAGTTGTAGGAGAGGCCGTAGCTCTTGACGTCAGCCAGGCTCAGTTCACCGGCATCAATACTGGTGCGCAGCGAGGCGGCGAGGGTCACCTCCACATCCGCCATCGATTTGGCCTTGAACTTGTCGGCGATGGCGCTCTTGCAGTTGCGGCCGAAGCTGCCGACGCGTGCCTCGATTTTGGCGTCGTCGTCGCCGGCATGGGCGGCAGGACTGATCAGTCCCACACTCAGGCAACTGGTGATGGTGGTGAGGGCGGCAGCAAGCAAGGCGATATGACGCATGGAGACAGACGATCAGTTGATGGAGGTAAAGGTAGTACCGGATCCATCGACCGCAGAACCGTCATGGCGGTGATGTTGTGCCTTCGTGATGGAGGTGTGCAAAAAGCGAAATCAGTCCAGCGAAAGCCCTTAGGTGAACTTCATGAAGCGAAAGCCTCGCCTTCGTTGCCAATGGCTCTTCGGAAGCATGGAATTACTCAACCCTAAACACTTCCAGGCAGCTTGTTGTTCCGGCCTCGTCGGGTTCAGGGCCTCAGGTGAAGATTCCGCCCCTGGACCTCAGGCCGACACCAGCGCCTGCCCCGCCAGTTCCAGTCGGCCACCACCGAGCTCGGCCCGTTCGATCTGGACGTTGCGATCCATCGGCAGCCGGGCGATCCGGCCATCGGCTTCGGCCCGCAGTTGCACGGTGCCGCCGCTGGCCTCGACGCTGGTCCCCAGCTCGATCGGCGGGGTGCCGGCCGAACCCATGCTGGTGAGGATCAGTCGATCGCCGTCGAAGCGCAGCCGCCCCAGCGGTGCCAGCCCCAGCAACTCTTCGGCCAGGGCATCGCCCAGCTCGCGCCAGGGGGCCGTGGCCAGGGTGCGGTTGAGGCCTTCGTCGCTGAAGCGCACCCAGCCGTCGACCCGGAAGGGTTGGTCAAGTCGCAGATTCTGGGATCGCAGCAGTTCCCCCATCCGCACCTGCATGGGTGCACTGCGCAGCTCCACCGCTTCGATCTCCAGCCGCTGAAAAACCACCCGCCTGGCGCTCAGCCGCACCCCTTCCAGTCGACCCTTGAGCAACTGGGCCGCTGATCCTTCCAGTCGAATCTCCAGATCCTCGATCGCCTCGCACTGTTGGCGCAGCCAGAGCTCCAGCCCCCGGGCCAGCAGAGCCAGCATCGGACCACCTCGGGATGCCGGCGAGCCGGCGGAGCCAGCCTGGGAGCCAGGAGCAGGGGGGGGGCAGCTTCCTCGGGCATCCGACGCCATGGCGGCAGGAGCGCCCCTCCTAACAGAACGGAGCGCCCCGACGCCGGCGAGGATCGCCGCACGGGGACGCCTTGCTTAGCCTGCGACGATGTTGATGCTTCTTCAGGCCCTGGTCAGTCTTGGCTTCGGCGGCGGGGCCGGCTGGCTGCTGGGACGTGGCGTGCCCCGGTTGGTGCAGCGTTCCGCTTCGCTGGCGCGCCGCAACCAGTCCACCCAGCTGCTGTTCGGGGTGCTGCTGCTCTCGCCCTGGCTGATCGGTGTCCTGGCTGTGTTGTGGTTGCTGACCCGGGTTGATCTGCTGCTGCTGGTGCTCGGCTACTGGGTTGGCTTTCTGCTGTCGCGCCGCCAGATCGGCTCCTGACGCCGAGTCCGTGCATCGCTTCAGTCCGTGCGGGTCAGTCCATGCGGGCGCGGCGGCCGGCCAGGAAGGCTTCGACGGCCGTCACTCCCGCCAGCAGCAGCAGGCCGCCCAGGCCCAGCAGCTGTTGCTGCTCCGTCGGCGAGGCGTTGGCTGGAGTCAGCAGGGCTCCTGCCACGAACCAGCTGGTGGCCAGGGCCGAGCAGATCCAGTAGGCCCGCCAGCGGCGTTGATAGAGGTAGCCGCTGCCCAGGCCCGGCACGAGGTTGAGCAGGGCCGCCAGGCCCGGGGATGCTGCCGC
>CAIJRN010000063.1 GCA_903823115.1 uncultured cyanobacterium
CATGTACAGCGCAATCTGTTGAACGGTGAGGGGAGCAGGCATGGCCCGGTGCCCTGCGCATGGCAACCGGATTCAGCAGATCCCCTCGTGAGCGGTCAACCAGATCGGCGCGACCCCTCAACCAGATTGTCGTGGAACAGCCGGATTCGATCAACTGGCGGGCCGCCTGACGCTGGGCTGTGGTGGCGGCATCGGCGCTGGCTTCCTCCACGAAGTAGCGGGCCAGCACATTGGTGTCGAGCCCGATCACGGCCGCAGCAGGCTGGCGGCCTCGAAGTCGACCGGCACCGGCGGGCGCTGGCTCTTGAGCAGGCCGAAGCCGCTGGCGGGCAGGGGCTGTTGCGGGCGCCAGGGCCGCACTTCGATGTGGTCACCCACCAGCTCGAAACAGATGCGACTGCCCCGGGCAAGACCGAGCTGCTGGCGCAGGGCCTTGGGGATCGTGACCTGCCCCTTGCTGGTCGCCGTCTCCACGCCCTCTTCGCCGCGGACGCCGGGGTGGAGCTGGATCTGCCGGATCGTCGCGATCTGCCGGCCGAGAAACAGCTCTGGATCAGGCGTTTGCCGAAGCCATCGCCATCGCAGTGGAACGGATCACCAAAGATTCGGCCTCGTTCCCCAGCGTGTACGGGGCGGTGCGACGCCTTGTGGTGCGGCGATTCCCTTGTGCCGCCTACTCCCGGGAGATGATTGAAGCGCACCGCAGGGACAATGCGTTCAATCCAATGACTGGGCACACCATACTTAGGCAGCTTTTTGCTTGAATGACGGCGCGACAATTGATCCACCTTCTGACTGATCTTCCAATAGCGTTTCAGGTAAAAGTTATGAAGTCTTTCCTGGTGGCGAGGGGCTGAGGCTGTTCGAGCAAGTGCAATCTGTTGTCCCGGTAAACTTTGCTGGATTCAATCCTGGCTCATTTCAGGAAGGGAATCAAAGGTTTGGCAAATCCCAGTTCGTGGTCCCAGGGTTGGATCAAGGTGGCTTCAGGATGATGGTGATGAATGAGTATTGCGGGAGGTGGTTCATATCCAGCCATGCTCAGAAAACGGTCCACATAAGAGATGCGGCGGCATGCTCATGGGATCTGAAGGAATTTGCCAATGGCTGTGAGGGCTAGGCCTTGCACGGAAAAAAGGCCTAGCCCACCGGTTTGAGGGCGCCGCTGGCGATGGCGGTCTGAAGTGGCTGCGGCAGTTTCACAAGGCCGGAATCGAAGAACTCCATGAACCGACGGCTTTCCCCACTCCTGGCTGGATGTCCAGTGCTGAGGGCAGTTCTGAGGGCAGTGCGGGGTCCCTCAAGGTGTGGGGGTGAGGGTTCGCTAGGCCGGCGTTGAGCATCAAGGCCCGCAAGATCCTGGCGCCACTGAGCCGTCGCCCTGTGAACCGTCGCCCTGTGAGGCACCGGCCTTTTCCAGGCCGGCCTCGCCTTGGGCTTCAGAGCGCGCCCCCAGGTTCAGCGAGAGTCGCTGGCGGCTGGCTGGGACGGGCTGCCTGACATCGGCTGGGGCGAGGGTTTGCCAGGCGGGGTGCTCTGGCTTGGTGGTGCGGTTTTGGTGTCGGGGCCATAGAGACAGGTCTGGCCTCTGGAGGTGCGGATGAAGCCCAAGCCGCGGGGCCCGCAGAGGCGCATGAGTTCATCGGCGTGGGCGAACCCCGGGCTGCTGAGGCTGACCACGACAGCGGCCAGATATAGGCCCAGGCGCATGACTGTCAGGGTGCGGATTCCTTTCTTCTATAGCAGGACTGAGCTGGTGGTGCCTGGGTCGGCGCTGTGTTGATCTCCGTCAAGCGGGATTGGGCTGCTCTGGGGCTGAGAGCCGCTGATGGCGACTGGAATGCCGGTGGTCTGGAGGATCTCGGCCCGTCAGGCTTGTTTTGATCCCCAGCGGATCGCCTACGGCGATGCATCGTCATGGACGATCCGCCAGTCGTCCTACATGTTGTAGCATTGCAGAGGTTCAAAGATTTCTCTCCAGCAAGCTGACAACTTCCTTCAGGGCTTTCGGCGGATCAGGTTCATAGTTTCTTCTCTCAGGTCCATGACGATTTACGTAGGCAACCTCTCCTTCGATGCCGAGGCAGAGGATGTCCGTCAACTGTTCGGCGAGTACGGCGAGGTCAGCAAGTGCAGCCTCCCCCTCGACCGTGACACCGGTCGCAAGCGCGGCTTTGCCTTTGTGGAAATGGCCAACGCGGCCGACGAAACCAAGGCGATCGACGATCTTCAGAACGTCGAATGGATGGGTCGCACCATCCGCGTCAACAAAGCTGAGCCCCGCACCGGCGGTGGTGGTGGCGGCGGTGGCGGCGGCGGCTACGGCGGCGGCGGCGG
>CAIJRN010000064.1 GCA_903823115.1 uncultured cyanobacterium
CTGCCATGTAAGGCCCCACAGTGCACTGGGAGGCAGAACTCCCCATGAGGTCTATAATGAGACCGAACCCTGTCCTACCCGTCCGGGGTTAACGATGTCAGGGGCCCAGGCTGTCCAATAAAAGGCACCCACCTCACCCTGCAGCCGGCTACCGAGCCATAGTGCTCTCAATCGGCGACGGCGACACCCTGCGGGTCAACCGCCAGGGCCTGCCGATCACCATCCGCCTGGCCTGCATCGACGCGCCGGAGCTGGCGCAGAACCCTTACGGGCAGCAGTCGCGCAGCTATCTGCAAACCCGTCTGGCCAAGGGGCGGGAGGTCACGATCCTTTCTCACACGACAGACCGCTACGGCCGCACTGTGGCCGAGGTGATCTCAGGCATCAAAATCAACCTGGCGCTGGTGGAGGACGGCCAGGCCTTTGCCTACCGGCAGTACCTCGGCGGCTGTGATGCCAAGGAGTACCTCGATGCCGAATACCGGGCCAGCCGGCATCGCTATGGGGTGTGGCAGGTGGAGGGCGGCATCACCCGTCCCTGGGATTTCCGCCGGGGGCGCCGCAACGCTGTGATCCCCGATGGCACCACCCCCGGTGGCCGCCGCTATCGCTGCCAGGAGATTGGTTCCTACGCCAGGGCTCAGGAGTTGCTGCGCCAGGGACACACCTATCTCGACAGCAACGGCGATGGGGAGGCCTGCGAGAGCCTGCCCTGACAGCCCTCAGCCACGTCCCCCCCTCTGCCAGGCCAAGCAGAAGGGCGCTACCTTCCGGCCGTCGTCTCGCTCTGCTGTTGCCACTGATGACGGCCATCAACCGCTGCGCCGTTGGCATCGGGCCTCGCCAGCCCTTGATCGCCTGGGTCCGCCAAGTGAGTGGTGATCACGATGTGCGCTGGGGAGCCAACGAAGACGGGCTCTACCTGCTGCCGGCCTACGAGGACGACCTTGAAGCCATCGTGGTCCTGAAAGACAGTTACGAACAAATCTTCGAGGCAGAACTGCAGTCCTGGTGCCAAGATCCAGCGCTATGGCCGAGCCCGAGAACCTTTGCATTGTTTCAAGAATGGTTCGAGATCCGTTTCTACGACCTGGTGGACGACCTCAGCCGGGAAGATCTGAAGCACCATGAGGTTGACGAAGCGTTTGTGAAGCAGATACGGCAATCCCTGCAGGATTGACCGAGACATTGACCAGGCGACCAGCAGTCATGGCAATAGGCTGGTAGAACAACTTTCCCCTGTTCACCATGCTGACTGGAACCGAACTACTGGCCAAGGTCAAGGAACTCAGCGACGGCTCCAAATCGGATCTCGTTCGGGCTGCTGGCTATGTCAGCACCAAGAAGGACGGCACCGAGCGACTGAACTTCACCGCCTTCTATGAGGCGGTGCTGGAGGCCAAAGGCATGAACTTTGGCGCCGGCAGCAGTGGTGGCAAGGGCCGTCCCGGTCGCAGCCTCAGCTACGTCACCAAGGTGCAGTTCAACGGCAATCTGATGGTCGGCAAGGCCTACACCGCCCAACTGGGCCTGGAGCCCGGCGATGAGTTCGAGATCAAGCTGGGCAGGAAGCAGATCAAGCTGATCCCTTTGGGGGCTGCCGAGGAGGAGTGAGCGGCTCCTGAGCTCAGCGGAGGGGGCGCTGCTGCCCCAGGGCCAGCATCTCCAGCGCCTGGCCCTGTTGCTCCTGCCGCAGCGCCTCCGGGGCCTCGAGGCGGATGGCGCTGCCGTGGCTGAACAGCCAGCGGCGTAGCTCCACCCCTTGGGTCAGGATCCAGGGGGGCAGGTCGATCTCCACCGGATGGGGATGGCTGTCACCTGTGGGATTGGGAGCCAGCACCTGCGCCAGGGCCGGATGGGTCCAGCCGGGGCCAGCCGGCCCAATTTCGTTGGTGTTCTGCTCATTCGCAGGGGCTACGCCAGGAAGAGCCACCCGGATCTCCTCCAGCGGTAGCGGCAGGTGGCCTTCGCGGATCTGGGCATAGGCGCTGGCCTTGAAGGAGCAGCGGAGGGTCTGCAAGTGCCGGCGTCGCTGTTCAGCGCCTGGGTGGCACAGGCCGTCCTGGGCAGCACTGTCTTCGCCCAGCTCGGTGCCACCGCAGTGATGGAGCAGCCGCTTCAGACGGGCGATCGCAGCCTTGTGGTCGCTTTCGTTGCGGCGCCCCCGCGGTTCGGCCTGCACGAACTGCAGCCGCTCCAGCCGCTTGCACTGCAGCAGACCATGGGGCCGGCCGATCGCGTCCTCCTCCCAGGCGAGATGCCAGAAGCCACAGGCCAGCACCAGCTGCAACGGCCAGATCCGGATCTCTTCACCTCGGCCTGGCCCGTGCCTGGATGGCAAACGCAGCAGCCGAACGCGGCGGTGCTCAAGGATCGCCGTCTCGATCTGCTCCGCTTGTCTGGGCTCGGCGAGGGTGCCCTGCTGCAGGTCCTCCGCTCCGGGCCTGGCGCCATCGAGATAAGCCCGCAATGCAGGGGCAGCCTCCACGCTGATGCCTCCCCAGGCGAGGCGCTGCTCCAGCTCACTCAGCAGATCCAGCGCAGTTGGGTCCCCCAGCCGCTGGGCCGCGTGCTGCACCACTCCGTGGATCTCCACCAGCCTTGGCGTCGAAAGCAAAGCAGTGCCAAGGCAGTAGCCGTGACGCGGGTTGTCGTGACGCAACCGGAAGCCGTAGGGGGTGAGGGTCTTCTCGATGTCCTTGCGCAGCGTCGCCAGTTCACCCGAGCCATGGCCGCCGGGGAGCGCAGAGAGCCGCTCCAGCAGGTGCCGCTGCATCGCCATCGCCTTTGGGCCATCCGCCGGCCGATCAAAGGGCGTCTGCAGCAGGTGGCGCAGCAGCGTCATCACCCGCGTGAACACCGCGGCATCGGCCATCGGCGGGTGGCCGCCGTTGACGCCACCGATCCTGGGTGTCTGCCCAGCAGTCAGTGGGATCAGCGGCAAAGGGGTAATCGCTGTGGTGACCGGGGTGGCGGCGAAAAAGCCCTGGGCCTCCAGCCAGGCCAGATCGCGTCGCACCGCCTCCACCTCGCCATAGCAAACACCCTGAAGCGTGCGCAGCAATGCGGCGCCCCGCTCCGCCAGATCACCGCTGGGCAGGGGAGAGACAAGGGTTTCCAGCGCTTCGCGGCTGCCATGGTCCGTCGTCGCCAAGTCGGGATGGTCCGCCAGGAGTTTGAGCAGATGGAGCAGCCGCTCCAGATCCAGCAGACGGGAATGGCCGTGCAGCAGCAGTTGGCGTTGGCGGTTGCAGGCGGCGCTGATGCGGCGCTTGAGGCGGGAGAGCTCGCTGCGCAGGAAGGCGGTGAGATCGCGCTGGTGTGTGGGCTGCACCGCCACCACCGACGCAAAACCCTCCTGCCGGCCCGGCCCGAAGTGCTCATCGTCCAGCCTTGCGGCCATGCGGCGAATGACCGCAGTGGGAACGGGCCGCTCACGTTTCGCGTTCCAGCGCAGGCAGGTGCTGAGCGGTGTGAAATGCCACCAGCCGATCCATTCCACCGGCCGGGGCAGGGGCAGCTGCTGAGTGATCGCCAGCCGCCAGGGCCGCAGGGCGTGGGTGGCATCGACGATCACCGGCATGCCGGCCGCTACCGCACCGATCAGGCGTTCGTGCAGGCGTTGCTGGATCGACCCCCAAGGCCCCTGAACCGCGGCATCACCGAACACCTCAGCGCGGATCGCATCGGTGGAGAGCACAACGGCCGGCTGCCCGTCAGCCCCGGCAATCAGAGGCGCGAGAGCACCGGCGGTGGTGGTCTTGCCACTGGCCGGCGGACCGATCAGCAGATGACAGCGCAGGGGCTCCATCGCCGCAGCCTGCAGTGCATCGCTGCAGATGACAACCTATCCCGAGCCAAATGCGGACATCAGCCTTGTCGTGACAGGGCGTTGGCAGCGCCTGGGTCATTCGCTGCGAGAGGCGCGCCCTCAGCCAGGAAGCGAGCAAGGCTGAACGCTCTCTATGACGCCATGCCGCCGTGTCGTTATCTCGTTCCGCCGCATGTGTGCCGTCCAGGCGGCGGCGGCGCAAGGTCTACAGGCCACCCGGGATGTTGCTGAACCTGCAGGTTCTCGACCTGATGGAGATCAGCGGCAGCCAGATGCGCGCCGCCCGGTCCCTGGCGATGCACCAGACCACGGTGAGCCGCAGCTACCGGGAACTGGCGGAGCAGTTCCACCTGGAGCCAGCCCAAAAGCCCCACAACGTATGCCGCTGGGGAGTGAGCAGCAGCCTGCGATTTCTGCGCCTGGCCTGCCGTGCACATCGGGTGGAGGACGGACGGCTGCGGCTGGCCACTGATGCTCTGCACCAGTCCCTGTTGGAGGCGTTGCCCGGTGTGCTCCAGGTGCCGCCCTGCTTCCATGCAGCCGGCGATTGGGCCGCCCTGGTGAAGCAGGGGGTGATCGATGGAGCGATCGTCTCTTCGCTCTGCCATCACCAGGACCTGCGGGCGGGCGAGCTGCCGCGGTGGGAGGGCGTGCGGGTGGTGCCGATGGCGACGTTGGAGCTGCAGCTGGTCAGCCACGTCAACTGGGATGGCCTCTGGGATCAGACCGTGCTGCTGCCCAGCTGTCAGGAGATGCCGTTGCTACATCAGCAACTCGAACCGGGCGTCAGCGGCCTGGAGCGCGCCTCCCGCGCCTGGCAGGATCCGCCGGTCTGGCTGGAGCAGCTGCAGCTGCGGCCGATCGCCCTGCCGGTCTGCCCAGCCCTCGCACCAAAGCATTGGTGGCACGAGCGAGGCCTGATGGCGGTGGCGGAGCAGCCGACGGTGCGAGAGCAGCTGTGGCTGCTGCTGCCGGATGACCTGGAGCTGCCCCATGCCGCGCAGGCCACGCTGCGCTTGATCCGCAGGCGGGTGAACCGAGCGGCGGCCCGTGGGAGCGAGGCACTGCTGGAGGTGATCGGGGAGTCTGGGGAGGACCAGGGGAGGCAGGAAGATGCGGCGTGAAACAACAAGCGGAACCGCTTACTTTTCCAATCGATGAGATCCGGTACTCCGACGTTTCTGCACGTCGCGAAGAAAGCAGCATGTCCTTCCTTGGCCATCCTGGAAACGAGAAATGAGCCATTGGCTGGGACAGGGAATTTCCAACCAACGACAGCCGGGTGCGCTGCCACCAGAGACCGGTGGAAAGTGATATTCAGGTTTTGCCCCAGCGCCTGGCTGCAAGCACGGCTCCTGAGGGGGCCTCCTGAAACACCTTGCTGGCCACCACCGGCAGGCCGGCTGCCCGGAGACGGCGCATCACGGGACTGTCGATGGACAGGCTGGAGACCACCATCAATTTTGCCGGAGTGTCCGGGTCGAGGGGGATGGCGGACAGGCCGAGGCTCTTGGCGTGCTCAAGGGCCTTCTGCGCCTTGTAATCCCAGCCATGGGCGTCCTCGCCGAGGAGGGCGATGGTGCCGCCGGCGGCAGGAACGGTGACCGTGGTGTCGATCCAGTTGAGGCTCTGCGGGATCCCCTGGCGTTTGGCTGTTGTCCGGGGTTGCAGGGATCGGGCTTGCTGGGCAAAGGCCTGCAGCCCGGGGGCAGAAACCCCCGCCACCCGCACTGCGGCCCTGGAGGGTTTCAGGTGGGGCAGGCCGTGACACAACAGAGCCGCCAGGGCACGGGTATCGCCCAGGGCGGCGTGGGCGTCCTCGCCGCTGAGGGTGATGCCGCGGGCAGCGCAGAGCTTGCCCAGGCTGATGAACGGGTTGGGCATGGTGTCGATGCCATCGCCTGAATCGAACACCAGGCCCGGTAGGGCCTCGCTGGCTTCCCAGAAGTGTTGCCGCAGGATCGGGCCATCAAATCGGTCGAGGTTGTGAGCCACGAGCACTTGTCCGTCCAGCAAGGCCGCCAAGGCCGGCGCCACATCGCAGAAGCAGGGAGCTGTCGCGGCCAGGCCGTCATCGATGCCATGCACGCCGGCATTGGGGATCGGCACGCCGGGATTGATCAGGGTGGTCCACTCATGCCGGATCTCACCTTGGGGGGAGAGCAGCAGCAAGGCGATCTCGACGATGCGGCAGAGCTGGCCGGTTCCGGTGGTCTCCAGATCCAGCACGGCAAAGCCGCGGGCGCCAGCAGGGAGGAGAGCCGGTAGGGGCAAAGGCTGCAGGGGAACGGCCAGGCTCATACCAGCCACCTGAGTGTCTCGCCTGAACGACAGCCGTCCTGTTCGCCCTCCAGCCAACGCTGAGCGCCGCGATTGAGAACGTCCTGGCTGGGTGATCGCTCCAGAGAGGCCTGCAACGCCTGGGGGGTCTCGATCAGTACCAGCTGATCAACCCAGCGGCCGCCGAGAACTGGGTCCGACAGCACAAAGTTCACTTGGTCCTCCATCCAAAGCCGCCGGGGGAGGGAACCGATGTCCGGGGAAGGTGCCACGTCAACACAACGAGGATTCAAGGGGCCGTCGATCAGCACCGCACAGTGTGGTCCGTCCAGCGGTCGCAAGCAATCAATGCAGGACTTGCATCACCAGCTCTTGCAGGACTGGGACGATACCAGGCAAAATCCGACCCTGACAGCTGCGCAGATTGCGTCAGTTCAGGCCAATTTTCGTGATGCCTGGCCGGATAGAGACAGAACTCGTGCAGCTCAGCGATCGTTGCTGAGCAATGGAATCCAGTCTGGCTCACCGATCGGAGCCGAGGCCGAGCAACGACCCAGCATTGCCATCGTTGACACTGCAACTGTCATCCGCTAAGCTGCAGTTCTCGCGGCATCGGGAGGTAGACAACTTCGCTGTCCGTCAAACCATGGAGCGGAATGCATTGATGATCAGTGGTCATGATTTCAATATGGCTGAACAGAATAGTTCCAACGGTCTCTACCGAGCCACTCCCCAGATGAAGGAACCGGTGTAGTTGCCGGTGGAAGACCGCACGCTGCACGCCTCATCCAATAACCGCTTTCCCTGATTCACCCAAGCCGCTGAGTTCCCCGTAATCCCTGCTGATTCATCATGATGCTTTCCCCTGATGTCCTGAACTGGCTATCGCAACAGGCCGAGACCGACTCAACCATCGACGACCTGGTGGACGATGGCTGGATGGGCTGCTCCCTGGAGGATCTGATTCCCTGGTTATCTGACCGGGAGGTCTTCGCCAGGCTTGCCGCCATCAACTGGCAGAAGACCGCGCGGGAGGCCAACGGCGAAGTGGCTCTGATGACGGCGGATACGGCCGTGCTTGATGAGCTACTGGAGTGGATGCTCGACAATCGGGGCCAATGCCCCAAGGTCTACGCGGCTGAGGAGGAGCCGGAAGTGCCGGCGGCGATCCCGCTGCTGCGGCCGCTGGCCATCAATCTGCCTGAGGGATTGAGCAGCATGGATGTGCTTGATGAGGACATGATGCAAGGTCTCTCGGAGATCTTTGCCAACGTCAAGGAGTCGTTCGGGAACCAGGCACATCTAGTGAAGTTCGACTATGGCGCCTTTGCTGATTCTGTCAGTGAGCATAACGCTGTTTTCCTGAGCGGTGAGTTCATCGATCTCACCGATGGTGAACTTTTTGATTTCACGCTGGATGCTCGCAAAGGGAAGCTGCAGTACAAGTCGACAGGTCGAACCGATGCGGCGTTCCGTAAGCAGGTGATCGAGCAGCAGGAGGTCAACATGATGGGGACGGGCCAGGAGTTGAGCCTGGAGTCCCGCTCTGACGTGCAGCTATGGTTGGATGAGAGACCAGGAACCGAAAGAAGCCTTGAGCAGTTGCTGGCCGATGGCTTCCAGGGCTTCTGGCTGGGCGAGTTGCAGCCCTGGCTTTCGGATCAGAGCGCCTTTGAGCTGCTGAGGGTGGTGGACTGGGTAAGGACCAGGCCTGATGAAAGCGGCATGGCAGCGCTGCTGACGGAGGAGATCGATCGGCTCGAGATGGCGATCGATGCATTGGACAAAGGCGGTGAGACAAGCCCCACGCTGCTTGCCGTCGATGAAAGCAGTCTGTCGATCGATGCCCTGCCACTGCAGCGACCCACCGCCTACAACCTGCCGGAAGGTCTGAGCTCTCGCGATGTAGTGACCCGCGAATTTCACGAACTACTGGAGCAGATCTTTGCCGACCTCAAGCAGGCCTATGGCGAACGCGCCCATCTCTACCGCTTTGACTACGGCACCTTCATGGAGTTTGTGGAAAACCAGGATGTGATTGTCCTCAGCGGTGAATTTGTGGATCTGGAGGATCGCGAGATCTACACCTTCACGATGGATGGCGTGCAGCAGCGCCTGCGCTTTGCCTCCACCAACCGTTATCACTGCAGCAGGGTGGAGCCCATACCCGCAGCGAGAGCAGAAACGAAGGGGAAGCGTGGCCGCCGTCGCGCGACACCCGCAGGATGAAAAGTCTCAGATCGTCAAGTGTTAATCAGCCCGCTCCAATGAAGATGTTTCATCTAGCCAAAATCTTCACCCGGAGTGAGCCGAGTCTCCATACACAAAAATAGATTTCAAAAGTTTGGAGTGCACCCGATTTGTCGGCCGGATTCCGTCACCTTGAGCCAATGACTTAACGGTTGCGCTCTTCAGCACTTTTGGTTACTGGCAGACGGCCCTGCCGCTGCACCGTGAGCTTTGCGGATGCAAAGGAACCCTAGAGCAGGGCTGCTTCAAGTCACTGCGATGCGGTGGTCGATTGCCATTGAGAAACCATCGACCGACTGCCAAGATATGAAACGATGATCGGCCATGGCGTTCGGGTAATCGCTTACGGACCGGAGATCTGCAAGGGAGCTTATTCGGCGTCGCTGATGGCCCTGTTGCTACACAAACCGGATGGCAAGGCACTGCCGGATCCGATGCAGACACAACCCAACGTGAAGTATCCCTTGGGCACTGATATGTTCGAGGACGAGTCAATAATGCTCGAGAGGCGAGAGATTTTCGCTATAGACTATAGTCCCAGCGCTTCACGCCAAACCTTTTCGTGGATCGCAACTCCGCCAATTCGAGCTGCTGGGTGCGGCAAAGCCACACATTTAACGCCAATCTCAGTGAGCGCCTTAAATGGAACCTTTCCCAGTGCAAGGATGCAAGACGGGCAGGCCATCTCCAATTCGAGTTTTGTGTACTCTGAGCCAGCGCGAATGACGTCTGGCCATGGTATGCGCGACGATATACCTCCTGGCTTAATAAAAGGGAAGATATTTGTAGCATAAATGTCGGCAAAAGAGGTTTTGAGGACACTGCTCAGCAATATATCCAGACGTTTATTTGTCCTTAGCCCAAGAGTCCTGCCATATAGTTGCACTTCGGGATTCACTCCTTCCAGCAATTTCTCTTCACTTGACCAGTCCTGAAGCACAATGGCCACGCCGCCTAGTGTATGTGCACCTTTTGTATACGGACTAACCCAGTCACGAAAATCATAGCCAAAATCTTCGGGTTGCTTGTACCCAGGCCAGCGGCTTGTGGATCTATTCCTAGCAAGGGCTATATATGATTCAGAAATCATCATGACTAGAAGATTGAGATTGAATCGAGAAGGCAAGGAATGAGGCAATAAGAATTGAGTTAAGGACTAAGCCTGGTCAATATTTCACCATGCTCTTCTGTAGACCAATGCTCGCCAAAGTAATCTTGCCATTCATCATCAGATCCATCTGCACTCGCACCTGCACCCGCAAGAACGCGCTCAATATTGCCTTTAACATGATAGTCACAGAATTCACTAGAAAGAATAACGTTAATTAAAGACGGCTTCCAAAGCTGCTGATGAGATTGCCAGTCTTCTAGCATTTGGCAGAGAATTTTGCTTGAGGGCATCGCTGCCATTTCAACATCTGCGTAAGGGCCGTCGAAGTAGCCAGTTCCGCTATAGTCAGCGAATTCACCGAGGAATCTTTCTTGCAAATCTGTAAGAGGATTAATTCGACCAAAGCCTCCGTGAAGGATTTGACTATGTAAGGCCCTTTCGTACGCATAAGCAAGCGGCAAAAGACCAATCAAGGGGATTTCATCTACAAAGATATCCGTGAAACCCTCCTCATCACAAAGATCGATTTTTTCATTTAGCAATGAACTGTTTGTAAGTACGGCTTTCTCCCAAAGAGCCGAGTATGGCGACGAAAGCAGCAAGTCATCTGAAATATCTCGCGAAAAGAGTGTTGCACTCGATTCTCCTGAGTTCTCGCAGGCTGTTCCAGCAATGTGGATACTGAAAGCCTTGAAGAAATGCAAGAACTCTTCCTCTGATTCCCAATTCCCAGTGACCAACATCTCAAGGTGCTCGTCAATTGGTTCGTACTCCTCGAGAGACTCTGTAATCTTGCCTTCCAGCCAATCCATAGCTTCAACAGCATTCAGGGAACAAGGAAGACGCTCGAGCGCAGCTTGATTCATAACAGTTTGCTCATTGTCGTCACTTGCGGGAGATACGCCGTTCATAGAATTAGAGAGGAGAGAATGATTGGCAAACGTAATGGTGTGTCGCTGATTTCTCAAGGATGCGCACACTAGCGCAGTTGTGAATAGTCCTGTGTTGGCTTCCCATGCCGCATTCTCTCGAGCGACTGCTACCTGCCAATCAACCCCTATGAGATACTCTCCATTCTCTTTGTTGAAGCGTTTAATAGAGCGAATCGTATCGTTAATGAGCGACAGCTCTTTGATCGGGGTGCCATTGACTATGAACTTCGTGGCAGGGGTCGCTGTACTGGTTACCTTGCCGATACCGACATATCCGTAGCCCTTGAGATAGGCGATGACGGTGTCACCTATCTTGATTTTCTCGAGCTGCTTGCTCCATTTGCGTCCACCCCCTGCTGCAAGAAAACCGAACTGGCGGCAGTCGTCCCAGTTGCGAGAAGGGCCTTCGCCGACATTGACATAAAAGATGCGTTCGCCATCCTGAGTTTGTTGATCTTCTGAATCACTCTCTACAAGTGGTTCGGCCTGCTGTACTTCCAGTTGACCATCCTCAGAGGCAATGGTCTCGGCTGATGGCAAACCGAGTTCACGCATGCTCAGATCTTCCTTGCAGCCCGAGCGATTGACAACCTCTTGCCATTCCGCTGACAACTCCCTGGCGTTTTCGACAGCGCTATATCCTTCGCTATTGTCGACGGGACAATACTCATCGATGGCAGAAGCCAAGGCTGCCTGCACATCACCATCTTGATAATCATCGGCTTCAACGATTGTCTTGATCAGATCGGTTGTGGTCGCCATCGCCATCCCCAGCGCTTCCTCAACCAGATCCTTCAATTGCTGTATGCCTTCCTGATCCTCTGCCTGCATGCTCTCCTGGAAGCGAACACAACGTCGCGCAGAAAACTCCTTCACCACCGCAGCAGCAAAGTCAAAGCCATGCTCCTGCACCCACGCTACAGCAGCGTCTCCAGCTTCCACCCCTTCAAGAGAGCCGATTGACTGGGAGAAGATTCTCAGCCCATTGAACGCATATTTGATCGCGTAGCTATGCAGACCGGTGTAAAGAGGCTGAGCCTCAATCGTGATACCAGCGTGGTACATCGCAGCAGAGAGAGCAGCGAGATAGTCAAGATCCCTGCGAAGCTTAGATGCAAATGGGGATTGATAGGCCTCTGTAGCCTCCTCGTTGATAGCTTCAAGGAGCAGATCAAACGGCCGAAGCCCTGAGGTGCTCGACTCTATGGTGTCAACTTCTTCTGCATCGCTATCTACTTCAATGCCAAGGAAAAGGAGAAGTGACTTCTTGTCAAGAAACTCACCAGTCGATTTATAGCCAACCTTGTTCGTGGCCTGATTGATCTCAAAATTGAAGACCTCACCATCTGACTTGTCTACGAACTGACCGGCAAACACAAGCTCTCCTATTTGGACCGACTCGTAAATCTGGCCTACGTCCACCCTGTACAAAATGGCATTATCGCCAAAGGCATTAGTGACCCCTGAAAAGACTTCCCCCAGAAGCTGCAGTAGTTCAGTGGACAAGGCTTCCTGTTCGCTCTTTCCTTCGGGGATGTTATAGCAAAATGGGCGGGTCATGCGTACTTGGGTGGATCGAGGTTGATTGTGAGTAAACGGTATCGAATGAGTTAGGGAATACCAGCCATCAGGCTATGTGCCCTGATGCCCGGCGTCAACCAGGATGAGCCATTTTCAGCGTTCTTCCTGGCATAGGACTGTCTCCCATGTGCCAGCATTGCGTTGCCCCTCACCGTTAAGTCGAGGCACAACCAGCATGACTGTGCCTGGGCGGTTGGGGGATCTTCCGCAATCCGTCCGCTTTTGCCAGAGATTTTGCTTGACCTTGAGGATCTCGCAAACGTCCTCGCAGCTCCAGACCCTAATTTTGTGAGCCGCATCGATGGGATGGATGCAGAGAATCTCGTTGATGGTCAGCGCTTGCAAAACGGGAGACAATGCTTCATCGAACAACAGAAAATGGAAAGGGCTCCTAATAGCCAGTTCCCGCGCTTGCTTAAAGAAGTCAATATAAGCGAGTCGGTCGTTACGAGTGATGGATGAGTGCTCCATGATTCATGCTGTTTGGCATTGATGGGGAATAGACGGGCCCGAACCGGTATCCAATGAAAGACTGGACAGCACCCCGGAACTGAACGCCCCGGTGTCGAGATTGATCCGGTGCGGCCGGCGATCGATCTTGTGGTCTTTGGTGATCGAGTGGCCGTGCACCACGGTGTAGGGCAGGCCGTGGGGGCGGTTCAGGAACGGCTGCCGAATCCAGATCAGGTCGTCATCCTTCTGTTGCTCCAGTGGCACGCCCGGGCGAACGCCGGCGTGCACGAACAGGTAGCTGCCGCGGATGACGGTGCGGGGCAGGGCTTCGAACCAGGATCGATGCTCTCGGTAGAAGGGCAGCAGGGCCGGGTCGCCACCATTCCATTCCCAGATGTCGGTGGCGGCGTCGGCTTCGTCCTCCTCCAGCGCATCGATCAGCATCTGTTCGTGGTTACCGCGCAGTACCGTCACCCCCGCCAGCCCCCAGAGCTCGGGATTGCGCTGCAGCGCCCAGATCCTTTCCAGTACGCGACGATCACCGTCAGGTTCCGGCGAGCGGTCGATCAGATCGCCCAGCAGGATCAGCTCGACGCCGGTGTCGTAGTGCCGTTCCAGTTCGCTCTCCAGCAGGGAGGCGCAACCGTGAACGTCGCCAATGGCGACCACTTGGCCGGTGGCGACCACTTGGGCCGTGCCGCTGCCGCTGGCACCCCCTTGGGCCGCGCAGCCGCTAGGCACAGGGGATGGAGCGGCGTTGGTCTGCGGCTGAACAGGCTTGGCAAGCTGGCTGCTGGCAACCGCGGAGCGACGGCGACCGTTGCCGGTGTTGACCGGGGGCCTGGGCGGTGCCGGGCGGCTTGCCGTGTCGACGGCCTTGGCGGCGCTGTCGGCTTTGGCAGTGCTGCCGGCCTTGGCCGAGGCGACGGGGGCGGGGGCGGGGGCGGCAGTGGGCCGGGAGCGACGGGGGCGGGTGTTGCGGGTGGTCATATCGATTGCGGTGCTTGGGTTATGGAAGGGAGGCCGTGGCAATCGGGGCTCAAGTGCAGGTGCCAGTTGGACGGCTTTGCCTGGTGGTCATGCGGTGCAGCTCTGGAAGACACCGATGGCCATGGGCCCGATCAGACAGGCCTGGAACCGATGCAGCCCTGGCGCCGCCATGGCTCAGGTCTGCCCGTTGTCGTTCTGCTCCCAGACGCTGGTGTTGGAGCGCCGCGACTCGCGGCTGAGGCGCTTGCGGCTCAGGTTGCGGTCCTGGCGCAACAGGGCCTTCTTCTCGGCCAGCAGCTTCAGCTCCATGCTGGTGAGCTCGGAGCTGGCCAGGCACGAGAGCAGGGCACTGGCGCTGTCCAGGCTGGATTCGGCCGCCTCGATGTCGCCGAAGTCGAGTTGCTCGATGGCGATCCGTCGGGCCCGGTTGGCCTCCAGGACCGCCAGCTGTTCGGCCACGGCCGTGTCGGTGTCGAGTTCCGCCAGATCAGCGGCGGCCATCAGCGGCAGGGTCAGGTGCTCGATCAGGCTCTGGCGCTCGGCGCTGCCAGGCGCATCCCAGGC
Organism: uncultured cyanobacterium; assembly: GCA_903823115.1. GTDB lineage: Bacteria > Cyanobacteriota > Cyanobacteriia > PCC-6307 > Cyanobiaceae > Cyanobium. The sequence goes on from CAIJRN010000064.1 coordinate 13,994, forward strand.
CAGGCGAACGCTGCAGATCTCCTGGTTGGCCGTCCAGGCGGGCAGCTGCAGCCGCACGCCCACGTTCAGCTCCTGGCCGGCGCGCAGGTTGGGCAGGCGGAAGTTGCCCAGGTCGGTGGTCTCGAGGTCGTTGAGCACATCCACCAGCTCGACGCCGTGCTTGGCGCGGATGCCGAGGCTCACCCGTCGGCCAAGGGTGGTCGCCAGCCCCTGCAGCTCGGAGGCGTAGAGATCGGCCAACTGGCCGGGGCTCTCGATGAAGGCCAAGGTGCCGTCACCGGAGGAGGCCATCGCCCCCATCAGATCCTCGTCAAAGCCATCTCCCAGGCCAAAGGCGCTGGTGCTGATCCCTTTGGCCGTCAGGCCCGCCACCTTGGCGGCGATCTCGGCGCTGTTGGTCAGCCCTTCGTTGGCCTGGCCGTCGGAGAGGAGCAGCACCCGGTTGAGAGCTGCCGGCTGCAGATGCTCGGCCACCTGCATCGCTCCCGCCAGCCAGCCATCGAACAGGGCGGTGCATCCGCCGCTGTCGATCGTGTTGATGGCGGCAAGGAACGGCTGGGGGTCGCTGACCGGGGTGGAGGGCATCACCACCGACACTTCGCCGTCAAAGGTGACGATGGCGAGTCGGTCGCGGGCGGTGAGTTCACCAGCCAGGAAGCGGGCCGCCTTGCGGGCGTAGCTGAGCTTGCGGCCGGACATCGAGCCGGAGCGGTCAATCACCAGGGCGAGGTTGAGCGGCGGCCGAGGCCGGGCCTGCAGTTCAGGCGGCAGCTCGGGGCTGGCGACGGTGACGAGCAGCTCCAGGGCGGAGGGCTGATCGCCGGCCACGGCGGGCCGCAGGGGCCGGAAGCGGATCACGGGCTGGCCGGTGGGTTGGGGCAGGTCGAAGGGGAGGGTCATGGCAAAGACGGGCGGTGGAGTGGGGTGGGTGTTGTGCGCGGCAGATCCAGGGGGCGCCGCTGGGGTGAACAGACACGCGCGCTCCCTGCGGCTGACGACAAGGCGCCAGAAGGGGTTCGCGGCCGCTGGGACGGGGTGGAAGTAGAAGTCCGCCGGACGCGCGCCTTCCATCACCCCGACCGGATCAGGGTCTTGGGATCAGCTGGCGTCGGCCCTCAGAGGATCAGGGGGGACTGTCCTCGAGCTGCTCGATCAAGCGGGCGACCAGCCGGTTCAGCCAGGCCATGCGGCGCGAACCGGGCGGCGGCACCGAGACGGCCTCACTGATCTGCAGCTCCACCCCGGGCGCCAGGGTGAAGCGATGCCAGCGGCTGGCGGCCTCGCGGCTGCCACCCGAGCGAGAAGGAGAACGGGACGAGGGGGAGCGTGCTCCTGGGGAGCGGGAGGGAGTGCGGCTGGACAGGGGGGAGCCGAGCATGGACATCAAGGAGGCAGTCCGCTCAGCTGAGTCGTCGTCACTGGCGCCGGCATCAGGGGATGACAGCCCAGTTGCTCCAGCAGCAGGGCTCGCAGCCACCGTTGGCTGGAGACTGCGCAGGTAGTCGAGCGCCTGATCTCGCTCGCTGACACCGGACTCCGGAGAACCAGGGTCCGACGGGGCGTTGCCGGCCCAGGCACCAGAGGCCACAGCGGGGATTGGGCCCTCACCTTCCAGCTGGCTGAGCCGCTGCTCCAGGGCCTGGTCGTCCAGGCCGAGGAGCGGGGCGATGGCCGCCAGGCTCAGACCGCGCCGGGCCAGGGAGCGGATCAGCAGGAGCTGCAGCAGATGGCGACGGCCATAGACAGCGCTGCGGCCTTCACGGCCGGGCCGATCGAGCAGGCCCTGGGTGGCATAGAGCCGCACAGTGCGCGGCGAGATCTCCTCCCCCAGATGCTCCCCGGCCGCCGCCAGCAGCTCCTCGAGGCCATAGACCTCAGGGACAGAGCCCTCACCGGAGTCGGCCAGGGCAGCGGGCAGGGAGGGAGACGAAGGGGCGGAACGATCCATGGCTTCAGTATTGCACGGTTGCAGTGCAAGCGTCAAGGGAATGGGTGCGAAGCTGTTCTGGTCTGGCTGGCTGATTTGCGCTCGAGCGGCTTCTCCGCTGCCCCTCCATTCATGATGCGGGCTCCGCGCTCCTGGCGGTGCCACTCTCATGCGAATGACGACTGCTGCCTGGCAGATTTCGCCACTTCGGCGCCTACCGATGCGCCCATCACCTTTCGCCTTCCCGTCCCATAAGCAAGCCCTTCACGCCACCCACAGCCGAGCAGGTCGACAGGCTTCTGCCTTCCTACCGGTGTTTCAGCAACGGGATGTCGTCCCCGCCTGTGACCGGCAAGTGCCACATCCCCCGGGTGCTGCAGCGCCTTGAGGCGACGCACCAATCTGATGACATCAGCACCGAGTCCCTGAGAGCCGGTTACTGCCCCGGTTCAATCAAAGCCCTGAGGCTGAGCCAGCGGTGCGGCTGGCGAGGCTGATCGTTGATGACCAGCACCACCGTGCCGCAGACGGGCGTGATCTCCGGGTCATCATCGGAGATGTCATGGGAGGCTTTGCTCTTGCGGTAAAGGTCCCGTTTTTCCTTGAGTATCTCCACGAAATCGCTTGGTACCCACTGGCTGCGGCGTCCACCACAGGGGTAACGCCCCAGCAGCTCCAGAATTTCCACCGCTTCGATCACGGGAGTTCGAGAGCGATCCCAGACGAGAATGGAATAGGGGTCAATATGGTTGTCGTCTCGCACCCTCTTGAAGGGGCCATCGACGAGAGCCAGCAGCAGCTCATTCTCATGACTGTACGGATCAGTATTCACGGTCATTCTCCTGGCAGGGCTGTGACAAGGTTCGAGATTGGATCTGATTGAAAAAGCAGGTCGTCGAATGGAGGCGATCAACACAAACAGCCATTGCCAAACCTCATCCGTTGGTCAATCAAACAGACCGCTGCTGCGGTAGGGCCTCTGCTCCAGCCCCACCAGCCAGCTCTGGACGGGGATATCGGATTCGCCATCCTGATGGTCGCCGCCGCCAGCACCACCGCCGTAGGAAAAACGGCCGCCCTCATCGTCCTCAGCATGCAAGCCAGGTTCAGGATCAGGCACCAATGCCAGCTTGCTGGTGAGGTTCTCAAAGCCCACTTCGGAGAGGATTCGCTGGAGGCTCTCGATGTAGCCCTGGTCAAGCCGCACCCGCGTGGGCCAGCGCCGATAACGGGCCCGGAAACCCTCGACAACAAGGAGCAGGCGAACCAGATTGCGATCGTGTCCGTTGGCCATGGCAAAAAAGCGAACAGGGAATAACTGTAAAAGTGAAGATCAGTAAAAGCGAAGAACAGGGCCGAATCAGCGATCCTGCTGGCGCTGGTAGCTCAACATCGCCGACCAGGCCGCCAGCGCAGCGTCATGGTAGGCGTGATCACGGATGGAGTTTTTGAAGTTGGGATAATCGATCCCTTCCACCTGTTGGTGCAGGACCTCGGCCACACGCTGACGCGGCAGCCAGGCCCGGAAGGCATAATCGGCACCGGCGACCCGGAAGGCCTCAGCCTCGGGGAACACCCGCTCAAGGTCACCAGAGCGGCGGGCGCGCACCAAGAGCCTCGGGCCGCTGGGGTCATCGCAGTCGGCGACGACGGAGAGAAAGGCATCGCTGAGGAAGATCCACATGGCGCTGGCTCCGAAAAGACGAATGGGTTGCTGAATCCAGTGTCTCGCGGATCACCCTCTGCGGAGCAACTGTCGTGCGAACAACGACTGCTCGGACCGTCTTGTCAGTGGCCTTCCACATAGAGATGACGGCCGCAGTGACCGATCACCACCACGCCGTCGTCACCATCCCACTCGAAATGCAAGCGCAGGGTGCGGTTGGCAGAATCCTTCACGCCGATCTTGAGGTGCTGCAGCATCAGCAGCGGCTCGCCCTTGTAGTCGAAAGTGCGCTCGGCCTTGCCGGCAGCGTTATTGGCTGTGGTTGTGGATTCCTTGGCGGCCCAGGCCGTGGTGCCGAACACCTGGGCCGCCAGCTTGTCGGGACCACCCTCCATCCGCAGCTGCCTGTAGTCGGTGGCGAGCTTCCACACCTGATCGAACAGCTTTTCGCAGTGCTCGAAGCCCGAGGCCTCGTCTGCTGACTTCAATGCCGAAGGCAACAGCACCAGGCTGCCGGGAACGAGTCGGTCCACCAGCTCCAGGATCTGGCGAGGGGTCTGCCGGGCGGCCCCATCGCGCAGGTCCTGCACCAATCGCTGCAGCAGGGCATCAGCCTGGTTGTCTGGGAGCAGCGCGGCACGCTCGGAGGACGCCGATCCCCAGGCCTGGCGCTGACTGACAAGAGAGCGCAGGTAAAGCACCTCGTTTTCCAGAGGGGCGTAGGTGGCTTCCAGCTCTTCCTTCTCCAGCAGGGCGGTCGCCTGGGCTTTATCGGCCAGATCGAGCAACTGGCTGGCCAGAGAGAGCTCTTCTTGCAGCTCCTGGCGTTCACGCTCCGCCGCATCCACCTGCTGCTCGATCTCCTCCCGGCGCCGGATGGAATTGGAACGGCGCCGGTCGAGCTCCTGGCGGGTCTTGCTGACCTCGCGCTGCAGCTTCTGCTCGGTCAGTCGGCTTTCCTGCAGACGCTCGCTGATCTCGGCCAGACGTGTGCTCTGCTGCTCGAAGTTGCGCTCACGCTCCGCCTGCAGGGTCGATTCACTCGCCACCGCGAAGGCCTGGCGAATCTGAGCCTCGATCAGCGACTCCTGTGGCAGCGGCCCGTCATCGAGGCCGGTGAGGCTCACGTACCAGGGGAAGCTGCGCCCGTCCTCCAAGGGGTAATAGCTGTAGCCGCTCTTGCTGATTGTGGCGACCGGCTTGAGCACCTCGCACAGATCGCGCAGGCTCTTCTCACTGCAGCGCAGTACCAGCCGCAGCTTGTCGTCGCCGCGGTCGCGGTCGAAATCCCAGCTGAAATCGGCGTTGATCGCCAGCTTGCGCACCGCCTCGCTGGCCTGCTCGATCGGGATCGAAAGCTGCAGGCGGAAGGCATCCCGCTCGGTGGTGGTGGCCAGCTCGGTGATCACCGCCTCCACGCCGGTGGCCAGTTCGGGCACCTCCGCCACCAGCAGGGCCGCCAGATAGCGGGGGATGAAGCCGATCCACTGGTCGCGCCAGCGCACCTCAATGGCGTTGGCGTCGTACTGGTTGGTGGTGACATGCACCAGCTGCACGGCGTCGCCGATGGCCATGCCCTCCGCCATCCGCTCTTTGGCGGCATTGAGCGGGAAGGCCATGTAGGTGGTGAGGATCTCACCGCTGCGCTTCTGGCGCAGGCGCTGGCGGGCCAGCTGGCGTTCGCGGGAGGCGGCCTGCTCCAGGTCGGCCAGGTGTTGGAACAGGGCGCCGCGGGGAGCCATGGGCTGCTGCTAGCTCACTGAAGCCATCTTGCTGGCAAGGGCGTCGGTGCTGAGCGGTGCGCACGGGTTGCGTCGGGCGCAGCGGCAAACCGCGTCTGTCAAGACAGCTCAGCGGCCTGGCCCAACTAAACTAGGCCACAGACCAGCTTCCGCCGTTCCAGCCACTCAGCTTCTCAAGACCACCTCTCGTTTCTCCCGCTGCCATGGACTCCTGCATCGGTGCCTTTGAGGCCAAGGCCCAGCTCTCCCGGCTGCTGAGGGCCGTGGAGAACGGCGAGCAGTTCACGATCACCGTGCGCGGTCGCCCGGTGGCCGATCTGGTGCCCCACCGCGGGCATTCCGCGCAGAGTCTTGAGGCTGCCGTTCACGCCCTGCAGGCGTTTCCGCGGATCCAGGACGTTCCTGATCGCGACGTGGCCAGCTTCGTGAGCGAGGGGCGGCGCTAAGCGGATGCTGGTGATCGATGCCTCCATGGCCCTGGCCTGGGTGTTCGAGCGGCAAAAGTCCGCAGACGCGCAGCGGGCCGCTGATCTGCTCAGCAGCTGCGGCCGTCAACCCTGGTGGGTGCCGTCCCTGTGGCATCTGGAGGTGGCCAATGCCCTGCTGGTGGCGGAGCGACGCAGTGTGATCGCCAGCAGCGCCAGCGATCTGTTCCGAGCGCGACTCCAGGCCCTGTCGATCGAGACCGAGGCGACACCCCTGCAGGACAGCGAGCCGAGGATCCTGGCGCTCGCCAGGGCGCAGGGGCTGTCCAGCTACGACGCCACCTACCTCGAGCTGGCCCAACGGCTTGGCGCCAGCCTGGCCAGTTTCGATCGCAGGCTCAACGAGGCGGCACAACGGCTGGAGGTGGCTCTGGCGCCTTGAGCCGAGGCAGGACTGGGCCTCGTCTTTCGCGCAAGACTCGAAACCCCAATGGGTCATCGGCGAGAGGATGGCTCCGCGTCCGGCCCCCCAGTCGCCATCCATCAGCCCACGCCACCGATGTCCAGCTCCCAGCCCAGTGCCGCTCCCACGCCCCCTGCACACAGCGATCGCTACGACGAGGCCCTGCTCTGGGCGGCGCAGCTGCACCGCGAGCAGTTCCGCAAGGGCAAGCCGGTGCCCTACATCTCCCACCTGATCAGCGTCAGCGGCCTGGTGTGGGAGGACGGCGGCAGCGAGGACCAGGCGATCGCTGCCCTGCTGCATGACGCGATCGAGGACTCCGGCCAGGACCACGGCTCGATCGCGCAGCGCTTTGGCTCAAAGGTGGCCGACATCGTCGTGGCCTGCACCGACACCTCAGGGCCCGTGGCGCCCAGCGCAGAGAAGGAGCCCTGGTTGCTGCGCAAGACCCGCACGATCAAGTCCCTGGCCCACAAGCCCGAAGCGGCCTGGCTGGTGATCGCGGCCGACAAGGCCCACAACGCCCGCGATCTGATGATCGATGCCAAGCGGGATCCCAAAAGCTGGGATCGCTTCACCCCTGGGCTGGATGGCTCCTGTTGGTACCTGTGGAGCCTGCATCAACAGCTGCGGGAGCTGCTGCCCAACAGCCGCTCGGTGGGGATGCTGGGCTCCTGCGTGCAGGCGATCCTGGCCACGCCGGAGGTGCAGGCACGGCTGGACAATGGCCAGAGCGCGCAGGAGTGGGTGGCGGGGTACCTGGAGAGGCCCGAGACGCATCCGGCAGAGAGGTGAGAAGCACTCGCTTACCCGTGGCCGGGTCCTACGGCCTCCAGGCGCTGTATCGATCGAGGGGATCGGGGCGGAATACAAGGAGGCCATGCGCTGCAGGGTGTAAGAAGGCCCAACCCCTGAAACGATGCAGCCAGTGCATCGTTCTGAGCCTGTGGACTGACCCTCGCAAAAGCCCGTCGGTGCAAGGTTTCGCCACGAATTGGTCACCTAGGCCAATCAGGCATCATCCTTGGGGTGAATTAGCTGCACCCAGCCCTACCCTTGGATTTCTGCCAGCTGTACAAGCACCCCCGCATGGTGGCTGCCCTGGGCGAAAACCAGCGCCTGGGCTGGGGGATCAGTGGCGTGCTGACGGGCACTGGGGAGCTCCTGTCCAAGCAGGGCTCTTCGCGCTCCAAGCGCGTCCAGCAAACCCGGTCCGGGGGGCTGAACACCTGCCACCTACTTCCAGTTCACTCCCAGCCGGAGAGCACCTTCGAAAACGTGGACGGCCGCTGCATCTCTACCTGAAGCATCCCGACTCGTGACCCGGGTCACATGACAACTCTGTAGCCGTACACGTCCACATGACCACCCGCCAGTCACCTGTGTCATCAGCCACACCCTTCCAAAGCATGTACTGGGCGACGCAGCTGGCGCTGCGCTCGGCGGGTGGCTCGATCCACCAGTTGTCGGGGGCAATCTCTAATGCTCGCGTCGACCTGAATCCTCACCAGGTGGATGCCGCACTCTTTGCCGTTCGCTCCCCCTTTTCCAAGGGTGTGATCCTCGCCGATGAGGTCGGGCTAGGTAAGACGATCGAGGCCGGGCTTGTGCTCTCCCAATACTGGGCTGAGCGAAGGCGACGCATTTTGGTGATGGTTCCAGCGAGCCTGAGGAAACAATGGGCGCAAGAACTGGAGGAAAAGTTTCATCTTCCCGCCGTGGTGCTGGACGCTACAAGCTCCAAGAAGATCGTCAAGGCAGGGCAGGCCAACCCTTTTCAGCAAGACGATCGCATCGTGGTCTGCTCATACCATTTTGCGGCCAACCGATCCGCAGTGGTGTCGAGTACTGCCTGGGATCTGGTGATCATCGATGAAGCGCACCGGCTCCGCAATGTCTACAAGAAGAGCAATAAAATGGCTCAGACCCTGATGCAGACTTTGCGGCCGTTTAGCAAGGTCATGCTAACGGCAACACCACTCCAGAACTCGCTTATGGAGCTGTATGGGCTCGTGACCTTCATTGATCCACATATTTTTGGTGATCAGCTTTCGTTCCGCGAACAGTTTGTCTTAACGGACAACGAGGACTCGCGCAATGCTGAACTGAGAGCGAGGCTGCTACCGGTGTGCCAGCGCACATTGCGCAGGCAAGTATTGGAATACATCAAATTCACACAGCGCATTCCTCTCACCTGGGAGTTTCATCCGAGCGAGGCGGAGCAGAAGCTTTATGAAGGCGTCTCAACCTACCTGCAGCGCGAAACTCTTTATGCATTGCCGAATGCGCAACGCACTCTGATGACCATGGTGCTACGCAAACTGTTGGCCTCTTCCAGTTTTGCGATCGCCAAGACACTGCGGGGCCTCCTTGTCCGCCTCGAGAAAAAACGTGCTGCTATCAATGTCTCCGAGGATAGTGGTGAGTCATTGATCTCGGATTATGAAAGCTTTGGCGAGACCAGTGATGAGTGGGAGACACCTGATGAGGCAAACTCCGTGCCAGAAAATGACGCCGTTGCCGACAGCGAACTTCTGGACGACGAGATCAGAGAGTTGCAAGGTTTTGTCGGTCTCGCTGAAAGCATCAATTACAATGCCAAGGGTGATGCTTTGGTCGATGCATTGTCGGCTGCCTTTCCCCGGGCTGCAGAACTCGGAGGTGCACAAAAAGCTGTCGTATTCACAGAGTCGCAACGCACTCAGTGCTATTTGTTTGAATTGCTTGAGAAGTCCGGCTACGAAGGAAAGGTTGTTATTCTTAATGGCAATAATAAAGACGAACGGTCCAAGCAGATCTACAAGCAATGGCTTGAGCGGCACCAGGGGCAGGACTACATCAGTGGCAGCCAAGCCGTGGATATCAAAGCGGCAATCGTGGAAGAGTTTCGCGACCGTGCCACGATTCTGGTGGCAACAGAAGCAGCAGCTGAGGGCGTGAATCTGCAGTTCTGTTCGCTTGTCGTCAACTACGACCTTCCCTGGAATCCACAGCGGATTGAACAACGTATTGGTCGTTGCCACCGCTATGGCCAAAAGCATGATGTTGTGGTTGTCAATTTCTTGAATCAAAAAAACGCAGCTGATCAGCGTGTCTACGAGCTGCTGGCCGAAAAATTCCATCTCTTCGACGGTGTCTTCGGAGCCAGCGACCAAGTCCTTGGTGCCTTGGAATCCGGCGTTGATATTGAACGCCGGATTGCCGAGATCTATCAGGATTGCCGCAGTCAGGAAGCAATTTCTGAGGCGTTCAGCCAACTGCAGATGGACTTGGAGCAGCAAATCCAGGATCGTCTCAAAGAAACCCGTCAGTTTGTTCTCGATCACTTCGACGAGGAGGTGCAGGAACGCCTGAAGGTCCACCGCGATAAAGCCCGAGCGGCTCTCAACGAACGGGGCAGGCGCTTGCTGGCATTAGCCAGACAGGAGCTCGGCAGCGAGGCTGAGTTTGCTGACACGGAGGCCGGCTTCACGTATCAGCCAACAGGAAGCCCACTGGGTCCCACAGGCTTGTATCTTTTCGATTGGAAGGAGGCCGAGGAGCGTGGTGCCCACTTCTTCCGAACTGACCACCCGCTGGCGCAGCGACTGATCGAAATAGCCACGGCGAGGCCACTCGAGATCAGCGCCTTGGAGTTCGACTACGAGGCTTACGGCGCACCGGTTGCAATCCTGGCCGAACGCCAAGGGCAAAGCGGCTGGTTGCGTGCGACGAAGATCACCGTGAAGGCCGTCGACACGGAAGAACACCTGCTCGTGGCCGCTGTCGCCGATGCCGGTCTGACAGGCGACAGTGCGGCCGAAGCGATTGATGCAGAATGGTGCGACAGGCTGCTGAACTTGCCAGCCAGTGTTCGTAGCACCACCGCCATCAGTGCCGAGAGATCTGATCAGTTGGACACATTGCTTGCCCAACAACATGCCGCCAGACTGGCGGAGATTGAAGCACGCAACAGTCAGTATTTTGAAGAGGAAGTCGACAAACTCGATCGTTGGGCGGATGACCTGAAACTGGCGCTGGAGTACGACATCAAGCAGCTTAACAATGAGATCAAGGTGGCCCGCAAAGAGGCAAAAACCAAAGTGGTGCTGGCGGAGAAGCTGGAGGCTCAGAAACGCATTAAGTCACTGGAACAACAAATCCATAGCAAGCGACGACAACTGTTCGATGCACAGGACGAAATCGATAACCAGAGAACCAAATTGATCGATGAGATTGAGCTTCAACTCCAGACCAGTGCCGAACGTGAGACACTATTCACGATCCGCTGGCAGCTCCCCCAGGTCAGCAGCTACTGAACCACCCATGGCAGCGAAGCGCACACGACTGGAACTCACCTGGATCGGCAAGGATGATCGTCCTCGCCTGGAGCCAAGGATTTTGCTGGAGGATCCGAAGCTCTCATATCATGCGCGTAAGCGCGTGAGCGACGTTGATCTCTTTGAGAATCTTCTTATACATGGCGATAATCTGCTTGCACTCAAAGCGCTAGAACAAGATTTCGCGGGAATGGTAAAGTGTATTTACATTGATCCTCCCTTTAATACAGGCCAGGCGTTTGAGCACTATGACGATGGTGTTGAGCATTCGCTCTGGCTTGACTTGATGTCTCGTCGAGTCGAAATACTCTCTCGCCTTTTGCGTGAGGATGGAGCCATCTTTATTCATTTAGATCAAGAAGAAGTTCACTACCTCAAGGTCATTCTTGATGAGATCATGGGCAGGAAGCAATTTCTTGGCCAGATAGCATACGAGAGATCCGGTGTATCAGGGATTGGCCAAGGCGGGGCTTTTGTCGTCAATACTCACGAATACATTCTCGCTTACTGCAAAGATAGAGCAAAGTTTGCTGCCGTTGATCTCCTCGGTGAAGGCGAACTTGACAGCAAGGCAATGAAAAGATACAATAGGGTTCTGTTGTCTCCAGGCGAGCGCATTGAACATGCACGCTTTACAGCCCCATCAACCGGAGAGCCAGTCATCATATATAAGCATACCCATCCAGCACTTCGGACAATCTCATTACGCAGGTTTGACGAGCGCCTCCAGGAGATCGAACAAGAATATGCCGCATGTTTTGACAATATCTTCAGACTCACAAGCATTCAAGCCGAAAATACATTTCAAAATCGTATCCTTTCCTACTGCAGTCAGGGGGTCTTCTCTGCAGACTATCTTTCTTCGCGAGGCAGGAAGGGTGGAGAGATAGTCACTAATTACTATATAGATGGTCAGGCGGCGGTTTGGCTGAAAGATACAGCCATGCTCCAAGAAGGGAAGGTTGTTCGCAGTAGCAAGCTATCAGACTTCTGGCCACATAGCGCGATTCCAAAGGCCAACTTGGCTAATGAAGGGAATGTAGATTTCCGCCGTGGCAAAAAGCCTGAATTTCTTCTGCGGCGAATTCTTCAGATGGTTACGCGTGAAGGTGACATCGTGCTGGATTCATTTGCAGGTTCGGGTACTACTGGCGCCGTAGCTCACAAGATGAGAAGGAGATGGATAATGATTGAACTAGGGGATCACTGCAAGTCACATGTGGTGCCAAGGCTTCGTTCGGTCATCGATGGCGTGGACACCGCAGGCATCTCATCCGTATCTGATTGGAAAGGGGGAGGTGGTTTTCGTTACTTAAGGCTGGCAGATTCATTGCTCGACCGTGATAAGTGGGGAAACTGGATAGTCAGCAAGGAGTACAAACCTGAAATGCTTGCCGAGGCTATGTGCAAGCTTGAGGGATTCCGCTATGCGCCAGATCCCGATGTCTTCTGGATTCATGGGCACTCAACCGAGACCGATCTGATCTACGTCACCACCCAGAATCTCAGCCACGAGCAGTTACTGTTCATTAGCGAACAGGTTGGCGATGAGCACACCCTTCTGATCTGCTGCTCGGCTTTTCGGGCAAACCCAGACGCCTTTGCCAATCTCACCCTCAAAAAGATCCCGCAAGCGGTGCTGCATCGCTGTGAATGGGGCCGCGATGACTACAGCCTCAACGTCAACTCGCTACCTGGATCTGAACCCGAAGCTGATCAGACGGATGAAGGATCCCCTGAAGACACCCCAGCTGCTGACACGACAACCGATGATGTGACTTCTCGACCTGCGAGGCGGCGAGGACGACCTAGGCGGCAAAGTTCAACAATGCAGGAGCTGCCTCTGTTTGCCAATTACGATCAAGGAGGCGACGCGTGATGGCCAGCCCTGTGAGCAACATCAGCTCCCGTCTCAGCCTGCGCACACCGCAGCGGCAGTCCCTGGACATCCTGCACGAGGTGATGGAACTAGCCAAACCGCACAAGAATCCTGACCTCAGTGAGTCGTTATTGGCGATTCGCTCTGGCTTCAGCAGCATCGAGGATTTCGAGCGTTCCTTCCCGAGCCTCTGCTTTGCCCTGGCCACAGGCGTGGGCAAGACACGCCTAATGGGTGCCTTCATCACCTATTTGTTCGTTGCCCACGGCATTCGCCACTTCTTTGTGTTAGCCCCCAATCTTACGATATATAGAAAGCTAATCACCGATTTTACCCCCAATACTCCTAAGTATGTGTTTCAGGGTATCTCCGAGTTCGCCATTAAGTCGCCAACACTGGTCACTGGAGAAAATTTCGACAATACGTTGCAGGTCGAAATGGATAAGGCCAGATATGACGATGTGACCGTCAACATCTTTAATATTGCCAAGTTCAACACTCGCTCCCAGGATGCACGCAAGGCTTGGCGTCTTTCGGAATATCTAGGACAGTCCTACTTCGAGTACTTATCTGAGCTGGATGATCTGGTCATGATCATGGATGAAGCTCACCGCTACCGGGCTTCAGCCAGCATGCAGTCCATCGACTCACTGAAGCCTGTGATGGGCCTTGAGCTAACCGCCACTCCACAGGTTGAGAGTGGAAACTCCGTCATTCGCTTTAAGAATATTATCTTTGACTATCCTCTCTCGTCGGCGATGAAGGATGGCTATGTCAAGGAGCCTGCCGTAGCCACCCGCCAGGACTTCAATGCCTCTGCCATGGAGCCTGCAGCTTTGGAGCGACTGAAGCTGGAGGATGGTGTCCGCATCCACGAAGCCACCAAGGTTGAGCTTGAGGTGTATGCCCAGCAGAATGCTGTCCGCTCCGTCAAGCCATTTCTGCTGGTCATCGCCCGCGATACGCAGCATGCCGCAGACATCGTCAACCTCATTGAGGATGAGTCCTTCTTTAACGGTCATTACAAGGGTCGCGTGATTCAGGTGCACTCAGGTCAGAGGGGTGCCGAGAAGGATGAGAATGTAGAGCGGTTGCTTGCTGTTGAGCGTTCCGACGAGCCAACAGAAATCGTTGTGCATGTCAATATGCTCAAAGAGGGATGGGATGTCACCAACCTCTATACTATTGTCCCGTTGCGTACTGCCGACTCTCGCACTCTGGTTGAGCAGTCGATTGGCCGTGGTTTACGTCTTCCGTTTGGCAAGCGCACAGGCGTAGCGGCTGTAGATCGTCTGACGATCGTCGCTCACGACCGCTTTCAAGAGATCGTGGATGAGGCCAACAGGTGCGGGTACTCCTTCAGCGTCGTAACGATCGGCACTGACGTCTCCGAGAAGCCGACTAAAACGGTGGTTGTGAACCCGATTTTCACAGGAATCCTGGGCATCGGTTCTGGTTCACCCGGCGTCTCTTCAGATGGAGACTCCAAATCCGATACCCCGACTCCCACTCCGGGCGGGAATGTTGAACCGGTGGCGGCGCCCAAACCACGCTTCACCAAGCCAGCTGAGCAGCGCACAGCCCAGTGTGCCCTGGACGCCATCCGCAAAGTTTGCCGTGACAGCAAGGTTGTTCCCGGGCCCGTGGCCTTGGCCAGCGCAGAGGTCCAACAAAAAATTGTGCAAGAGGTTCAAGCACAGTTGAATAGTGGGCAGCTTGAGCTGCTTCCAGGGCTGGATCCGGCCCAGGTCGAAGCAGTCGTCAAGGAGACGACCGAGGTCTACATTCAACACACGATTGCGATTCCTCGCGTCCTTGTCCTGCCACAAGGCTCTGTCACGGCAGGCTTCAATCAATTCCAGCTGGACATTAGCAATGTGCGATTACAACCTGTTTCTCAGGACATCCTGATCCAGCATCTGGCCAGCGATACACGCGACACGATTTCTGCACTGGAAGGAGGCCATCAGGAAGAGCGGCTGGAAGACTACATCGTTCGCGGTCTGATCGACTTTGACGATGTCAATTACGATGAGCAAGCCGATCTGCTGTACGACTTGTCTACGCAGTTCATTGCTCATTTGCACTCTTACTTGCAGGATGCCAATGAGATCAAGAGCGTCCTGACGTTTCACCAGAGAAAGATCTGTGATCTAATCCACATCCAGATGAAAGCGCACACCTGGGAGCAGGCATCCGGATATGAAGCTGTTGTCAGCCAAGGTTTCTGCGAAGTCCGCCCCCAGGCATTCGCTGCGCCTGCTGATGCTGAAGTCCTTGATTACAAAACCCCCTTGGATGACAAGAAGAACATCCGCAACATGCTCTTCGGATTCTTTAACAAATGCCTGTATCCTACGCAGAAGTTCGACAGCGATCCCGAGCGCCGCTTCGCCAGTCTCCTTGAAAAGGACGGAAAAGTCGTGAAGTGGTTCAAGCCTGGCAAGGGCGTGTTCCAGATTCGGTATAGCAGAGACAGCAATTACGAGCCTGACTTCGTGGTTGAGACAGGCAGCGAAAAGCTGCTTTGCGAACCCAAGCGAGCTGATCAGCTACAGGATCCCACCGTGGTTGCCAAGGCACGTGCAGCAGCTCGCTGGTGCATTCATGCGTCAACGCATGAGCTTGCACATGGCGGCAAACCATGGAGTTATCTACTGATCCCCCACGATGTGATTGCAGACAACATGACAATCGATGGTCTGATCAAAGCACACACTGTCAAAGATTAGCCCGACTGAGATATCACTGGGAAGCAACTCGGGGGTTCTTTTTCCCGGCTTCCAGAGATGGCAAGAGCCATTAGCTTTGCTGCCATCTGCACCATGAACCCCCTGCTGCGGCTGCTCGGAGCAGCTGCCTCCCACGGCCTGCTCACCGGTCAGATCGTCTTCTCCACGGCCTTTGTCGGAGCCTGTGAGCTGCCCAACTGGATTAACGGGCCAAGGGAGACGAACGCCTGCCTAGAGCGCTGGATGACGGTCAGCGCCCTGTTCTTCCCCTCCGGCATGCAGACCACCATCGGGAAGATCCAACCCGCCCTAGCGCTCGGCCGGAGGGGGGTGTTCCGATGAGCCGCTCCGTCCCTGTAGGCGACTACGTCGAGCACTTCGATCCCGAGCTGGCTCACCACCGGGCCTGGCTGCTGGCTGTGCTGGAGCATCTGGTCGCCTATGAACCCCAGGCGCTTGAGGAGGGCGGAACGCTGCGGCGCCTCTGGACGGCCCATCAGGACGGAGTCGCTCCTGCTCCGGCACCCGCACTATCGATCCCAGCACCACCGCCAAAGCCCCCTGGCCAAGCCAACCCGCTGCCGGTGCCCTGGTTTCCTCAGTTGGATTCCGCCACCGATCAGGGCCGGCGGATGTGCTTCTCCTCCAGCTGCGCCATGCTCCTGGCCTTCCTCAAGCCCGGCGTCCTCTACGGGCCCAATGGCGACGACCAGTACCTGAGCCGGGTACGCCAATACGGCGACACCACCGATCCGGCGGCCCAGATCAAGGCCCTGGCCAGTTACGGCATCAATGCCCGCTTCACCAACAGGGCCAGCTTCTCCACCCTGGAAGAACAGATCGCCGCCGGCATCCCCGTCCCTTGCGGGTACCTGCACCGCGGCCCGATCAGCAGCCCCGCGGGCGGTGGGCACTGGCTGATCGTCGTGGGCCACACCCCTACCCACCTGATCGTGCACGACCCCTTTGGAGAAGCCGATCTGGTGAACGGCACGACCCTCGGAGGTGCGGCTCGCTTCTGCCGCTACAGCCGTGTGAACTTCGGGCGGCGCTGGATGGTGGAGGGGGAAGGCAGTGGCTGGGCGGTGCTGGCAGAAGGCTGATGACGTGGAGCGGGCGCCGTTGCTCAAGGGTGAATCCGGAGAGCCGGCGCTGGCGCTCTCCACCGATGCGATCTGCGCCGTACGGCCTTCCCTGATGGATTGATGCAAACCTTCCAAAACCTGAGTTCGATCTCAGCGCTGCATGGCTCAGTCCAAGGCAAACGGATTGAGCAGGGTCACCCCGCAGCCGGCAAAGTCGGCGACGTTCCGTGTCACCACAGTGAGCCCATGCACAAGTGCGATGGCAGCGATCTGCTTATCGAGCGCATGTTGAGGGTTCGGTACGCGTAGCCGCCCCCAGACCTGGGCGGCATCTCCATCCAGAGACAACACACGGTCGCCATAGTCGATCAACACCTGCTGTAACCACTGCTCCAGCAGCGCCGCCTGTGGACGATCGCCGCGATGGCGGATCAGCTCGACCCCACGACGCAATTCGCCGATCGTGACCGCTGCCAGAACGATCGGGATGTCGTTGCTTGCGGCCTGCTGCCAGAAGGCGATCACACCGGGATCTGCCCGCTCTCCCTTGCGGGCCTCACTGATGACGTTGGTGTCAACTAAAAACATCAGCTGGTGCGGCGCTGTCGTCCTGTCGTCCGAAGTCGGCATCCAACCCCACATCCGGCATGGCAGCCAGCAGTTCGGCCAGATTGCGGCGGTGTGGGGTCAGCAAGGCAGCCGCAAGGATGGCCCGATGCTCCGCTTCGGCACTGCGCCCATGGGCCCCTGCCCGCTTCTTGAGCTCCTGCACGATCCCATCCTCAACACCACGCACCAGCAGGTCCGCCATCAGCCCCTCCACCTGATCTGCTAGCAATGCTATCTCGGGTTGGCCTCCGCCCTGGCGCCCCTGTCCTTTGCCCAGGCCAATCAGGGCGGCGCGCCCGCTGCCGAGGCGCACAGCTCAGCCCCTCGGATCGCTTGGATGTGAGGCCTGCAGGGGCAGATGTCGTCCTTCGCAGGACCCCACACGCAACCCCACCTCCCCCCAGCAGGATGGCCCCATGACCCAGCCCCCGCTGCGCTGCCACCTGCTGATTGGTCCGCCGGGCAGCGGCAAAACCACCCTGGCCCGCGACCTGGTGCCGTTGCTTCAGGGGGAGTCCGACGAGCCGGCGCTGGTGCTCTCCACCGATGCCATCCGCACCGAGCTGTTCGGCGATGCGGCGCTGCAGGGGCCGTGGGATGAGATCCGCTCGCTCCTGCTACGGCGTCTGGATGAGGCGGTGGCGAAGGGCCGCCCGGTGATCATCGACGCCACCCATGCCCGCCGGCCCTGGCGGCTGCTCTACACCCAGGTGCTGGCGTTGCCGGCGCCGGTGGAGTGGATCGGTTGGTGGCTCACCACGCCTCTGCCCACCTGCCTGGAGTGGGCCTCCCGCCGCGAGCGGCCGGTGCCGGAGGCGGTGATCCGTGAGTTCCACGCCGCCATCAACCACCGCCAGTTCGGCCCCTGCCGCGCTGAGGGCCTGGCGGCGCTGGTGACGCTCAACCCAGCTGCCGGCGAGGCCGAGCCCGCAGCCCTGCAGACACGCCTGCAGAAGCTGGACGGCCAGATCCGCAACGCCGTCAACAAGCAGCGCAGCAAATGCGAGAACCTGCATCGCTATTCGCGGCTCGTCGATCTTGAGCGGCTGCTGTTCCTGCTGCGCCTGCTCACCAGCATCAACGGTCTCGATAACAGCGATCCGGCCACCGCCTCCGCCCTGGCGGAGATCTGCAACCCTGCGCCCGAGGGCGATCTGGCCGAGCGCGCCGCCGCCTACCTGGCCAGCTGGAGCGAAGTCCATGGCGGCAACAGCGACGTCTACGCCGATGTGGAGGCACTCCGGGCAGATCTGGCCTGGCTGGAGGCCAACGGCTTCACCCGCCTCGACTGGCAGAGCGACGGCCCGATTGATCCGGGCCCGTTCATCGCCTCGGCCGCTGGCGGGCTGCATGGCGGCTACCCCGCCCTGGCCGATCCCGCCGTGTTCCGCCGCGTGTTCACCTTGCTGCGCCACATCCTCAAGCACCCCTTCGATGCCCCTTCGGGGAGTGGTTCCGCCTCAGGCATTCCCCTCTATCAGCACCTGATTGATCGCCTCAGCGACATCAAGGGCAGCTACAGCGCCGACCAGGAAGCGGTGCTGCGCAATGACCTGCGTCATCTGCTGCGGCCCTATGGCTTCAGCCCCGAGATCAAGGGCCGGCCCGACAGCCTGCGCCAGGGGTATGCCATCGGCACCGCGCTGTTGTCAGCCGATCAGCTGCTGGAAGTGCACAGCCTGCTCAAGGCCTCGATGGAGCGCCTCAGCGACGCCTCCCAGAAGCCCCTGCTGCTGACCTTGGAAGACCGCCTGCGCCGCGCCGGTCTGCTCGATGGCAACGCCGCACGCCGCCACCATGGCCGCCGCGCCCTGGCCCACCGTTCCTTCACCGAGGAGCGCAGCGGCACCCTGGCGGCCCGCGATCAGAGCGAACGGATCGAGCGCGCCATCAAGGAGCGCCGCCGCGTCTGGCTGCGTCATCTGCCCGATGTCGTCAGCGAGGAGCAGAAGAAGCAGGGCATGGACGGCCGTTTCAGTGCCTGGCCGCTGCAGCTGCTGTTTCACAACATCAGCTGGTATCTGGCCTTCGAGACCGATGCCATCGGCAGCCCAGAGGGACTGATCCGCACCCTGCGGGTGGACCGGCTGGTGCTGCATGGCCACGACGGCAACGTCATCCGCAACCAGGAGAGCCAGCACGAACGGGCGATGGCGCGATTGGAGCGGCTGCTACACGTCTGTGGCGGCCTCTGGTTCGGCAGCGACATCGCAGCCCAGCTGGCGGTGATGCCGGCGGAGGAGGCTGCGGCAGATGCCAGCGGCAAAGCGCTGGTCAAGCCCCCCGCCGCCAGCCGGCCCATCCCTGGCCGCGAGGTTCCTGGGAGGGACTGGTACGACACGCTGCGCTTCTCCTGCACCCCCCAGGTGTTCCAGCTGATCCGTGAGGAGCCCAACCGCTTCCCGCCGGAACACACCAGCTACTCAAAGCCGATTCCCGGCCACTCCAGCTGGAGCCAGGGCCCGCTCGACAGCCTGGCGCCCAACCCAGCCACCGACAGCCACCCCTACCCGGTGGAACTGCTGCTGCCCCGCTGGACCCTGGAGTCCGACTGGGATCTGCGCAGCTGGCTGTTCCGCTGGGGCGCCGGCGTACGGATCGAGCAGCCACGGGCGCTGCGGGAACTGCAGTTGCAGCAGGCCTGCGGGGTGGTGGAGCTGTATGGGACCGGCTTCCCCGACTAGGGTAGTGAGATCCACTACTTCATCGACCTTGTCTGAGGCGGCATCTGCTTCCATTCCAGCGGTCGTGAGCGCTTCGGAGGCCAACCGCTCCTTCTCCAGCCTGCTGCGGCAGGTGGCCCAGGGGCAGCGCTTCACCGTGCTCTCCCATGGCCGCCCTGTCGCCACCATTGCCCCTGCCGAGGAGGGCCCAGGCTCGCGAGGGGCCTCGCGCCGGGCTCTGCTGGCCAGGTTGGCAAAACAACCCACGACCGGCATTCCCCGCGACTGGCAGCGCGTTGACCTCTACGACTGATCGCATCATCTGAGAGCTTTGGCTGATGCGCGCTGCGCTCGACACCAACCTGCTGGTTTACGCCGAAGGCTTTGGCGATGACGCCAGGGTGTCCACCACACGGCAGCTGCTCGATCAGCTCAGCGAGGCCGATCTAGTGATCCCGCTGCAGTGTCTCGGCGAATTGTTCCGGGTGCTCACCGGCAAGGCTGGTCGATCGACGTCACAAGCTCAGGAGGCTGTGTTGGGCTGGATGGATGCCTTCCCCGTGCTGGAGTCAACTGCGGCTTCTTGGCGGGGTGCCATGGATCTGTGCGTGGCCCATCAGCTGGCCAGCTGGGATGCCCTGGTGCTCAACGTGGCAGCAGAAGGGGGTGCCCGCCTGCTGCTCACGGAAGATCTCCACCCGGGTTTCAGCTGGCGAGGGGTGCGCGTGGTGAATCCTCTGGTCGAGCCGTTGGATCCGCTGTTGCTGCAACTCCTGAGCGAGTAAGCAAACGCAGCTGGTGCCTCACAGCGATGGAGGCACGGTCCCGGTAGTCAGTCCTACGGCCCTACACCACTACTGCATGGATAGGCCCCGAATGAGCTGAGCGAACACCCGCGACTTCCGTTGTTCGCGCGACGAGCCATACAGAGGTTCCCCGCATCCGGGAAGCTAAGGGGAGCACCAGGCCCTGTTCGACCAACCCATAGCTCTACCCCCCCCATGTCAGACCGACTGATCACCCCCTCCCAGCTGGCCCTGTTCAGCCGCAGCCCCGTGATCGGCGCCTGGTGGGAGGAGCTCAACGCCCAGAAGCTGTTCCAGGAGAAGCGCCCCGCGGTCACCAGCCTGGACACCTTGCTCTTCGACTCGGGCCTGGAGCACGAGCGTGTCCTGATCGAGCGGCTGGAAGCTCAGGGCCACGGCGTGGCGAAACTGCCGGGCCGTCAGCTGCAGGAGGACTACGACGCCACCCTCGCCGCCATGCGCTCCGGCGTCGATTACATCTGGCAGGCGTCCCTGCGCAACCAGGACATGCGCGGCTCGGCCGATCTGCTCCAGCGCATCGACAGACCTTCGGCGCTGGGGGATTGGAGCTACATCCCGATCGAATGCAAGCTCTCCAGCCATCCCAAGCCGGTCTATGTGGTGCAGGCCTGCGCCTACTGCGAGTTGCTGGAGCCGATCCTGGGGCAGCGTCCTGAGCACTTCCGCCTGTACCTGGGCGGTGGGCGTTTTGCCGAGGGAGAGCACGGCTATCCGGTCGCCCATTTCTGGAGTTGGTATGAGCAGCTGCGTCAGCGCTACCGCAGCTTCCGCACCGGCTTTAATCCCAGCCAGGAGCCGGAAGACGCCCCCGGTGATCACGGGCTGTGGGAGCCCTTCATCCAGCAGCGCCTTGAGGCGAAACGGGACCTGATCCTGGTGGCCGGCATGCGCCAGAGCCAGCGCGACAAGCTCCGGGCCGCCGGCATCACCACGATCGACCAGCTGGCTGCCCTGCCGGAGCAGCCCACCGGGCTGGAGACGAACAGCCTCCCCGGGATGAACACCGAGGTGCTGCAGCGCCTGCGTGAGCAGGCCGTCATTCAGCTCGAAACTCCTGAAGGGGCTGAGCGCCCTGCTTTCCGGGTGCGGCCCGCCAACCAGCAGGCCGGCGGCCTGGACCTGCTGCCCGCCCCCGATGCCGGCGACATCTGGTTCGACATGGAGGGTTTCCCCGATCCGATCAGCGGCGAGAAGCTCGAATACCTATTCGGCGCCTGCTACCGCGACGAGGCGGGCGATGTGCAGTTCCTGCCCTGGTGGGGCCATGACGCCAAGGAGGAGAAACGGGCCTTCGATGGCTTCATCCAGTGGGTGCAGCAACGCCGAGCGCAACACCCCAACCTGCACGTCTATCACTACGCCAGCTACGAGAAGACGGCCCTCGGCAACCTGGCCGCCCGCCATCAGATTCACCAGGTCCTCTGGGATCAGTGGCTGCGGGAAGAGCTGTTCGTCGATCTCTATCCGATCGTGCGACGCGGGCTGCTGATCGGCGCCCCCAGCTATTCGATCAAGAAGGTGGAGCGTCTTTACAGCGAGGCACGCCAGGAGCAGGTGGGGAGCGCCGCAGACTCGGTGGTGCAGTACGCCGAATGGCGCAAGTCGGGCCAGGCCGCCACACCCGGACGTGGCGACGGCCAGAGCCTGTTGCTGCAGGAGCTGCAGGACTACAACGAGCGCGACTGCGAGGTGACCGAGGGGCTGCATCGCTTTCTGATCAACCTGCCGGAGATGGCAGGGGCCAGGTTCCGAGCCAACCGTTGGGGTGACACCCATGAGCAGGGCAGCGAGGCCGAGGCCAGTGCCGACAGCGATCGGGAGTTGGAAATCGCCGCCCGCATCCTGCTGGAGGAGATCCCGGAGACGATCGAGGATGCCGAAGCCCTTGGACCCCGCGGCCTCAGCTGGCGCGGCCAGCGGCTGCTGTCGCTGCTGATCGATTTCCGCGGCCGCGAGGACCGGGTCAGCTGGTGGGATTTTTACAGCCGCCTGGCGATGCCCACCGAAGAGCGCGAGGAGGACAGCGAAGTGATTGCGGCAGCGTCATTCCAGGGCTGCGAGACGATCAAAACGTCGCAGCACCACCGCTATCGCTTCGATCCCAGCCAGCCTCTCAAGCTGGCCGGAGACGGCCGGGCATTCAGCGTGGCTCTGGTGCCCCTGCAGCCCCATGCCGGTGGCTTCAGCGGCGGCAATCCCCTGGGTGATCCCGAGCAGGGGGGCCGCGCCATCGGCTTCAGTGCCGAGCTGGATCCCGACAATCCCGGCACGGTCGTGCTGCCGATCGGCCCCACCAAGCGCGCCAAGCTCGAGGCGATGGGCCACCGCGGCGATGTGCTGCCGCGCCATGCCGATCTGATCCCCTTCCCCTTCCAGGTGCGCGGCTACCTGGACAACCTGGTGCGCATCGCTCAGGCCTGGGTGGATGAAGACCAGCCCTTGCCTCCGGCCCTGGTGCAGCTGCTGGAGCGCCGATCCGTCCCTGAGCTGGTGGCTCTGAACGCCCGCATCCGTCAGGCCCCTGCCCAGACGGCCGCCGCCATGGCCGAAGTGCTGCAGCGCTCCGATGGCCTGGCCCTCTCCCTGCAGGGCCCGCCCGGCACCGGCAAGACCACCGTTACCGGCGAGCTGATCGCCCGACTGGTGGGTGCCGGCCAGCGGGTGGCGGTGAGCTCCAACACCAACGAGGCCATCTGCAACCTGCTGCGCCGCACCCAGAGCTGCCTGGACGAACGGGGCGATCAGGCCCTGGTGGTCAAGGCCGCCACCACCAGCAGCCTCAAGGCTGATCAACACGCCCTCTCCGGCACTGCCGCCCAGGCGCTGGTGGAGAAGCAACTGCTGGCGCTGCCCGATCCGCCGGCCGTGCTCGGCGGCACCGTCTACACCCTGGTGAAGGACAGCTACGACGCCACACCCGACGCGGCCCCCTTCGACTGGCTGGTGATCGACGAAGCCGGCCAGGTGTCGCTCAGCAACCTGCTCTACATGAGCCGGGTGGCGCGCAACATCCTGCTGGTGGGCGATCAGCAGCAGCTCAGCCAGCCGAACCGCGCCGCCCACCCGGAGGACAGCGGCCTCAGCTGCCTCGACTACGTGATGGCCGACCATCCCGTGGTGCCGCCCGATCGGGGGGTGTTCCTGGCCACCAGCTGGCGCATGCCGCCGGCGCTCACATCCGTGGTTTCGGAGCTGTTCTACGAGGGCCAGCTGCAAGCCGCACCCGCCAACGACGCCAACCGGGTCCTGTGGAGCCGCCAGGGTCAGGGACTCGTCTTCGAGCTGGTGGAGCACAGCGGCAACGGCACCGGCAGCGACGAGGAGGTAGAGCACATCGCCGCCTTGGTGGAGCGGCTGCTTGGCCAGCCCTACCAGCGCGCCCAGATGCGAGGCGGCGAGCTGGTGGTGGTGGACGGGGTCCTTGGCCCCCGCGACATCCTGATCACCGCCCCATACAACATCCAAGTGAAGCGCCTGCAGCGACGCCTGGGCGAACGGGCCCGCATCGGCACCGTTGACAAGTTCCAAGGCCAGGAAGCCCCGGTAGCCATCCATTCCCTCACCGCCAGCGATGGTGACGCTGCCCCCCGAGGACTGGCCTTCCTGCTCGATCCCAACCGCCTGAATGTGGCGATCAGCCGCGCCCAGTGCCTCTCGATCGTGGTGGGCTCACCCCAGCTGGCCACAGGCATCAGCCGCAGCGTGGCGGAGGTGCATCAGCTCAGCCGGTTGTGCCGCTTGATGGAAATCGGGGGGTGAGCGGCTACGCCCATGTCCAGGCGCAGGACCATCAAGGGCGATTAGGCCTGGGCATAGGTGATGCGATCGCGGAGTGTTTCACTCTCTTCCGGTGTCATGTGGGGCTCCAGCACTTTGCGCAGATCCATACAAGCCTTGTGCACCAACTGTTCAACCTCCAAGGCATGGGGATTATGCCGGAACAGCTTCTGCATCGACATCAGGCTCGCACAGTGGTCCATATAGACCCCCCTGAGTTTGTCGTCGCTGAGATCACGCATGGAAGACATCCGATGGCTTGAACGAAGGTGTAAGCAAAGCTGAGGCAGGTCAGCCTCACCGCCACGGCTGTGGCTTGGCACGATTGTAGTCATCGTCTGCAGACATGGCCAAGGTTGTTCGGGTGAATGGCTCGCTGCCCGAAGGGGCTGACATCCAGAACGGATCATCGGCGCAGGGCTTGCTCGAGTCTTCCCCCCAGCCAGGGGCCTGCCTTCACATCAGTAGGAATCTCGAGATTGGGCCCAAGCTCGTCTACCGGAGCTCGCGGATGGCCACCTCGAGCCCATCGATCACCGCCATCAGAAAGGGCAGATCCAATGTTTCGATGGTGTCACTGTCCTTGTGGTAATGCGGATTTCGCATGAAAGAGGTATCCGTCACCATCATCGCGTTGTAGCCCGCATCCCAGAAAGGGCTGTGATCGCTGAGCCGCACATCCGGCATTAGCCGCCCCTTGAACGGCACCGGCAACACCTTGGTGGTCACATGGGCGCCCATGCCACGGCTGAGGGCCGGCAGCATGGGCGAGGCGCCCGTATTGGCCACCAGAGCAATGAAGTCACCGCGGTTGCCATACACGGCTTGCATCGCCTCAAAGGGGTAGTTCTGCTTCTCGGCCGTGTAGCCCAGCATCTCCAGGCTCACCATCAGATGCAGGGGCTGATTCTGGCTGCGTAGGTCCTGGGCAAGGGCGCGGCTGCCCAGCATCCCCCACTCCTCCTTGTCGAATGCAACCAGCCACAGCGGCCGTGGCGTTGGTGTCGCCGCCCAGCGCCGGGCCAGTTCCAGCAGGGCAACGACACCGGTGGCGTTGTCATCCGCCCCGGGAGAGCCCAGCGGACCGTCGTAATGGGCGGCCACCAGCACCGGGGCGAGATCCTGGCGTTGGCCAGGCAGCTTGAGGATCAAGTTCACCCCCGCATCGGCACCGTCCTCGAAGGTGTGAAGCTCCACAGAGCCCCATTGCTCCAGCTGCTCGCGCAGAAAACTTCGGACCGCGAGCAGTCCGAGTGCATCCCAGCGCGCATGGCGCGGGCTGACCACTTGCTCCAGATCAGCCAGAAGACGCTGCTCAAATTGCTGATCCCTGCTCATATCGAAAAGGTTGGCGGATGATGGAATGATCCCAGTACAGGCAGACGGAACGGGCCACGCTCGCGCGAAAGACGGACAGCCTTCCAAGTTGGAAGGCTGGTCAGGCAGGAACTCCGGAGGTTTTTATAAAGCGAGATTTGCTTCCGTGTTGATCACTACAGCTTCATTGATGTAGTCAGCACCTCGCAAGCTGATCAACCGCTGAGTCAAGCATCCGGCTTCGTACGCTTGGCTCAGCAGCTGAGGTCAGGCTGTTCTATCGATCCGCAAAGACGTTGAATCATGTCCCTACGCCTGAAGGTTTCTTTCGGTGTTAGGTGAATGAAGCGCTGTTCGGAGAGCATGGATCAGCAGATCCAGTCGTTCTAAATGATGTCGACAGGGTAGGGCAACTGCCGAACAAAATAGTGTTTTCTGGACTGGGCTCCATCGGGACCACTGATGAGAGTCTCGGCCCAGAGGCCTATGGCTCTCCGGGTCCTGAGCACTTCGATTTGGCCTGTGGCTCATGGCCCTCTGGGCCCTGGCCCTGGGGGCCTCGCCCCCATGGGCCTTGCGCCGGGCCTCTCCAGTCTGAGGCCCTCCTGACGTCGGGCCTCGGCTGGGATCGGTCCCGTCGCGGCGCCCCCCGGCGTCCTGCTCCATGGTCCACACCACCACCTCTGCCTTCTGCTCGCCGGAGCAGGATCCGTTCCTGCTGCTGGAATCCAGCCTGCGTTGCATCGAGGGCATCCTGCGCTGTCACGTCAATCAGCCGCTGCGGCGCAGCTGGATTGAACATCCCTACGGCGAGGAGGAAATCGCCCTGCTGGAAGAGGAGGTGCTCCCCGCGATCCAGCAGTGCCTGCAGCGGGTCGATGAGATCGATGCCGAGCTGGAAGAAGAACAGGATGCGCAGATCGCGATTGAGCAGCTGCGGCAACAGGCGGCCTTGAGCCAGGGCGATGCTGCCCCGCAGCTGCTGGGGGCGTTGAGCCTCTGAGGCCCAGGGCCCTGGTGGCCCGGGCCGGCCGGGAGCCCTGATCCCGGTCTTCATCACCATGCCCATCACACCAGACACCGCTGCTGTGAGCGCGTGAATTGTCCAGAGGGATACACCTCACTCAGGCCGCATAGCCCGTTTCACAGTTCTTGTCTGCGTACGCGACCACGGGACCTGACTCCATGAAGGCGCGGGTCTGAAGGCCGCTGACAACCATCTGGCGAGGAAGGACCAGAGCAATCACATAGCTCATCCTTGATCGATCACCTGCCACTGCACCGCGCACTGAATATCTGCTGGCTCATGGCTCTGCATTGCCATACCTGATCCTGCATTGCGATGGTGATTTGGAGCATCAGGGGCACTGGCAATGGTCTTCATGCTGATCAAAAGTCGCCATCGCCGCTACAGTGCATGTGCGATGGATGCAGCACGCCGTGGTGGCAACACGACGCCCGGAGGCGTCCCGGCGCAAACCCCCAGCGAATCCCCAGTGCGAAAATCGGCTACAGCGGGTGTAATGAAAGTGTCATCCACAGCCGACAACCTATGGGTCCAATTGAGTTTGCTCTGTTCACCCAGGCCTGGCGTCTCAGGGGAAGCGTGATGCTCGAATGCCCGCCGATCAAGCCGGCGCTCGATTGCCTGGCGGAGGCCATCGCGATCACCTGCCACGACCATGGCATGAGCGATGCCGAAACGGCGCAGTTCCTGTTGGCTGCCGCCTCCCGCGTCCATGACCTAGATCCGGAGATCCGTCATCGCCGCGATCTGCGCCGCATCGAACGACGGATGCTGCAACTGCTCGGTCAACGCCCGGAGCCGAACTCGGAGGCGGAGATGTGAGTCGTATCGCCGGCTATCTGCGCGCCGGCCATTCATGGCTTCTCAATCCACACACTCACCATTTGCCTGACATTCACGCGATGCACTATTCACTGGCGGCTTCACACCTTGTCTTCGTCTACGGCACCCTCAAGCGCGGCCAGGCCAACCATGGCGTCCTTGACGGCGCCGATTGTCTTGGGCGTGTCCGCCTGCATGGCGCCGCTCTGTTTGATCAAGGGGCTTTCCCAATGGCCGTTCTCACCCCCGGCCGCCCGGATGTCATCCACGGTGAGCTCTATCGGGCGGATGATGCCGGCCTGGCTCGGCTCGATCATCTCGAGGGCTATCCGCATCTCTACGACCGGCAGCGGGTGTGCCTCAGCAATGGTCAACAGGCCTGGGTCTATGTAGGCCGCCCCGAGCAGGTGGCCGGCTGCCGGCCGGTTCACTACGGCGACTGGCGCGCCACACCGGTGTTCTGCTACGGCTCCAACCTCGATCCGGATCAACTGAGCCAGCGTTGCCAGGACTGGGATGGCGCCGGCCTAGTGGTCAGGCTCGATGGGTGGACGTGGGGCATCAACAAGGTCGCAGACCGTCACGATGGCAGTGGCTATGCCGGCATCCTCCCCAGCCCAGGCTCCCATTGCCTGGGGGTGGTGGTTCATCTGAGCGATCGCGATCGGGCCGTTCTCGATCGCCGGGAGGGGGTCGCGATCGACCACTACCGCCATCAGAGGCTCTGGGTGAACAGTGCTGAAGGCGATCGATTCCCGGCCCTCGTCTATGTGCCTTCCCCGGAGCACATCGCCCAAGGGCTGGCAGCTGATGCGGACTACGCCCGCCGGATCCTTAGCGGTTCCGCTCACTGGGGGCTCGGTAGCGAGTGGCTCCAGGCTCTGGAGCAGTCGCTCCTGATCACCGCGTAGGGGCGCCAGAGCGTCCAGCGCTGGTTGGCGTTGTCGATGACCCGCTCGCGTGTGTCCAGGCGGATGCCTGTCGTGGCTCGCTCCAGGGGCAGCGGCACCAGGCTGGTGGGTCCCCGGTCGGATTCCGTACCAGGCGTGCCGATCAGCTCCGGGCCTGCGCCCTCAAAGAACAAGGGCTTCATGTCACGCAATGACAGGGATTGCGGGGCCTTCATGCCCAGGATCTGCAGGCAAGCGGTCATGGCGTCGCGGTTCAGGTCACTTCTGGGATGTCCCACCGGGGTGCCACGTCCGAGCTCTCCGAGCCGTGCGGTGGCATCCACCACGAGCCAGCCGCTGGCCTGCAGGTCCTCCAGCTGCCTGAGGGCCAGCCACTCCGGTAGCAACACCTCGCTGAAAGGTCCCTCCAGGGGCTGGAGCAGGACGGTCAGCCCTGACGTCGGCCGCCGCTGCTGCGAACCCTGCGGGAGCGGCTCGTAGAGCGCATCGAGGATTCCCTCCGGGGCGTTCTGCAGCAACAGAAACAGCTCCGCCATGTTGGTCACGGGGTCCTGCACCGCCAGATCCAGCGGTGCCCCGCCATCGACCGGCAGATCGCTCACAAGCGCGCGCACCAGCTCCTGGAGCGCGTTGGTATCCAGGGGCGCCTGCCGGAGCTGGGCAGTGCACAGGGCCAGATACAGGCGAGCCAGCCGCAGGGGGGCGGGACCGCTGAGCGCAGCCTCGAGGAGCCTTTCGGCGAGTAGCCAGTCGCGGCAGCGCATCGCCACATGGGCCAGGCGGTAACGGAATTGATCGAGTAACAGGGCCGCGGTGCCCGTCTGCACCAGCTCGGGATCCAGGACGATCTTCGCCAGCGCCTGCAGATCCTCTGCGCCGCTGAGGGCATGGCGGATCTTGCCATCCACCAGCTGTTGCAGCAGCTCCAGCAGCGTGCGTTCCTTCTTCAGCCTCTCTTCGGGCTTCAGTTCTGCCGATCGCAAGGTCTGGAGACAGTTGCGCAGCCGGGAGTGGAGCGGCAGGGTCATCGGCGTCACAGCACTCGGGAAGACGGTGCCGATCCTGCCCACCGCTGTCGACCACCGCTGTCGTCAGCCGGCCCTGTTCCGTGAAATCGGGTGCCAGATCCGACGGAACCGAACGACTCCATCAGCTCCTGCTCCGGCGCCATCCAGCGGCTGCGGGTGCTCGGAAGCTCTGGCCGTAGCGGAGGCTACGTCTCCTGCCATTCGCTGTTCAGAACTTGCGTAATTCCCTGCGCACCTTGAGCGGATCGCCGGAATGATGCTGGTTGAACAGCAGGATCGACCCTGTGACCAGCAACAGGCCGAGCACGGCAATACCTGGCCAGGAGCGGGCCAATCGGCGTCCTGGTGCCGCCTGAACATGGCGGATCGGCGCAGCGCGGCGACGCTGGCGCGCTGGTCGGTCGAACCTTCCCATGACTGATGGTGGCGGGCCCGGTTGCTTCCAGAGTCTGTCTGAGCCGCGCCGATCAGGAATCGGATTCCTGGCTGCGGCCAGTTGTCGACGCTGTCAGCGTCAGGCACTCCCCAGTTGGTGGTGTGCTTCAGGACGGCTGCAGAGAACTCCAGCCGTTCCTCAGGGTCATGTCGTGTTTGGCGTCATCGGTGTCCGCCATGTGGCTCATCAGCAACCTTCAGATCGAGTTGGTTCCCGTCTCGCTCAATAGAGCACCGTCCACCCCCTGGAGGTGGCGACAGCCAGGTCGTAGGTGCTGAGCTCGTTGGTGCCGCTGTTGGAGCCGATGTCGATGCTCTGGTTGCTGCCCACGTAGGCCAGGTTCTGGAAGATCGTCAGGATCGCCGGCTTCGAGAGGGCGCAGCCCCAGAAGGAGATCGTGGCCGCGATCCCCTGCAGCGGGGCCGAGGCCAGGCCGACACAATTGGAAAAAACGCCGTAGAAGTTGCTGACGTTGCCCACCGGCAGGGCCGGCAGGTTGATCAGCCCGTAGCAGCCCGAGAAGGTGTAAGTCATGTTCTGCATCGCCTCGGTGTTCAGTAGCGGCAGGCTGATCAGGGCGTAGCAGCCGTTGAACATCCCCTCCATCGTCTCCAGGGCCCGCAGATTCAGCCTTGGCAGCCGTGAAAGTGCGGTGCAGCTGGCGAACATCCAGCGCATCGTCGTCACCTTGCGGGTATCGAACGGTGGAATCGTCTCCAGTGCCTGGCAGCCGGAGAACATACTCTCCATCGTCGTCACATTCCCCGTGTCGTAGTGCGGCACCTGGCGCAGGGAGGTGCAGCTGGCGAACATCTCGTGCATGTCCACCACCTCGGTGGTGGGGAGTTCGGGGGCAATCTCCAGGGCGCTGCAGGACTGGAACATGCCGCCCATCTGCTCGATACGCTCGGCGCCACCGATCACCACCTCGCGCAGGCTGCGGCAGTTGGAGAAGAGGTAGGCGGTGGATTGCAGCGCCTCGGCATCCTCAATCCACACCCGCTCCAGCTCCGGCGCCTCCTGGCAGGCCCACTCCAGACTGGTGAGGGAGGTGATGCCGGCCAGGCGCAGCTGCTTGAGCAGATTGCAGCCGTAGACCAGATAGGAGGCATCGCTGAGCGAGGCCATCCCTTCCAGGTTCAGCTGGCGCAGCGAGGTGCACTCATAGAACGCCTCGCTGGCGGTGGTCACATGGGGCAGCGGCGGCAGCTGCACCTGCTCCAATGCGTAGCAGTAGCAGCACATCCCATCCATCTCCTCCAGCGCCTCCGCCCGGTGCAGCTGGAACACCCGCAACGCGCCGGCGTAATAGAGCAACCAGCCGAAGTTGCTGGCACCACCGGCATCGTGGATGGTGATCCGCTCGACGCTGCCGAGATAGTCGTAGGTGCTGTAGCGCTCGCAGCCGCAGAACACAATGCTGGCGCCCCCTTCTGCGCGGGGAAGGCTCAGGGCCAGATCCAGCCAGGGCGTGGAGGCATCGTCCTGGCTGATGCTGCTGTGCCGGGGGCTCAGGTCCACCACCGTCAGATTCGCGCCGGGCTGAGGTGTGATCGTGACGATCACCTGCCGGTAGCCGCGGCTGCAGCGACTGGCGGCCGACACCGTGTTGTAGCTGTAGCGGTGCTCAGCCTTGATCGGCTCGATCACCGTCTCGCCCCAGCTCCAGCTGCCGTAGAAGTACGAATAGGCGCCATTCGGCAGCGGTGTGGTGAGCACCAGCTCCACATTGCCGTTGTTCTCCTCGAGCCGGTACTCGGAGGCCGAGAGGCGATTGCCGTTGCAGTAGACGAGGAACGTGCCCTCGATCCGCTGCTGCCAGCTGGTATTGCTCGCCGCCGTGATCCAGAACCGATCGCTGGGGCCATAGAGGCTGTTGCCGAACCACTCCTGATGGCGGCGAATCGTTTCGGCGGGGGAGGTCACGTGCTCCACCGTGCCGTCGCCCCAGTCGACCGTGTAGTTGCCTGCAGCCCGCACCGCCAGCACGTTGCCTTCCCCGGGATAGACCGCAAAAAGGCCCACCAGCTTCTGCTCCCCTGGCTGGATCGCCGGCAGCGGCAACCAGTCCACCGGCCGCTGCCAGGGCTCCGCTGCAGAGGGATCCGGCATCGGCGGCTGGCTGCCGTAGGAGATCTGCCAGGCCGGCAACGGCAGCGGCGGAGCAGGCACAGCATGAGTAGGCAGAGCCTGAACAGCCGGGGAAGGAGCGATGGAGGAGCTGGTGTGGGCCATGGGGGGAAGCACTCCCCACCTATTGCCGCGCCATCAGCGTCCTTCCGGTCGCTCCGGTCGCCCGCTCTCCTTGCGGCGAGGCAGCTGCGGCTGGCCTGGTTTCGGCTCCTGGGTCGGGGCCTCCGGTTTGGGCAACTCCAGGCCGTGATGGGCATGGGCCGCCTCGGCGGAGTCGAACCACTGCCAGCCGTCATGGGGCAGCGGGAGCCGCTGCCGGTCCTCCCGGCTCAAGCTGTAGTCCGGCGCATGCACCTCGTTGGGTGCGAACTGGAGGCACTTGTCCTGCAGGCGGTAGAAGCCGCTGGTGTCGGGGCCCGTCGGCGGGGTTTGCGGAGTTGCGGGATCAGGAGCGGGTGTCACCGGTGCGGTGGCGGACTCTGAGCTCGTGGAAGCCGCGGTGGCTGGAGACGGCGCAGTCTCGGGCGTCACGGTGGGGGAGCCGTCGGTAGCGGTGACATCAGGCGTGGAGGAAGTGGCGGCCATGGTGGGAAGCATTCGACTTCTCTTGCCTTGACCGGAACACCTGTCACTCCCCCTCCAGCAGCTGCCCCAGGCGCCTGGAGAGCAGCATCAGCTGCTCGCGCTGACGGCGCTGCAGCAACTCGCGGGCGGCCAGGGCGTTGTCTGCGGGGATGGGGTCAGTGATCAGGGCGCGGCTGGGGCGGTCGTAGAGGGCGACGAGCAGGCCGGTGGGCTGGGCCCTGGTGGTGCAGCCGATCGGACAGATCATCAGGCTGGCGCCCCGCGGTAGTTCGCTCTCATCGAGGTTCAGGGCCAGAGGGCGCTCGCTTTCGCATAGGCCCAGGGCGGCATGGCCGAGGACCTTGGCCATCGCCACGTTCACCAGGGCCTCCTGGCCGGGTTGCAGCGGCAGCTGCGGGGTACGGCCTTCGGCTGCCAGCACCTGGAGCGTGGCGGCCCCGTCCCAGTTGGCGATCAGCAGGGTGTTGAGGCCAAAGGTTTCGGCACCGATCGCCGAGCGCAGCAGGGTTTGCACCTGCTCCTTGTGCTGTCCGTAGCGCTGCGCCAGGCTCTGGCCGGCGGGCAGCATCAACCGTTTGGCCAGATCGGGCTGAACGACGACCAGGATCCAGCCCAAATAGAGCACCAGACCCAGAAAGACGATGCGGCTGAGGCGATAGAGCAGCTGCCAGGGACTCCTGGCATCGAGCACCTCGCTGATCGCCTTGTTGAGCGCATCCGTCGTGGCGCGGGTGAACACCTCGACCCGCTCGAACAGCCTGCTTTTCGGGGTGCTCATGCAGGTCGCTCTGGTGCGGGAGAGGAGGGAAGGGCAGAGAGATCAGAGGAGGGGATCGATCCCGAACGGGTCGTCACCAGCGGTGGTGAGCAAAGCGGCGGCGGGCTGTTCCTGGGCAGCGCCCTCTGCAGCCGGCTCGGCCTGGTTCTCGGGCTGGACCTCCTGGCGCACCTTGCGGGGACGGCCCCGGCGGGCGGACGCCGCTGGGGCCGTGGATTCGACGGCCAATTCAGTGACCGGTTCGACCGGTTGAGTCGCATCGGAATGGGGACCGTCAGCCTCAGCCGCCAGCTCTGGATCTGCGGCAGCTCCGGCAGGAGCAGCAGGCAGCTCGCTGGAGAGTGAATCCACAGGCCCGACGGAATCCGCCGGCTGGCCAGCAGCTTCTGGCCCCGGATTCCATGCAGACACTGCATCGTTTTCCGCCGGAGTCGCCAGCTCCCCAGCCGCCTCCTGATCGAGGCCCAGCAGGTTCGTGGGCAGATGGGCCGTCAGATCGGCCTCGGATTGTCGCGGGGAATCGGGGTCCGCGATGGTGGCGGCGATTGCCTGCCCTGCAGATGGAGTGGAAGCGTCTCGGCTGCCGGAAGTGGTTGTCGCCAGGGCCGTGTGCGGTGCCGCTGCCGCGGACACCGCCGGAGGCTGGGAACTCAGGACATCGGGCGTCACGACAACCGGCGCCGCTGGCGTCGATTCAGCCCTGCTCTCCCCGCTGCCGATCTGCCAGCCGGATGCCAGCCAGCCCGGTAGATGCACCGGCCACACGTAGCGGGTCTCGCTGCCGCGCTGGATGCGAACCATCCCCGCCTGGGCGGAGGCCGCCCCAGCGGAAACGGATGGGGCGTGACCCTGCCGGGACGGCATGGCGCCGAGGTTCGGAAACAGATCGCTCATCGGCTGTTCCCTCAAGCCGGCAACGTGGCGGTCAGGCCCACCGTCATCCCCTCAGGCGTTGAGGGGGAGACGATCGCCCGGGCAAAGCAGAGGGCCGGTGGATCGGCATTGGCGACATCAGCCGGATCGAGCTGGATGTCCTGGCCGTTGATGTGGGCCTCCACCCGACCACCCTCGGCTGGGATGGCGACGCTGGCCACACTCACAAAGGAGCCGGCACGGCCATCGCGCAGTAGGGGGGCCACTTCGAGGAGGACTGTCACAGCCTGGCTGTGGCCGGGGTGGGCGGCGATCAGTGAGAAGCGATTGGAGGCGTCGAGCTTGGTGGAGAGCTGCACCACCTCACCGCTGACGAACACCTTGTCGTGTCCGCGGCTGGCACTGCGATTGCTCCAGCCCACCAGCAGGGTGGCGGCATCGAGGAGTGGGATGCCCTTGGAGGGGGCCATGGTTCGGTCTCCGGGTTGGAAGGAAGGAATCGAGAGGAATCAAGGCGGCCAGCCGCAATGCAGCCAGCCCCCAATCACGTCAGCGGTGCGATGTTGTGGAGGCGGCCGGCGGCACGGGGGTGCATGACGCCGAAACCGACGTACCAGTCGATGCGGGTGCGGAAGACGGGAGCGTCAGGGACTTCACCCAGGTCCCGCACCGAGATGCCGTAGCGACCCTGGAAAGGGCCCTGCAATCCCGTCACCCCTTGATCACCAAAGGTGCAGCAGTAGATCGAGCTGGTACCGCCGGCTTCTCCGTAGCCGAGCACTTCCAGGCCCTGGGCGTCGCGGTCGACGGTGAGGATCTGGCACTCCTGGTAGTGATGGACCATCACGCCCAGATTGTTGGTGGAGACGTTGTAGACGCCTTGACCAACGGTGGCTCTGGCGAGGGCGTTGAGCTGGCGGCGCATCGCCTTGCTCATCACCAGGTACTTCATGCCGCCATAGGCGTTGACCGAATCGATCAACTCATCGAGCTTGTCGAAATCGAGGGCGGTGGCACCGTTGTTGATCGCCATCTCTGCCCCGGGCGGCAAGCGCCGGGCGAGGCCGTCAAAGCCACGGGCCTGGCTGGCGGTGGCATCGCCGTTGATCAGGGCTGCCTCCAGGGTGAGGCGCATCGAGCGCACTTTCATCTCCACCTGGGAAGCCCGCGCCTCAGGCCCCTGCAGATCGACGATCGAGCGGTCCACATCGACGTCGCCGCCGAACAGGTGAACGGCTTCTGATTGGGGATCAACGACGCCGTAGCTCTGCTTGTAGCCCTCGTTCACCGCCCGGAACCCCACCGAGGGAAGTTCTTTTTCGACGGAATAGAACAGGCCGCCGCCGGCGATGTTCATGAACGGCAGCCGCGAGAGCAGTTCCCCCTCGCTGAAGGTCTTGATCACCGCCAGGTGCTCCAGGCGGCTCTCGTACTTGGCTGCCTCGATCAAGGTGAGGCCCATCAGCACTCCAGGGGTCTGGCCCTAGCAACGTCACCAGCTCTTGCCAACCCCTTTGCGGTAGCCAGGTCGGGCCCTGCTGTTGGGGATCAGGGCGGCCATGGAGCTGGGCGAAACCGCCACCCGCTCTGCCCCGGCTCGGGCGATGCGCCAGGGCTGAACGCGAGTCGCTGCGCGACCCTGGCGCACCCCAGCCAGCGCCGGGGCCTGGTCGGGGTGTCGTTCGCCAGCCAGCCATGGCCGCCTCCGGTCGTCCCGCCCCTGCCCTGCGCTCCTGCTCCATCCGCCTGGTCTCGGTGCATCTGCTCGATGCTGCAGGCCAGCTCCTGCGCATCCTGTTTCTTGATCCTGAGGGCCACTACAGCGCCACGCCGCACTATGTGCCCCGTGAGCAGGCGCTGATCCTGGCGGCCAATCACCAGCGGGTGCTCGGCCGCCAGGCTGAAGTGCGGGTGCTCTGAGGGCACTGCGCCCTGGGGGCTGCGGCCCCCTTTCCCTCCCTCCATGGCAGATGCCGAACGGAACCGGATGCTGAAGGACCGAGAGGTCCAGCACAGCCTGTAAGTCCAGCCACCAGCTCTTGATGAGGCGCCGCTCCGGCCCTCTTCATGATCGGGGGACGCGTCAAGGGTTTCACCAGCCGGCCGTTGTTGACGTTGGCTGCGCTCCGCTTCGCATCGGACGACGTGGCCGGCCCTTGACCCGCCCCCGCTGGCGGAGGGGTCCTATGCGGTGCCCATCCATGGCCCTCCTTTCCCGCAAGTCCGCTCTGAAGCAGTATTCCTGGCAAGTGCTGGATGATCTGGCGTTCTGCACTCAGCGCTATCCCCGCCTGGCGGAGTTGGCAGCTCAGGTGCTGTTTGAGCAGCAGTGCGCTCGGCCGGTGGCGCCGGTTGATCCGGGGCTTGAGGCGCTGGTGCCCTTCTGAGGGGCCAGCTTCCAGCCGGCGGGGCTCCCTTGGGGCCTCCTTTCTTGCCGGTCGTTTGCCCTGTGCAGCGATGACGACGGCGGGAATCGAGACCGCTCACCTGCACGCGGAGCCCGTGGACTTGCAGCGCAGCCGGTTCTCTCCAGACACCAGCCGGCGGCAGGCCTCAGCACTGGTGGGGGAAGTCGGCAACACGGATCGGCGAGGGCCAGGAACCGCTGCCCCGGCCGTCTCGTCCCTGCGGGCCGCTACAGCCGAGGCGTGACGCGGATGTCCCTCGCCTCTCTCGTGTTGGCCTCCTCTTCCCCCAGCTGCGAAATCCGCCAGTTGCTGGTGCACGTCTATCCCTCTGGCAGCAAGGCCCCGGGCGCTGAGCGCCTCACGGTCTTCTATGGCCGTCGTGGCCGGCCGGTCAAAAAGCCGCGGTTCATGCCGGCGGCCCTGGCCCATCAGTGGGCTCGCAAGCTGCAGGCCCGGCGCCTCGGCACCGTTTCGGTGCTCTGAGCCAGCAGGCTCCGGCTGGGGCTTGCGAGGCCCTCAGCCCTGCATCACCGGCTGCGGGTTCGCCCGTGGCCGGTTTTTCACTGTGCTGATCAGATCAGCCCTGATGATGCCCATCTAGGAGTCGATCAAAGGAGGATCAGGCAGGGAGCGGCTGATCAGCTCCTGGATGATTTCAGGGATGGAGCGTCCACTGCGGATGGAGATTTCCTCGATCTGCGCATAGATCTCAGGCTGAATCTCCAGATCCAATCGCTGCGGCATCCGGGAAGCATCAAATCCGGACAGCCCCTGCGGGGGGGGGGGGGCACTCATTGATACGCTTGTACTTAAATGGTGGTGATGGGTTATAGGCAGTACCGGTTTGATCGTCCGAGCTTTCTTATGCAAGATACGCATCGATTTCGTCAGATCGGCCCTGCCGCTGGATCGGCCCGATTGGTTGGCTTGATCTGGATGTGACCGGTCCGTGACAGGGATTTCCCCCGAATCAGCAACGTCGCTGGAAGGTTTTGTAGGCCTGTCATCAACGCGTTCGCTCGGCGGTCCGGCGCTGGTCCTGTTGCCGCTCAGCGGCATCCATCCGTCGGGCAATTGAGCGGGCCCAGCGCTGACCGGGATCACCACCCCAGCCATCCCAGGCCTGCCGGCCCTTGCCGTAGGTGCCCCAGCTGGAGCCCTGCTTGTCGATGGCGTGGCGCGCGAAGTAGCTGACCATCCGATCGATGGTGGTGGGCGAGAGCTCTTGACGATGAACCAGCTGCCGGGCCCGGGCCAAGCCCACCGGTGTCATACCCCGCAGAGAAGGCGGCTGCTCAGCGCGACGCTCCAGGGCCCGGCGGGCAGCAGCGGCAGCACTGGCCGGAGGGCGGAAGGAGATATCGCGGTAGAAGTCCTTGCTCCGGCGCGGCATGGTGATCAGGCCGCAGGGTGCTGGTCGGTGGAACCGGTGGCCTTGGGATCAGCAGTGCCCGGCTCGACGTCGGCGGGATCGGCGCCGTGGCTGTCGCCGGCGACAACCTCTTCAGCCGCGTGCTTCTCCGCAGTGATCTCTCCCGCGGTGTCGGTGAGGGCGGGGACGAGCTGATCCAAGAAGGTGCCGATGGCACCGAGCTGGGCGTTGGCGTCGTCAGTGCTGGCCTGCAGCTGGGCAATCAAGCCTTCTGCGGTCGACGCCCGTTCCATGGCGGCCAAAGCGTCCTCGCGGGCGGCTGCGATGGCGGCCTCATCGGCTGCGTCATCGGCGAGGGCATCCGCGAGTTGCCGGCGTAAGTCAGCCTCACGCGACTGGAAGCGGGCAAAGACGCCAACGAGGCGATCAAGCAGGGCAGTCATGGCTCTGAGGGGTGAGAGGAATAGATGAAGCAGTCGGAGGGTCACGGGACGCCTCGGGGTTGGACTGGGGTGCAGGCCGCGGAGGGCCAAGCGGGAGGCGAGGGCGAAATCGCCCAGCCCCCTCTCTTCCTTGCCGACTGGTCGCGCCGTCAGTACGAGATCCCCATAAAAAGGGGGCTCTGCCCCCCCCCTCAGGGGCGGCGGGAGGGGGTGCGGCCGTTGACGGCAAAGGCGGCGCGGTAGATCTCGGAGGCGCTCATCGCTTGGGGGTTGAGCGGTTCGCCGTTACTGCCGATGCCGGAGACGGTGACACCGCCGGCGGCCTGCATGCCGGTGGGGCCGCGCTGCTGGAACAGGAAGCCGTAGACGGGGTGCACCCGCATCTCATCGAGGAAATCGCCGGTGGTGAGGGGGCGGCCGTCATCACCGAGCAGGGGTTTGCCCTGGCCATCGAGCGGTTCGAGCACGTCCTTGCCGTCCTTGTCGGTGCCGAGGCGGAAGCAACTGCCCAACTGCCCCTTGAAGATGTCAAAGAAGGTCCCCCGCCGATCGCCGCCGGTGCGGCCCTCGGCCTGGGAGAAGGCGCGCTCCAGCAGGCGGTCCTTGCGCAGTTGCAGCACCTGACCGCGGGCATCGTCCCGTTCGGCGGCGACAGCGGCGACCCTCTGGGCGGAGGCCTCCTCCATCTGACGTTCGCGCAGCTCCATGCGCTCCTCGAGCACCTGCTTCTGGCGCTCCGCTTCTTGCAGGCGGGAGTATTCCTCGGGGTTGATTTCCGAGAAGCGGTTCAGCTGCTGCCGCAGAGTGCGGATTTCTTTTTCCAGCTGGTTGTTCTTGCGGCGCTCGGCCTTGAGCGGATCGGCGGACCGACTGTCGTCGGTTCCGATGTCGCTGGGGGGCGTTGCTGAAGCCGGAGGCTGGGAGGCCGCAGGCGGATCACTGGGGAGGTTGTCACCGCCCTGGGGATCAGCACCGCCATCGGCGCTCTGGCTTGCGGCGTAGTTGTCGTCAGCGCCCTGGCCGTTGCTGGCTGCGGAGCTGGTGCTGGAAGGGGGAGCAGAGGTGGCAGTGGCCATGACCCATCGCGGCTGTCGTGAAGGAACGCCCCATCCGGGCTGCGTTCACCGCCTATTGCCTGATTCGCCGCTCGCCCCGCGGGACGATCAGAGTGAGCCGATGGATCGCCCCCCCTCAGTTCGATGCGCCGCGAGAGCACAGCTGACATGGCGGCCAACATCGGCCGAGAGATCCGTGAGCTCAGGGGCGCCCTGGCCGACTGCCAAGGGGATCTCGTGGCCGAGCCCAAGGTCACGGCTGCTCTCATGGTCCACCTCCTGGTGAGCAGCCATGAACTGCTGCAGAACCTGCTGATCGACACGGCCCGGCGGCCGAGGCTGCTCGTGGC
The DNA here is from genome assembly GCA_903823115.1 of uncultured cyanobacterium. Taxonomy (GTDB): domain Bacteria; phylum Cyanobacteriota; class Cyanobacteriia; order PCC-6307; family Cyanobiaceae; genus Cyanobium. The sequence goes on from CAIJRN010000064.1 coordinate 53,646, forward strand.
AGGTCCTGAACCGGACCCTGACCCGCCCGGCTGAGGCGCTTAGCCTTGAGCCATGAGCAGCCGCATCACCCACAACCCCGATCAGTGCGGCGGCAGGCCGTGCATCCGCGGCATGAGGATCCGCGTGCAGGACATCCTGGAGCTCTATGCCGCCGGGCAAAGCAGCGAGCAGATCCTGGCCGACTTCCCTGATCTGGAAGCGGAGGACCTGAAAGCCGCCTTGGCCTATGCAGCACGGGAGATCGACCACCCCGTTCTGGTGGGATGACGCTCTGGCTGGATGCCCAGCTGCCGCCGCAGCTGGCCGAGTGGATCAACGCGCAGGGGTGGGGAATCCAAGCAGTCGCGGTGCGTGATGTCGGATTGCGCGATGCGAGTGATCCGGTGATCTTTCAGGCAGCACGGTCGGCAAGCGCGGTGGTGATGACCAAAGACCGCGACTTCATCCGCCTGCTGGAGGAGCAGGGTCCGCCTCCGCAGGTGATCTGGCTGCGTCTGGGGAACTGCAGCAACGCTGCGCTGCAGGAGGTTCTGTCGACCACCTTGACCCGTGCGGTGGCGCATCTGAGCGACGGCGAGCCCTGGGTAGAGATTCGCCCGAGTCAGACAGGAGCGGACTGACCTTCTGCCAGCGCCATCATCACGAATGCGACAGCTCGATCTGCCGCGCCAGCCAGTCCTCCACGTCGGCGGCGGCATAACGGATCAGCCCGCCCAGCTGGATCGGCGTGGGGCCATAGCCAGCAGCGGCCCAGTTCTCGAGGGTGGCGACCGTGATGCTCAGGTGAGAGGCCAGGGCCTCGGGGGTATAGAGCGGCGAGGCCATCAACGCCGTGCTGCTGGCGGCGACGGTTGAGGTGGTCCCTGTCGTCGTGGTGATGCGGCGCCGCGGAATGAACAGCCAGCTCCCCACCGGTAGCGGGTCAGCCGCTCCAAGCAGCAGCTCCGGGTTCAAGGTGCGCAGCACCGCCACGCTGGTGCCATGCCGTTCGGCCAGCACCAGCAAGGTGTCGCCAGGGACGATGACCACGACCCGGTTGGGTTTGAACGAGGCCTCGATCCGCTCCCCCAGCAGTGGCTGGGTCAAGGAGCCGATCCCGCCGGGGCCGTAGAGACCGCCGAACTCCAGCACGGAGAAGGCGGCGAACTGGGCGCGATTGGCCGGAGGGAGAGAGCCGGGGCTGGTGAGGGTGGAGAGGTCCCCGAGCCAGATGGCCCCACTGCAGGGCGTCAATAAGGTGCCGCCATCAGCCAGCAGGGGCCGCTGCCCCACAGTCGACCAGGCGATCTCCCGCTCCAGCCAGTCCCAGGGATCGCTGGACTGGAGTGGCAGCAAAGCGCCGCGTGTCAAAAACCCCTCGTAGGTGAAGTCGCCGGTGTCGACGCCAGGGGAGTTTTCCTTGGAGGAGATCTGCCGCAGTCGCTTGAGGAACGCCTCGAAGAGAAACCGACCGATGCGGGGGGATTCGAGCACCCCTGGAACCTGATTGGCGAACAGCAGGATGCGGGCGTTGGCGTAGCGATCCAGCGGTGTCCTGCCAGCTGCTGTTGCGGGGATGGAGAAAGGCGCCATCGCTCAGCCCCGGGCCATCGCCACCTGGAACGGGCTGCCGCCGCTGCCTGTTCCCAGCAGTGGATCGCGGCTCCAGATCGCCAGTGAGGGCAGCATCAGCAGCAGAGCCTGGCCATGGCTGGCGCGCTGCCTGCGGAGGAGCAGATCCAGGGGCGCGGGCTGCTGAAAGCGCGTCACCACCTCTTCTCGCAGCAGGTCGGTGGCGTACTCGATCACGTCGGCCTTGCTAACCGGCAGTTCCCCATCAGCCCCGATGGCCCCGGCGACGGCGGCATTGCGGCGCACCTCGATCGGCGCCTGCAACTGCTCGGGGGTCAGGTCGGCGAGCTGCTGATCGATCAAGGCGATCGCCGACAGTTCGGCCTGGGCCGAGGGGATCGCAGCAGGATGGGTCTGCAGCAGGCCAGCCATGGCAGCGGCGATGGCCTCCAGCGCCTGAAGCTGCACCGGAATCGAGAGGGCCCGCCGGATCGCCTCGAGATCGTCCGGCTGCCAGGCGGGGGTGGGGGTCATGCCCCCTGTTGCCGCCGGCGTCTGGCCCGGGCTGGCGATCTGGCCTCCGTGGTCTGCGACGCACCATCATCCGCCGGGGGTTCAGAGGCCGGAGGAGCTGGCTCCGAGTGCATCCCTGCCACCGGCACCTGCAGCGACGGAGAGGACAGCGACTGCGCCGTGGCCAGCGTCAGCTGGTGCCGCAGCTCCTCACGGGTGATGACGCCCCGGTCGTAGAGCTCGATCCACTCGCCCACCTTGGGCTGGGCCTGGATCGGCGGCGCCAGTGGGCTCACCGACACCTGCAGGCCGGCGCCGGGATCGAGGGTTTCGCCGGTGAGGGAGACCCAGTGCTCCAGCAGGGTGGAGAACAGCGAGGCCTTCTGGATCGCCAGGGATTGGAGCAGCGCGTAGCTCTGGCTGGCCGTCAGGCTGATCTCCAGCTCAGTGCGGGCTGCGCCGCCACTGCTGCTGGGGATCAGGGCATCGCGGCGCATGGTCTCATCGAGGCTCTGCAGCCAGGCCCGGTGCTCAGCCAGGGAACGCGCTCGGATCTCCACGAACTCGAAGGACGCATCCGCCGGCAGGTCCATGCAGGTGTTTGGGCCCAGCACCACAGGGCCGGCGGTGCTGTTGCCAAGGGTGTCGACCATCCCCATGCGCACGCCCACCGGCAGGGCTGTGCGGGAGAGGAGTTCCTCGTACTCGCTCTTGCAACGGAAGTGGTTGAGGTACTGATAGGCCAGGCCCAGGTGCGGCAGGTCCCCATCCCCGAAGGCCGAGCCATCGGAGGTGTACCAGCAGGCCGGCAGGCGGGTCAGGCCTGGATAGCGGGTGGAGGTGGGCGGATCACAACGCCAGCCGCTGGGCTCGCTCGGGTCGGCCGTCACCGGATGCAGGCACACCTCCATGCCCGTGGCCTGACCCTCGGCCTCGGTGAGTTGCAGGCTCCGGTAGATCCAGTGGTCAGGCGCATCGGCATCACCGAGCAGCGAAGCGATCTGCTCCCGCACCGCCGCCTCAGTGCCAGGCGGCACTGGCTGGATGCCCTGGTGCTGGGGTTCCCGCCAATGGATCCGGCTCGGCAGCCCATGGCTGGAGGGGAGCGCCCAGTTCAGAGCATCGGCCCGGGGCACCAGCTGCAGCCGGGGCAACGACAGCCGATCGCCGCGGCGCAGGGCCTCCTGCCGGTCGCCCTCGCTGGGCCAGCTGTGCTCGGGGGGCAGCACCAGCACCAGGGCTGCGCCGTCCCGCAGGACGAGCAGGTCTGCCGAGGCCAGGAACACCCCCAGGTCCGTGCCCCGGCCATCCACATCGGTCAGCACCGACGCCAAGTTGCTCGGCAGGTTCAGCCAGCTGCCCCGGCTGAGCATTCCGGCGTAGGTGCGCAGGGCGTCTCGGAAGAAGCCCGAGGGTCGGGCGGCGGCCAGTCGGCGTTCGTAGGCGCCCTGGGGCTCCCGCTCACCCTGGGGCAGGTACACCTGCCTCCTGCTGCTGCCGTCAGGGGCGGAGAGCAGGTTCCAGCAGTCGGCGGCGATCTGCAGGGAGGGTTGGAGGGCGATCAGGCTGGGGTACTGGCTCCATGGGGCAGAGGGGGCTGGATGCACGCGCAGCGGACCGGACTATCTGCTTTTGCCACCAAGGTTGTTCAGGCTTGTGTAGCAGGGCGAACGAGTGGTTCTCAGACCCGTCAACTATGGCTATTGATGAAGGAGCCAGTCGACGGGTCCTTGTCTGCGCGGAAGTTTCAGCCCTCGGTCTCGTCACAGCCGAAGTCGTTCTCGGAAACGATTGGAGCGGGTTCCGTGGTTCCCGGTACTCGCGAAGAATGAGTTAGCCCGCAGACAATGCCAGGATGAGTCATGACAAAATCCCTCACCAATGCCGAGCTTGAGCACCTACTCAATTTCATCGGATACGGAGACCTAGATGCCTGTGCTTGGTTTCTGGGTATGGAAGAAGCTGGCGGCGGCGAAGCCAATATCCTTACACGACTAAAATTCAGGCGGGTAGAAGATTGTGTTGAAGCCCATGCTCTGCTTGGCATGACAAAACATCATTCCGGCAAGAAGGTCATTCAGCCAACCTGGCGCGGCATGTGCTATATAATGCTACGACTTGAAGGAGTGCAGCCAAGCACAGAAAATATTCGCGATTACCAGGCCAATCATCTTGGGCGGCTTCACAATTCATCGCTTTTATGTGAGTTGATGCCCATTCCCAAGCCAAGCGTAGCCAGCTGGGGCTACGAAGAACTCATTCCTCAGTTTACTTCACGCGACGAATACTACCACGCCATTAAACCTCGCCGCATTGAGTTTCTTCGGCAAGTCTTACAAGAGCATCGCCCTAGAATTGTGATCGGCTACGGCAAGAACTATTGGCCTGACTATAAGGAGTTGTTTTTAGGAGAGACATTTGCAATAGAGGGCCAGTTTGCCGTTTCGAGAGGCCAGGCTGGAGTCGTAGTGCTGACAGATCACTTTACAGCAAGATCAATGAATGGAAAACTTGACGAAATCGTTGAGATAGTCAGGGATTATTCCTTAAGATAGCCTGCGGGCTAACTTGCGGATCCAGTTGCAACGCTGGGGGACCTATTGGTTGACTACATGAATTCAGTGCATTTTGCATTCAATCCTGTAAGATGCATTTGCCAATATGCTCTCGCTGACTGATTTACCTTCATGGCCCGTCGCTGCCCTCAATGCAATAGCAAGTTGATAAGGCATGATCGAAGCCTTGGCGGCAGGGCAGTCTGCGGCGCCTGTGGAAGGGTATTAACCACTCAGGCTTCCAGGACAGCAGCACACCGACCAGCATCAAAAGGGAAATTAGGTAGAGATTGGAAAAATAGCAAAACCCTATTTGCATGGCTTCTGCCGACAAGTCTCATTGGCAGCTATCTTTTCATGTGGGCTAATCCAAGAGCCTTGACGACCTGGACCGCTCCCTATAGTGCATCAACGAGAAATAGTTGGCAAATCAGAACTCCTGCAGATATCGAGCTTCTGATTGGCAAGGCGCAACAAGATTCCGAAAAGCCCAGCACTCCGCCCGATGAACGTGTAATCAGGGAAATTGCGAACAAGTTGACCACAAAAGGAGTTCATATCTTAATCTCGGATAGTGTAACCCCAAATGCAGGCGGGGAGTGGGATCCGAGCCGGGGTGAGTTAAGGATTCGTCCATCCACTGTCTCAATGGGTACTTCCACTTTGGCGCAGGCATTAGCTCATGAGTCAGCCCACGTAGCTCAGTCCTGCCGAGCTGGGGGACTCGGCAGAAATAGTGAGCCGATGGGAATCCAGGTGGATCCAGCAAGAACTTATCAACAGCAGCTGAGTTCATCACTGTACAAAGGTCCGCCATCAACCAAGGCAATTGAACTGGAAGCCTACTCTGTCGGTGCCATACCAGAATGGGCCCCTAAGTTGCTTGATCACTACTGCAGGTGATGACTGCTGCGATGCCCAAGTGGGCTCAAGTGTTGGGACGGTTCACTGATAGCCGTACTGATAGGCAAGAATGGCAAATGCGTATGGCCAAGACTTAAGGAAACAATGGAAAACCCAGCCCCACCTGCGCGAAATAGGCCTGTGATTGCAGGTATGGACTGGGTTGATGGGGGCAAGCAGCTTGGCTATGGTGATTACGAGCAAACCACGGCCAAACAGCGCACAAATCGCGAGCGATTTCTGGCGGAGAAGGGGCCGTTGTGCCATGGAAGGCGCTGATCGATCTGATCGAGCCCCACTACCCCAAAACCAGCTCCAAAGGCGGGCAAGAGAGCAAATAGAGCCAAATCTGTTGGCATTGCGCTGGCATCTCATTACGTGAGCTGGCACTTAACATGAATTACCAACCATCCACGACGCGTATTTCGACATATCAATAGAGGCGAGCGGTGGAGACGAGGGCAGGGTTGTTCTCGCGAGTGAGTTGACGAGTGACAGGCAAGCCGTCTATACAGCAACAAGGGCGAAAATCCATGCCAGAAACAGCAAGTCAAGCGCGACAACTATGCGATCATCTTCAGATAGCATATCACCATCCGAATAGGAGACAAGGGCTTGAAAGTCGCGCACACATTGCCAAGTTCAGCATAATCATTACTGGCGCGGCATACCATGGCGGAGCGGCCTTAATGTCTTCCTTCCATATGGGAGCATTTAGCATCCTAATGCATCCAGCCAGTGTGCAGCTTCCAACTTAGATCACTCTTGATATTCTCTGACCGCCAATACTTGAGGGCACCTGCGCCTATCGAGAGATGGGGAGTTGTCATGCAAGCAACAGCGATAAGGCAGATGGATGCCTTCAGAATCTATCCCGGCGCTGAGTCGCACAGCCTCGAATGCACTCTCAGCGTGTCGTCTCGGGACTGGAGCCTCGACGATGTAGTATGTAGGCGTCCAAATATGTTCCATGTTGAATAGTCGGCGATGACCTCCTACATTGAGCCCAATTTTGACCTTTCCCTGAAAATTTCGGAGAGAGATTTTCACCACATTTCAGGCATTGCATTTGACACCTTTGTCGCCTTTTCCAGCGAGCAAGCGAATGAACCTTGCATGCTAATTATTCCCCAAACCAATATATTCCCAGACAGCGCGAAAGAGGCATCGGCTTGGCTTTGGTTCTTATCTGAGGAATCCCAGGATATACCTGTAGGGACGAAGATCATCATTACTCTCGAGAAGACATGTGACCCAATGCATACGCCTGAGGAATGCACCGCAATGGCCTTATACAACGGCTTGACAATTGAAGGGACGGTAACGAGGATCTGGGATGCTGATGAATGACTAGCACCAAGGACTCACTTCCTCGCCCACCTAAAGCGCCAGCATCCGCTGACTACAAGCCAGCACAATCTTCCATCGACCGCTGAGTAGTCAACTCCAGCGTCTGATCAGCCGAGATTAGCAAATAGACGGCCTGTCAGACGTTCCGACATTTGTTCGTCAAGCACCTACTGGAGCAGGGGATACATCAGCTCGATTCCTAGATTACTCGTCCACAATAATGTGAAAACCAAGTTCCAAACATTAGCAATCTACTTAAGCTTATCGGCATCATGACGCCCCGCTGACCAGCCTTGGGATTCGCAGAGTTATTCTACGGATCGTGTAACAATCCGTGATCCAGGTGGTGCCTCCCATGAATCTAGGCAATGAACCATATAGCAAGTCTGCGGACGATGGCACAATCGATGGCCCATGCAGTATGTGTGGCTAATCACCAGCTTCTGCAGACCGCCGAAAACCGGTTAGCTTTCACGGAGTCCTGGACGGGAAGTCAACATGCCCCACATCGATCCTTACCTGTTTCAGCAGCAGTTCGAAGCGTTTAAGATTTTCGTTGCAGAACAATCCAGTATTGCTTTTTTGTCTTTTGCGTCGAATCCGTATACCGAGGGACAAGAGGGCTACAAGTACGAAATTCACCATGCGGGCCGAGCAGCACTCGCGTTTCAAGATTGGAAGCAATCCGACGTTGGAAGCGGCGACATAACTGAAGCAGTAATTGGGGCCATTGAAATACCCAATAGCAATCTTGTGCCATGGCAGGCGCGGTTCGGCAAGGCAGCTCGTCCACACCAGCCACTCTATGAAACTAGGAACCAAAAAGACAAGTTGCAAAAAATCGAGGTATGTCTATTCGAGCTCTTTCACGAACAACAAGACGAAAAGTCCTTTGCCAAGTTAGTCGCCATTTTCGGGAAGACCTACCCACTTCTGGCCTACTTGTTTTTCCTTAAGGACCGATCAAAGTATCTTCCAATTGCGCCTACCTTCTTTGATCGGGCTTTCAAGCATTTGGGCGCAAACTTCAAGACCAGTCATCGGTGCTCATGGGAAAACTACTCAACCTATATAAGCCTTATCGCCGAACTCAAAGCTATGCTTACAGAGAGCCTTGCAGGTGAAGTGACCTTGCTTGACGCTCACTCATTCGCATGGATGCTGGCGGCGCAGATGGAGAACAAGCTCGCCGATGTTCAGGCATATCTAAGCCTTTCATCCACAGAACGCGAAGCCATTGTCAAAGCTCGCGTTGGCCAAGGCAGATTCCGTGAAAGTTTAATCGACTACTGGTCATCCTGCGCAGTGACAGGTTGCGCAGAAGCGGCTCTGCTTCGTGCCTCTCACATCAAACCATGGGCCAAGGCCGGGCTGGAGGAGCGGCTAAGTCTGTACAATGGACTTTTGTTGTCTCCAGCACTTGATGCGTGCTTCGACTCCGGATATATCAGTTTTGACGATGAAGGAAGGATAATAACATCCAAGCTACTCACGGCGGATGACGCAAGCGCCTTAGGCATTCATTCCGATATGTGCTTAAGGAGAGTAGAACTAGAGCACAAGAGGTATTTAGCATTCCACCGAGAGCACGTTTTCAAGTGAAAGCCAGCACATCACTATCGCTGTAGCCGTCGCTATGCGGCGTTAGGCTAAGCTCTGAAGTTCGACATCCCAAGCCCAATAGTCTCCGGCCTAGACTTCTAAACCGACCTGACCAACCAACCAAAATGCCCTGCTATAGCGCCTGGTACGAGTTTTTGAAGCCGGACTCGCCAGAATATAGAGAGACAAAGGCCCGCGTCGAAGCGAAGCTCAGCTCGGTTCAGCATATCGTCGATTATTACTACTCTACCCACAATTTCAAGTTACCTGAGCTGCCGAGAGGAACAGATATCGACCCATTCCGCCAGCCACGCTCCAAGGCAGAACTGAAGCTGAGAGAGATGATCTGCCATCACTTCGCTTGCGACGGAGTCAATTTTTGCACGCTCTATGACGTATGCACCCTCTTATCCGAGCAGGACGATGAGCAGCGTTCATACCTTGCAGTAATCATGCCTTGCGCAACACTGATGAGACAAGACAAAGAAAAATACCCTTCAAATTGGTCAAAGAATGGAAATGCCTTGAAAGAGAGTGGCGATGCCTGGTTCCCAGCTCAAGTAAAAACCTAGCCGCTGCCAAATGGGTTCGATCTGGATGTATGCGGTATATTTTCTCCAACCCAGCCTAGGTGACCTGCCGTCGTCACCTGCTTGGGTCGGATGTCAAATATCCTCCCCTACGTCCATCGCCACCACCCGCTGACTACAGGCCTCCACAATCTCCCGCCACCGCTCCACACTCAACCCCAGCCGCACCGGCACATCCGCCGCCTCCACCCCCAACCGCATCAACTTCAGCCCACGAGCATGCAGCTCCCGCCAGCTGGCCGGCACCTTGATCAGGAAGCCCTTATCCCGCAAGAAGTGATAGACCTCGCCGTTCGCATAGGTGCGGGCATAAGGGCGGAACTGTCCACGTTCGGGGGAATAGCGGCGGGAGGCCTCGATGATGCCCATCATCGCGATCTGCCTCAGGTCTTCGATCGGATGGCCTGTGCGGCGTGAGAGGTTGGCGGCCACCTTGTCGGCGATGTCCAGGTGCTGCATCGCCAGCTCATTGGCGGCGCTGTGGCAATGCCTGGGCTTCTGCCGCCTGCGGCGCAGCACCCTGGGTGGTGGCGGGAAGGCCAGCACCAGCTGCACAGCGCTGTTGATCCCTGGCTTGGGTTTGTGACGCCTCGGTGGTGTGGGCCGGTGCCAGAGGGGTAGCAGCAGCTGAGCTTGCGACTCGCTTCCCACCAGCAGATCGCCGTGGAAGCGTGTTGGCCTTTGCAGGGTCGTCGTCATGGCTCAGCGGGAGAACACCATCGGCACCGGCGCTTGGCTGCTGCCTCGGCCACGCCAGTACCTCTGCTCGATCCACAGCACTCCCTGGCAGAAGGCATCCACCTGGTCGTCGATGCCGCCGCGGGTCGAGAAGGCGAGCATCTCCTCGATCAGGGAGTCGGAACGGCGGTGGAAGCGCACTTGGCCGGCTTCCACCAACGGGGCGACGGCATGAGCACGGGAGGCCTTGCTGCCCTTGGGCGGAATGGCGATCAGGCCCGGCACCTGGCGCCTGAGTAGCTGGCAGACGGCCGGGCCATTAGCGGCGTCCTCAATCAGCACCGCATCGGGCCGCAGGCCCTGCCGCTCCAGCGAGGCCAAAGAGGCCAGCAGGAAGCGGATCACCCCCGGCAGGTCCAGCTTCTGGCGGTGGGCCCAGAGCACCTCGATCTGCAGCTCCGCCCACGGGTCGGGGGCATTCGGTCCATCACATGAGTGTTGCCCGGGTCGCTGAGCACCAGCGGCGTTAGTGGCCAGCACCAGGCCCTTCCGCCGTGCCTCCACCGCCAGGTGGCGCTGGGGCTCCAGCAAGCCCAACAGGGCAAAGCCGCAGGCGTCGTTGTCCTTGCCGTCCTTGAAGCTCAGGTCGCAGCTCAGCACCAGGGGCGCATAACGGCGGGGCTGACCCGGTGCGATCGGCAGCGGCTGCTGGATCCAGGTCTTGCGGAACAGCAGGCCCTCCGCCGGGCTGGGGCGTTGCTGATAGAGGGCATTCCACCAGTAAGAGCCCAGGCGGGTGCGGATGCGTTGCAGCACCTCCAGCGGCACCCGCTCGGGGCAAAGTGGCTCGCCGGGTTGGCGCCAGTCCGGAACGCGGGTGCAGGTGGGCGGGATCGGCATCGCGATGTTGATCGGCTCGGCGATGGCAGGCAGGTTGAGAACGGTCCAGTGCTCGGGGTTCTCTTCTGCCTCTTGCTCAAGGAGCCAGGCGGTCATGTCGTGGTGATCCCAGCGGGTCTGCACCACCACCTGGGCCGCTGGCAGCCACTGGCCGTCGCTGCTCTGGCCGGGTTCAGCACGGGTGAACCAGACGCTCTTGAGCCAGTCGATCAGCCGCTCGCGCTGCAGGGCCGACTTGGCATCCTCCGGGCCCTTGTAAGGGTCATCGATGATCCCGAGGTTGTAGCCCTTGCCCGTGAACGGGCCGCGCACACCGGCGGCGATGCAGCCGCCCCGTTGCGGCGTGAGCCAGTTGCCGACTGCCGCCGAATCCTTGGATAGGGAATGGCCGGTGAGCCGGTAGTAGTGCCGGGCCTCACGGCTATGGGCATAGGCCAACTCAGCCGAATAGGAGGCGATGGCGCAGAACAGCTGGGGGTGCCGGCTCACCCAGTAGGCGGGGAACAG
>CAIJRN010000065.1 GCA_903823115.1 uncultured cyanobacterium
ATCAGAACTTGAAGGTGGTCTTGACGATGCCGCCGAAGTTGGTCAGCGCAGCGCCAGAGTCGCCGGAACCCTGGTTGATGATGTAGCCAACGTTACCCAGCGGGTTGCTGAGGTAGTAGATGGCAGGGGTCACGCTGATGTTGTCGGTGACCTGGAACTTGTACCACCACTCCCAGGCGTAGTTGCCATCGTGAGGAGTTGTGTTGCGATCGCCATTGTAGTTGTTGCACACATCACCACAGCCGGTGATGAAGGTGGGTTCACCCACAGCCATGCCGAGGGAGTTGCCTTTGATGAAGGCATCAGCCCACTGCAGGCCAACATACCAGGACTGGCTGGTGGGACCGTCGAAGTTGAAGGCGTTATCTTCGATGTTGTAGGAGTTCAGACCCCAACCGGTGCTGATCGAGGGGAACCAGCCGCTGTTCTTGGGCTGCCAGTAGCCGCTCACGCCGACCGAATTGATCGAGCTGAAGCCGTAGGTGGAGCCACCGGGAGCCGCAGCCTGAGGAGCGATAGCAAACGGAGTACCGCTGGCGACGCCAACACCATTGCTGTAGTTGTAAGCAGCCGCCAGGCCCCAGTTGGAACCGGCATAAGCAACCTGAACAGTGCCGGTTTCCTGCGAAGCGGCAGTGCCGATACCGCCACAACCCTGGCCGGTGTAGTTGCCCTTGCTGTCGTAGCAGGCAGAAGCGTTGGGGCTACCACCGTCGCCATTGGCGGACACGTAGTTGGCACTGACACTGAAGTTGCCGCTCTTCCACCACAGACCCGCACCTGCACCGAGGTTCAGGTTGTAGGCACCGGGGGCACCGGCGTAGGTGAAGACGTCGAGAACGGTGTCAGCGGGGTACACGCTGGGCCACATGGCCAGCATGTCGTCCTGACGAACCCGGCCACCGATGGTGGCGGTGAAGTTGGAGCCGATCGGGAACTGGTAGAACAAGCGGTTGATGGCGACCACGTCACCGCAGTCGACGCCGGTACCGCAGTTCTCCTGGAAGGCGACTTCAAGCTGGTTGAGGCCACCATTGCCGAAGGCGGAGTCGGCGAAGTTGCCGGCGCGCAGGGTGGTGCGCAGCAGGTCCTTACCGGTGAAGCTGGTGTCGAAGTTCAGGCGAACGTCGTAGTTGAAGGAGGTGGCTCCTTCCTGATAGGCAGCGAAGTTAGAGGCATCTCTGTTGCTGCCGCCGAAGCTGTTGGCGCCGAGCACGAAGGTGGCGATGCCCTTCAGCTTGGTGGTGGTGGAGAACTGGTTGGCTTCAAGCTCGCCGACCTTGGCCTCAAGGCCATCGACGCGGCCGCGCAGCACGGCGAGTTCCTTCTCGAACTCAGCCATCAGCTTCTTGAGCTCGTCGGTCACTTCGGTGACGCGATCGAGACAGGCGTTGAGCAGGGCAGCCGCTTCGTAGCGGGTCATGGCCTGGCCGCCTTTGAAGGTGCCGTTGGGATAGCCGGCGACGCAGCCGTAGCGCTCAACCAGGTTGGAGAGAGCCTGGTAAGCCCAGTCAGTGGGCTTGACGTCGGAGAACTGGGTGACGCTGGTGACCTGGTCCTGACTGGAACCGGCGTACTGGTTCAGGTCGGTCAGGTTGAGCTCGGCAGCGCTGACGGCCATAGGGGCCAACAGGCCGAGAGCCGCAGGAGCGACCAGCAGTTGCTGGAAAAATTTCATTGGAACCTCACACGTAATGGCGCAATGCGCCTGCCAAATGATCACGTCATGTGGCAGAGAACACCAACGAGTGTGTGCCAGCTGTTCGAACGGACTGGGTTCCGGCCCCTCGGGCACACTGCTTGCCAAGGCCCTGCCTGGCCGCTCCAACCCCCATGCCTGACAGTCCCGGCCAGACCCTGAAGCCCGGCAACCCGCGCCGGCAACGGCTGATCTGGTGGCTGCTGCTGCTGCTCCTCTGGGCCGGGGCCACCCTGGCCGATCGGCTCTGGCTCGCCGCCGATGGCCGCCTGCCGAGCTGGGATCAGGCCGACTACCTCAACAGTGCCGTCGACCATGGCCGGGCCCTCGGCCTGTTGCGGGGCGGCGGCTGGCTGGGCTGGGCCCATCTGCTCGATCTTTCCCCCAAGATTCCGCCGCTGGCCTCCCTGATCGATGGCAGCGTCATGGCCTTCAGCGGCGAGAGCGCCGATCAGGCCAGCTGGAGCCTGGCCCTCTGGCATGGCCTGCTGCTGGTGGTGGTGGCCTGCTGGGGCCGCCAGCTGGGGGGGCGGAGCTTCGGCCTGCTGGCCGCTGCCCTGGTGGCCCTCTGTCCGGCGCTGACGGCCCTGCGCGTGGACTACACCCTCGATATTCCGCTCACCGCCAGCACCACCCTGGCCCTGTGGCTGCTGGGCCGCTGGCAGACCCAGTCCCCCGCCGGCGGGCGCTGGCGCCAGGCCATCCTCGCCGCCCTGGCGGTGGCGGGGGCCTTGCTGGTCAAACAGAGTGCCCTGCTTGTGGTGGCCCTGCCCAGCCTCTGGGCCGCCCTCCGTTCCATGGGTCAGCGCCGGCGGCGCCTCCAAGCCCTGGTGGCCTTGCTGCTGGTGCTGGGCCTGCTGCTGCCCTGGCTGCACCACAACTGGATCACCACCTTGAGCGGCACCAACCGGGCCGTGATCGAATCGGCCGCCGCCGAGGGCGATCCCCCGCCCCTGAGCCTGGCCTCGCTGCTCTGGTATCCACGGCTCTGGCCCCAGCAGCTGGGCCTGCCGATCCTGGTGCCGGGCCTGGCGGGGGGGCTGCTGCTGCTCTGGCGGGGCCGCGGCCAACTCCGCTGCCGATGGCGTCACCCCTGGCAATCGCTGCCGGCAGGCTGGTCCTGGCTGCTCGGCTGCACCCTGGCCGGGGCCCTGGCCACCACCCTCAGCCCCAACAAGGACGCCCGCTACATCGCCCCGGTGCTGCCCCTGCTGCTGCTGCTGCTGGCCCGCGGCTGGTGGCAGCTGGGGCTGGAGTTGCGGCGGCTCTGGGGACCTGCCCTGAGCGCCGGCCTGCTCGGCGGCGGGCTGCTGGCGGCGGCAGGGGCCACCGCCCAGACAGCCCTGGCCTCGATCGAGCGGCCAGGGCCAAGCCCGATCCCGGCGGCGATCGCCAGGATGCGGGCCTCGGTGGGCGATGCCCCCACCACGTTGCTGGTGGTTCCGGGCAGCCCCGATCTCAATGAACAGACCGTCTCCTATCTGGGGCGTCTGGGCGGCGGCCGGATCGAAGCCCGCCGCCTCGGCCGCCAGCGGCATGAACATTCCCTGGTGCTGGAGCGCAGCAGCTGGATCCTGCTGGCCAGCGGCGACCAGGGCACCAACCGGCCGCCGTCACGGGAGCTGAGTCTGAAGGTGCGCCGCGATGGCCGCTTCAAGCAGGTGGGCAGCTGGCCCTGGAGCGAAGGGCGCCGCGTCGAGCTGTGGCAGCGGCGCGACGGGGCTGCGCCGCGTTTCGATCCCCAGTTCATCGCCCTGGCCCGGGGGATGGAGCGGGGGCCGGAGGGATTGGCGACCCTGTTCGCCCGCATCGGCCCGGAACATCAGCTCGATGGTCACTTCCTCTATCAGCAGCGCGTTCGGACCTGGGCCCGGCAGCGCCTGGAGCAGGATCCCAACGATGGCGATGCCCTCTGGAGCCTGGCGTTGCTGGCCACCTTGAACAATCGCCCCAGCGAGGCCGAAGGCTGGTACAGCAGGCTCAGCCAGCTGCAGCCGGCCAACCCCTGGCCGGCTGCCTATCGAGCCGTGGTGCAGATGGCCGACTGGCGGCCGGCGGCCGCCGTCAACGGCCTGGATCAGGCGCCGGCGGCGGTGCGCCGGCAACCGGTGGTGAGCGCCCTTGCCGATCTGAGCGGCGTGCTTTCAGGGCGACTCTGGCGCCTCGGGGACCTGCGCCAGCACCTGCCGTCCGCCATCGAGGAGGTGGTCAAGCGGGTGCAGGCCGGGGCCCATCAGCTCGGCCCCCACGGGTAGGTCCAGAGCGGAGGACTTCAGCGCCGCAGCCTGCAGCTGTTCTCCGACAAGTGGGTCCAGGCTGCCCCCCTGAATCGACCTCGCAGGCTCCTTGCAGAGGCGCCCGCAAGCGTTGAATCCATCCCAGCGATTCATCCGTGAGCTCAGCCACCAAGATGTGGTGGCATTCGGCGTCCCTGTTTTGCGACTGGAAAGGTCTCAGCACGCCCCCTTCCAGGAGCCGATGCTGAACCGTCCCTCCAGCTTGAACACGAACCGCCTGGTGGCCCTGGCAGCCACCTTGTTTGCTGTGGTGGGTTTGCTGCTGCAGTGGTGGCGGCTGCAGTCACTCACCGCCTCCTACGACCAGGGCATCTTTCTGCAGGTGCTCTGGAACGGTCTCCACGGCCATCCGTTTGAGAGCACCCTGTCCTCCCAGCTGTCCACCAACGTGGTGCACAGCGGCCAGCTTCCCCAGCTGGGCTATCACCGCCTCGGCCAGCACTTCACACCGACCCTGGCCCTGTGGATTCCTCTGGTGGCGGTGCTGGGACCTCTGGCTCTGCCGCTGGTGCAGGTGGGGCTGATGACAGCGGCGGGGCTCGTGCTGCACCGGCTTGCCGTGGAGCGGCTGAAGCCCGTCACGGCCGCGACCCTCACCCTGGCCTTCTTCGGCGCCAATGCGGTGGTGGGGCCCACCTGGGGAAACTTCACCGACCTCTGCCAGCTGCCGCTGCTGTTTTTTGCGCTGGTGCTGGGCCTGCGGCTCAGGCGGCCCTGGCTGGTGGGGGTGAGCACTCTGCTGATCCCGCTGATCCGCGAGGACACCGGCGTGCTGCTTGTGGGGGTGGGGCTCTGGCTCTGGTGGCGCGAATCGCGGCGCTGGCCCCTGGCCCTGGCCCTGATCCTCTACGGCGCCGGCTGGGTGGCCCTGGTCACCAATGTGCTGATGCCCCTGTTCAGCGAAGACAACGCCCAGCGCTTCATGATCGAGAACTTCGGTCAATACGTGCCGGGCAGCACCAGGGCCAGCAGCCTGGAGGTGCTGAAACAGGCCTTGCAGCAACCGGCGGTGCTGCTGCACGAACTGGTGCATCCGCCCCTTGAAACCCTGCGCTATCTGGCCGGCCAGGGACTGCCGCTGCTGTTCATCCCCCTGATCTCCGCCGACGCCTGGTTGCTGATGGGCCTGCCCCTGCTGGGGCTGCTCCTGGCCCAGGGCAGCAACAACCCTCTCTCGATCAACATTCGCTACGCCCTGCTCGTGGTCCCGGGGCTGTTTGTCGGGGCCGTCTGCTGGTGGGAACGTCACCCACAGCTGCCGAGCTCCCGCCGCCTCCGGCACCTCTGGCAAGGCTGCATCGGCCTGTCGTTGCTGTTTGCCCTGATGGCCAACCCCAACCGCAGCCTCTCCTTCGTGATTCCCGACAGCGTTCGGCCGTGGGTCCATGCCAGCCCGGTGGCGCAATGGCGCCATGGTCAGCGGGCCCGCGAAGCCCTGGCCGTCATCCCCAGCCAGGCCAGCGTCAGTGCCTCCACCAATCTGGTGCCCCAGCTCGCCCAGAGGTTCGTGCTGGTGCGCTTCCCGAATTCCACGGCCTACCTCAATCGCGAACGCCAGGCGCAGCCTGTGGACTGGGTGGCTGTGGACCTCAACTGGCTTGAGCGCTACAGCAAGGCCTTCGACGACGACCGCGAAGCCCTCAGCGAAAGCGTGCAGTGGCTCAGCCAACCCCAATTGAACTTTGCGCCGGTCTCCCTGATGGATGGCGTGGTGGTGCTGAAGCGCCATGGCTCCCCCAGGCCGGAACTCGATGGCCAGCTGCAGACCCTTCTGAGCCGACTGCAACGACAGCTGCACCAAAACGATGCCCCCGATCCCTAGAAGGGACCGGGGGCTCTCGCCGGGTCCGCTCTGGCGCGGAACCGTTTGATCAGGAGTCGATCAGCAGGGGCAAGCCCGCAGCGGATCGGGGCCGATTCAGCCGGCGTTCTCCGCGATCAGCAGACCCTGGGGTTGATGACTGTGATCCATGGACACCTCCGGTGAAATGAACGCCAGCCGGCGACGCTTTCGGGCTGGCACTCCGGAGAGGCCCGCCCACGCCACTGCTGACAAAGCAGGCCAAAGATAGCAAGAAACAGTCACAGCGAGTGGCTCCCCTGCCAGGTTCATTGGTCAGAGCGCAAGCCCTCAGCCAGCTGGGCCAAGACAGGGAATTTGGCGGCTCCCAAGGGGTGGAATCCTCCCAAGCCTGATCAAGGCCCGAAACGGCACAATCAAGAACTTCCGCGATAGCAGTCCAGGGCTTCTGCCCGCAGATCACGATCTCAGCAGCGCCCCCCAGATTCGCGTGCGCAGGAACAGTCTCATGCGATGGCAAGATCCGCCTTCCGTTCCTGGCCTGCCTGGAGCGGAAGGCGGATCCCCCCGGTGGATCCGCCCGCGAATCCTGCGCACAGGAGTCAAGAAACGGCCATCGACCATGGCTTCGGATCCCATGGCCAGCTGCCTGAGGTGTGCGGCGCAAACCTATCGGGATCTTGAACGGCCCTGAGAGTGGCAGCGACCCCGAGCTGGCTGGATTTCAAGCATAAAAAAACGCCCCCAAGGGGGCGCTTGAAATGAGAATTGAATCCACTCAGATTCAATCCAAAGATCAACCCAGATCAGAGAGCATTACCGCGGGGCAGAACCTCTTCAGGGAAGACGAAGTTTTCGTGCGGCTGGTCCGCAGGGGCCATCCAGGCGCGCAGACCCTCATTCAGCAGAATGTTCTTGGTATAGAACGTCTCGAACTCAGGATCTTCAGCGGCCCGGATTTCCTGGGACACGAAGTCATAGGCGCGCAAGTTGAGCGCCAGGCCGATGATGCCGATGCTGCTGGTCCACAGACCCATCACCGGCACGAACAGCATGAAGAAGTGCAGCCAGCGCTTGTTGGAGAAGGCGATCCCGAAGATCTGGCTC
>CAIJRN010000066.1 GCA_903823115.1 uncultured cyanobacterium
CGAGGCCACATCAGGCGTGCCGAGCGAGTCCGCGGCAATCACTGCCGCTGCGATCCTGATCACCAGGACGCTTGCCAGCGGCAGCACCGGTCCGCGGCCTGCGTTGCTGGCGGCATCAGCCCTCAGCGGTAGTTCTCGAACTGCAGCGGCACCTCCAGGTCTTCGCCCTTGAGCAGCTGGATCACCTGCTGGAGATCGTCCTTGCTCTTGCCGGTGACCCGCAGGCTGTCTCCCTGGATGGCCACGGTCACCTTCTTGAGCTCGTCGCGCACTTTTTTGGAGAGCTTCTTGGCCAGCTCCTGACTCAGCCCTTTGCGCAGTTTCACCGATTGTTTGACCCGATTGCCACCCACCGGTTCCGGGGACTGAAAATCGAGAATCTTGAGTGAAAGATTGCGTTTGGTGAGCTTCTGGCGCAACACATCGCTCACCGCATCGAGGGTCATGTCGCTGGCGGTGGTGATCGTCAGGCTGTCCTCCTCGAGATCGATTTCGGTGTTGGAAGCCTTGAGGTCGTAACGCTGGTCCACCTCGCGGCGCACCTGATCGAGAGCATTGACCAACTCCTGACGATCAAAATCGGAGACGACGTCGAAGCTGTAGTTGTCAGCCATGGGGTTGGTCTCCTGGGGCGGCGCTGGGCCAGCTTAGAAAAGAGACCCCCGGATTTCGCCATCGCCATGCTGTTGCCGTTGCCGTTTCAGGCCTTGCTGGCCGCTGTCTCCCTGCCCGTGACACCGCTGGGGTCCATGGGAGCCGCCTGTGGCTGGTCGCTGGTGCTCTCGGGCGCGGTGGTGGTGGCCAGCCTGATCCCCCTCGGTGCCGCCCGCTCCCAGGCCGACTTCACCCCGGCTGACCTGGCCGCCCCCCGGGCGATGTTCGAGCGCCTGCCGGCCTGGGGTAAACGGGCCAACTGGGCGCACCAGAACTGCTTCGAGGCCTTCAGCCTGCATGCCCCCGCCTGCCTGCTGGCCCTGGTGGCCGCCCGGGAGGGTTCGGCCCCGGCGGCCCTGGCCCTGGCGGCAGCCTGGCTGCATCCAGCCCTGCGCCTGGGCTACATCGGCGCCTATGTGGCCAACCTGCCGCCGCTGCGCAGCCTCTGCTGGGCCGGCGGCATTCTCTGCACGGCCATCCTTTACAGCGAAGGCCTGCGCGGCGTGCTGCGGGGCTGAGCTCAGCCCTTTTCCTGCAGCCCTTTGAGCGCCGCCAGCAATCCGGCCGGGCTCTGGGGATCCACCATCAGCACGCTGCCGCCGGGGGCGGAGCCCAGCTTTTCGCCCATGACCATCCAGTCCTTGGCCAGCAACAGCCGCAGGCTCTCGGCCGCGGCCGGCTCAGCTCTGATCACCCTGGCCAGTTCAGCGGCCGCCTCAGCCCGCGCCTTGGCCATCACCGTCTGCTGGCGGGCCTGGGCATCGGTCTCCAGCATCAGAGCCTCCTGTTTGGCTTTGGCATCGAGCACCAAGGCCTCGGCCCGGCCCCGGGCCGCATTCACCTGGGATTCCCGTTCCCCCTCCGAGCGCAGAATCGCCGCCCGCTTCTCCCGTTCGGCGGTCATCTGCTGCTCCATCGCCTGTTGCACCCCGATCGTGGGCTTGATGTCGCGCATCTCGACGCGGGTCACCTTCACCCCCCAGGGATCGGTGGCCTGATCGAGCTCGCGCAGCAGCACTTCGTTCACCTCCTGACGGGTCGTGAAGGTCTGGTCGAGATCGAGCTTGCCCATTTCGGCGCGGATCTGGGTGAGCACCAGATTCACCATCGCCGACTGCAGATTGTCGAGGGCGTAGTAGGCGCGGGCATGCTCCAGCAGCTGCCAGTACACCACCGCATCCACTTCGATCGAGACGTTGTCCTTGGTGATGCACTGCTGCGCGGGGATGTCGAGCACCCGCTCCTTGAGTGATTCATGGCTCACCACCCGCTCCACCCCCGGCAGCACCAGAGAGAGGCCGGGCTTGAGCTGGCGGTTGTATTTTCCGAGGCGCTCCACGAGCATCGAGCGACTGCTGCTGGTGACCTTCACACTGCTGATCCCGACGGCCGCCAGGACCACCAGGACCGGCATCAGCAGAAACTCCATGGGATTCTCCTTGCTGTCTGCAACCTAGACAGGATGGAGTGATTCGTTCCGGTCCAGCCTGAAGCGATGCTGACACCTCCTCTGATCTGGCTGCTCGTCGGCGCCGTGCTGCTGCTGCTGGCCCTGATCGGCATCGATACGGATGGCCTGCTGCTGATCTCCGGTCTCAGCGGCCTGCTGCTCACCGTGGCGAGCGGGCTGGTGGTGATGCCGGTGGCGCTCCAGGTGGTGCTGTTTGCCGGCCTGGTCAGCCTGGGCTACGGCTGGCTGCGACGCCTGGACCGCAGCCAGCGAGACCGGGCCCTGCACGCCAGCCCCCGGGCCGAGTGGGCCGAGGTGATCGAGGCCTTCAGCGCCGATGGCCAGGGCCGGGTGCGCTGGCAGGGGCAGAGCTGGGCGGCCATGAACCTGGAGCCCAGCCAGGAGCTGGCGGTGGGTGCGGCGGTGCGGGTGATGGGCAGGGAGGGCACCAGCCTGCAGGTGCTGCAAGCGGCTCCCTTGTCCGCCGGCCCTTCACAACCGGACTGAGACCAGCCCGCACGAAGGCCTTGGCTCTGAGCCACAGACCTGACGATGGCGATGGCCAACAGCCGAAGCTCCGACCAGGGCCTCAGTCGAAGAACATCAGGCTGACCACCTTGCCCATGTCCTCGGCGGTGCGACAGCTGCTGAGCAGGGTTTCGCTGTCGTGGAAGGCGTAGCAGATCAGCTGATCACAGCGGTTGATGATCTCCTGGTTGCAGAGGCTGCTGGCCATCGGCAAGGGCAACTCATCGTGCTCCGGCTTCTCGACCAGATGCAGCACCAGCTCAAGCTGGTCGCGCGATTCCAGGGGCTGCTGCTCCAGGCTCTGGGGCAACAGCACCGTCAGACGGCCCGGATCCACATCCAGAACACTGCGGATCACAGCCGAGTTGACCCCCTGGGCGCCTGAGGTGATCAGGTTGTGGCCTTCCTGGGCCAGGGAGCGGGCCACCAACTCCACCAGGTGAATCGACACCACCGGCACATGGCGGCTGCCGAGGATGGCAATGCGTCGCTTGCCCCGGTCCTGGAGCATTGCCAGTTCCTGGGCCAGGGTGTCAATCCGGTTGAGAGCCGGAAAATCTAGGGACCGGGTCACCCGTTGCCGACCTGAATTGCCTTTGAACCTAGCAGTGTTCCCCGGGCCGGAGCGCTCAGGCGCGAACCGGCAGCCTCAGGCGTGCGAACAGACGCTCAAACCGGCAGCTCTCCTCCACCAGCCGGATCGCGTAGGTGGCCTTGACCGCTTCATGCAGGCGCACATGGCCGATGGCCGCTTCGATCACCTCCACCGTGGTCAGGGTGTCGTGATCGACCTTGAGCACGGGAACCTCCAGTTCCTCAGCCCGGCTGATCAACTGGGGCAGGGGCTCGCCGGCGCCCGTGAGGATCAGACACTGGGTGGAGGCCTCCAGGGCCGCCAACTGGATGTCGGTGCGATCGGCACCGGTGACCACAGCCATGTTGCGGCGGCGACGGAAGAACTCCATGGCGGAGTTGACATTCATGGCGCCGATCGAGAGGGTCTCCACCAGCAGATCGGTGCGGTCCTGGCAGCAGAGCACCCGGGCCGCCAGACGCCTGCCCAGCTCGCTGACGGTGACGCTGCGCAGCAGGGGACTGCGGGGCATGATGCCGAACACGGGCAGACCGAGCCTCTCCAGGGCCGGCTCCAGTTCCTGGCGCAGCTGGGGAACCTGCTCCGGTGTGACGGCGTTGAGCACGACGCCGGCCAACAGATCACCCAATTGCTGGCGGGCCTCCAGCAGGGGATCGACGCTCCGGCTGTCGACCCAGTTGTGGACGAGCACCACGGGGGCCTGAAGGGCACGGGCCATCTGGGCCAGGCCCAGGCCGAACAGCTGACCTTCGCTGAGGGTGCCCGCCGCCTCCAGCAGCACCAGATGGTCACCGGCAGCGGCGATGCGCTGCTGCAATTCAACGAAGGCCGCCCCTGGAGCCAGCTCACCACTCAGCAGGCGGCGATGCACCGAACCGGGCTCCTGGACCTGCAGGGAGGGCAACAGCTGACTGGCCGCCAGGCCCAGGGTGGCGCCGATGAAGCGCACATCGGCATCGAGAAACGGATCGACCTCCTGCCCCGGAGCAACGGCATGTCCCGAAGCGACAGCGGCTGCGGAGGTCCCAGGTCTGGCGCCATCCGGCCCGGCGTCGAGATCGTCAAGGCAGGTGGCCAGGGGCTTGCCGAACAGGATCGGCACGCCCTGGCGATTCAACTGGTGCGCCAGACCCAGCACCACCGCCGACTTGCCGCTGAAGGGTTCGCACGAGCCGATCAGGAGCGGAGGCTGGCCGGAAGTGGGCATGGAGCGACCTCGCCGGGGCCTTGGGGTTGGCGGCCAATCTAGGCAGGTTCAATCCCACAGGCCGATGGTGGATCCGATGCAGCCGACAATCACGGTGGCCATCACCGGAGCCAGTGGCGCCTTCGGCCAGGCCCTGTTGCGCCAGTGGCACCGGCGCGGCGCCCGCCTGATCGCCCTCACCCATGGAGAGGCCCCCCTGAAGGTGGTTCAGAGCACGGGCGAGGCCGTGGCGCTCGAGCAGGTGCGCTGGCAGGTGGGCCGGGAAGCCGACCTGCGCCCGACCCTGGAGAGCGTGGACGTGCTGGTGATCAACCACGGCATCAATCCCCACGCTCAGCGCAGCGCCGCCGCCAGTGAGCGGGCCCTGGAGATCAATGCCCTCAGTGCCTGGCGCCTGCTGGAGCTGTTCGCCGAGGTGGTTCAGCAACGCCAGCCGGCGGCGCCCGGCGGCCCCGATCGCCCCCGGGCGGAGGTCTGGCTCAACACCTCCGAGGCGGAGATCCAGCCGGCCATCAGCCCGCTCTATGAGCTCAGCAAGCGGCTGATCGGCCAGCTGCTGAGCCTGCGGAGCCTGGATCTGGCCGGCACGCTGCGATTGCGGCGGCTGGTGCTGGGGCCGTTCCGCTCCGCCCTCAATCCGATCGGCGTGATGAGCGCCGACTGGGTGGCCGGCCAGGTGCTCAGGCAGGCCGTGGACTGGAACTGCTCCCTGGTGATCGTCAGCCCCAATCCGCTCACGTACGTGCTGATGCCCCTGACAACCCTGAGCCGCTGGGCCTATTTCCGGCTGACGACGCACCCCTGACCAGGCACCCCTTGGCACTCAGGGCTGAGCAGCCAGGCCACGATCAGAAATCGCGGTCGGTGAGGATCTCGCAGCCATCGCCGGTGACGACGATCGTGTGCTCCCACTGGGCCGAGAGCGAGCCGTCCACGGTCACCACCGTCCAGCGATCCTTGAGGGTGCGGCAGTCCTTGCTGCCGGCGTTGAGAATCGGCTCCACCGCCAGGGTCATGCCGGCCCGCAGGGTCATGTTGGGCAGGTCCCGGGTGCGGAAGTTGAACACCGAGGGCTCCTCATGCAGGTTGCGGCCGACGCCATGGCCCGTGTAGTCCTCGACCACGGCGTAACCGTGGGCCTCGACGTGGTCCTGCACGGCTCCGGCGAGCTCCAGCAGGGTGCTGCCGGCCTTCACCGTGGCCAACCCCTTCATCAGCGATTCCTGGGCGACGCGACTGAGGCGGCGGGCCGCCTCGCTGGCGCCGGCGCCGACGGGGATCGTGACGCAGCTGTCGCCGTGATAACCCTCGAAATAGGCACCGGTGTCCACCTTGAGCAGATCGCCGTCGCGGATCAGCTGGCGCTCACCGGGAATGCCATGCACCACCTGGTCGTTGATGCTGGCGCAGATGCTGGCTGGGAAGCCGTGGTAGCCCTTGAAACTGGGGGTGGCACCAAGCTCGCGGATGCGTCGCTCGGCATGGCGATCGAGCTCGGCGGTGCTCATCCCCGGAGCGGCGATCTCGATGATCTCCCGCAACACCGTGGCCACGATGCGGCTGGCCTGGCGCATGATCTCGATCTCGCGGGCGGATTTGACCTCCACGCCGCGGCGCCCCTTCTGAATGCGGGGACCGCTCTGGGTGGCCAGACCGCTGGCTCCCTGTCCTGACTGGGTATGGGCCAGCAGATCAGCAAAAAGATTCATGCGGCGGGCGCTGGGGGGAAGTTGGATCGGCCGGATTCAAGTTATCAATGGCGTCACCCTGTCTGTCGTCTGCACCGTGTCCTCCGAGTCATCCCCGGCTGCGGTCCTGCCCCTGGCCGCCCGACTGCGGCAGGCCCACGCCAGCCTGGCTCCCCTGGTTCTGGCGCCCCTGCTGCTGACGGTGATCAGCGGTGTCAGCTACCGCCTGCTGCGGGACTGGGCAGGCCTGGAGCGGGATCAGGCCCATCTGCTGATGGTTCTGCACGAAGGGGAATGGCTGAAGCACTGGTTCGGGCCCAACGGGGAAACGGTCTACGTGCTGCTCAACGGCCTCGGGCTGCTCTGGATGCTGGCCAGTGGCGGCTCGATGGCCTGGCAACGGCTTCAGCGCCAATGGAAACGTCGCTAGGGAGGGGGGTCACCCCAGCCGGTACACTGGTGGTTTGGCCAGGCTTCGCGGAATCGGGATGGCAGCGGAAACAACAGAGCAGAACACGTCCGAACAGGACAGCCCAGTCCTGGAGAGCAATCTCCAGGCTGCGGCCGATCAGGACAAGGCCGTGGCCAGCGTCGCTCCGGCGCTGAAGGCCACCACCGGCAAGCTCAGCGCCTACGACATGATCAAGGCTTTTGAAGCCGATCAGCTCAAGAGCGATCTACCTGAGATCTACGTCGGCGACACCGTGCGTGTCGGCGTGCGGATCCGGGAAGGCAGCAAGGAGCGGGTCCAGCCCTACGAAGGTGTCGTGATCGCCAAGCGTCACGGCGGCCTCAACGAGACCATCACCGTGCGCCGCATCTTCCAGGGGATCGGCGTCGAGCGGGTGTTCATGCTCCACAGTCCCCAGGTGGCTTCCGTGAAAGTGGAGCGCCGGGGTAAGGTGCGCCGGGCGAAGCTCTTCTATCTTCGTGACCGGGTGGGCAAGGCCACTCGGGTCAAGCAGCGTTTCGATCGCTGACTTGCAACCTTGAAGCCACGGCTCGAGCAGCAGCTCCCCTCCGGGAGCTTTCTGCAGAGAGCCGTGTCCTTTATGTCCCAGGGGCCATCGCCTTGCGCCGTTAGTTCAGTTGGTAGAACGCAGGTCTCCAAAACCTGATGTCGGAGGTTCGAGTCCTCCACGGCGCGTTCGATGGCCTTAATCGCAATTATTTGCTTCCGAACATGGAGTTGGATCTACAGCCCGGTGACGTCGTGAAGGTGCTGGAATCCGCTGCCCTTGGCTGGGTGCGGGCCCGGGTGATCCGGGTTAAATCCGGTGGCCGGGTCGTGGTCCAGAGTGATCAGGGTCGGGAGTTCACCGCCCGGGGCAATCAAGTGCGCCTGATCGAACCTGCAGGCTTCCGCCCCTAGACATTTCAGGCTCCGCATCGACAAACGATCGGATCCACCATCACCGCTCACCTGTCGTCCAGAACGGGTGAGTTTTTTTTATGGCTTCTCCTGCGAGCCCGCCAATCTCCGCCAATCTCAAGACATGCTGTGGCTGATGCAACCGTGCTTGAAGCAGCCGTACTTGAGATAGCTGTTGTTGAGGGAGCCGTGGCCAAGCCTCCCCCCCGCCGGCGACGGGGCCAACCGCTTCGGCCATTGCCATCGCTGATGAGCGGCAAGCCGTTGCGGTCGCACCCGGATCAATGACTGCTCCTGCCCCGTTGACGGGGGGACACGTCACGTTGGATACTTCCTTGGTCGGCGCCTGACGCCGGCGTGTTCGTGCCTCCACGGCACGACGAGCCCAGCCCCTCCAGGCTGGCCTGGGACTGTAGTTCAACCGGTTAGAGCACCGCCCTGTCACGGCGGAAGTTGCGGGTTCGAATCCCGTCAGTCCCGTTCAGATCACCTGGGAGATTGAAGATGGCCGTGGCCGGATCGGTGCGTGTCCGTCTCGCGCCCAGCCCCACGGGCACCCTGCACATCGGTACGGCGCGCACGGCTGTCTTCAACTGGCTGTTTGCCCGTCACCACGGCGGCACTTTCCTGTTGCGCATCGAGGACACCGACCGGGAGCGCTCCAAGGAGGAATACACCGCCAACATCCTTGAAGGGCTGCATTGGCTTGGCCTCGACTGGGACGGCGATCCGGTGATCCAGAGCGAGCGGATCGAAGCCCACCGGGTCGCCATCGCCCAGCTGCTGGCCAGCGGTCACGCCTATCGCTGCTACGCCAACGAAGCGGAACTGACCGCCATGCGCGAGCTCCAGCAGGCCGAGAACCGGGCGCCGCGCTACGACAACCGCCATCGCGACCTCAGCCCCGAGCAGGTACGGGCCTACATCGCCGAGGGCCGCGAGGCGGTGATCCGCTTCCGCATCGATGACGGTGCCGTGATCACCTGGCATGACCTGGTGCGTGGCGAGATGCGCTGGTCCGGCAGCGACCTGGGCGGCGACATGGTGATCGCCCGCCGAGCCGCCGCCGATCAGATCGGCGATCCCCTCTACAACCTGGTGGTGGTCGTCGATGACGCCGCGATGGCGATCAGCCACGTGATCCGCGGCGAGGACCACATCGCCAACACCGCCAAACAACTGCTGCTCTACGCGGCCCTGGGCCACACCGCACCGGTGTTTGCCCACACGCCCCTGATCCTGAACCAGGAGGGCAAGAAACTCTCCAAGCGCGATGGCGTCACCTCGATCAGCGACTTCCAGTCCATGGGCTACAGCGCCGAGGCCCTCGTCAACTACATGACCCTGCTGGGCTGGTCACCGCCCGAGAGCATGGGGGAACGCTTCAGCCTCGAGCAGGCCGCCGCGGTATTTGATTTCGCCCGCGTCAACCGGGCCGGTGCCCGCTTCGACTGGGACAAGCTCAACTGGCTGAACGGCCAGGTGCTGCACGGTCTCGGTGCCGAAGCGCTCCGGCAGCAACTGCAGCCCCTCTGGGCCGCCAAGGGCTGGGGCGCACAGGGCCCCAGCGCTGACGCCGAGTGGCAGCGCCAGCTCTGTGAGCTGCTCGCCCCCTCGCTCACCCTGCTGGCGGATGGGGTCGAGCAGGCCACGCCGCTGTTCACCAGGCCCGATCCTGACGCCGCCGCCCTCGCCCAGCTGGCCAGCGACGGGGCCCGCCCGGCTGTGGCGGCCCTGCTCGCGCTATTGCCGGAGGGTTGCGAAGAGTTGTCTGTCGAGCAGGCCCAGTCGCTGCTGGCCCAGGCAGCCAGCCAGGCCGGCGTCAAGAAGGGTGTGCTGATGAAGAGCCTGCGGGCCGCCCTGCTGGGCAGTCTCCAGGGCCCCGATCTCGTGGCCAGCTGGCGGTTGCTGCATCGCAGCGGTGAGGATCGGCTGCGGCTTCAGTCCTCGTCCACCATGCCGTAGTGGGGTTCCACCCGGATTCCCATCACGCTGCTGGAGCGGATCAGGAGATATTCGCCTTCGAGTTCGCTGATCGGCACATTCACGAACGCATCGGGCGTGGCCGCCGCGTGCAGCACCCCTGTGTACCACTGATGAAAAGCGTCCAGGGTGGCGAAGTGCACCACCTCGGTGTGGCCGCCGGTGAGGATCAGATAGATGGCATAGCGCCGCGGAATACGGGTCATCGAGGGGCGTCAACGGCGATTCTCTGCCCCCAGGATGGCGCAAAAGGCTGGGGCTGACCTGCTCTGGCAGGCTGTGCCGATCGCAGAGGCTGTGGCACAGCGAAATCATGGTGGAAGAGAAGCCCCTGTTGCTGTTGGTGGATGGCCATTCCCTGGCCTTCCGCAGTTTCTATGCCTTTGCCAAGGGGGGCGATGGCGGCCTCAGCACCAAGGCCGGCGTGCCCACCAGCGTCACCTATGGCTTCCTCAAGGCCCTGCTGGAAAACTGCAAAGGCCTGACCCCCCAGGGGGTGGTGATCGCCTTCGACACCGCCGAACCCACCTTCCGGCACATCGAGGATGTCAACTACAAGGCGCACCGGGACGAAGCGCCCGAGCACTTCTTCGAGGATCTGGGCAATCTGCAGAGCCTCCTGGCCGATGCCCTCGACCTGCCCCTCTGCCTGGCTCCTGGCTTCGAAGCCGACGACGTGCTCGGCACCCTGGCCAACCGGGCCGCCGGCGAGGGCTGGCGGGTGCGCATCCTCTCGGGCGATCGCGATCTGTTCCAGCTCGTTGACGACGAACGTGACATCGCCGTGCTGTACATGGGTGGCGGCCCCTACGCCAGGAGCTCGGGGCCCGCTGTGGTCCGCCGCGAGGAGGTGATCGCCCGGCTGGGAGTGCCGCCCGAGGACGTGATCGACCTCAAGGCCCTCACCGGCGACAGCTCCGACAACATCCCCGGGGTCAAGGGCGTCGGGCCCAAGACCGCCATCACCCTGCTCAAGGCCCACGGCGATCTCGATGGCGTCTACGCCGCCCTCGACCAGGTGAAGGGAGCCCTCAAGGGCAAGCTGGAAACCGATCGCGACAACGCCTTCCTGTCGCGCAAGCTGGCCCGGATCCTGGTGGAGATCCCGCTGCCGACGGAGCCACGCCTGGCCCTGGGCAGCGTCAAGGCCGAGGAGCTGAGTCGCCGGCTCGAAGAGCTGGAGTTGTTCAGCCTGGCCCGCCAGGTGGAGGGCTTCGCCCGAGTCTTCTCGGCCCCGCCACCGGCCGGGGCCGCGGCTTCCGGCCCAGCCGGTTCAGGACCAGCCGGTTCAGGCGCGGCCTGCCCGACCGCTGATCCATCAGCCGCCGCGGCCTCGCCGGACGCAGCGGCCCCGGCGGCAACCCGAGGAAGCCATTCCCAGGACCCAGGCACCGCCGGCGTGGCCGCGGAGTCGCCCGAACCAGCCAGCGGCGGCGAGGGCGTGGCGCAGCTGGAGCCTCAGATCGTCGCGGAGACGGCTGAGCTGCAGGCCCTGGTGAAGCAGCTGCTGGGCTGCACTGATGCCAACGCCCCGGTGGCCCTGGACACCGAAACCACCGATCTCAACCCCTTCCGGGCCGAACTGGTGGGCATCGGCCTGGCCTGGGGCCAGGGGCCGACCGAGCTGGCCTACATCCCGATCGGCCATCGCCCGCAGGCCGCCGCCGATCTGCTCAGTGAGCCACCGCCGCCGCCCAGGCAGCTGCCGTTGGAGCAGGTGCTCACCGCCCTGGCCCCCTGGCTGGCCAGCGGCGCCCATCCCAAGACATTGCAGAACGCCAAGTACGACCGGCTGATCCTGCTGCGCCACGGCCTGCCCCTGGCCGGGGTGGTGATGGACACGATGCTGGCCGATTACATCCGCGATGGCGGCGACAAGCACGGCCTCGA
>CAIJRN010000067.1 GCA_903823115.1 uncultured cyanobacterium
CGTTGCCGTTGCCGATGCCGATGTCGCTGCCGAGGATCCCCTGCTGCATGCGCCGCTGCGGGCGGAGTTCGAGGCCCTGCATCGCCGCCGCTTCGGCTATGTGGTGCCCGGTGAGCCGCTGGTGCTGGAGCGGGTCGAGGTGGAACTGCTGGCCGAACAGCTGGAGGCACTTCAGGAAGGCCGCGATCAGGAATCCCAGCTGTCCTTGGCCCCGCCCCTGGAGGTGATCCACGCCTCCCTGTGCCTGCCCGAGGGCGAGGGGATGGCCTGGCACCGCGTGCCGCTGTGGCAACGGGATCAGCTCAGGCCGGGCCAGAGCCTGGAGGGGCCGGCCCTGGTGCTGGACAGCACGGGGGCCACGGTGTTGGAGCCGCTCTGGAATGCCCGGGTGCTGCCGCGGGGGGAGCTGCTGCTGGAGCGGATCGCGCCATCGCTGCACGCCGCCACTGGCGCTGCCGCCGCCAGGAGCCCGGCGATCGCCAGACCTGCGATGGCCAGCCCGGCCCTTCCCAGTTCAGGCATGGCTGAAACAGGGGATCGGGAGCTGGTCTCCCCCGATCCGGTGACGCTGGAGCTCTACAACCATCGCTTCAGCGCCATCGCGGAGCAGATGGGGGTGCGGCTGCAGCAGAGCAGCCGTTCGGTGAACATCCGCGAACGGCTGGATTTCTCCTGCGCCCTCTTCGACGGTCAGGGCCGCCTGGTGGCCAATGCTCCCCACATCCCGGTTCATCTCGGCTCCATGGGCGAGAGCGTGGTGGCCCTGATGGCCGCCGTTGAGCGCGGAGCATTGCCCCGGCTGGCGCCGGGCGATGCCGTGGCCGCCAACAACCCCTACAACGGCGGCACCCACCTGCCCGACATCACCGTGATCACTCCGGTGTTCGCCGCCGCCGGCGAGCCGGGGAGCGAGGCTGCGGCGACGTCAGCGCTGGCGGCCGAGCCCCTGTTCTATGTGGCCTGCCGCGGCCATCACGCCGATGTCGGCGGCATCACGCCGGGTTCGATGCCCCCCTTCAGCCACACCATCAGCGAGGAGGGCCTGCTGCTCGACAATGTGCCGCTGATCAGCGCCGGCCACTTTGATGAGGCGTCCTGGCGGCAACGGCTCCTGGCTGGCGCCTATCCCGTGCGCAACCCCGACCAGCTGCTCGCCGACCTTCAGGCCCAGGTGGCGGCGAACCGGCTGGGGGTGGCGGAGCTGCAGCGGCTGATCGCCCTCCAGGGTGTGGCGGAAGTGCGGGCCTACATGGCCCATGTCCAGAGCAATGCCGCCGAGGCCGTCCGCGGCGTGATCGATCAGCTCCGCGATGGCGCCTGGACCGTCGAGCTCGACGATGGCGCGCGGATTCAGGTGGCGGTGTCGATCGACCGCAGTCGCCGCCGGGCCCTTGTGGATTTCAGCGGCACCTCCCCCCAGCAAGCCGGCAATGGCAATGCCCCGCTGGCGATCACCAAGGCGGCCGTGCTGTACGTGTTCCGCTGCCTGGTGGGCCAGGCGATTCCGCTCAATGCCGGCTGTTTTGAGCCGATCGACCTGGTGGTGCCAGCGGCCAGCCTGCTCTGGCCCGAGCCACCGGCCGCGGTGGTGGCGGGCAACGTCGAAACCTCCCAGGCCGTGGTCAATGCCCTGTTCGGCGCCCTGGGGGTGATGGCGGCCGCCCAGGGCACGATGAACAACCTCAGCTTCGGCAACGATCGCTGCCAGTACTACGAAACCATCTGCGGCGGCACCGGTGCTGGGGTTCTCTCTGATGGCCAGGGGTTCGCCGGCGCCAGTGCCGTGCAGAGCCACATGACGAACTCCCGGCTCACCGATCCCGAGATCCTCGAGGATCGTTTTCCGGTGCGGCTGGAGCGCTTCGCGATCCGCCGCGGCAGTGGTGGTGCCGGCCGCTGGTCCGGCGGTGACGGGGTGGTGCGCTGGCTGCGCTTCCTGGAACCGATGACGGCGGCGATCATCTCCGGTTCGCGCCGGGTGCCCCCCTTCGGTCTGGGGGGTGGCTGCCCCGCAAAGACGGGCCAGAACAGCCTCTGCCGGGCCGACGGCAGGATCGAAAACCTGCCTGGATCGATTGCGATTGAGGTGGCGGCGGGGGATGTGCTCCGGATCGAAACCCCCGGTGGCGGCGGCTATGGCCAGGCCGAGGGAGCACCCCCGGCTTCGGGGACGCGTCAGCTCAGCACGCTGCCGCCGTAGGCGCGGCCCTCAGCTGGCCCCTGACGGGGCGCTGCTGGCCGGAGCCGTCAGCAGGTTCACCGCCGAGAAGCCCAGGGCGATGGCGAACAGGGTGCCGATGGCCCAGATGCTGTCGCTGGGCCATTCCGCCACCAGCATGCCGCCGAGCACCACCGTGACGATGCCATCGAGCAGCACCAGGCTCCTGGCCGGGATCGGCCCTGAGGCGGCCGATGCCAGCTCCATCACCCCTTCGGCCACCAGCAGGAAGCCGAGGAACAGGGTGAGGCTGATGGTGCTCTCAATCGGGAAGGCGATGCACCAGAGCCCGCCCAGCAGGTAGAGCACCCCGGACAGGCCGCGGAAGATCTTGCCGCGGCTGTCGGCTGCACCGCTGAGCCGCAGCAGCTGGGAGATGCCAGCCACCACGGCGGCACTGCCCAACAGGATCGTCAGCAGGGTGGCGGATACAAACGGCAGGGCCAGAGCCAGGCCGGCACCGGCGGCGAGCAGGCCAGCGGCGATCCAACGCTGGATGGGGGAGGCCGGAGCGGTCACAGCAGAAGAGCCAACGGAACCCACAACTTACGTCGATGGAATGGATTGGTCCGTGCTGGGGGGTGGGCTGAGCCCCGGCCGTTGCCTGCCTTGATCCGCTCGGCCGCGGTGACGCTGTCCCTGCCCCCGCTCCAGGCCCTGCGGCTCTGGCATCAGGAACCGGAGCTGTTGTGAGGGACTACTCCAGTCCCGCCGCCAGAGCGTGGTAGACGGGTTTCTTCATCAGCAGCCGGCTGCAGTAGGCACCGATCACGGCCGCCAGCACCACCCCGGGCAGCAGCTGCTGATCCCCGGCCAGCCGCAGGGCAAACACCACACTCAGCACCGGCAGCTGGGTGGCCCCGGCCAGGGCCGCCGCCATCCCCAGGGCGAGGCCCATCATTCCCAGGCCCAGCAGCTGGCCGGCGCCCTGGCCGACCACGGCGCCGATGGCGAAGGCCGGATCGATCAGGCCCCCCGGCACACCGGCGCCCAGGGCCAGGCAGGGGCCGATCAGGCGGGCCAGGAGCAGGCCGGCGCTGGGCAGATCGGCATCGGGATGGCCGATCATCCAGCTCATCAGCGCTTCGCCATCGCCGTTGGCGAAGCCGCCGCTCGCCAGGGTCAGACCTGAGAGCAGCAGGCCCAGCACCAGGCCCACCCGCAGCGGCTGGCGGCGAGCCCTTGGCGTCAACCAGCGGGTGGTTTCCAGCAGCAGCCGGCCGAACAGGGCCCCCAGCAGGCCGGCGCCGATGCCCAGGGGGATGGCCCAGAACAGCTGGCGGGGTTCGGCGGGCACGGCGTGCAGCAGGCCCAGGGCGAACTGCGGCTGACCGCCGAGATTGCTGATGCCGGCGGCGCTGACGCAGGCCAGCAGGGTGGGCCAGATCAATCGGGGGCCAAAGGTGCTGGTGAGTTCCTCGGCCACGAACACCGTGCCCACCAACGGGGTGTTGAAGCCCGCCGCCAACCCCGTGCCGCCCGCCAGAGCGATCAGATCATGGCGGCCCAGATGCTGGAGCCAGCGCGGGAATCGTTGCCGCAGGCTGTGGGCCACTGCCGCGCCGACGTGCACCACCGGCCCTTCACGGCCTAGGGGCAGCAGGGCCAGGGTGGCCATCGACCAGAGCATCAACCGCTGCACCGTGGCCTTCGGGGCCAGCAGCACCTCGGCTCGCTCGGGATGCTCCAGGCTCACCAGGGTCTGGGGGATGCCGGAACCGGCCGCCTGGGACCAGACCCCGGCCTGCAACCAGAGCAGCACGGGCATGACCAGCAGCGGCGCGCAGGCCATGGCCAACGTGATCGGCTTCCAGCCGCCGCCTTCGAAACGGGGCAGCAGCTGCAGCAGCTGATCCTGGGCGCGATCCAGCAGATTGAGGGGCCAGCAGGCCACGCCGACCGCCAGTCCCAGCGCCACGATCGGCAGCAGGCGGCTCAGGACCGCGATCAGTACGGGAGGGCAACGCATCGAGGCAGGGGGCGTTCCGAATGGGGGCATCATCGACGCTGACGATCAATGCCGCGACTGGATCTGAGCCGCGACAGGATCACCCCCGCGACGGGGGCGGCTGATTTCCAAGCGGTTGGTTCAGGCGACCGCTTCGGCGACAGCTTCGAGCCGATCAAACACCTCACCGGCGGCGAGCAGGGCGTTGGTGGCGGCAGGGAAGCCGGCATAGGCAATCATCTGGGTGATGATCTCGGTGATCTCCTCTTTCGATGCCCCGCAATGGAGGGCGGCTTCGATGTGGAGTTTCAGCTGCGGACTGGAAAAGCCCTGCACCGTCAGAGCGGCCACCGTGCAGAGCTCCCGCACCCGCGGATCCAGAACCTGCCGGGTGTAAAGCTCGCCATAGGGGAACTCCACATTCACTTTGGCGAATTCCGCTGAAATGGCTTCGATGCGCCCAATCAGATGATCGGCCTGGGGGCCAAGATGGCGCCGCATCTCATCCAGACCCTTGGCATAAAGCTGCGAATGCTGTCCCATTTGTTTTAGATTCAAGCCTGTGGATGCGGTCTGCTGAATTGAAGTCTGCTGAATTGAAGCCTGCTGCATTGAAATCTGATCGATTCAGATTTGATCGATGGAAGCTTGCTGGATTGATACTTGTCGGATTGGAACTTGTTGGATTGAAGCTTGATCAATTGCGGCCTGTACAACGCGCTCCTGCCAGCGCGCCGAGCCGAGCCTATAGCCAGTCCAGCTCGGTTTCCCCTGGCTGCATCAAGCTGGCTGAATCAAGGCTCACAACAGCCGTCGCCATCGCCCAGATAGGAGGCCCGCAACTCGGCATTGGCGCGTAACTCCTGGGCCGTGCCGGCCAGGCGCAGCGTGCCCGCTTCCAGCACCAGACCCCGGTCGGCGATCTCCAGGGCGGCATTGGCGTTCTGCTCCACCAGCAGCATCGTCAGGCCGCCGGCATGCAGCTCGGCGAGGATGGCCATCACCTCGGCCACCAGCTTCGGGGCCAGGCCCAGGCTGGGTTCATCGAGCAGCAGCAGGCTCGGCCGGGCCATCAGCGAGCGGGCGATCGCCAGCATCTGCTGCTCGCCGCCCGAGAGACTGCCGGCCAGCTGGCGCTGGCGTTCCGCCAGTCGCGGGAACATCGTGTAGCAGCGCTCCAGGTCGGCGGCGATGCCGTCTTTGTCGTGGCGGAGCCAGGCCCCCAGCTCCAGGTTGCTGGCCACGCTCTGGCGGCTGAGCACGCGGCGGCCCTCCGGGCAATGGCCGATGCCGAGCTTCACCGTGGTCTCGGGCCTGAGGCCGGCCAGATCGGCGCCGCGCCAGTGGATGCTGCCGGCGGCGGGGCTCACCAGCCGCGAGATCGCCCGCAGGGTGGTGCTCTTGCCGGCGCCGTTGGCCCCCAGCAGGGTGACCAGTTCCCCCTGCTGCAGGCTCAGGTCCACCCCTCGCAGGGCCGTGATGGCGCCATAGCGGACCGTGACCCGGCGCAGGTCCAGCAACGGCCCGCTGGTCGAGGCCAGGTCGTGGGCGGCGGTCATCGCGCACTCCCCAGGTAGGCCTCGATCACCCTGGGGTCCTGGCGGACTTCGGCGGGCGTGCCCAGGGCGATGCGTTCGCCGAAGTTGAGCACCGCCAGCCGATCACAGAGGCGCATCATCAGCGGCACGTGGTGCTCAATGATCATCACGGTGAGATCGAAGCGCTCGCGGATGGTGCGGATCAGCTCGCAGAGATCGTTCTTTTCCGCCGGATTCATGCCGGCGGCGGGCTCATCGAGCAGCAGCAGCCGCGGTTCACTGGCCAGGGCCCGGGCCAGCTCCAGGCGCCGCCGCTCCCCGTAGGGCAGGCCGGCCGCCGGCAGATCGGCTTCATCCGCCAGACCGACCAGGGCCAGCAGCTCCAGGGCCCGCTGCTCCAGCTGCCGCTGCCGCCGCCGCACCGGCGCGCCGCCGAGCAGAGCGGCCAGCAGGGGGCTGGCCGCAAAGCGGTGCAGCCCCACCAGCACGTTGCCCTGCACCGTGAGACTGTCGAACAGGCGCAGGTTCTGGAAGGTGCGGGCCAGGCCCAGGCGGCTGAGCTGATCGGGACGGCAGGCGGCCAGCGGCTGCCCGCACCACAGCACCCGGCCGGAGCTGGCGGGCGTCAGGGCGGTGATGGCGTTGAACAGGGTGGTCTTGCCGGCGCCATTGGGGCCGATCAGCCCGAAGATCTCGCCCGGCCGCACCGCCAGCGAGACGTTGTTGAGGGCCAGCAGGCCGCCGAAGCGGCAGCTGAGCCCCTCGA
>CAIJRN010000068.1 GCA_903823115.1 uncultured cyanobacterium
AACTCCAGGGTGATGTTGCGTCGCTGTTCGCCATCGGCGGCGAGGGCCTCGATCGGATAGAGCTGCTGACCGTCGCGGAAGGGGACCTGAATGCGGAAGGTGCCGTCGGCGGAGAGGGGCACCTCTTCGCCGCCGATCGAGAGGCGAGCGGCGGGATCGGTGGCGCCGTAGACGATCAGCTCGGCGTCGGCGACGAGCCAGAAGGAGCGCTGGCGTGCCATCAGCCCGGCGCCGGATTCGCTGCGACCGGAGGCCCAGAGGCCGGCGCCGGATGCGGAGAGGGAGGCTGCGGAGTCGGCGAGATCGTCGTGGTCGAACTCATGGAAGGCCTCGGAACCGCGGCCGAGCCGCCTCCAGCCGGCCGTGGCGCTCTGGTAGAGGCGCTCATGCAAGCCGTTATCGGTGTGTTCGGGCAGGATTTCGTGGGAGGGGACGGTGCTGCTGCCGCTGCTGGCGCCGCTGGTGTCGAGGGAGAAGGGGACGAACTGATCGAGGATCTGCTCGGAGGGGTGCAGGGCGGGAACGCGGGCGACGGAGGAGAAGGCGAGGGAGATCCAGCCACCGGCGGCGGCGCCGCCCTTGCGGTAGCCGAGCTCGACGCGATAGTCGCGATCGGAGAGGGGTACCGGCAGATACCACTCGGTGGCGTGGGAGTCGACCACGACCTCCTGGAGGGTGTGGGGATGGGAAGAGCCGCCGCTGAGGCCGGTGACATCGGCGACGCGCAGGCAGAGCTGGGAGGCACCGGCGGCCAGGGCCTGCTCGCGATCCGTTTCGGAGATATCCCAGAAGACGTAGGCCCACTGGGGATCGCGGGGCAGGAAGACGACGCGGGTCTCGGCGGCGGGGCGGCTGGCGGGGGGCAATTCGGCCTCGATCAGCGCCAGGCTGGGTCCACTCTCTTCATGGAGGTAACTGATGGCCTCAACCAGCTCCTCCTTGGATTTACGGCTGTAGAGCGTGACGCCGATATCGCTGGCAATCTGCCGCAGTTGACGCAAGGTCTGCGTGGCCAAGGACGAAAGCGGCTTCTGGCTCACAGCAAAAGATTTCGTTTGGGATCAGTGTGACTGACTTTCCGTCTGGAGGAGCACTCCCGGCGGCAGGCAGTCAGCATCCACTGACTCCAATGCCTTAAAAGGCAAGGGGGGCGAACGTCCTGAAACGTCCGCCCCCAGGGGGATTGGGGGATTGCACCCAGCAGTTCGGAGCCTGAAGGCGCCGCGGATTCACATCGAGCTGGGGATCCGGGTTCAGCGGCCGATGCTGCGGTAAGGCACCTTGGCCAGGTAATCGATGCTGGCGTTGCCCTGGGCGCCGCCGACGCCGCGCAGGGCGGGGAGGCTGCGCACCCAGGGGAGGTAGTCGGCGGGGAAGCCGCCGCGCCGCTGCTGGGCCCGCTCCGGGAACGCCTTGACGCTGCCGGTGTAGACGATCTGGGGGAAGCCCAGGATTCCCCTGTAGTAGGCGTCGTAGCGCGGGGAGGTGAGGTTGAAGGGCGTTTCACCCACCTGGCGAGAGCCGACCACCCGATTGCGGTGGTAGGGGACCATGTCGTAGCCGAAGGCGTCGAGATATTCCTGGGAATTCAAGACGTCATCCACCATGCCGCGCACGCCGCGGGTCATCAGCACCGCCGACCAGGCGATCTCCTCGGATCTGCCGTGGGTGGTGCGGCCCAGCAGCTTCTCCACCAGATGGCGAGCCACCTTGTAGTTGCTGTTGAGGTTGTAGAAGCTGCGGGTGAAGGTGTCCGAAAGGCACAGCGAACGGATGAAATCCCGAACGGTGATCTGGCCGTCGCGCAACTGGCTCTCCAGGGTGCGATCGCGGTCGACCTTGAAGGCGTGGAAGAAGATCTGGCGATACGCCGACTCGATCACGAAGTTCTGGTCTTCGCGGTTGAAGGCCTTATCCAGTGAGGCGGCCTTGGGATCCTCGTCGGAGCCGACCCGGAGGGCTTTCACCCGCGAGTTCTGGGTCGTAGGGGCGTACTTGAGGAGGGGAAGAGCCACGCGTGGTCCGGTCATCCGACGATGGCGATCGTAGAAGTGCGCCCCCAACTGGCTTCCCCCAGCCTCGTCAGGGCTTACAGACCGTAATGTTGGCGATCGGCTGGGGCGGCCGCCACGGGCTCTCACCAGCCCAGTGGTGACAGGGGGACTACCGATGGGCTCGGGGCTGTGGCCGGGCTGCTGGACGCAGACGTCGACGATCCCTCCAGCCGGGTCTCGACGCAGAAGGAAGCCGTGTTGGAGAGGCCTTCCACCGTGCTGGTGCGCAGGCGCACGTTCGGCCCGGCGAAGCTGAAGCGCTCCAGGCTGCTCATCGTCTCGTAATCGGTGGTCAGCAGCAGGGCGTTGCGCTCGTCCATGGCGAAATGGCCAGCGACAGGGGCGGTTTCGGCATAGCCGCGATCCCGCAGCAGCAACCCCTGCCGGCCCCGCTCGTCCGTGGGGATCAGGCCGAAGATGCTCTCGCCCTCATGGGCTTCGCCGGCCTTGTCCCAGGCCATCGAACCGCTCCAGCGCACCCGGCAGCCGCCGACCAGGGCCGCCGGATTCTGGCTGTGCAACTGGGCGATGGCGATCAGCACCGGATCGCCGGCCTGCAGCTCCACCACCTCAATGAATGATCCACCGGCCTCGGCGCGGCGGTGCAGCAGGTGATGGCTGCTGCGCTGCGAGCGCCATTGGCCGCAGCTGAGTCGAAAGAAACTGAGGGCGTCGTCGGTCGAACCGCTCACGGGGTGTGGTCGCCCAGGGGCGCGCGAATTGTCTCGATCTTGGCAACCCGGGCGTCCGCCTCGCGCTGGGCCCAGGCGATCAGATCCTCCAGGCTGAGATTGAGAGCCCGATCCGGCGCCTGGGCCATCCCTTCAAGCTGTCGGGCCGCCGCCCCCAGCTGGGTGGCGAAGGCTGCGGCGAAGGCGGTATCGGCGCCGGCGCTGTCGGTGGCGATCTGGGGCTGGGCCAGGATCCAGGCCTCGATGGCCTCGTGGCTGGGGGGCGGGCCCTGGCGCCGACCGGCGATCTGCTGCAGGGTGCGCAGGCCGTGGGCCAGCAGGCGCAGATGGTGCCGTTCCAGGGCGGGCAACAGGCTGCCGTCCAGTTCGGCCAGTTCGGTGGGGCTCAGCACCGGCTCAGTGATCGGCCTGGGGCGGCACCGGGCCGCCTGGCGCCGGGCTCCATGGCCTGAGCCGGAAGCCACAGGAGTGGCCTTCCTCGAGGCGCCAGTGAACCCTCTCCACCTGGCAGTCGGGGAAGGTCTGGCCGATCAGCTGGAGCTCCTGGTCGCAGACCATCGGGAACTCCTCGGCGATCCGCATCACGGAACAGTGGAATTCGCTGATCACCCAGGCTTCGGCAGCAGGATCACCGGGGTCGCGGTCGAGTTCGGCCACATAGCCCTCGGCTTTGCGGATCTCCACCAGCCGCTCCAGTCGCTGGGCCAGGGGGCCTTCGCCGATCCGGCCGCGGTAGTCGCAGGCCTTGGCAACGGCCTGCTGGTTCATCAGGCCCTGAATGGTTTCGGGCGGCAGGCTCTGGGCCAGAGATTGCAACAGACCGAGGGCGAAATGGTCGCTGCCATCGGGGAAGTGGCTGTGGCCGCCGGAGGTGAGCCGCCAGCGATTGCTCGGACGGCCCGGCCCCTCGGAGCTTGGACTGGCCTCGACCAGCAGATCGTCTTCCAGGCTGCGCAGGTGGCGGCGCATGACCTGAACGGAGACGCCCAGTTCCAGGGCCAGGTCTGCCGCCGTGGCCTCACCGCGCCGCAGCAACAAGTTGAGCGCCGCTTCGCGGGTGGGTGCGGGGTTCTGCGTCGAAGGACCTCGGGCTGGGAGCGGAGCGCTCATGGGACTTGTGAGATGCCCACACCATGCCACGCACTCCCCGGTAGTGACGAGCGCCGTGGCCCTGGGCAGGCGGGCCCGCGGCCTGGACGGGCTACAGGCACAATGGCCGCTTGCACCCATGGGCGGCTTCGGTGCCCTAGGCTCGATCGAAACGAAACAGCATCGTTTCGTAATTGGTCTTCGGTGCGAGCAAACTGCCGCTGCTGCCTCCATGTCTGACGTCGCCGATCTTTCCACTGCCGCAGCACTGCCTGACCCAGCACCGTCTGACCCAGCACTGCCTGCCTCAGACTCCTCTGACGCGACGTCCACCGACGCGGCCCAGCCTGATGCGGCGATCCTGGAAGCGACTCCGAAGGCCGCTGACAGTTTGGAGGTGATTCGTAAGTTCGCCGAAACCTACGCCAAGCGCACCGGCACCTATTTCTGTAGTGACCCGGGCGTGACCGCCGTGGTCCTCGAGGGGCTGGCCCGCCATAAGGATGAGCTCGGCGGCGCTCTCTGCCCTTGCCGCCACTACGAGGACAAGCAGGCTGAGGTGGCTCAGGCCTTCTGGAACTGCCCCTGTGTGCCGATGCGGGAGCGCAAGGAATGCCACTGCATGCTCTTTCTCACCGAGGACAATCCCTTCCGCGGTGAGAGCCAGGAGATTTCCCTGGAAGAGGTTCAATCCCTTTGTGCCGGCTGATGCCGTTGCTCCGATGACGTCTGCAGCCACCGTTGGTGATTTGGTGAGTCAACCGTATAAGTACGGTTTTGTCACCGATATTGAAACTGAAAAGATCGCCAAGGGGCTGAGTGAAGATGTTGTTCGGCTGATTTCGGCCAAGAAAGACGAACCCGCTTTTCTGCTCGATTTCCGTTTGCGGGCCTATCGCCAGTGGCTGCAGATGGAGGAGCCTGATTGGGCGGCCATCGGCCATCCGCCGATTGATTATCAGAACATCATCTATTACGCCGCACCCAAGCAGCAGGACAAGAAAGCCAGCCTCGACGAAGTTGATCCCAAGCTTCTCGAAACCTTTGAGAAACTCGGCATTCCGCTCAGTGAGCAGAAGCGGTTGACCAATGTGGCCGTCGACGCGGTTTTTGACAGCGTTTCGATCGCCACCACCTACAAGGAGAAGCTGGCGGAGCATGGGGTAATTTTCTGTTCAATCAGTGAGGCTGTCAAGGAGCATGCCGAATTGATTGAGCGTTATCTCGGCAGCGTGGTGCCGAGTAACGACAATTACTTTGCAGCTCTCAATTCAGCTGTTTTCAGCGATGGCTCCTTCGTGTTCATACCGAAGGGAGTGGCTTGTCCGATGGACCTCTCCACTTATTTCCGCATTAATTCCGGCGATACGGGCCAGTTTGAGCGTACCTTGATTGTGGCGGAAGCAGGGGCGTCTGTCAGCTACCTGGAGGGTTGTACCGCGCCGATGTTTGACACCAATCAGCTCCATGCCGCCGTGGTGGAGCTGGTGACACTTGAGGACGCTTCCATCAAGTATTCCACGGTTCAGAATTGGTATGCCGGTGACGAGAAGGGTGTCGGTGGCATTTATAATTTTGTCACCAAGCGTGGCCAGTGCCGCGGAGATCGCAGTCATATCAGTTGGACCCAGGTTGAAACCGGTTCTGCCATCACCTGGAAGTATCCGAGTTGTGTGCTGCAAGGGGCTGATTCCGTCGGTGAGTTTTATTCCGTCGCCCTCACCAATAATCGCCAGCAGGCTGATACGGGTAGCAAGATGATTCATGTCGGCCCTCGCACCCGCTCCACCATCGTCAGCAAGGGAATCAGTGCCGGCCATTCCTCCAACAGCTATCGCGGCCTTGTCCAGATGGGTCCCAAGGCCGTGGGTGCCCGCAATTACAGCCAATGCGATTCGATGTTGATCGGCGATCAGGCGGCCGCCAACACCTACCCCTACATCCGCAGTCAGCAGCCCGATGCCAGCATTGAGCATGAGGCCAGCACCTGCCGCATCTCCGCCGACCAGCTCTTTTATCTTCAGAGTCGGGGCATCGGTTTTGAAGAGGCCGTTTCGATGATGGTCAGCGGTTTTTGCCGCGATGTCTTCAACCAGTTGCCGATGGAGTTCGCTGCTGAAGCCGACAAGCTCCTGGCCCTCAAGCTGGAGGGTTCGGTGGGCTGAATTCGCCCTTGAAAGCGGGTTTGTGGCTGCATTGATCGGCTTGCTGCCCCACTGCCCATTCGTTTCCCCGTTGTTTCCCTCCTTCTGCTTGCCGTGATTCGTTCTGACGCTCCCGTACTGCTCGAGATCCGTGATCTGCGCGCCAGCGTCGAGGACCAGCCGATCCTCAAGGGCGTCAGCCTGACGATTCGCGCCGGAGAGATCCATGCGGTGATGGGCCGCAACGGCAGCGGCAAGAGCACGCTCTCCAAAGTGTTGGCGGGCCATCCGGCCTATCGGGTGACGGGCGGCAGCGTGCTCTATCGCGGCGAGGATCTGCTGGCCCTGCAGCCGGAACAGCGGGCCCGCATCGGCCTGTTCCTGGGCTTTCAGTATCCGATCGAGATTCCTGGCGTCAGCAATCTCGAGTTTTTGCGGGTGGCCACCAACGCCCGTCGCCAGGAGCAGGGCTCCGAGGAGCTCGATACCTTTGCCTTTGAGGATCTGGTGCGGGAGCGGTTGCAGGTGGTGCAGATGGATCCCGCTTTCCTCGATCGCTCTGTCAACGAGGGCTTCTCCGGTGGCGAGAAGAAACGCAATGAAATTCTGCAGATGGCTCTGCTCGAGCCCCTGGTGGCGATTCTCGATGAAACCGATTCCGGGCTCGACATCGACGCCCTGCGCATCGTTGCCGGGGGTGTCAACCAGCTGGCCAGCGCCGATAACGCCACCTTGCTGATCACCCATTACCAGCGGTTGCTGGATGTGATCACCCCCGATTACGTCCATGTGATGGCGGCGGGCCGCATTCTGCGCACCGGTGGCAAGGAACTGGCCCTGGAGCTTGAGGAGAGCGGCTACGACTGGGTCGATGCCGAGATCGAGCGACTGGAGTCCACCTCGGCACAACGGATCACCGCGGAGGTGGGGTGATGGTGGCGATTCCCGTGGGCGAACTGCGCGTGTCGGCCAGAACAACGCCAGGCCAGGATTGGCTGGCCGATCTGCTCGCCTGCGTTCCCGAGGCCAGCAGCAGCTTGATGGCGGCCCGGCAGCAGCGGGCTCGCCAGGCCCTGGCGGGCGAATCGCTGCCGTCGCGGCGGCAGGAGGCCTGGCGTTTCACCGATGCCGCTGCGCTGGCGGCGATTCCAGCCCATCCCCTGACGGCCCCCGATGATCTGGCGTCCGCAGCGGCGCTGCCCCCCGCCCAGGCCGCCGTGCTGCGTCTGGTGCTGGATGGTCGTACGGATCCCCTGGCTGGGGTGAGCCTGCCCGAAGGGCTGGAGCGCCTGGATGCAGGGGCCCTGGAGCCGCTGTTGGGGCAGGCCCTCAGTGACAACGGCAGCGAGGCCTCCTGGCCGGTGCTGTTGAACGGCGCCGTTGCCTCCCAGGTGCTGGCCCTGCGGGTCAGCCAGGCGGTGTCCACCGTGCTGGAACTGCTGTGCGATACGGCCGAAGCGACGGGAGTGCTCGGCCTGCGCCTGCTGCTGGTGCTGGAACCTGGGGCCAAGCTCGAGCTGCTGGAGGTGCATCGCGCCCGTGGGGCCAGTTGCACCAGTGTGGTTCTCGAGGCCCAGCTGGGTCGTGGGGCCCGGTTGCGCCATGGCCTGCTGGGCCAGGGGCCCGCCCAGCAGGCCGGCGATGACGGCGAGATCGGTTCGGCGCAGGCTGCACCGGTGCTGCTGCATCATCTGGTCGCCGTTCAGGAGGCCGGCAGTGAGCTGGAGCTGATCTCGGCGGTTTCGGGTTGGGGCCTGGTCCGACTGGAGCCTCAGGTGGTGCAGCGCAGCGGCGCCGCCTTCACCCGCCTGCGCGGCCTGCAGCGCGTGGATGGTCGCCAGGTTGCCGACACTCACAGCCGCGTGTTGTTCGCCGGTCCGGATGGTCGCCTGGATCAGGTGCACAAAGCCCTGGCCGATGGGGCTGGCCGCAGTGTCTTCAATGGGGCGGTGATCGTGCCCCGTCAGGCCCAGCGCACCGATGCCTCCCAGCTCAGTCGCTCCCTGCTGCTCTCCGATCGGGCTCGCATTGACACCAAGCCCGAACTCGAGATCGTCGCCGATGACGTCCGCTGCGCCCATGGCGCCACCGTCAGTCGCCTGCAGCAGGATGAGCTCTTCTATCTGCAGAGCCGGGGGATTGCCGCCGGCCAGGCCCAGCGCCTGCTGTTGCGCGGCTTCTGCGAGGAGGTGCTGGCCGACTTGCCGGCTGCGGCCAGCGTCTGGCAGCCTCTGGCGAACCTGATGGGCGAGAGTCCGGCGCCATGACGATCGCCCCCAACTCTCCTGGTATCAGCGCCGCCAACCCCGGGCTGCCCTCTCCCGCCAGCAATCGGGCCGAGATCCGCAACGGTGTGTCCGAGACGCCGGTCCCTGTTTCGGAGACTGCAGCGGCGGCGGCTGCTCCTTCGGTCCTTTTCGAGTCCCAGCCTGTTCCCGCCACCTTGCCCGTTGCCGCGCCTGGTGTTGATGCGACCAACCTGGCTGCGCTGACCCGGCCCGATTTCCCCCTGCTCAGCCAGATCGCCTGCCTGGGCCAGCCGCTGATCTATCTCGATTACGCCGCCACCAGCCAGAAGCCCCG
Source organism: uncultured cyanobacterium (assembly GCA_903823115.1). Classification (GTDB taxonomy): domain Bacteria; phylum Cyanobacteriota; class Cyanobacteriia; order PCC-6307; family Cyanobiaceae; genus Cyanobium. Next base: position 8,563 of record CAIJRN010000068.1, read on the forward strand.
CCAGGTGCTGGAGGCCCTGCAGCATTACTACGGCCACGACAACGCCAACGTCCACCGTGGTGCCCACCAGCTCAGTGCCCGCGCCACCGAGGGCTTCGAGCATGCCCGTGACAAGGTGGCGACCTTCGTGGGGGCGGCCAGCGCCCGCGAGATCGTCTACACCCGCAACGCCAGCGAGGCGATCAACCTGGTGGCCCGCACCTGGGGTGAAACCAACCTGCGCGAGGGCGACGAGGTGCTGCTGAGCGTGATGGAGCACCACAGCAACCTGGTGCCCTGGCAGCTGCTGGCGGCCCGCACCGGCTGCGTGCTGCGCCATGCCGGCCTCACTGACAGCGGCGAGCTTGACCTGGAGGATTTCCGCAGCAAGCTCACCGATCGCACCCGGCTGGTGAGCCTGGTGCAGGTGAGCAACACGCTCGGCTGCCTCAACCCGATCGCCCAACTGGCGCCCCTGGTGCATGACGCCGGCGCCCTGTTGCTGGTGGATGCCTGTCAGAGCCTGCCCCACCAGCGCGTGAACGTGGCTGAGCTCGGCTGCGATTTCCTGGTGGGCTCCTCCCATAAGTTCTGTGGCCCCACGGGCATGGGCTTCCTCTGGGCCCGCGAGGCGTTGCTGGAGGCGATGCCCCCCTTCCTCGGCGGCGGCGAGATGATCCAGGACGTGGGGCTCGACACCAGCACCTGGGCGGATCTGCCCCACAAGTTCGAAGCCGGTACGCCCGCCATCGGCGAGGCGATCGGCATGGGTGCCGCCATCGACTACCTGCAGGCGATCGGCATGGATCGCATCCACGCCTGGGAGCAGCAGCTCACCCGCCAGCTGTTTTCGAGGCTGCAGGCGATCGAGGGATTGACGATCCTGGGCCCGACCCCCGAGCAGCAGCCCGATCGCGCCGCCCTGGCCGCTTTCCATGTGCAGGGTCTGCACGCCAACGACCTCGCCGCCCTGCTCGATTCGGCCGGCATCTGCATCCGCAGCGGTCACCATTGCACCCAGCCCCTGCATCGCCATTACGGCCTCTCGGGCACGGCCCGCGCCAGCCTCGGCTTCACCACCACCCCCGAGGAGATCGATCGCTTCGCCGAGGAGCTGCGGAGCACCATCGGTTTCCTGCGCGAGCACAGCTGAGCGGGGCTGCTGCTCAGATCGGCGTCAGCACGGCCAGCGCCTCGGCTCGGTGTGCCCCCTGCCAGCTCCAGCGCCACTGCCAGCCGGCAGCTTCGGCTGCGGCCTGGATGGCGGTGCGATCGGCGGGGATGTCGAACCGGCTGAGATGGCCGATCACGTGGCGTTGCTGTTCGGCCGTGAGCTGGTGCCAGTCGCTGCGAACCCGCTCGCTGTAGCGCTGCAGGAAGGCTTGCCGGCTTTCACTGGAATCACGAAACACATCCGCCCAGACGAACACGCCGTCGGCGCTGATGCGCTGCCTCGCTCCCCGCAGGAAGGTTGTCTTCTGCTCGTCATCGAGATGGTGGATGGCGAACGCCGAGTGCAGGATGTCGACTCGGTCATTGGCAGGACCAGCGGCCATGGCCCAGGCCAGCAGATCCCCCTGCAGCCAGGTGGTGGGCCAGGGCACCGGGCCCAGGGCCCGTTCGGCCAGAGGCAGCACCACTGCGGCCTGATCGACTCCGGTGTACGAGCCCAGGGGCAGCCTTCCCAGCACGGGCGCCAGCAGGGCCAGATCCCCGCAGCCCAGATCCACCATCCTGGGGGGCGGGGACTGGCAGGGCCGCCGCGCCAGCCAGCCCTGCAGAGCGGCAGCGGTGGCGTCGGCCACCTGGCGGTGCTCCATCAGGTTGTGTTCGACGATGGCCCGATAGGAATTCCACTGCTGATCAAAGAGGTCCATCGATCCGCTCGCGTCTGACCATCTTGATCGAGCCCAGGACCTGTTCGAGAAGGCCCGATTCAGCCCTGGACCTGATCAGGCCGTGGACCATGGGGCCTTGGCCAGCCTTGGGCTGCGGTTGGAAGCGATCCGTGGGGCTGTTGGTGTCTTTGGCGTTCTGGGGCTGGCGGGCAGGCCGATGCGTCGCTGACGATGGGTCGCTGACGATGCGCCTGGTCCAAGCCCTGTGACGGTTGCCGATCTCAGGAGCGGTGGTACGCCCCACCCTGCTGAATGCTCTGGGCCCGGTACAGCTGCTCCAGCAGCAGCAGCCTGGCCAGTTCGTGCGGGAAGGTCAGCGGTGAGAGGCTGAGTTTCCAGCTGGCGCGGGCCTTGAGAGCCGGATCGAGCCCATCGGCGCCGCCGATCACGAAGGCGAGGCGATCGGAACCTGTGCCCTGCAGGCGCTCGGCAAGGCTCTGGGAACCCAGCAGTTCGCCCTCCTCGCAGAGCACCACCAGCCGCTCCTCTTGCCGCAGCTCGGCCTGGATCGCTTCGCTTTCCTTTTGGGGATTGGAATCCTTCAGTTCACTCACCACGAGCCCCGGCAGCCGCTTCAGATACACCGCCAGCCCCTCCTGGATCCAGGGCTTGCGCACCTTGCCGACCGCAAGCACCCGGATGCGGCTGGGATTGAGCACGGGGGATCTGGCGAGGGAGCTGGGCCAGGGCCCATCGTCCCCCGGCGTGGCTGGCTCAGGCCAGGGATGATGGCCTGCCTACCCATGGCCTGACGCACTGCATGGAGGAACCGCCCGCATCGCTGCCAACGACCAGCCTGTTCCTGGTGGTGCTGGGGGGCCGGCTGCCCCAGGCCCACATTGAGCTGCACGACGTGCGCTTCGTGGTCGGCGCCACGATCGACGACACCTTGCCGGCGTTGCGCCGCCAGTGGTTCGGTGCCCGGCGGGGGCTCCATCTCGACAGCTGGATGGCGGTGCGGTTCGTCGATGGCTATCGGGTGGAACTGCGGCCAGAGCCCTTCGCTGGCCCAGAGCGGTTGTGGTTTGTGAATATGGGCGGGTATGACCCTGCCGCGTTGGCCGAGCAGCACGCCTTCGGCCTGTTCGTGGCCACCAGTCCCCAGGCCGCCCGCGCCGCCGCCAGCCGCCGTCTGTTGCCCGGCGCTGTGCAGCGCCACAAGGATGATCTGCACGGAGTGGATGGGGCCTTGGCCGACCCGCACCAGCTGGGGGGTAAAACTCCAGGGCCCCCTGGAGCGGAGCTGGATGACTGTCTGTCGGTTCAGACCTGCCTGGCCCTGGAGCCATCCCCTGGGCTTTCGCTCCATCTCCTCGCTGATGGTCGCCACCAGCCCCAGGTACCCGACTGGTATGGCTACCGGCTGATCTGAGCCTGATTGCCGGAGCGCGGCTCCTGTGGGTCTGAGCCTGCGTTGGGGATGCGCCGGCTTCCACTCCGGAGGGGCTCCCGTGCGGGGCCTTGAAGCCTGTCCCAGCTCTTTCCAGGTCCCGTCATCGGCTTTTCCGTCATGCTGCTCCCGGGCCGTCCCGCTGGCTGACGGTGCTGTTGGTTCCCTTCGTTCCTCTTGCCCGTGTCGCCCTGCTCCCCGTTTCTGGCCGTCTGGCGCCCAGGCCGCTTCGGTGCTTGGGCGGCCATTCGCCACCCTCAGGCCCTCCTGCCCAGAAACCAGCGGGGCTCCATGGCCAGACTCCTGCTCCCCGTGACGGCCTTGCTGCTGCTGAGTGCCTGCGCTCCCCGGGCCGCCAGGGCTCCCTTCCCCGTGCAGACCCTGGCCGATGCGGGCCTGAAACCCCTGCCGGCGCCCCAATTGGCAGCCTGTGCGGCGGCCTTGCACCTGCCCCCCGAACGGGCCCGGCCCGCCGCTGCCAGCAACTTCGGCGAGCGCCAGGGACGCGATGCCTTCGGCCGCACGGTGCCCCATCACCCCCAGCTGATCGTGCTCCACGAAACCGTGCTCTCCGCCGCAGATACGGCTCGGCGCTTTGCCACGGCCCACCCGAAGGACGACGACCAGGCCAGCTATCACCTGCTGGTGGATCGGCTCGGTCAGCGGCTGCGGATCGTGCCCGATGCGGGCCGTGCCTATGGCGCCGGCATGGCGGCCTTCGGCGATTTCACCGTGCGGATCCGGCCCGCCTCGGTGGGATCGCTCAACAACGTGGCCCTGCATCTGAGCCTGGAGAGTCCGGCCGATGGCCGCGGCGATGGTGATGCCCATTCCGGCTACACGCCGGAGCAATACCGGGTGGCGGCGGGCCAGGTGCTGCTCTGGCAGGCGGCCTTCGGCATCCCGATGAGCCGGGTCACCACCCACCAGGCGGTGGACCGCAGCCACAGTCGCCGCGATCCCCGCAGCTTCCGCTGGGAGGCCTTTGATGCCGCCTGGCGCCAGGCGGCCGAGCGCTGTGGGTTGACGGCCTATGACCGGGGGCGGGCGACGATCTGAAGCGGGTGCGGAGCCGAAAGGCTGTTGGAGGACTGGTTGTGGCGGCCGTGGTGTGTCCTTGTTGTCCAGATGAAAAGACGGCGTTGCCGGAGGGCTTTGTGGAGATCAACGGTTGGATCTGAATCTGGCGATGGGGTGCAGAAAGGATCTTGATCTGGGCGGTGAAAAGGGTTGTCGTCGAGGAGTTTTGTCGCCGTTTTTTTCACGGATCAACCGCGCACCTCCATGGCATCGCGTTGAAAACTGTCGCTGTCTGATGGGCCGGTTTCATCAAGAAAATCCTCCGTGACGATGGTGATCAGCCTCATCTTGTATTCAGATTGGCCCTGTTGCCGTCGACACGCCGCTTGCTTTCAGGCTTGGACGCGTGCAGACTTGTCATTTAACTTGAAGCATGGTCTTTCTTGTCGTTCTGGTTGTCTTGGCTGGTCTGATCGGCGGAGCGATCAATGCCCTGCTTTCGGATAATGGCTTTTTGATGCCGAGGCCTCAGAGTGTCGGTGGCGGAACGATTTACAGGCCAGGCTTCCTGGGCAACATGCTGATCGGAGCTGTGTCGTCGTTTGTCTCCTGGGCCTTGTATGGGCCCCTGGCCAATGTGGTTATCGCCGGTCCCGCAGCGTCCCTGAAGGAAGGCGGCGCTGTGGTGCCTGGAATCACCCTGTCGTCCCTGGGCGGTGCCGTGCTGGTTGGCGTGGCTGGATCGAGATGGCTGACCAATGAAGTGGATAAGGCCATGCTCAGAGATGCCTCGGTGATCGCTGCCCGCTCCCAGGCTCAGAATCCAGATGAGCAGGAACAATCCACCCAGATCGCGAATTCCATGTCGCTCTCAAGCTCCCCTGCCCATCTGCTCAGACTGGTGCAGAATCTGCCCAATATCGGCACTGGCTAAAATTCTTGAGTTTGTGGCAAGGATATGGCGCATCACTTGGGAGTTGCAGCCTTTATCGCTCAGCTCCAGGCCACCGATCAGTTGCGGCTGAACCCTCTTCAGGCTCCATTTCAGGGTGATGATCCTCCCCCCAGCAGCTCCCGCACCTGCGTGGCGGCCGTCAGGCCCGCTTCGATCGCCCCTTCGAAGTAACCGGGCCAGCGGCTGGACGCCTCGCTGCCGGACCAGACCACCCGGCCATGGGGTTGCTGCCAGATCGGGCCGTAGGTGGTCCAGGCGCCGGGGGCGACGTAACTGGTGAAGGCACCGCCGCTCCAGCTCTCCTCGTTCCAGTTGTGGATCACCAGATCCGTGGGCTCGGCGGCCTCCGGACCCCACCAGCTGACCAGGTCCTGCAGCAGCGCCCGCCGCCGTTCGGCGGGGCCGAGGCGCTGCCAGCGCACGGCCCGCTCGCCGGCGATGAAGCCTGCCAGGATGCCGGGCCCGCCCGGCGGCGAACTGTCAACGGTGAGCTCCAGGGTGGGCAGATTGCCGATGCCCAGGCCGTTGAGGCCGTGCCGTCTCCAGAAGGGCTGCGGGTAGAGCGCCAGCACCTTGACCATCGAGCCCATGGGCGAGCGCTGCAGCAGGCCCGTCCACTCCGTTGGCAGGGCCGGACTGAAGCGGATGCCCAGCCGCAGCGGCGGCGGAATCGCCACCACCGCCGCCGCTGCCGTCACCACCGCGCCGTCGCCGTAGCTGATCCGTACCCCTTGGTCGCTCTGCTCAATCGCCCCCACCGGCGCGTTCAGAAGCAGGGCAGTGTCCAGCTCCGCCGCCAGCCGTTCGGCCACCTGGGCGGCGCCGCCCTCCACCAGCCAGGCCTCCGGCGTCTCGTGCTGGGGGGCCACCGCCTGGGTCCAGGCCAGATGCAGGATCGAGCTCTCGTGAGGCTCGAAGCCGCCCGAGCCCCCCATGCGGCTCAGCCAGGCGAACGGGTAACGGGCCAGCTCGCTCGCCCCCTGGCGCTCCAGCCAGCCTTTGATGCTGAGGCGATCGAGCTCGTGGGCCTCGGGTGTGCTCCAGGGCGAGCTGGGTGGCACCTGCTTCACCAGCTGCTGGAAGTGCCGCTGCAGGGTCAGGGCCTCCTCCAGCTCCGCGGTCGGCAGTGCCAGCTCCTGCGGGCGAAAGAACAGAAGACTGGCGCCGAAGTCGTGCTCGACGCCGGCCCGGTGCCGGGCGCCGTTCCAGTGGAACACCCCGTCGCCGTCGTAGTGGGTGGGATAGCGGCGCAGGCCGAACTCCTCCAGCAAGGCGATCAGGCGGTGATGGCTGGCCCCGACCCACTGGCCGCCCAGATCCAGCCGCCATCCCGAGGGCGTCGTCTGGCCGTGCATCCGCCCTCCCCAGCGCTCGCGCGCCTCCAGCAGCTGCACGGCCAGGCCCTGGCGCCTGAGCTCGCGCGCACAGATCAGGCCGGAGAGGCCGGCGCCGACCACCACCACATCCGGCTTCCCCCCATCCGCCCTTGCCAGGTCTGGGATGGACGCCGTCATGGCTGAACCTCAGGGACGTGGGGGGATGGCCAGGCAGCGGCGCCATCTCAGCTCGAATCTGCTGTCGGAATCCGCCACGGACATCATCCCCAGCCAGGACCCCGCCGGCCAGGGTGGCGCCAGAGGTGATTCGCCCGGCCAGGGATGATCAGGTCAGCGCGCGATATCCGCTCCCCATGAACATCAACGGCACTCCCTGGCGCACCATCGGCCTGGAGGAGGGTGGCCGCTCGGTTTGGGTGATCGACCAGACCCTGCTGCCGCACCGCTTCGAGACCCGCTCGCTCACCACCCTGGGGGAAGCGGCCGAGGCGATCAGCACCATGGTGGTCAGGGGCGCCCCCCTGATCGGGGTGACCGGCGCCTACGGGCTGATGCTGGCCCTGCAGACCGACCCCTGCGATCGCGCTCTAGCGGCGGCGTTTGAGCAGCTCAACGCCACCCGGCCGACGGCGGTGAATCTGCGCTGGGCCCTGGAGCGGGTGCGCGATCGGGTGGCGCCGCTGCCGGAAGCCGAGCGGGCAGCGGCAGCCAGGCAAGAGGCCGGCGCCATCGCCGCGGAGGACGTGGCGATGTCTGAGGCGATCGGCGAGCACGGCCTGCACCTGTTCCAGGAGCTGGCGGCGCGGCGGCCGCCCGAGCGCCAGGGCGAGCCTTTGAACGTGCTCACCCACTGCAACGCCGGCTGGCTGGCCACGGTCGACTGGGGCACGGCCCTGGCGCCGATCTACAAGGCCCACCGCGCCGGCCTGGCCATCCATGTGTGGGTCGATGAGACCCGCCCCCGCAACCAGGGGGCCAGCCTCACCGCCTATGAACTGGGCAAGGAAGGGGTGCCCCACACGGTGATCGTCGACAACGCCGGCGGCCATCTGATGCAGCACGGGCTGGTCGATGCGGTGATCGTCGGCACCGATCGCACCACCCGCCGCGGCGATGTCTGCAACAAGATCGGCACCTATCTCAAGGCCCTCGCCGCCTTTGACAACGGCGTGCCGTTTTATGTGGCGCTGCCCGCCTCGACGATCGACTGGAGCATCGCTGACGGCGTCAGCGAGATCCCGATCGAGGCCCGCTCCGCCGAGGAAGTGACCCGGATTCAGGGCCGTTCAGCCGGCGGCGAGCTCCTGGCGGTGCAACTGGTGCCCGATGGCAGCGCCGGCTTCAATCCCGCCTTTGATGTCACCCCGGCCCGGCTGGTCACCGCCCTGATCACCGAGCGCGGTGTGGCGGCGGCGACGGAGGACGGTCTGCGGGGGCTCTATCCGGGCAGCCTCTATCCAGGCAGCCTCTATCCCGGCAGCCAGTATCCCGGCAGCCAGTCGATGGGCGCCTGAATGCCCGACCCCGACCTGGCTGACGGCTGCTTTGCGGCCCGGAGCCTGGTCGGATTCAGAGCCGGAAGAGGGAGTGAATCCAGAGATTGCTGGGGCTGCCACAGGATTCCGGCGAGCAGGTGCGGGCGATCAGCGTGTAGGAGTAGTGCAGATTCGCACCGCTCCGGCTGTTGTCATAGCCACTGCTGAAGTATTCGCCATAGGGATCATTCGCGATCAAGCCGCTGCTGTCGTAGCCCTTGATCACGATGATGTGGCCTGAGCTGGTGAAGTAGCCATGCATGATCACGGGACGACCTGAATCAATGGATACCTGAATGTCTTTGACGGTTCCATTGGTTCTGAAGCTGTCCTTGTAGCCTGGAAAGCTTTCGATCAGTGCTTTGAGTTGGATGGGATCATGGCGATCCCAGCCCAGGTCTTCCATTTTCTGATAAAGCTGGTCTTCCAGCTGCTGTCCTGATGTGTACTTCATCCCCAGGAAGGCCAGCCCCATCGCCACGCAGGTGACGTTGCAGCTGCCCATCGGATTGATGCGATTATCCAGCTGGGAAAAATAGGGAACATTCAGGAGATGGGGCGGTCCTGGTTCAGCTGGAGTTTCCGCGGTTTGAGGGGCTGCGGCTTCAGCACTTTGGGTTGACGGTTGGGGTTCGCTGATCGCGAGGATTCGCCAGTGGGGTTGGTAGAGCCACCAATCCCCGCCTCCATAGGCCAGGCGCACCTGGATGGAGTTGCCTTGCTGCTGCAGGACCTGGCTGGCTTTGTACTGGCGACCCGATTCGACAGGAACCAGCTGCTGGGGAGCCAACTGGCTGGAGTCGACCTTGTCCTTCTTGAGGAAGGTGTCAGAGATGGCCTCATACAGCTGTTCTCTGGCGTCCTGCGGAGCTGCTTTGGTCTCCTGCGGAGTGGTGGTGCCCTGCCGCAGATCAGCCAGTCCCTGGTTCCAGAGCCCGGCTTCGGCCTGCCGGCGTCGCCGCAAGCCGGCCTCCACCGAGCTGCCGGGATTGACGTACAGCATCAGGGCCCGGGGCACGTCCTGCCAGCGTTTCTGGCGCAGGCAGCCGCTGATGGTGTTGAAGCCTTCGGAGCCATAGAAATCTGCACCGAGATTGTAGGCAAAGCTGCAGAGAGAGGAGCGCATCGGCTCGTTCATCTCCTGCCAATGGGGGATGGTTGTGCTGATCGGTTGCCAGTAGTGCTCCTGCAGTGTGGTGATGAAGATCTTGTCCGCCTTCTCCCGACTGATCGCATCACCGGCGGCGATCGGGTGTCCGTCGGGGTAGATCGTTGTTCCCCAGCCGATCGTCCAGGGCTCACCGCCAGTGCCGGGATCGGGATAGGCATGAATCAGATCATCGCTGCTGCAGGTTTTCTGACAGCCTTCAAATTCCTGGATCAGCCGGATGGCGCTATCGGGAACGGTTGTGCTCATGGCAGCGGATGACAATGCGGAAGAGCGAGGCCGCCTGGTGAAGCCATCCGGCGGCGGCCACTCCCGCCCAGCCTTGATCGACCTGCATCAGGCGTCAACCTGTCCACGTCCGAGGCCAACAGTTCAGATTCCGGCTTGCCTGGCTGGTCGGGGGGATGCTTCGAAACAGCAGCGATTTTCCCCGAGTAGAACGCCGAATCCGCTGCCCCGTCCCGCTCGGGCTGCCGCCGCCAGGGCGAGGATGATTCAGATGTGCGCTTAATTCGTATCAAGCCTGCTGCGAATGAGGCGTGGCCGGCCTCAGTCCCAGCTGCTCAGTCCCAGCCGCTCAGTGCAATTTTGCCGATGGTGCGGCCGCTGGCCACCAGCGCATGGGCCCGCTCCAGGTTCGGCGCCGTGATCGTTCCGAGCTCGCTGCGCAGCGTTGTCCGCAGGGCGCCCACCTCGATCAGATCGGCCAGTTCCTCGAGGATGTCTCCCTGGCGGGCCAGGTCCGGGGTGCCATAGCGGGGGCGAGTGAACATGAATTCCCAGTGGAAACTGGCACTTTTGCTCTTGAGCTTGTCCAGGTCGAGGGGGCCGCGATTGCCGACGATGGCGACGATCGAACCCTGGGGGCGGATCAGCTCGGCCATCGTGTCCCAGTAGGTGTCGGTGTCGGCGAAGTTGGCGATCCGATCGACGCTCTCCAGGCCCAGCCCGGCCAATTGGGGGGCCAGCTGGCGGCTGTGGTCGAGCACGTGATCGGCGCCCAGTTCACGCGCCCAGGCGGCGCTCTCGGGCCGCGAGGCGGTGGCGATCACCAGCAGGCCGGCGTGGCGGGCCAGCTGGATCGCCAGCGAGCCGACGCCGCCGGCGCCGCCGATGATCAGCAGCGAGCGGCCGGCGTCGCCGCCCTCGGCATCGAGCCCCAGCCGCTCAAACAGAGCCTCCCAGGCGGTGAGGCCGGTGAGGGGCAGGGCTGCGGCTTCGGCCCAGGAGCTGCATCGGGGTCGGCGCCCGGTGATGCGTTCATCCACCGCCAGCCACTGGGCGTTGCAGCCGGGCCGGGTGATGTCGCCGGCGGCCATCACCGCATCGCCGGGCCGGAAGTGGCTGACCGCCGGGCCCACCGCTTCGACGATGCCGGCGGCATCCCAGCCGAGCACCCGGGGCGCCGCATCGGCGGCGAGGGCGGCTCGCACCTTGGCGTCGACCGGATTCACAGCCACCGCCTCCACCCGCAGCAGCAGGTCATGGGGGCGCAGCTCGGGCATGGGCAGCGCGATCTGCCGCAGCGGCAGAGGGCTCGGGGCCTGATCCGGGCCGCCGGCTGCGGCGCTCTCGGCGACGATCGCTTTCATCGGGTTCCCAGCCGCAGGCTGGTGGCGGTGCCGCTCCGCTGGGCCGCCACCAGCGCCTCGATGCGGGCCTCCAGGGGCGGATGGCTGGCGAACAGGGCCAGCCAGCCGCGGGGGGCGGTGATCTTGAGGGTGTTGAGCGCACCGCCGTCACGGCGATCGAAGACAACACTGGCCTGGCCGAGCCGCCGCAGCGCCGCCGGCATCGCTTCCGGGCCGGTGAGCCGGGCGGCGCCGGCATCGGCCCGGAATTCGCGATGGCGCGAGAAGGCCGCCGTCACCAGCGATCCCGCCAGTCCCAGCACGATCTCCAGGGGCCAGATCAGGGCGGTCGGCGGCGCCTGCCGCTGACCATTGATGGAGTCTCGCGGCAGCAGGACGACCACGGCCCGGGCCAGAAACATCACAAAGGCGTTGATCACCCCCTGCAGCAGGGTCATGGTCACCATGTCGCCATTGCCGACATGGCTGAGCTCGTGGGCCAGCACCGCCTCCAGCTCATCCGGCGGCATGCCTTCGAGGATGCCGCTCGAGACGGCTACCAGAGCGCGATCGCGGCTGGGGCCGGTGGCGAAGGCATTCCATTCCGGCGATTCGTAAATGGCCACCTCCGGCATGGGCAGATCGGCCTTGCGGGCCAGGGCGGCGACGGTGCCGAAGAGCCAGCGTTCCGTGGCGCCGCCCCCCGGCCCCAGCATCTGCAGCCCCATCATCCGCTTGGCCGAATCGGCCGACAGCTGCAACGAGATCCAGGCCCCCATCAGCCCCCAGACGAAGCTGGCCACCAGCAGCTGCAGCAGGGGCAACTCCGGCGGCAACAGGCCGGCGGCGGTGAGCAGGCTCAACACCAGCGAGATGGTGAGCACCACCAGCAGGTTGGTGAGCAGGTAGAGCAGGATTCGCATCGCTTCACCGCCTGCAGGGGACGGCGCTGCACGCCTCTCTTGCAAGCTAGCCAGGGTCAGCCAAGGCAAACCGGCCCGTAACCTCGCCAGCAGCTCCCCCAGGTCGCCGATGCCCGTGCAGAACCGTTGGTCGGAGCCAGATGCCCGCGAGGCGATCGAGCGCTACGGCTCCCAGGGGGTGGCAGAGGCCCTGGCGCTGCGCACCTATTCAGCCCGGCTGCTGGGGGCGGATGCCGATCTGGTGCTGCACGGTGGCGGCAACACGTCGGTCAAGACCACCGTCACCGACCTGCTCGGCGCAGCAATCCCGGTGCTGTGCGTCAAGGGATCGGGCTGGGATCTGGCCACGATCGAGCCGCCGGGACACCCCGCAGTGCGGCTGCAGCCCCTGCAGGCGCTACGAGCACTCGAGCGCCTCAGCGATGAGCAGATGGTGGCGGCCCAGCGCCAGAACCTGATCGATCCGGCGGCGCCCAATCCCTCGGTGGAGGCGCTGCTGCACGCCTTCCTGCCGCACACGTTCGTCGATCACACCCACTCCACGGCGCTGCTGGCCCTGGCCGATCAAGCCGAGGCCGCGCAGGTCTGCCGCGAGGTGTACGGCGAGCGGGTGGTGTTGGTGCCCTATGTGATGCCCGGCTTCGCCCTGGCCAAGGCCTGCGCCGATGCCTACGAGGCGGCCCTGGCGCGTGGACAGGAGCCCGAGGGCATGGTGCTGCTGAAGCACGGCCTCTTTTCCTTCGGCGCCACGGCCCAGGAGAGCTATGGGCGCATGATCGAGCTGGTGAGGCAGGCCGAACGGCGCCTGGAGCAGGGAGAGCGCTCGCTCCACGCCATCGCCATGCCGGAGCGCCCCACCCCGGCGGCGGCGTTGCTGCCGCAGCTGCGCGGTGCCCTGAGCCGGGCCGCCGAGGCCGCAGGTGCCCCCCGCCGCTGGATCCTGACGCTGCGCGACACCCCCCTGACCCGCGCCCTGGTCGACGATCAGCGCCTGGCGGACTGGGCCAGTCGCGGTGTGGCGACGCCGGACCACGTGATTCGCACCAAGGCCCGGCCGCTTGTGCTGACGGCTGATGCCTCCCCTGCGGCGATCGAGGCGGCACTGGAGTCCTACATGGAGGAGTACCGGAGCTATTTCCAGCGCCAGAACGCCCGCGTGGGCGGCCACAAGACGATGCTCGATCCCCTGCCAAGGCTGATCGCCGTGCCGGGGCTGGGGCTGATCGGCGTCGGCAAGAGCGCCGCCGAGGCCGCCGTCACCGCCGACATCGGTGAGGCCTGGGCCAGCACGCTGCTGGCGGCCGAGAGCATCGGCCGCTTCGAGCCGGTGGGGGAGGACGACACCTTCGATATGGAGTACTGGAGCCTGGAGCAGGCCAAGCTCGGCAAGGCGGCCGAGAAGCCCCTGGCCCGCCAGGTGGTGCTGGTCACCGGCGGCGCTGGCGCCATCGGTGCGGCCACGGCCCGGGCCTTCGCCGCCCAGGGGGCCGAACTGGCCCTGCTGGACCTCGATGGCGAGGCTGCCCGGGCGGCGGCGGCCGCCTGCGGTCCGCGGGCCCTGGCACTGGCCTGTGATGTCACCGATGGCCAGCAGGTGCGCGACGCGATCGCACGGGTCTGCGCCCACTTCGGCGGACTGGATGTGGTGGTCAGCAACGCCGGCGCCGCCTGGACCGGTGCCATCGCCAGCCTGGCGGAGGCCGATCTGCGGGCGGCGTTCGAACTCAACTTCTTCGCCCACCAGAGCGTGGCCCAGGCGGCGGTGGCGCTCTGGCGCCTGCAGGATGGGGCCAGCCCAGGCCACGGCGGCGGCAGTGCAGCCCGCCCGATGGCGCCCCTGGGGGGGCAGTTGCTGTTCAACGTCAGCAAGCAGGCGCTCAATCCCGGCCCCAACTTCGGCGCCTATGGCCTCAGCAAGGCGGCCCTGCTGGCCCTGGTGCGCCAGTACGCCCTGGAGGAGGGCGAGAACGGCATCCGCGTCAATGCGATCAACGCCGATCGCATCCGCTCCGGTCTGCTGGACACCACGATGATCCGGGAGCGGGCCGCCGCCCGCGGCGTCAGCGAGGAGGTCTACATGGCCGGCAATCTGCTGGGCCAGGAGGTGCTGGCCAGCGACGTCGCCGACGCCTTCGTGGCCCTGGCCCAGCTGCAGCGCAGCACCGGCGCCATCCTGACGGTGGACGGCGGCAATGTGGCGGCGATGGTGCGCTGAGGAGTTGCGGTGAGGTCGGCTGTGACGATGGCAGCTTTGCCGATGGCAGCGCTGCCCGCTCTGGTTGCTCGCTGGGGCGCCGGAGATCGTTGCCAGCTGCCAGGACGATCACGCTAGATCGCCCGCATGAATCGTCTCAGTCCTTGTCTGCTCTCGGGTTGGCTTCGAGGCGAGCGAGCACCTGATCCAGTGCCCGGCGCCAGTGCACCGGGGCCAGCCCCAGAGCCTTCCTGGAGTCGCTGCAATCCAGCAGGGAATAGCTCGGCCGCCGGGCTGGCGTTGGGAAGTCGGCGGTGGTGATCGGCAGCACGGCGGCGGGCTGGTGCAACAGCCCCCGCGCTGCCCCCAGTTCGCCGATGGCGAGGGCGAAGTCGTACCAGCTGGCGGCGCCCGCGTCACTCCAGTGCAGGATGCCGTTGGCCCGGTGCTGGATCGCGGCCCAGCAGGCCGCCGCCAGGGTGTGGCTGGCGGTGGGACAGCCCACCTGATCGGCCACCACCGCCAGCGGTTCGCCGGCCTCGGCCCGCAGTGCATGCAGACGCAGCATGGTGAGGCAGAAGTTCTTGCCCACCGGCCCGTACACCCAGCTGGTGCGCAGCACACAACAGCGATCGGCGGGCAAGGCCGCGCGGGCCAGCCGTTCTCCATCCGCCTTGCTGCTGCCGTAGACGCCCAGTGGAGCCACCGCCTGTTCGGGCCGGTAGGGATGGCCCTGCTCGCCGTTGAACACGAAGTCGGTGCTCACCTGCAGCAGGCGGCCACCGGTTGCGGCGAGGGCCTGAGCCAACGCCTCAGGGGCGCCGGCATTCACGGCTGCGGCCAGCTCCGGCTCGCTTTCCGCCTTGTCCACCGCCGTGTAGGCGCCGGCGTTGAGCACCCAGTCCGGCCGGTGCTCGCGGACCGCAGCGACGCAGGCCTCGGCATCGGCGAGATCCAGTTCAGCGCGACCGCAGGCGATCAGCTCGATCCCCGCGGGGCTGGTGGCCTGCAGGGCCTGGCCCAGCTGGCCGCCGCTGCCGGTGAGCAGCACCTTCAGCGCCGGGCTCATCGGAACACGTCTCCGGCAGCCAGGGCGCTGTCCAGGCTGGGGGCGGCCCCATCCTTGTCGGCCAACTGCGGCACGGCGCCGTTCAGTTCCTCCAGCGGCCAGGCGATCGCCACGGTGGGATCATCCCAGCGCAGCGAGCGTTCACTGCCTTTGCTCCAGTAGCCGCTGGCCTTGTAGAGCACTTCGGCGCTCTCACTGAGGGTGAGGAAGCCATGGGCAAAGCCCACCGGCACCCAGAGCTGCTGGTGGTTGTCGGCGCTGAGCCGGGCTCCGACCCACTGGCCGAAGCTGGCGGAGGAGCGGCGCAGATCGACGGCGACGTCGAACACCTCGCCGACGACGCAGCGCACCAACTTGGCCTGGGGTTCGGGTTCCAGTTGATAGTGCAGGCCCCGCAACACGCCCCGGCTGGAGCGGGAGTGGTTGTCCTGATGGAAGAGCGGAGCCTGCTCGACGGCGACGCCGAGGGCTTCGGCGAAGCGGCGCTGATTCCAGCTTTCAAAAAAGAAGCCCCGCCCGTCAGCGAAGACCTGGGGTGTGAGCAGCAGGGGCCCCTCAAGGCTGAAGTGTTCGATCTGCATGGTCAGCCGATGTCCCCACTGTTTTCGCTGAGCAGCTGTAGCAGATAGGCGCCGTAACCGCTCTTGCACAGGGGCTCGGCCAACCGTTCCAGCTGGCTGTCGTCGATCCAGCCGAGGCGCCAGGCCACCTCCTCCGGGCAGCCCACCTTCAGTCCCTGGCGATGCTCCAGGGTGCGGATGTAGCTGGCCGCCTCATGCAGCGAATCGGGGGTGCCGGTATCGAGCCAGGCCATGCCCCGACCCATCAGTTGGACGCGCAGCAGGCCATCGTCGAGATAGAGCTGGTTGAGGTCGGTGATTTCCAGTTCACCCCGTTTGGAGGGGCGCACCTGGCGGGCCCGCTCGACGACGCTGGCGTCATAGAAATAGAGACCGGTGACCGCGTAACGGGACCTGGGCTTGCTGGGCTTCTCCTCCAGGCTGAGCACGCGCCCGTCTTCATCGAACTGGACAACGCCGTAGCGCTCTGGATCGCGCACCGGGTAGGCAAACACCGTGGCACCGCGGGCGGGGCCATAGCTGGCCTGCAGCTGGGGCACCAGATCATGGCCGTGGAAGAGGTTGTCGCCCAGCACCAGGGCGGCGGGCCGGCCCGCCAGAAAATCGGCACCGATCAGAAAAGCCTGGGCCAGCCCATCGGGACGCGGCTGAATGGCGTACTGGATCGCCATGCCCCAGGCGGAACCATCGCCGAGCAGCCGCTGGAAGGCGCTCTGATCGGCGGGGGTGGTGATGATCAGCACCTCGCGAATCCCGGCCAGCATCAAGGTGCTGAGCGGGTAATAGATCATCGGCTTGTCATAGACGGGCATCAGCTGTTTGCTGATCGCCGCTGTCAGCGGTGCCAGGCGGGTGCCGTTGCCACCGGCCAGGATGATGCCCCTGCGCTCGCCTGTGGCCAGAGATTCAACGATCACGACGGGATGGATCGGCCGAGCATGAGTAGGAAGTCTCTCATTTGGCTTCCATCCAGTTCGGTCCCACGCCGGTCTCCACCCGCAGCGGCACCGCCAGCGGCACGGCCTCCTCCATGATCTGGCGGGTGAGGTTGAGGGTTTGCTCCAGGGCCTCAGGGGCCGCCTCGAGCACCAGTTCATCGTGCACCTGCAGCAACAGCCTGGCCGGCAGATTCGCCGCCAGCAGCGCCTGGTGCAGCCGCACCATCGCCACCTTGATGATGTCGGCACTGGAGCCCTGGATCGGCGCGTTGGCGGCCGCCCTGAGCTGCTGCCCCTCCATGCCGGCCCGGCGGGCCGCCTCCAGATCGATCGCCAGGGGATCCTTGCCCAGCAGGCGGCCCAGGCCGCCCGGATCGAAGTGGAAGGTGCGGCGGCGCCCGAGGATGGTTTCGACATAGCCGCGGCTGAGGGCCAGCCGCTCCTGCAGTTCCAGGAAGGCGAACACCCGCGGATAGCGCTGCTTGTACTTGCTCAGAAACTCCTTGGCCTGGGCCTGGCTGACGCCGGTTTCGCGGGCGAAGCGCTGGGCTCCCATGCCATAGATCACGCCGAAGTTGATCGTCTTGCCCAGGCGTCGTTCCGCCGCCGTCACCTCCTCCTTCTCCAGCAGCAACCGAGCCGTCAGCGCATGGACGTCGTCGCCGCTGTGGTACGCCTCCACCAGCACCGGCTCCCCCGACAGATGGGTGAGGATGCGCAGCTCGATCTGTGAGTAGTCGGCGCTGATCAGCTGCCAGCCTTCCTGGGGCAGAAAGGCCTTGCGGATGCGGCGGCTGAACTCGGTGCGGATCGGGATGTTCTGCAGATTGGGATTGCTGCTCGACAGCCGGCCGGTGGCGGTGACCGCCTGGTTGAAGTCGGTGTGCACCCGGCCGGTTTCCGGCTCCACCAGCACCGGCAGGGCCTCCACATAGGTGCTGAGCAGTTTGCTGAGGGTGCGGTGTTCCAGCACCAGCGGCACCACCGGATGGTC
>CAIJRN010000069.1 GCA_903823115.1 uncultured cyanobacterium
CACATTCGCCTGGGTGATCCCCTGCTCCTCCGCTTCGAACAGGGCATAGACGATCCAGCGCACCGCATCGGCCCAGGCCGGATCCGACTGCACCGTCGCCGGTGCCAGGGGCTCCTTGCTCAGCACCGCCGGCAGGATCCGGTGGGCGGCGGGGTCGGCCAGGGTGGTGCGGCGGGCCGCCAGCCCGGAGCGATCGCTGGTGATCGCCCGGCAACGACCGCTGGCATAGGCGCTGAACGCCTGGTCGGCGGTCTGGAAGCGCAGGGGGGTGTAGGCCACCTGCAGGGACCGCAGGCTGTCGGCCAGCACGCTTTCGTTGCTGGTGCCGCTGAGCACACAGATGGTGCTGCCCGAGAGCCCCTTGAGATCGCTGATGCCGGAAGCCACAGGCACCAGCACACCGCCGCCATCAAAAAACACCACCGGGGCGAAACTCAGGGCATTGCCGCCGGGGGCATCACGGCTGAGGGTGATGGTGGTGTTGCGCGACAGCAGATCCACCTCACCGCTGGCCAGGGCCGCGAAGCGATCGGTGGTGTTCAGCGGCCGCAGCTCGAGCTTGGCGGCATCGCCGAGCACCGCCGCAGCCACCGCCCGACAGACGTCGACATCGAGACCGCCATAGCGGCCATCGGGGCGGATGACACTGAAGCCGGGCAGCTGACCATTGCTGCCGCAGACGAGCGAGCCACGGCTGTGGATCGCGGCCAGACGCGGACTGGACACCCCCGTGGCGCCCTCAGGGGCACAGCCGCCCAGCAGCGATGACAACAGAGCCGGCAGCAGGGTTGCTGAGGGCCACCATCGGCGCGCAGTCAAACACCGTCGCGAAGGCCACTGGAATCGCACGCCGGACCGATCCGTCAATGGCGAAAGCTTGGCATGGTTCCTGGCGGCGAACGCCCTCAGGGCAGGGCCACCAGCACGGCCCCCAGGCCCATCAATCCCACGCCCCACCACTGCAGCGTCCCGAGGTGCTCCCCCAACCAGAACACCCCCAGCAAGGACACCAGCACGACGCTGAGCTTGTCGATCGGCGCCACCGCGGACACCGGACCCAGCTGCAGGGCGTGGAAATAACAGAGCCAGGAGATGCCGGTGGCCACTCCCGAGAGCACCAGGAAGTTGAGGCTGCGGCGGGAGAGATCCGGCAGGGAACGCCACTCGCCGGTGACACTCACCACCGCCGCCAACAGACCCAGCACCACGACGGTGCGCACGAAGGTGGCCAGATTGCTGGGTATGCCCTCCACACCGACCTTGGCCAGCAGCGCCGTGACGGCGGCAAAGAAGGCCGCCAGGACGGCCCACACCTGCCAGCCGCTGAACAGTTGGGGCATCAGACATCAGCAGAGAGCTGCCCCCATGCTGGCGCCGAAAGCTTCAGGACGCCCCAGCGTCTTCATTGACGCAGGCGTCAAGGACGCAAGCGAGGCCAGGGACCCTGGCGAGGATCTTGGCGAAGACCTCAAGGGCGCAGCTGTCGCTCTGGCTACCTGGGCCTGGATGCGAGACCATCAAGAATCAAGGAGCGAATTGCGGTGCTGCTGACAACCGGGCTGCTGACGACAGGAGAGATCTGGCTTGCGAAGCTGCGTCGTCATCGCGGCATGCTGGCCGCCTTGCTGCTGCTGCAGATCGTCGCCTATGGCTACCTCTTCACGGTGCCGATCTTCACGGATCACACCTTCCCGAACTCCTGGCTTTATCCCTATCCCAGCTTCAAGACCGACGGCGAAGGCCGTTGGCTGGCCGATCTGGTGATCATGCTCCAGGGCGGCAGCGGCGTTCCATCGGTGCAGATGGCCGGAGCCGCTCTGTTTCAGGCCATCAACGGCATCCTGTTTGCCTCGCTGCTGGGCCTGCGGGGCGGTCTGACCCTTTTCCTTCTGGGCGGTCTGATCTGCCTCCATCCCGCCTTCCTCGACTATTACTCGTTCGCAGCCGATCACCTCTCCTTCGTGCTGGGCGACAGCTTCGCCCTGCTGGCGGCCTGGCTGCTGCTGAGCCGGCGGGGCGCGGCGTTCCGGCTGGGCGGTGCGGCCCTGCTGAACCTGCTGGCCCTGGGGCTCTATGGCCCCAAGATCTCACTGGTGCTGCTGCTGGCTCTGCTGGTGATCGTGCTGCGCCTTGTCGATGCTGAACCGGCGAAGGCTTGCCAGCGGGGCCCGATCGGCAGGCTCCTGCTGGGGGAGATCGCCGTCGTGGCCGGCTCGCTGCTCCTCGCCGTGCTGGCCTTCGGACTGAGCGCCAAGCTGCTGATTCGCCACCCGATCCTGCCGGGAGCCCATCTCAATTCCCTGCCGGAGATGGCCGCTGCCGTGGTCGCTTCCTACGGCAAGTGCCTGCACTATCTGAGCGCCATGGCCGGCCTGCCCGCCGGTGCCCTGCGCCTGCTGCCCCTGCTGATCGTGCTGCTTGGTCTGCTGGGCCTGGCGGCAACGTTGAGACGGCGCCGCTGGCCGCAGCGGGCTGTGGCGGTTGTCGCGCTGCTGCTGCTGCCGGTGGCCCTGAACGGAGCCGCGATCATCAACAACGCCGCTCCGGGTGATCGGGGCCGCTTCGTGGCCGCGTACGCCTATGCGCTCGTCTTCTTTCTGGCCCAGGCCCTGCGGCTCCCCAGGCTGCGGCGGCCAACGCTGGCCCTGGCGGGACTGGTGCTGTGGTTCTTTCTCTCCCTGGCGATGCAGCAGGCCAATGCCGCCCAGTTCAAGAGCACCTACGACCTGTCGATGATCAACCGGATCCTGACGCGACTGGAACCCCTGATCACAACGACCTCCGACCAGCCAGCGCAACCGCTGCTGATCGTCGGTCGCTATCCGGCCTTTTCCCTGGATCCCTATGTGCGCTGGCCGGGCAGCATCGACGCGCCGCACTTGCTGGCCTGTGACACCTTCGCTCCCTATCGGCAGACGGAGATCCTCAACTACCTGCTGGGACGATCGCTGCTGCGGCAACCCACGGCCGCCGAAATCGACCACGCCCTCCCCCAGGTCAGGCAGTCGCCGGCCTGGCCAGCCCCGGAGTCGGTGTTCCGCGACGGTCGCACGATCGTGGTGACCCTCGAGCCCTGGCGGGCCGAGGTACCGATGACCTGGGCTGAGTCGCCCTGAACCGAGGCGCTCAGGGCGCCGCGTCCGCGTCATGGGCGAAGCGGTTATAGAGGAAGTCGAGAGCCTGATTGCGCAGCTCGTAATAGCGGGGATCTTCCATGATGTCCTCACGGCTGCGGGGCCGCGGGAAGTCGATCGACAGCACCTCGCCGATGCCGGCGGCAGGGCCGTTGGTCATCATCACGAGACGATCGGCGAGGAACAGGGCCTCGTCAATGTCGTGGGTGATCATCAGCACCGTGCACTTCTGGGTGTTCCAGATGGTCAGCAGCTCCTCCTGCAACTCCTCCTTGGTGATGGCATCGAGGGCGCCGAAGGGTTCATCGAGGATCAGCACCTGGGGACGGATCGCCAGGGCTCGGGCGATCGCCACCCGCTGCTTCATGCCGCCGGAGAGCTGGGTGATGCGCTTGTCCGCCGCCGCCGTCAGACCGACCATCGCCAGATGCTCCATGGCGATCTCACGCTTCTGGTGCTCGCTCAGTTGCGGCTTGACCGCATCAATCGCCAGGTGGACATTGTCATAGGCCGTCATCCAGGGGAGCAGGGCATAGCCCTGGAACACCACCATGCGGTCGGGACCAGGGAGGCGGATCGGCTGGCCATCGAGCAGCACCTGGCCGGAGCTGGGGGTGGCGAAGCCCGAGACCATGTTGAGCAGGGTGGATTTCCCACAGCCGGAGTGGCCGATCACGCAGACGAACTCACCGCGATTCACCTCGAGGTTGATGTCCGCCAGCACCGGATAGGGGCCGCGAGGGGTGGCATAGACCTTGGAGAGCTGCTCAAAGCGCAGCAGGGGCGACTGAGCGGCGGCGGCGGCGCCGGCGGCGGCATGGGAGCGGGCCAGGGTGTCAGGGGTTGGCATCGAGGGGATGGGGGTGGGGTGAGGTTGGAGTTGGCTGACGGTTCAGCGGGATTGGAGTGGCGGTGGGATGGAGCTGGCCTGGGGATCGCCGTGGCTGCAGCCTTCAGCCGGCCAGGGGGCGGGGCGCGCCGAGGGCGATCTCGGCGACACTGAAGTCGCGATGCACGGACACGGCATTGAGGTAGTCGATCGGGTGGTCGACGTCGAAGGGGCGACCGTCGAACAGTTCGATCGGACCGCGCTGGTAGCTCACCGCGTCGAGCCCCAGTTCGCGGGCGGCGGTGCTGAACACGCCCACGGCGCAGATGCGCTCGAGGATCTCGACGTAGTTGCGGGGGAAGGGAATCTCGCCCCAGCGGGCCAGCTGGGTGAGGATCCAGAGGTGCTCACTGCGGCTGGGCCGGTTCACGCCCTTGCCGAAGAACAGGTGGTGCGGAACGGTGGAGCTGCCATCGGCGCCGGTTTCGCTGAACCAGATCACCTCCTTCTTCATGCCCAGGTAACGGCGATCGCTGAGCAGCTCGCTCAGCTCGCCCCAGTGGCTCGGTTCGGCGCAGTACTGGCAAGCCTCCAGCAGGGCCTTGGTCAGGGCGATGTGCGTGTTGGGATAGGCCAGAGCCCAGTCCTCGCGCACCCCCAGCACCTTGCCGGGGTGACCCGGCCAGATCGCCAGATCACCGGCCACCGTGAAACCATGGCCATCGGCCTGGGCACGATCGAGCCAGGGGGCACCGATGCAGAAGCCATCGAGGCTGCCGTCCTTGAGGTCGGCCAGCATCTGGGCCGGCGGGATCGTCTGCAGATGCACGTCGTGATCGGGATCGATCGCGTGGGAGGCGAGCCAGTAGCGCAGCAACAGGTTGTGCATCGAGGCCGGATGGACGATGCCGAGCCGGTGGGGCTCGCGCTGGTGGCTCAGCAGATAGCGGCGGTAGTCATCGACGTTATGGACGCCTTGATCGGCCAGCCGTCTGGCCAGGGTGATGCCATTGCCGTTGCGACTCAGGGTCAGGGAACTGACCACGGGCAGCGGCGGTCCGCCATGGCCACCGGCCGTCATCCAGGCCGGCATGCCGGAGGGCATCAGGGCCGCGTCGAGGGTGCCATCCACCAGACCATCGGTGACGCCGCGCCAGCTGGTTTCGCGCACCAGCTGCACGGCATCGAGACCATGCTTGCTGAAGAACCCCTTGGCCTGGGCCACCGCCAAGGGAGCACAGGCGGCCAAGGGCACGAAGCCCAGATCCAGATTCACCTTCTCGAGGCCATGGCGGGCCAGCACCTTGTGGGGCTTGGCCTGCCATTGCTTGACCCGCTTCTGGCGATTGAGGAAGTAGATGATCTCGGAGCGCAAGCTGTAGTAGCTGGGGTGATGCACCACCGAAAGCCGCTGGCGCGGCCGCGGCAGATCCACCTCCAGAATCCCGCCGATCACCGAGCCGGGCCCATTGGTGAGCATCACGATCCGATCGGAGAGAAACACCGCTTCATCGACGTCGTGGGTGACCATCACGGCGGTGAGGGCGTGCTCATTGCAGATCTGCATCAGCTTCTCCTGCAGATTGCCCCGCGTCAGCGCATCAAGGGCGCCGAAGGGTTCATCGAGCAGCAGCAACTTGGGCTTGATCGCCAGAGCACGGGCAATCGCCACCCGTTGACGCATACCACCGGAGAGTTCAGCGGGACGCTTGTGGCTGGCAGGACCCAGACCGACCATGGCGATGTGGTCATCGATCACGGCATCGCGCTCGGCCTTCGGCAGATCGGGCATCACCTCATCGACCGCCAGGGCGATGTTCTCGCGCACGCTCAGCCAGGGCAGCAGCGAATAGTTCTGGAACACCACCATCTTGTCCGGCCCGGGGCGGCGCACCACCTCGCCATCGACCAGCACCGTGCCGCCCGTGGGCAGGTCAAGGCCGGCGATCATGTTGAGAAGGGTGCTCTTGCCGCAGCCGGAATGGCCGATCAGGGAGATGAACTCCCCCTTGCGGATCTGCAGATCGATCCCCTTGAGGGCGAGATAGGTGTCGCTGCCACTGAGGGGAAAGCTCTTCTCAATCTCCTGGATTTGAACGAGAGTTGTCATGGCCAATCAATGCTTCAGAGTGAGGGAACGGCAATCAGACAGCAGTGGAAAAAGCGAAATAAAAACCGAGCAGCATGGCTGCCATCAAGGCCAGACGGACAACCAGAAAAGGCACCACGATGTCCTGGCGAAACAGGGACTGCTCAAACGATTGAAAGCGGTGAGCGAACTGATGCAGCCGCAGGAGAAAGGCGTTGAACATCCGCCTTACTGCCCGGCAGCGATGCGGTTCTGCAGCCAGACCATCAGGCGATCGAGAAGCAGGCCGATGGCACCGATCCAGATCACGCCCAGGATGATGTCAGACACGTAGCTGTTCTGATAGGCATCCCAGATGAAGAAGCCGATACCAGGCGTGCCGGGCATCACGATTTCAGCGGCGATGATCGCCAGCCAGGCCAGACCGATCGAAATGCGCAGACCAGTGAAGATGTAAGGCAGAGCCGAAGGGATCAGAACCTTGGTGAAGAAGTTACGGTTGGACATCTGCAGCACCAGCGCCACATTGCGGTAGTCCTGTGGAATCTGACGAACACCTTCGGCAGTGTTGATCAGAATCGGCCAGATCGAAGTGACGAAGATCACGAAGATCGCAGCCGGCTGATTGTTCTGGAACAGCACCAGGGCGATCGGCACCCAGGCCAGCGGGGCGACCATGCGCAGAAACTGAAAGAGCGGATCCAGGGCCCGATCCAGAGCTTTGTTGAGACCCACGGCAATGCCCACGGCGATGCCGACAACAGCTGCCAGGGTGTAACCGAGTGCGACCCGGCTGAGGCTGTTCATGGCGTGCAGGAAGAGGCCTTTGTCGAGGCCACCGCGATCGAAGAAGGGATAGAACAGCAGCTCCCGGGTGCGCTCTTCGGTGAACAGGCTGAGGGGACCGGCCAGTTTGGTGAGGCCGAGCGTGGCGCTGAGCTGCCAGAAGAGCAGGAAACCGCCGATCCCGAAGAGGGGCGGCAGGAAGGCTTTGCGCGTCTGTTTCCACCACAGGGGCAGGCCCGTGGGGGAGCGATCGCTGCGACTGGAAGTGGAGTTGGTGCTGGTCGTCATGGGGACAGTGTGGTGAGTTGGAGAGGCAAGAAAAACGCCGTGAAACGAGCTGAACCAGGCGAATAGCCTTGAAGAGGAAGGGCCCACTGCCTGCCTGCTGAGGCGGCGGGCCCTGTCGCTCACTTCTTGATCTTCAGAGAGTCCAGATAGGCCTGGGGATTCTCCGGGTCATAGACAATGCCGTCAAAGAAGGTCTCCTTGCCACGGCTGGATCCGCTGGGAATGTCCTTGGCAGGCACGCCAACCTCCTGGGCAGCCTGCCTCCAGAGATCCTCGCGGGTCACCTTGTCATTGATGGCCCTGGCCTGCTCAATCGTGTCAACCGTGCCGGGGAAGAACTTCCAGCGGATCGACTCCAGCAGGAACCACAAGGTGAGGCTCTTATAGGGATAGGAGATCACACCGCGATCGCTGTTCCAGTACAGAGGGCCCATCTTGGGATCGGTTTCTGGAGTTCCACTGGCTCCAAGCTTGTACTGGCCCTTGAGAGATTCCTGCAACACCGGCAGAGGCACGTTGTACCACTTGCGCGAGCTCAGAATCTTGGCGGCCTCATCCTTGTTCTCCGGCTTGTCCAGCCACATCTGGGCTTCGATCAGACCCTTGAGCAGGGCCACCGCCGCTTTCGGATGCTGATCCACCCAGTCTGAGCGAACGGCCAGATACTCTTCCGGGTGCACTTTCCAGATCTGGGCGGTGGTGGCCGCCAGATAGCCGATCTTGTCGCTGGCGATGCGGGACGGCCAGGGATCCCCCGTGGAGAAGGCCTCCATCGTGCCGTTCTTCATCCCCTGCAAGGTTTCCGGTGCCGGCACCTTCAGCAGTTCCACCGCCTTGTCGGGGTTGACCCCAGCAGCGGCGAGCCAGTAGCGGATCCAGATTTCCTGGTTGGCCTTGGGGAAGGTGTAAGCGGCGCGGAACTTACGCCCCTGCTTCTGGTTGAACCTGTCAAAGAAGCCAGGTGATGACGTCTTGAGATCAACGCTGAGGTTGCCATCCTTGACGGAGTTGGCTGCAGCGATGCCATTGCCCTGACTCATCAACATCGCCAGCACGACCATCGGCACCTTCTTGCCGTTGGTGATCGCACCCTCGCTGATCATCTGCGGCATCGGCAGCTGCCACTGGCCGCCGTCGATGCCACCGCCGGCCGAACCCAGAACCACATTGTCGCGGGCGGCGCCCCAGTTGGCCTGCTTGGTGAGCTTGACATCGAGACCGTGCCTGGCGAAGAAACCTTTTTCAACCCCGATCACGAGCGGAGCGGCTTCCAGAATGGGGATGAAGCCCAGACTGATGCTTTTCACCTCGAGATTGGTATTGCTTGCCGCCGGGGCGGCAGTGGAGCTGCCGCTGGAGCCGGAGCCGCTGGTGCTGCTGGGTGGATTGCCCAGACAGCCTGCGAGCAGCGCGGTGGAGCAGAGCGTGGTGCTGAGCAGAGCGAGAAAACGACGACGCTTGGCCATGGTGACAACAAGAAAAGCAGGAGAACAAAGAAGAAAAATGGGACAAAAGGGCCTACTGAGCGCAGCCAAAAGCAACCCCCAGGACAGAGCAGAATCCCATTGCAATCAGCCAAGGCCATTGCAATAAGTAACAATCACAAAGACAGAACGATGGATCCCTGAGCACAAAGCTCCATCAGCACGGACGCGCCGGGAAAAGCATGGGCTCAGCCAGCACAATCGGCACGATCAGACCAGGCCAACGACGATGCAATCATCGTCATCAACCCAGACCAGAAAGCTGCCAACAAATCCTGGCGAAGATGTCGAATCCGTTCAACAAATTAAAGACTGAATCATGCAACCGTTCCACAAGGCTCTTCAAAGCCTGCTGTCCGCGACGACAATCAACCACCCAGATTCAGCAGACAATGAACCTGGCAACCACGTTGAACGCTCAGCTCAGCCATCCACAACCCCTCTCCTATGCCGCAGAGGTGGGCGACCTGGATTGGGCAAACCAGGACTGGCTGCTCAAGGAGCCAGCGGAATGAGGTGGGGCTTGCAGCGGCTGCATGGGACAGGGAAGTCCCGCGTTTGTCCTGGACAACCGCGGGACTTCCGCGTCAACTCTGGGGCAACTCATCGCCGCAGCCACGGCTATGGATGCGGCGCTGACCGCGACGGCAGCGGCGGGATCCACAGCGTTGGCGCTGGGCAGCCTGAATGGTGGAGGACATGGGCTGGGAAGCTAGAGAGATTGAGCAGGGAATCGGGTGGCATGACCACCCAACCATGGGGGCTATTCATGCCTCCCCTTCCGATGACGCGAACCCTAAGAATCCGTGGCCGAGAGTGGGTGTGCCGAACCCCAAGACTTAGCAATGCCGTCGATCAGCCCCGGTGATCAGTGGCGATGGCAGAAGTTGCTGCGACAGCCCAACGGCCGGGGGGGCTCCGGCGCTGTACGGCGCACAGTGGTGGCGGCCACGGAATCAGGCCACGGATCAACCCGGCAGGATCACCCGATCCAGCACGTGCACAACGCCGTTGTCGCAGACGACATCGGCACTCACGACCGTGGCGTTCTTGACCTCGAAGGGCTCGCTGCGGCGGATCGGCACCGGGGCTCCCTCCAGCGACGGCCATTCGGCCTGGCCGATCAGATCGGCGCGGCTGTGGGCCCCGCTCAACACGTGGTACTTGAGGATGCGCGCCAATTGCGGCGGGTTGTCGACCAGGGTCTGCACCGTGCCGGCGGGCAGGGCGGCGAAGGCGTCATCCACCGGGGCGAACACGGTGAAGGGGCCGGGACTGTCGAGGGCGGCGGTCAGACCGGCCACCTCGACGGCGGTGAGCAGGGTGGCAAAGCAACCGGCGGCCCTGGCGGTTTCAAGAATCGAGGCCATGGCAAGTGCAGGATGAAGGAACAAGCGAACAAAAGGCTTCCAGGCCAGCTCAGCCCTGCCGGATTCGGCGGCTGAAGCCTCAGCGGTAGTCCTGATGCTGGATCGCGCCCAGCCGGGCCTCGGGCCGCAGGAAGCGATCCATCTGGGCCTCAAAGAAGCGGCGGTTGGCGAGCAGATGCTCGGGATCGGTGTCATCGAGGGGATAGAGCAGGGCCGCGCGCAGGGCCTGGATCACCGCCGAGGTGACGTTGTACATCGAGCGCTGAAAGGTGATGCCCAACTGAATCAGCTGGTCCTCCTCGCCGCGCCGGTGCTGGGCATAGAGCTCCTTGAGATAAGGCGGCAGAAAATGGAGCATGTCCTGCATCAGCAGAGTCGGCGGGATACCAGCGGAGCCCACCGGAAAGACATCGGCATAGAGGATGCCGTAGTGGAAATCGGCCTGATCCATCGGCACCTGACCCGCCTGGGCGTTGTAGCTCTTGGTGCCGCGGAAAGGAGATGTGCGGTAGAACACCGCCTCCACATAGGGCAGGGCCGCTTCATAGAGCCAGGTGAACCCTTCGGACTTGGGAATCACCTCGATGCACTCATCACCGACATAGACATGGTGATAGATCGGCCGACCGGCGACGGCAAAGATGCCATTCACCAGGAAGTTCATGGCGTCGGGAACACCATGGAACCCCCCCTCATCATAGATGTCGCTCATCTCAAAGAACACCGGCGCCATCACCTCCCAGAACAGAGCCAGATTGGCGTAGTAGCTCATCTGTTTCACCTGCTCCATGAACATCTCAGGAAACAGCTTGTACAGACCCAGCATCACGGGATTGGTCTTGAAGTAGGCACGGATCGCCCGGTCGGCATTGGCGCGGTAAGCGTCGCTTTCGAGGTATGCATTGAAGCGACCACCCATGCCCTGATGCCAGAACATCGCCTGCATGCAGGCCTCGGCAAACTCCATGTTGATGCGGTCGTGCCAGAGGTGATGCAACAACTTCGGCATCGCCACCGTTTCGCCCCTGGCCATGAACTCCAGCAATTCCGGGTGAGCCTTCTCACCACCCCGCCAGATGGGCAGCTGCGATTGATCACCGGCATAGGCATTGGGGCGATCGAGATACGCCTGGCTCGGGAAGTACTTGAAGGCCGGCAACGGATTGAGAAACACCCGTTCGGCGATGTACAGCAGATCGCGCCAGTAGAAGTCCATCGGCACGGCATAGGCCTTGTAGATGCCGATGATCTGCATCAGATTCTCCGGCGTGTCCGGCAGCATCGAACCGCCGGCCTCGAGCCGGTGGATCACCTCGGCCCAGGGATGCTCGGAGGGGGGGATCAGGGGTGCCTGAACGGGAGCTGGAGGGGGGGCAATGGCAGGGCTCATGGGACAGGGCAGCGGCGGAGTGGCAGCGGTGGAAGGGAAACGGTGATCTGGGTTGCTCTCGGACCAACAGGCGCTGGCTCAGATGGACGGGACCGCGAGGGGGGACGGGGCGGCCGGGATCAGGGCGATCGTCCGGGGCAGGCCCTGGACCGTTCGGGGTGCGGCGGTGGCCACGGTGATCGCTGAGCTGGCCGTCGCCGCCAGGAACGGCTGGGCCCGCAGGGCCAGCGCCCCGGTTTCGGCTTCGCTCCAGCCCACCAGGGCACCGGGCCAGAGGCCGAAGCCGATCACCAGCAGCGTCAGCGCCAGAGCCGGCAGCCGTTCGGCCCAGCGGGTGGGCTGCCAGTCGGCCCGGGCGTTGTCGAGCCGGCCGAAGCCCACCCGGTTGAACAGGCGCACCGCGTAGACGGCCGTCAGGCCTGAAGCCACCAGACACACCAGGGTGGCGCGGGGGAAGGCCGTCCAGCTGCCCTCGAACACCAGCAGCTCGGCCGGGAAAGCCGCCAGCCCCGGGATGCCGGCGGCCGCCATCAGTGCCAGCAGCAGCATCGCCGCCGTCACCGGCAGGCCCCGCAGGGGGTTGAGCAGGCCGGAGAGTTCGGCGATCGCCGTGGTGCCGGTGCGGCGCTCGATCAGGCCGACACAGGCGAACAGCAGGGCCACGATCAGGCCGTGGGCCAGGATCTGGGCCACGGCCCCCTGCAGGGCCAGGGGTGTGGCGGCGGCCAGGGCCAGCACCAGCAGGCCCATGTGGCCCAGGGAGCTGTAGGCCATCAGCCGGCGCATGTCGCTCTGGGCGATGGCATTGAGGGCGCCGTAGACGGCACTGACGGCACCGGCGGCGGCGATCCAGGGGGACCAGGCGACCCAGGTGTCGGGCAGGAAGCCGACACCGAAGCGCAACAGGCCGTAGGCGCCGAGCTTGGAGACCGCCCCCCCCAGCAGCATCACCACCGGGGTCGGCGCCTGGCTGTAGGTGAACGGCTGCCAGCCGTGCAGCGGCACGATCGGCAATTTGAGACCGAAGGCCAGCAGCAGCAGCGCCAAAATCCAGGCCTGGGCCCGGGGGGCGAGATCGGCCTGGGCGAGTCCGGCGAAGCTGAAGTCGAGGCCGTTGGCGTTGAGCCAGCCGAAGGCGAGCACGGCGGCCAGCAGGCTCAGGCCCGACACCGCGCCGTAGAGCAGATACCGGATCGCCGCCCCGGCGCGGCGCTCGCCGCCCCAGATCGCCACCAGCAAGGTGGTGGGGATCAGCACCAGCTCGAAGGCCAGCACGAACAGCAGGGCGTTGCGGGCCAGGAAGGCACCCACCACGCCGACATTGGTGGCCAGCAGCAACGAATAGAACAGGCGCGGGCGGCTCTGATCCGCAGGGGCCGAGAGAATCGCCATGGTGCTGAGCAGAGCCGTCAGCAGCAGCAGCGGCAGGGACAGGCCATCCAGGCCCAGATCCAGCTCCAGGCCCAGCTTCGGCAACCAGGCCAGGTGCAGATCAGCGGGCGGCAGGCGCCAGGCCAGCAGGGCGACGACCAGCTGGCCGGCCGTCGCCAGGGCGGCCAGGCTGCGAACCCGCAGAGAGGGCCCCTCGGGCAGGAGCGGCAGGGCCATCGCCGCGACCAGGGGCAGGACCAGCAGCAACAGCAGGGAGGAAGGAGGCATCAGCGCAGGGGGCGAAGGAGCTCGGTGGGCAGAGGCAAGGGACCGGCCAGCAGCCAGGCCGCCATCAACAGCACCCCCAGCACCAGGGTGAGGGCATAGGCCTGGCTACGACCGGAGGTGGTGAAGCTCAGCCGGCGGGCTCCCTCGAGGGCGGCGCCGCCGGCGGCACCGCTGAAGCCATCCACCAGCCGCTGATCCGACCAGGCGCTGAGGCGGGCCAGAGCCAGCACCAGGGCGACGACGGTGCGGTGATAGAAGCGCTCGGTCTGCATGTCGTGGGCCAGCCAGTCCTGCAGGCCGCCCAGGGCCGCCGGCCAATGGACCAGGGGGTGGGAGCGCAGATAGAAGAGACCCGAGAGGCCGCCACCCACCAGGGTGGAGAGCAGCAGCGGCCGGGCCAGGGGGCCCCAGCCCGGCAGGGGCAACCAGGGCAGCACGGCGGTGAAGACGCCGTAGCGCACCATCACCTGGGGCAGATGCAGCACCAGTCCGGTCAGCAGCAACGTCGGCAGCACCATCAGCCACAGCACCTCCGGCGAACGGGTGGTGAACGGGGTGGGCCGGCCGGCCCAGATCTGGCCGAAGATGCGAATCAGGCCGGCGCTGATCAGGGCATTGGTGAGCAGCACCAGGCCACCGAGCAGCCAGGGATGGCCGCTGGCAGCAGTGAGAGCCAGCAGCTCGCGCAGGGCGGCGAAGCCGCCGAAGGGAGGCAGGGCCATCAGGCCGGCGGCACCGGTGAGGAAGGCGAGGCCCATCAGGGGCCGCTTGCTCCAGAGCCCACCCAGCTGGGTCAGATCCTGGGTGACGTTGGTGAGCACGATGGCGCCGATCGCCAGCAGCATCAGCGCCATCGGCAGCGGGTAGACGAGCATCAGGTGATCGGCGACGGCGGTGCCGCCGAGGCCCACGGCCACGAACAGCAGGCCCAGCCAGCTGCTGACCAGAAACGAGAGGGCCCGCTTGACATCGATCTGGGCCAGGGCGATCAGGGCGCCCACCAGGGCGCTGGTCCCGCCCACCACCACCAGCACGTTGGCCACCAGCGGGCTGAGCTCGATCAGGGGCTCCAGGCGCAGCAGCACCCAGGCGCCACCCACCACCACCACCGAGTTGCGCAGCACCGTCGACGGCAGGGGGCTCTCCATCGCCTCATCGAGCCAGAGGTGCAGGGGGATCTGGGCACACTTGCCCATCGGACCGGCGATCAGGGCCAGCAGGATCAGGGTGAACCCAGCCGGCAGGGGCAACTGGTTGTTGGTCTGGTCGGCGGCCCAGGCCTGC
Organism: uncultured cyanobacterium; assembly: GCA_903823115.1. Lineage (GTDB taxonomy): Bacteria > Cyanobacteriota > Cyanobacteriia > PCC-6307 > Cyanobiaceae > Cyanobium. The sequence goes on from CAIJRN010000069.1 coordinate 14,314, forward strand.
AGGCCGTGGAAGTTCCAGGTGCCGGTGATCGGCAGCAGGGCGATCAACCCGACCAGCAGGATCAGGTCACCGATGCGCTTGGTCAGGAAGGCGTCGCGGGCGCCTTTGACCACCAGGGGCTGGTTGTACCAGGTGCCGACGATCAGGTAGGTGCCGAAGGTGAGCAGCTCGAGAATCACATAGCTGAAGAAGATCGAATCGGTGAGCACCAGGGCGCACAGACCGGCCTCAAAGAAGCTGAGCGAACCGAAGAAGCGGGGCCAGCCCCAGTCCATCTCCAGATAGGCGATCGAATAGATCTGCACCAGCACGTGCAGACCGGTGATCACCGTCATCGCGATCAGGGCCGGCTCGGTGATCAGGCCATCGAAGCCGATGCGCAGACCGGCGGTCTGCAGCCAGGTCCAGCCGAAGGTGATCGGCCGGTAAAGGGCGGCGGAACCGGCCTGGGAGTTGGAGAGCAGCGCCAGCAGCGCCAGGGTGCTGTGCAGGAAGGCCAGCGTCACCATCGTCAGGTTGAGATAGCCGCAGGGGCGCGGCCCCGTGCGGCTGATCAACCCCGGCGACCACAGGAAGGACAGCAGGGACGCCAGCAGGGGATAGAGGGGAACCAGCCAGGCCGACTGGGCAAAAAGCAGGGTCATGGCGGCAGGGAGACGCGGATGAGCGCCGTTGGCCGCGAAAACTAAGGAACAAATCAGGCCGCTGGGTACGAACCGGGGCAGGGAAGTCCTATGGGGAAGCCAAGCTCCCCTTATCAATCCCGCCGGGCCGTCCATACAGCGCCGCAGCCCACGCCGCTTGCACCCAGCCCGAACGGAGCCAGGCGGAGGGGGATGACGACGCGCCAGGGAAGACCAGCCTGCAGCGCCTCCCTGGGTTCTGGGCTGAGCCGAGGCGGGAGATCCGGCTCCCTGGCGCGATCGGCGACTGCCAGAGTGGCAGTCGATTGGCGCTCCCAATGGCCTGTACCAAATGCGGTGGCCGCATGCTTACCAAGGTGGGCCGCAACAAACCAATGTTGATCTGCTGCGATTGCGGTCAGCCTGCGGCACAGAGCAGCTCCGAACGGCAACGCCGGATCCACGGCTCGCTGTTGATGCTGGCCCTGGCCGCCGTTGCTGGTATCGCCCTGTTCCTCTCGCACATCAACGAAAAGGCCAGGGAGGGCCTCCTGCCAACCGAGAAGACGGAACAGCCGCAGGAGGAATAGACGCGGGGGCCACGGAGGAGGCCACGCTTGAGACCCCGGAGCAGGGCCCCGAAGCAACGACTCCTCAGCTGTCGGCGTGACAACGGCGACGCCAGAGCCGCCACACTTTCTCCGACTCCAGATAGAAGAAGAACAACAGACTGACGCCCATGCAGATCAGCAGGTCCTGGCCAGCCAGGGGCACGGTGCCGAAGAAGCGGGCCAGGAAGGGCACGTAGAGCAGGGCCAGCTGCAGTCCGGTGGTGACGATCACAGCCCAGAGCAGCCAGGGGTTGGAGAAGGGCTTCACCTGCAGCAGCGGCAGGTCGCTGCGGGCCGAGACGGCATGGCCCATCTGGGCCAGGCAGAGGGTGGTGAACACCATCGTTTTCCAGGGGCCCGCATTGCCGTAGGTGCGGTAGGACCAGACCATCAGCGCGATGGTGAACAGGCCGAAGACAATCCCGACCCGCAGGATGTAACTGCCAATGCCCCGGGCGAAGATCGACTCCCCCGGCGCCGCCGGCGGCCGGTCCATCAGGCCCGCCTCGCCCGGCTCCAGCGCCAGGGCCAGGGCCGGCACGCCATCGGTGACCAGGTTCATCCAGAGGATCTGCAGCGGCGACATCGGCACCCCCACCAGGCCCACGAGCGGCGCTGCGGCGATCGTCACCAATTCGCCGACATTGCTGCCGAGGATGTACTTCACGAAGCGGCGGATGTTGGCATACACCAGACGCCCCTCCTCGACCGCGTTGACGATCGTGGCGAAGTTGTCATCAAGCAGGACCATCTCCGAGGCCTCCTTGCTGACCTCCGTGCCGGTGATGCCCATGGCCACACCGATGTGGGCCTGCTTGAGGGCCGGGGCGTCATTGACGCCATCACCGGTCATCGCCACGATCTCGTTGCTGGCCTGCAGGGCCTTGACGATCCGCAGTTTCTGATCGGGCGGCACCCGGGCATAGACGCTGCAATGGCCCACCAGCTCCTGCAGTGCCGCATCGTCGAGCTGCTCGAGCTCGCGCCCCAGCACCACCTCCGCACCCGGATCGACCAGGCCGATGCCGGTGCCGATGGCGCGGGCCGTGAGCGGATGGTCGCCGGTGATCATCACCGGCCGGATGCCGGCGCGGCGGCAGCGGGCCACGGCCTCGGGCACCTCCGGCCGGGCCGGATCAAGCTGGGCCATCAGGCCGAGCAGCACCAGCCCTTCGAGACGATGGTCGGGACTGGGATGGTGAGGAGCACAGGCGAAGGCCAGCACCCGCAGGCCCGACGCCGCCAGCTCCCGGGCCTGTTCCAGCCACCAGGAGCGCTCACGGTCCTCCAGGGGAGCCATGCCGCCGCCATCGAGCCAGCGATTGCACAGGGACAGGATCACCTCCGGGGCCCCCTTGCTGATCATCAGGGTGTGGGAGCCCTCAGCCGCAGCGCCGAGCGGGGCCTGCAGGCTGCCGCTGGCATCCCCCACCCAGACCGCCATCAGCTGGCGCTCGGAGCTGAACGGAATCTCCGCCAGGCGATCGTTGTGGCTGCGCAGGGCAAAGGCATCGATGTCGGCCTTGGCAGCGGCCACCACCAGGGCCCCCTCCGTCGGATCCCCCAGCACATCCCAGCGGCCATCGTCGAGGCGCTTGAGTTCGGCATCACTGCAGAGCACCCCGGCCTGGAGCAGCAGCTGCTGGGCTCCGGCCGCCACCCCGGGCCGGGCTCCGGCCGGAACCGGCAGCTCCCGCTGACTGAACTGGCCCCGGGGGTCGTAGCCATGGCCGCTGACGGCGATGGCACCGGTGCCGCAGCGCAACTCCTGCACCACCTGGCGGTTCTGGGTGAGGGTGCCGGTCTTGTCGGAGCAGATCACGGTGACCGAGCCCAGGGCCTCGACCGCGGGCAGCCGGCGGATCAGGGCGGCGCGCTGCACCATCCGCTGGGTGCCGATCGCCAGGGTGACAGTGATCACGGCCGGCAGCCCCTCGGGCACGATCGCCACGGCCATCGACAGGGCGACCTCCAGCAGGTTGAGCAGCTCCTGGCCCATCAGGACGCCGATCACCACCACCACAGCCACCAGGGCCAGGGAGGAGACGACCAGCACATTGGCCAGGCCATCGAGGCGCTTCTGCAGAGGGGTGTCCTCACCGCCGGCCGTGTTGATCAGTTCGGCGATCTGGCCCAGTTCGGTGGCCATGCCGGTGGCGGTGACCACGGCCGTGCCGCGACCCCGCACCACTTCGGTGCCCTGGAAGACGCTGTTCTGGCGCTCCAGCACCGGAGTGCCGGCCTCCAGCACCAGATGGGCCTGCTTGAACACGGCCTCGGCCTCGCCGGTGAGGGCCGCCTCGCGCAGGCCCAGCTCCGCCACCTCGAGCAGACGCGCATCGGCCGGCACCCGATCGCCCGCCTCCAGGCGGATCAGATCACCGGGCACCAGATGCTCGCTTGAGAGGCGCTGCCACTCGTCATCGCGGCGCACCAGCACAATCGGCTGAGACATCTGGCGCAGGGCCAGCAAGGCATCCTGCGCCCGGGTTTCCTGCAGGTAGCCGAGCAGGGCATTGAGCCCGACGATCAACACGATGGCGATCGCATCCTTGGGGAACTTCTGCTCGACCCAGGCCACCCCGGCCGAGACCGCAGCCACGGCCAGCAACATGATCAGCATCACGTTGCTGAATTGATCCCAGAGGATCCGGAGCTTGCTGCGCCCGGCCTTGAGCTCGAGGCGGTTGAGGCCCACCCGATCGAGTCGCTCGGCCGCCTTGGCGGCGCTCAGGCCAGCGGCACTGCTGTCGAGCAGCTGGAGGCATTCCTCCGCTGACAGCGCGTACCAGCAGGAGGGGGTTCGGAAGGAACTCAACGGCTTCCACGTCGGAGTGGGCGCAACCCTATGGTCTGTTCTCCAGCAGTGGGTCACCCGTGGCCACCCACCGGACACCGGCGGCAGCGACCAGTCGCCTGAACCGCCCGAGCCTCTGGGACGGACTGCGGCAGTGGCGCAAGCAGCTCACCGTGCCCCAGTTCACCGTGGTGACGGGCCTGCTGGTGATCGCCAGCGGCACGTTGCTGCTGGCCAGTCCGCTCTGCTCGCTGGAATCGGTGGGGCTGTGGGAAGCGCTGTTCACGGTCACCTCGGCGATCACGGTGACGGGGTTGTCGATCATCGATGTCGGCACCGAGCTGACGCCCCTGGGCCAGGGGGTGCTGGCGGGGCTGATCCTCAGCGGCGGCCTCGGACTGATGGCAATCACCACCTTCCTGCAGGGCTTCGTGCAGGGCCGCTCCGGCCTTCGCCACCGCCTGGACAAGGGTCGCTCCCTGGATGAATTCGGCGTCGGCGGCATCGGGCCCACCTTTCACTCGATCCTGCGCACAGCCAGCTGGGTGATGGCCACGGGCACCGTGATCCTGTTCTGCTTCGGCTTCAACGACATCGAGGACTGGGGCCAGCGGCTGTGGGCCTCGCTGTTTCACTGCATCAGCGCCTACAACAACGCCGGTTTCGGCCTCTGGAGCGACAACCTCGTCCAGTACAAGGGCAACGCCGTCGTCAATGGGGTGATCGGCAGCCTGATCGTCATCGGTGGCATCGGCTGGCGGGTCACCAACGAGCTCTGGAGCCAGCGGCGGCGGCTGGGAAGCTTTCGCCGGCTGAGTCTGCACAGCCGGCTGGTGCTGCGCAGCACGGCGATCCTGATCGGCCTCGGCGCCCTGGGGCTGCTGTTCACCGAGCAGTTCGCCCCCGATGGGGTGGTGGCCTCCCTGAACCTCTGGGACAAGTTGCAGGTGACCCTGTTTCAGTCGATCACCACCCGCACCGCCGGCTTCAACACCGTGCCCCTCTCGATCAGCACCCTCTCAGATGCGGGGCTGCTGCTGCTGATCGCGCTGATGTTCATCGGCGCCAGCCCCGGCGGCACCGGCGGCGGCATCAAGACCACCAGCTTCGCGATCCTGATCGGCGCCACCCGCTCCACCCTCGAAGGGCGCTCCGAGGTGGTGATCCACCGCCGCCAGATCTCCGGCGAGCTGGTGCTCAAGGCGGTGGGCGTGACCCTGGCCTCGGGGCTGTTCGTGCTGCTGATGACCCTGCTGCTGGGGCTGGGACCGACCGCCGGCGGCGAAGCCAACGCCCCTGCCTTCAGCTTTCTGGAGAAGCTGTTCACCTGCATGTCCGCCTTTGCCACGGTGGGGCTCGATGTGGGCGTCACCGCCGACCTCAACCGCTGGGGTCAGCTGGTGCTGATGGTGGGCATGTTCTTCGGCCGGCTGGGCGTGATCCTGTTGCTCTCGGCCCTGTACGGCCGTCGGCCCCGCTCCCGGGTGGGCTATCCGCGCGAAGAGGTGCTGATCTGATTCGACTCGGCCCACACCAGGCGCCGCTCCAGCAGCAGCAGACCCAGCACGGTCGTGACCGTCACCATCAGCACCAGGGAGGAGAACTGCACCGAATCGATCAGCCCCGCCGACAGGGCCGTGGTGGCGAACACCAGCCCCGGCAGACCGCGCGGCACCAGGCCGAACACCACCAGCCAGCGATCAACGCCGCCGCGCCGCTCCCGCGCCGTGATGCCGAAGCCACAGACCAGCTTGCTGAGCAGGGCCAGGGCGATCAACACCAGGGCGAACCACCAGGACGCGGGCCGCAGCAGGGTGTGGGCATCGATGCGCATGCCGACGCTGATGAAATAAAGAGGCAGAAACACATCGGCCAGCACGGTCAGCACCGGCCGCACGTCCTGGGGCATGGGCGAGAGGCGCGCCAGCAACACCCCGCCCCAGAGGGCCCCCAGCAGGCTGGTCAGCCCCAGGGCCTCCCCCACCCAGGCCGCCGCGATCAACAGCAGCAGGATCGCCAGGGGACTGGTCGGTGGCTGCCGCAGCTGGCGCCCCCAGCGATCCACCAGCGGCAGGCTCAGGGCCGCCGCCACCAGACCCAGCAGGGGACCGAACAACCCCAGCCCGGAACCACCCATGGCGCGGCCCGCCATGGCGGTGGCGATGGCCAGCAGACCGATGGCAGGCAGATCGTCCAGCACCGAGACCGCCACCAGCAGCCGCCCCGAAGGGGTCTGCAGGGCCTGGCGCTGGGCCAGCACCCGCAGGGTGACGCCGGTGCCGGTGGCGCAGAGCACCGCCAGGCAGAGCAGGGTGGTGGGAGTCGAGAGGGCGAACCAGCTCCGCAGCGGCCAGAAGGCCAGCAACGGCGCCAGAAAACTGATCGCCACCAGGCGGCTCAGCGGCCGCCGCTGGCGGAGCAGCAGATCGCCGCGCACCTCCAGGCCCACCTGGAAGAACAGGGTCAGCACCCCCAGTTCCGTCAGGCCACTGAGGGGCGCCACGGCCGCGAAGGGCAGCACCGTGTTGCCGAGCCCGAAGCCGATCAGCAGCTCCAGCACGATCGCCGGCACCGCCCAGCGGGCCAGGCCACCGGCACTCAATCGAGCGAGCACCAGGCCGATCAGCAGGATCAGCAGCGTGCTGAGCAGGGAGGGAGCAGCCATCTGGTGCAGCAATGCGAACAGCTCAAGCCGTGGTCTGCGGCCGGTGGCGGCTCCCGGGCCTACCCCCAGGGCCATGACGCTAGCGAAAGGGAGCTGGCGGCCTAGCGTTGGCCCCTACGCCCGTCCCTCCTCCCGCATGCCGCCTCTCAACGGCCTCGAGAGTTTCCGCCGCACGCTGATCGGACGGCCCCTGCCGACTAGCGCCCACCACGAGGAGCGCTACAACAACGCCGAAGCCCTGGCGATCCTCAGCTCCGACGCCCTTTCCTCAGTGGCCTACGCCACCCAGGAAATCGTGCTGATGCTGGGCATGGCCGGCGCCGCTGCCCTGAACCAGACCCTGCCGATCACGGCCCTGATCGTGGGTCTGATGCTGATCGTCGCCACCAGCTACCGGCAGACGATCAAGGCCTATCCCCAGGGCGGCGGCTCCTACCGGGTGTCCCAGGAGAACCTCGGCGCCATGGCGGGCCTGGTGGCGGGGGCCTCGCTGTCGATCGACTACGTGCTGACGGTGGCGGTGAGCGTGGCGGCGGGAATCGCCGCCCTCACCTCCTATTTCCCGGCCCTGGAAAGCGAGCGGGTGCTCCTCTGTCTGGTGGGGGTGGTGCTGGTGATGGTGGCCAACCTGCGGGGGGTGAGCTCCAGCGCCCGCCTGCTGAGCGTGCCCACCTATCTGTTCATGGTGCTGATCGTCACCCTGCTGGTGGCCGGGGCGATCAAGGTGAGCCTGGGCCAGTTGCCCACCACCCCGTTTGACGTGCAGCAGCGGCTGCTGGAGCAGGCCCATGAAGGGGGCCTGACCACGTTCGGGCCGCTGCTGCTGATGCGAGCCTTCAGCTCCGGCTGCGCCGCCCTCACCGGCATCGAGGCGATCAGCGACAGCGTCACCGCCTTCCGCCCGGTGGAGTGGCGCAACGCCAGGCGGGTGCTGGCGGTGATGGTGGTGATGCTGGCGGTGATGTTCAGCGGCATCAGCGCCCTCGCCCACCAGAGCGGGGTGGTTTCGATCGAGAACGGGCCCACCCTGCTGTATCAGCTGGGCGAGCGGATCTTCGGCAATGGCCCGCTGCTGGCGGTGCTGCAGCTGTCCACCCTGCTGATCCTGCTGCTGGCGGCCAACACCGCCTACGCCGACTTCCCGCGCCTGGCGGCCTTTCTGGCCCAGGATGGTTTCCTGCCCCGCCAGCTGTCCTCCCTGGGCGATCGCCTGGTGTTCAGCAACGGCATCTTCGCCCTCAGCGGCTTCGCTGGCCTGCTGCTGATCCTGTTCCAGGGCAGTGTCAGCCGCCTGATCCCGCTCTATGCCGTCGGGGTGTTCATCAGTTTCACCATGTCCCAGTCCGGCATGGTGATGCACTGGTGGAAGGAGAAGGGGCGGGGCTGGCTCAGCAAGGCCCTGGTCAATGGCCTGGGGGCCTTGATCACGGCCCTGGTGGGCCTGGTGCTGCTGGTCAGCAAGTTCACCCACGGGGCCTGGGTGGTGATGCTGGCGATCCCCTTGCTGGTGAGCCTGTTCCTGCGCATCCGCACCCATTACGACGCCGTGGCCCGTCGCCTGCGCATGGCCTCGGACAAACTGCTGAAATTGCCGGAACCCCCTCCGGCAGGTTCCGGCAGCCCCACGGTGGTGCTGGTGGGCCAGCTGCACCGGGGTACCTTCGAGGCGATCCGCTTCGCCCGCAGCATCGCCAGCGATCTGGTGGCGGTGCATGTGGACCTCGGCGGCGGCCGCACCGAGCGGTTCATGGAACAGTGGCAACGCCAGGTGCCGGGGGTGAAGCTGGTGGTGCTCGATTCCCCCTACCGCTCCCTGGTGGATCCGGTGGTGCAGTACGTCAAGCAGTTTGAAGTGGAGCATCGCAAGGATCGCAACCACTTCTGCGTGATCGTGCTGCCGGTGTTCGTGACCCGGCGCCGCTGGGAGAACCTGCTGCACAACCAATCGACGATCGTGCTGCGCAATGCCCTGCGCGCCCAGGGCACCCGGGTGGTGACCACGGTCGGTTTCTATCTCTAGGACTGAGCCTCAGGCCTGACCGTCGAAGCGGCGCCGATGGCGCATCGAGTCCCAGAAGGAGAAGGCCAGCATCAGGATGCCGATCAGCCCCGTCATCCACTCCGGCACATCGAACTGGTGCTCGGTGAGATAGATGCTCGCCAGCATCACCAGGCCCAGGGCGCCGATGGCGTAGTGGGCTCCATGCTCCAGATAGATCAACTCGTCCAGGGCCCGCTCGCGGCAGAGCATCAGGGTCAGCGAGCGGATGAACAGGGCCCCCAGGCCCAGGCCCGTGACGATCAGGCCGAGGTTCGAGGTGATCGCAAAAGCGCCGACCGTGCCATCCAGGCTGAAGGAGGCATCAAGCAGCTCCAGGTAGATCAGGCTGACGATGCCGCCCCCCGCCGCCAGCCGCACACCGGCCTGCTCTTCATCGCCGAAGGCCTCCGCCACCGAGGTGCTCAGCAGCTGCAGCACCAGACCCAGCACCCCGGCGATCAGCACATCGCCGCGCAGCTCGCCGGGCAGCACCACATCGAGCAGCAGCAAAAGGATCAGAGCCAGGGCGATCTCGAGGGATTCGATGCGACCGGCCTGGCTGAGCCGCCGTTCCAGGGGCTTGAACCAGTGCAGGGTCTTGGCCTCATCGAAGAAGTAGCGCAGAAACACCAGCAGCAGAAACATGCCGCCGAAAGCCAGGATGCGCGGTTCGGCCTTGTCCAGCAGCTCTCGGTACACGTAGGGGTGATGCAGGGCAGCATCAAGGGCTTGCCCGATCCCCACCCCACCAGCCAGGGCCACCATCAGCAACGGGCCGAGAAAGCGCACGCCGAACACCGGAATCACCAGGCCCCAACTGAGAAAAAAGCGCTGCTGGCCAGGCGTGAGCTTTTCCAGCACCCGGGCATTGACCACGGCGTTGTCGAAGGACAGGGACACCTCCAGGGCCAGCAACACCAGGGTGAGCCAGGCCGCCAACGGGCCCTGCAGGCCCAGCACGATCAACAGGCCGGCGCTGCAGGCCGCCAGGGGGAAGGTCAGATAGCGGAGAAAGCGCATCGGGACGACCGGGCGGGCCGCTGCAATTGGCCCCATGATCCCCCCTGGCGCGCCCGCCGCCTGCATCGAGCCGCACGCGAAAGGCAGTTCGCGCCTGAGCCCTCAGGACTTGTCGCTGTCGCGCTCCAGCTGGCGCTGCTCCAGCCAGGACAGCAGCCTGGGCAGGACAAGGATGACGGCGACCAGGGCCAGGGCACCGAGGCCGAACTGCACCACCCCCCGCATCATCGTCTCAAACGGAATCCAGCGCCCGCCCAGCCAGGCCAGGCTCACCATCGTGCCGGCCCAGAGCACGGCGCCGATGGCATTGCAGAGCAGGAAGCGGGGATAGGGCATGCCCACCGCCCCCGCCATCGGCCCCGCGATCACCCGCAGGACCGCCACGAAACGGCCGAGCAGCACCGACTTGCCGGAATGGCGCAGGAACTGCTCACGCAAGCGATCCAGCTGCTCCGGCGACTGCCGCAGCAGGCCGCCCACCTTCAGAATCAGCCCCCAGCCGGCCCGTCGACCCACCCAGTAGCCGATGTTGTCACCCAGAATTGCCCCGCCGGCGGCGGCCGCCATCACCCCCAGCGCCTGGAGCTGGCCGCTGCCGGCGGCATAGCCCCCCAGCAGCGTGACCGTCTCGCCCGGCAGGGGCAGACCGGCATTTTCCAGCAACATCGCCACAAAAATGATGCCGTAGCCCCAGGTCCGCAGCAGCTCGCTCAGGGTCTCGGTACTCAGAAACTCGCTGCCGAGGTCGGCAAAAGTGGTCAGGCGGAGCATCAGCTCCATCGGGAAGGGCCGCAATGGCCCAAAGCTATCCCTCCAACCGCAACGCCGTCGCTGCATCCCGAGGCCAGGTTGCCGCCCCGCTGCCTGAGACTGATCCCAGTGCTGCCGCCCTCGCGGCGTTCCCGGATCATGCCCATCCGCCCTGTCCTGGTGATCGGTGATCCGCGGCTGCGACAGCCCAGCCAGGCCGTGCCCCTCAGCCTGATCGGCAGCCAGGAGCTCGCGGAGCTGATCGACGATCTGCGCGACACCATGGCCGCCCGTGACGGCGCCGGCCTGGCCGCTCCCCAGATCGGCGTGCCGCTGCGACTGGTGATCTTCGGCATCAGCTCCAATCCCCGCTATCCGGAGGCGCCGCCGATCCCGGAGACGATCCTGATCAACCCCGAGCTCACGCCCCTGGGCGATGACCTCGAGAGTGGCTGGGAGGGCTGCCTGAGTGTGCCGGGCCTGCGGGCGGAGGTGCCCCGGCCCCGGCGCCTCCACTACCGCGCCCTCAACCCCGCCGGCGCCTGGATCGAGCGCGAGGTGGAGGGCTTCCACGCCCGGGTGGTGCAGCACGAGTGCGATCACCTCGATGGCGTGCTGTTCCCCGACCGGCTGGCGCCGGCGACCGCCGCCAGCCTGATCGCGGCCACAGCCTCTGGCCGCTTCAGGCCGCAGCCGGCGGGCTGGAGCGGACCACCAGGGCCAGTCCCAGCAGCATCAGCAGAACAAACGAGCCCAACATGATGTTCTGATGGCCGACGACGCTCCAGAGAAAGCCCAGGCCGACGGCGGCCACCGCCGCCAGGCTGGCGCCGCCCACCAGCTGACGCCGCAGCCGCGAAACACCCGGCAGCGCCCTGGTCAGGGCCGCCACGGCCACCATGCTGTACACCAACAGGAAGGCCAGCACCGCGAAACCGCCCAGCTGGTCGAACAGCTCACTGACACTCAGTCCCTTGAGCTCCAGCCCGGCGCCGATGCCGATCAGCGGCAGGGTGGCGGCCACCAGGGCATTGGCGGGGGTGCGGAAGCGGGGATGCACCCGGGCCAGAGCCCCGGGCAGCACGCCGCCCTCGGCCAGGTCGAAGGCGACACGGCCGAGGGCATTGAGACTGCCGAGGGTGCTGCCGAACAGACAGAGGAAGGCGCCGGCGCGGATCCATTCCCCCGCCCCAGGCTGGCCGAGGCGATCGGCGAGCAGGGCGATCGGATCAAGGCTGCTGCGCTGCTCCAGCGGCAGCCAGGCCAGGCCCTCGGTCAGCACCACCGCCCAGAACAGGAACAGCACCCCGGCGATCAGCACGCTGAGCCGGATCGCCCTGGGCACCGCCCGCTCCGGTTGCAGCGATTCCTCGCCCAGGGTGGCGGCGCTCTCGAAGCCGATGAAACTGAGCACGGCCACCATCAGACCGGAGCGAATTTGAAGGGCGGTGTCGCCGACCGGATTGAGGGCGGCCAGATCGGCGGGGGCGCCACCGTGCATCAGCACCACCACGCACAGGGCCAGCACGATCACCACCGAGATCGACTCGGTGGTGAGCATGGTGTGGGTGGAGAAGCGCACATCGCGCCGGGCCAGCAGCAGGCAGCCGAGCCCGCCCACCCCATAGCCGATCAAGGGCAGCGGCTGCCCCCCCAGCAGGCCGATCAGATGGTTGATGTAGGAGCCGAAGAAGACCAGGCAGGCCAGCATCGTGCCGCCGTAGCCCAGCAACAGGGCCCAGGCGGCCACGGCACCGGCCCCTGAACCCAGGCCCGCCTCCACATAGCCGGCGATACCGCTGGCGCTGCCGGGCTCGCGCCGGAACAGCACCAGGGTTTCAGCCACCAACACGATCGCCACCAGGGCAATGGCGTAGCAGATCCAGGTGGCATGGCCGGCGGTGCGGGCGGCCGCGGGGATGTTGATCACCGCGGTGAGGGTGAGACCGACGGTGGCGACCGCCTGGGCGGTGACGGCCACCGGGCCCAGGCAGCGATTGAGGGTGGCAGGGCTGCTGTCGCTGGCGGCGTTCATCGTCCAATCACTGACGGACTCACCCTGACAGCCCGAATCCGGCGAACAGGGCGGACGAGGCGGCGACCGTAACCTGCGCCAGATCGCTGGTGACCGATGCGCAGCACCCTGCCCCCAGGAGCGTCCGGCAGCCTGCCAGCCCCGCCGGCCGGCGAGAGTCCGCGCTGGTGGGTGCGGGGCGATCTCGACGGCTTCCTGGGCCTGGGTCTCGACAACCTGATCCAGATCCTGCTGATCGTCTCGCTCTGCCGCGGCGTGCTCGGCTATCCCGATCCGCTGATCTTCGGCGTGATCCTGCCGGCCACGGGCCTGAGCCTGGTGGTGGGCAACATCGCCTATGCCATCCAGGCCCACCGGCTGGGGAGCGCCGAAGGCCGAGGCGATCGCACGGCCCTGCCCTACGGCATCAACACCGTCAGCCTGTTCGCCTACGTCTTTCTGGTGATGCTGCCGGTGAAGCTCTCAGCCCTGGGCCAGGGGCTCAGCGCCGAGGCGGCGGTGACCCTGTCCTGGCAGGCGGGATTGCTGGCCTGCCTGGGCTCGGGCCTGATCGAGGCGGCCGGCGGCTTCTGCACCGCTGTGCTGCGGCGCTGGCTGCCCCGGGCCGCCCTGCTCTCCACCCTGGCCGGCATTGCCCTGGGCTACATCGGCCTGGGCTTCCTGCTGCGCACCTACGCGGTGCCGGTGGTGGGGTTGGCGGTGCTGGCGGTGATCCTGCTGGCCTATTTCGGCTCGGTGAAACTGCCCCTGCCCGGCGGCCTGCTGGCGGTGCTGGTGGGGGTGGCGCTGGCCTGGGCCACGGGCCTGCTGCAGGTGGATGCCGCCACCTGGCAGACCAACGCCAGCCAGGTGGGCCTGCGGCTGCCCAGCCTGCAGATCGCTGCGCTCTGGGCCGGCCGCGAGCAGCTGCTGCCCTGGCTGGGGGTGACGATTCCGATGGGGCTGTTCAACGTGCTCGGCTCGCTGCAGAACATCGAGAGTGCCGCCGCCGCCGGCGACGACTACCCGGTGCGCGGGTCGCTGCTGATCAACGGCATCGGCACCGTGGTGGCCGCCCTGCTGGGCTCCTGTTTCCCCACCAGCCTCTACATCGGCCATCCCGGCTGGAAGGGCATGGGCGCCCGCATCGGCTACTCCTGGCTCAACGGCCTGGTGATGGGCCTGGGCTGCCTGCTGGGGCTGTTCGGCCTGATCGGCCAGCTGGTGCCGATCGAGGCCGGCATGGCAATCGTGCTCTACATCGCCCTGATCATGGCGGCCCAGGCCTTTCAGGCCACGCCAACGCGCCACGCGCCGGCCGTGGCCCTGGGGCTGCTGCCCGGCCTGGCCGGCTGGGGCTCGCTGCTGCTCAAGGCGGGCCTGCGCGCTGGTGGCGCCGGCAGCACCGCCCATCCCTTTTCGCCGGCCCTGCTGCTGCCATTGCAACAGGCCGATGTCTGGGCGGCGGGGGCCTTCGCCCTCGAGCAGGGCCAGATCGTCGCGGCGATGCTGCTGTCGGGGATGCTCGTCTACGTGATCGAGCAGCGCTTCCGCGCCGCCGCCCTCTGCGCCCTGGTGGCGGCGGCGCTCTCCTGGGTGGGCCTGCTGCACGCCTGGCGTTTCACCGACGCCGACACGGTGCTGAATCCGGGCTGGGGCAGCGGCGGCGCCTGGGCCCTGGGCTATCTGGCGATGGCGCTGGTGTTCCTGCTGGGCAGCCGACTGAAGAAACTCTGAGCCAGCTGGGGTGATCACCACGGTCGGCGCTCTCGAGCGGCTCCAGGGCCAGTGAGCCCTCAGCCGGCCAGCAACCGTTGCCGCACCTCCGCAGCCGCCAGGCCCGCCACCGTCACCCACTTGCGCCGGCCGCTGTGGCCCCGCACCAGCTCGACATCCCGGCGGGGCACCCCCACCCGGGTCGCCACGAAGCGCACCAGGGCGTCATTGGCGGCGCCATCCACCGGGGGGGCTCTGAGGTGGATGGCGATGGCCCCGTCCCGTTCACCCAGCACCGCATCGCGACTGGCCCGGGGCTGAATCCAGAGGGCCACACTCTGCGGGTCGCTCTGGCGCGCGGCGGGATCATCCATGGGCTCGGATCAGAGCGGCATGAAGGAACACCACAACCGTCTGAGGCTCAAACCTAAGGTGCGGCGACTGCGATCAAGAACGGTGCCCTTGGACAGCACGACCTGGAAGCCGCGGCTCAAACGCTACGAACATCGCTTCGAGAAAGTGTTGTGGCGCCTGCGCCTGATCGCCATCCTGCCGGTGATCATGAGCCTGGCCAGCACCGGCGTCACCTTTGTCCTCGGCACCATGGAGATCGGCAAGGCGATCCTGGGGCTTGGCAGCGTCGAAAACGAGGACAAGGCCTACATGGCCAAGTTGCTGGGGGGTGTGGTGACGGGGATCGATCTCTATCTGATCGGTATTGCGTTATTGATCTTCGGCTATGGCGTCTATGAGCTGCTGATCTCGCCGATTGATGCCGCCCGGGGGGACAACAAGGCCGGCGAAGGCTTGCTCGACATCCGCGATCTCGACCAACTCAAGGAAAAGCTGGTCAAAGTGCTGGTGGTGGCCCTGATCGTCTCAGCCTTCAAGGCCATGTTGTCATTGCCGATCGTCGATGGACCTTCTCTGGCCTTCTTCTGCCTGAGCGTGCTGCTGCTGGCGATCAGTGGTTTTCTGGTGACGGGGAATCTGGGCAAGGGGAGACTTCATTGAACGCGCAACCGACCAACAGGAGCGGTCTCGAAGCGACAATCAAACCACAAAGGTGATATTGGAATCGGGAGAAAGCCATACATCTGCAAACACATCAGGCGAGTTGAACTGAGGAACGCCACCAAATCGTGCTGCCACGCAGCAGCAAATTCACAACAAAAATCCCGATCGCCCAGCACACCCAAGCAGGACAAACCGAACAAATAGAGCAGGAGGCCTATACCAGTCCATGCATGGCGGCGCAGCACCGTGCATACCCAGACAGGCCACTCCCGGCCTGAGCTCAAGCGGCTATTCGGCACCACGGTGCATGGCGAGGCTGCCCCGGAGAACACCAGCAGCCCCCATCGCCTCCGGCGCCCACGGCGCCCAGAGCGCCAAGGCCTGTAATACGAACTGGTCCATGGCCGGCGACTCAAGCGCCACCAGTCCCGCACCGTTGAGCAGCGAAGACGAGATGGCCCACCACGTCCAGCCAGGACGCGGGAGCCGACCCACTCGCGGCTGGCGCCAAGCCGCAGAAGCATGGATCAACCAGCCACCAGAGCCCCTAGGGAAGCTCTGGGCAACAAGGGGTAGAAGCCTTCCTATCCCTCCCTTTTGTTCGGATTGAACTATTGATCAGTGAGGTTGGCCTGAATCGGGCTGAATTCGGCCTATTTGCTGTCTATTTTCCCCCACCGTGGTCCATTTGA
>CAIJRN010000070.1 GCA_903823115.1 uncultured cyanobacterium
CTACGTCAAGGCCAACCACGGCATCGCTGGCGACCCCGGCGTCATCGCCAACAACTACATCGACTACGCCATCAACGCTCTCGTCTGAGCCTTGATCGCCGTTTCGATCCCTCAAAGGGCCCCTCTTCGGGGCCTTTTTTTTATGCCAGCGATTCCCGCATTCCCTCGCCACAGGTGCACCGGGCAGGCGAATTGGAGGCCGCCTTGCCGTTGACAAGCCGCCGGCCCCAGGCCAGCAAAGACAACGGAATGGATTGGTCAAGCTCGACGAACACTGGATCGGGCCTGCCTACAGCAACCAGGGGCAGAACATTCAGGGAGATCGGGATCTCAGTCGACCCGATGCAACTCGACCCGATGCAACGACTCCCCAGCGATGACAGCCTCACGGCCCGGGATCAATCAGCGCAGGGGAACCGCTGGCACCCTTAGCACCGCCGACTCGAGCTGAGGATGAGAAAGGCTTTGCGTGCTGTAACGATCACCGAAGTCCCGAGGACCTCAACACGATGATCCCCATAGGATCAAAAGAATGCTCCGGCGCCGATGAACGGCCCGCTTGCAGTCTTCTCCCTCCCGGCCCGCCTTTCATGACTCTGGTCAACGCGCCCTATCTGGGCATCGATCGGTATGCGAACGACCGCAACAAGGAAAACTGGACCAACGCCTCCGACCAGGACAAAACCACCATCATCCGCGCTGTCTATCAACAGGTGCTCGGTCATCAGTACGTGATGTCCAGCGAGCGACTTGATGGGGCCGAGTCACTGTTCCGCAACGGCTATCTGAGCGTACGGGAACTGGTGCGTATGGTGGCCAAGAGTAATCTCTATCGCTCGCGGTTCTTTGAGAACTGCAATCCCTATCACTTCATTGAACTCAACTTCAAGCACCTGCTTGGTCGCGCTCCCCAGAACAAGGCGGAGATGCTCCACCACTTCACCATCCTGCAGGATCAGGGCTACGACGCCGAAGTCGATTCCTACATCGACAGCGCTGAGTATCAGAATCGTTTCGGCGAAGAAGTGGTTCCCTATCTGCACGGCTGGGATTACTCCTCAGGTCAGCAGGGCCGCCAGTTCTCCTGGCTGATGCAGCTGGCCCGTGGTGCCGCCGCCTCGGTGAAAGGAGACGCTGGCGGCAACCAGTTCCGCCTCGGCAAAGCCCTGCATCAGGACCGCGCCGTGCCCGTGAACAGCCCCAACAGCGGCGGCTCCGGTGCCCTGCCCGCCAACATCCCCCACACCAGCATCACCCAGATGGCCCAGGGGATCGGCCAGAACGCACGGGTGTATCGCGTTGAAGTGAGCGGACTGAACAACTACCGCCTGCACAAACGCAGCAACACCGTGCGCTTCGTGACCTTCAACAAAATGCTCGAAACCCAGCAGAGCATCCACCGCCAGGGTGGTCGGGTGGTGAGCGTTTCGCCGGTGAACTGATTCAGGCTGGGCATCCTGCCAAGCCACTGCCAATCTTTGACCCGATCGCCCCCAGGAGCGATCGGGTCTTTTTTTTGCGGCCAGCTGGGTCTGGCTTTCCAGTCCAGGCCTAAGCACTGGCAGCCGAGCGCCCGTCAACGAGCCGTTGACCTGGCCACAAAGCCATCTGAACAGCATGAATCGCGATATCGATCAACATGGTCATGAACAATGCAATGCAGAGCATGGCAAAATGCTCCGGCACAGAATTACCAATCGATGCATAGATTTCACAACTCAGCTAATCGCGTTACAGATCGTTGTAGAGGGCTCCACATCACGATTTGAGGCACAACCAGCTCAAGGAAGCGTGACGTTGTGCGCAGGAGCTCCGCTTGATCAACCTGGCTAAGAGCTGGATGATGCAGGCCAGACCCGAGCACTTGGCCCATCAATTGTCCAGGAGATTGGTATCAGCATGCAACACCTATCCAATTCAGCAATGACCCTTTGTGAAGTTCCCGAAGCCTGCCAAGTATCTGCTTAAGAATGACGAGGTGCTCAGCACAGAGCGCTTGAGACGGACGCAAGTCCATCCCTCTTGTTGCCTCATCCCTTACCCACCCTCCCGACTCCGGTCGAGAACAGGAGCTACCTAAATGTTCGACGCCTTCACCAAGGTCGTTGCGCAGGCTGATGCCCGCGGCGAATTCATCAATGCTGGTCAGATCGACGCCCTTTCGGCGATCGTCGGCGACAGCCTCAAGCGGATGGATACCGTCAATCGGATCACCTCCAACGCTTCCGCCATCGTCACCAACGCTGCTCGCGAACTCTTCGCCCAGCAGCCTGCTCTGATCTCCCCAGGCGGCAACGCCTACACCCATCGCCGCATGGCTGCCTGCCTGCGCGACATGGAGATCGTTCTCCGCTACATCACCTACGCCGTCTTCACCGGCGACGCTTCCGTCCTGGAAGATCGCTGCCTCAATGGCCTGCGTGAGACCTACCTCGCCCTCGGCGTCCCTGGCGCTTCCGTGGCTGAAGGTATCCGCAAGATGAAGGACGCCGCCATCGCGATCGCCAACGACCGCAACGGCATCACCCCCGGCGATTGCTCCGGCCTGATGTCCGAAGTCGGCACCTACTTCGATCGCGCAGCTGCTGCTGTCGCCTGATCAGTCCGCTGATCCGGTTCACCTTCATCCCTACCTTCACATCATGAAGACTCCCCTCACCGAGGCCGTCGCAGCCGCCGACTCCCAGGGCCGTTTCCTCGGCAATACCGAGCTCAACGCTGCCTTCGGTCGCTTCGAGCGCGCCAAGAATGCCCTGGAAGCCGCCAAGGCTCTCACCTCCAAGGCTGACCAACTGGTCAACGGCGCTGCCCAGGCCGTCTACAACAAGTTTCCCTACACCACCCAGATGCAGGGCAACAACTACGCTGCCGACCAGCGTGGCAAGGACAAGTGCGCCCGTGACATCGGTTACTACCTGC
>CAIJRN010000071.1 GCA_903823115.1 uncultured cyanobacterium
GCGGCACCGGCGCCGAAGAGAGGCAAGGGGCCGGGGACAGGGGCGGGGGCAGTGTAAACAGAAAGAGTCGATGAAGTGATAAGTTCAATACCGGTATCGGAAAGAATACTATCAGCAGTGCAATAGGTAGCGCTACCTCCTGAAGAACAATATGCATTAGAGAAAGATCCAGAAGCCAAATCCCAGGCAATGCCATAGCTGTTTGCCAGCAAAGACGAAGGACTGCCATTCCATTTAAATGTGTTATCCGCCCCGAAATAGTTGGCAAGACCCGTAATCGTTGATCCGTTTTGAGTGCCAGCAACGGATGTAATAGTATACACTTGGCCGACAGCCACGCTTGCGCCGTCGGTGACAAAGGTGCCAGACGCATTATAAGCTGGGTTGTTGGATACGAAGCTGAAGTTCCAGGTGAGGGCATGGGCCGCATTCGGTACAGCCAGCGCGGTCAGCGAAGCAGCGGCGACCAAGGCAACGGGTAAACGCATTGCAAACAGGTACAAACTGCCTCAAATTTGCAGCCCCCCCCCCCCGCAGGTGCTCGTGTTGCTGTGCCAGTCAAATCATTGGTCTACCTATTAGTGAGTAGATGACACCCCCCGAACCGCCCCGATCTACCAATTAATGGGTAGACGGCCTCCTGGGTTTGTCACGGTTTGTCAGCGGCCGTCAGGGCGTCGTCGCGGGGGCTGGGTGTCTCCGGGGGGCGGGCTCACGCTCGTGGGTTCGCTCGGGCCCGTTGGTCGGTTGGCAGGGCTTGGTCGGAGTCGCGAGCATCAAACAGCTCGCTCGGCGGGGTGTCGTCGAGGGGGTAGCGGCTGGTCACGGTCATCCGGCTCAGGGCCGGCAGCGGCAGGGGGTCCAGCGCCGTCACATCGAGCCCCTCGGCCGTCAGCAGCTTGACCAACTGGCCCAGCACCTGGGTGTGGGGCGGTTGGCAGCCTAGTTCCAGGATGGCGCCCTTCAATGCCTTCTCGGCCGCCTGCGTGGCGAAGAAGCAGGCCTGGGCATGGAAGCCGTTGCTGCGCGCCAGCTCTGCGAGCTCCAGGTCGTTGTGGGCTCGGCGCCACCAGGCACCCGTGCGGGCCTGAGTCATGGCCGCGGGTGCACACAACGGGCCTGGGCATGCACGGCGCGCCAGTGCGGGGAGGGCGAATCGGCCATGGCCTGCCAGCGGCTCCGATCAAGGGCCAGCACGTCATCGCCCACCACAGCGCTGCGCAGCTGATCGGCGGCCTGCTCCGCCAGTTCGGCGGACTCGGCTTCCACCAGCAGATCGGTGTCCGAGTAGCCATCCCAATCTCCCCGGGCGCGGGATCCGAACAGCCAGACCCGGCATGGAACATCAGCCAGCGTCTCGGCCAGCCGCTGCTGCAGCGTCTCCAGCCAGCGTTCGTGTCGCCGGCGGCGCAACCGTTCGAGGGGGCTCAGTCCGTCTCTTCCCATGCTCTCAAGTTAGGTGCCGACAACGGCTGCAGGCGGCAGCAACCGCCGCAACCAGCAGACGCACGATCACAGTGGTGGCGGCAGACTACCGGACTTAGCCGCTAGCCTGGACTAAGTCCAGCACTGGCGCCCCTCCATGCAGGTCAACCTCCACGACGCCAAGACCCATCTCTCCCGCTATGTGGACCGGGCCCTGGCCGGCGAGGAGGTGGTGATCGCCCGCGCCGGCAAGCCCCTGGTGCGGCTGGTGCCACTTGAGACCCAGCCCGCGCCGCGCCTGGGCGGTTTCCTGAGAGGCCAGGCCATCCTCACGGCCGATCTCAAGGCCGATTTCAAGGACGACATCGAGGAGATGTTCTATGGCAGCTGAATCTTTAGGCCTGTTGGTCGATACCCACCTGCTGCTCTGGTGGGCCACCCTGCCGGAGCAACTTCCGGCGGCAGCTCGCATCCCGCTGCAGAGTGCCGAACCGGCTCCGCTGTTCAGCGTGGTGAGCCTCTGGGAGGTGGCGATCAAGGCCTCCCTCGCTCGCGGCGATTTCAAGGTGAACCCCCTCGCCCTGCGGATGGGGTTGCTGCAGGACGGATTCCGGGAACTGCCGATCCAGCTCGAGCATGTGCTGGCGGTGCAGCACCTCCCCTGGGTTCACCGGGATCCGTTTGATCGGCTGTTGGTGGCCCAGGCCGCCCAGGAACGGCTGAGCCTGCTCACCGCCGATCGCACCCTGTTGGGCTACGGCGAAGCGGTGCGCTGGGTGGGGTGAGAATCGGGATGGGCGCTGGCCACGGCCTTGGCGCCATTGGCATCCGGCTATCCCAGGGCTCGCAGCTCAGCCACGAGGAGCTCGACCTGCTCGCGCAACACCGCAATCAGGGACGAGTTGTTTTTGCCCTGAAGCAGGAAGAAGGCCGTGGGTTCACGAACATCAACCACCCAGTAGTTGGCGATCCCGGCCTGTTGATACAGCCTCAGTTTCGTATCGAGGTCATAGGCCAGGCTGGCATCGGCCACCTCGATCACCAGCAGCGTGTCGGCGGCGGTGGGGTGGGCCTCCAGCCAGGCATCGGAGCGAGCCGTCACCACGGCCAGGTCGGGCTCCGGCTCCTGATGTTCCCCCAGATCCAGGGGGGCCTCGATGCGAAGTTCATGGCCGGACAACGGACGCTCCCCGTCCTGGTGGCTCTCCAGCAGCGGGGTAAGGGCCCGCGCCAGCCGATGGACCACCGCCGTGTGGCGGCTCCCCTTGGCGATCACCTCCAGCACCTCACCATCGATCAGTTCCAGCCTTCGCTCCGGCACCTGCTCGCACAGGCGATGGAATTCAGCCACGCTGAAACGGGCATGGCGACGTCCGCCGTCGCGCCTGGCTGGCTGGACCGCAGGGATGGCGGCGATCGGGCCCATGGCGGAAGAAGCCTGATAGTTCAGACCTAGGAATCATAGGTTTGTTGTTTCTGGTTCAGGTTGGCTTCCATTGAGGAATCCATGGATCACCCGTGCCTCATGTGGGCCCTCAGTCGATGACAGTCCTGCCTGGGGCCAAAGCGGCCCAAGCGGTGCGGAGTTGATCCCGAACTGCCCTGGCTCCTGTTGCCTGACCCTCCCTGGCTCGCCAGTTTCCCGGCCGTTGTGACAGGCTTTGGCCACGCGCCGCCCCCCGCGATGACCGCCGCCCCGTCCCGCCCCGACACGGCCCCGGCCGACTCCGCCTCGGCCGCCGCTGCAGGTCTGCCGGCATGGGCGAGCGACCCCCGCTACGAAACCACCATCCGCCGCCGCAAAACCCGCAGCGTGCGCGTCGGCGACGTCTGGATCGGCAGTGAGCACCAGGTGGTGGTGCAGTCGATGATCAACGAGGACACCCTCGACATCGCCGGGGCCACCGCCGGTATTCGCCGCCTGCATGAGGCCGGCTGCGAGATCGTGCGGCTCACCGTGCCCTCGCTGGCCCACGCCAAGGCGGTCAAGGAGATCCGCCAGCGCCTGCAGGACAGCTATGGCCCGGTGCCGCTGGTGGCGGACGTGCACCACAACGGCATGAAGATCGCCCTGGAGGTGGCCCAGCACGTCGACAAGGTGCGCATCAACCCGGGCCTGTTCGTCTTCGACAAGCCCGATCCCAATCGCAGCGAGTTCAGCGCTGAAGAATTTGCCGCCATCGGCGAGCGCATCGCCGCCACCTTCGAGCCCCTGGTGAGCCTGCTCAAGGAGCAGGACAAGGCCCTGCGCATCGGCGTGAACCACGGTTCGCTGGCCGAGCGCATGCTGTTCACCTACGGCGACACGCCCCTGGGCATGGTGCAGAGCGCCCTGGAGTTCATCCGCATCTGCGATCGCCTCGACTTCCACAACATCGTCGTGTCGATGAAGGCCTCCCGCGCCCCGGTGGTGCTGGCCTCTTACCGGATGATGGCCGACCGCATGGACGCCGAGGGTTTCCCGTACCCGCTGCATCTGGGCGTCACCGAAGCCGGCGACGGCGACTACGGCCGCATCAAGAGCACCGCCGGCATCGCCACCCTGCTTTCCGAAGGCCTGGGCGACACGATCCGCGTCTCGCTCACCGAGGCCCCGGAGAGGGAAATTCCGGTCTGCTACTCGATCCTGCAGGCCCTGGGCCTGCGCAAGACGATGGTGGAATACGTGGCCTGCCCCAGCTGCGGCCGCACGCTGTTCAACCTCGAGGAGGTGCTGCACAAGGTGCGCGAAGCCACCGCCCACCTCACGGGCCTCGACATCGCCGTGATGGGCTGCATCGTCAACGGCCCCGGCGAGATGGCTGACGCCGACTACGGCTATGTGGGCAAAACCCCCGGCACCATCTCCCTCTACCGGGGCCGCGATGAAATCCGCCGCGTACCCGAGGCCGAGGGTGTCGAAGCCCTGATCGCCCTGATCAAGGACGACGGTCGCTGGCTGGATCCCTGAGGCAGTTTCGCCGCGATTGAGGCAACGAATGGCCAACGGGCCAGGGTTGCTGGTCTTCGCCCCAGTTCGACGCTGGGGTCGATCGGGAAACCGGCGCATCAGGGGGGGGGCAGGTCCGGACTCGGCCGGACCGGTGGCGCTAGTTTGGATTGAACATTTTTTCCTGTCGAGGAATCCCTGAATGGGCAGCGGTCGCACCGGCCTGTTGGTTCTGGTTGGTCTGGGTGCCTGTGCCGCAACGGCCGTGCTGGCCAGGGACATGGTGATGGCACCGAATGGAGGGGCCTCGATCAGCGACAGCCCCAAGGAGGTGATGGATCAGGCCTGGCAGATTGTCTTCCGCGACTATCTCGACACCACCGGCAAATACAACGCTGACCAATGGCGCAAACTGCGCCGCGATCTGCTGGCCAAAAGTTACGGCAGCCCCAAGGAGGCCTATGAGGCGATCCGCGGCATGCTCGGCACCCTCAACGACCCTTACACCCGTTTCCTGGATCCACGCGAATTCAAGGAGATGCAGATCGACACGTCCGGGGAACTTTCCGGCGTGGGTATCCAGCTGAGCCTCGACAAGGACAGCAAGGAATTGGTGGTGATTTCGCCGATTGAAGGTTCACCGGCCTCCCGGGCTGGAGTGCAGCCCAAGGACGTGATCGTCTCGATTGATGGCAAGCCAACCAAGGGCATGAGTACTGAAGATGCGGTCAAACTGATTCGCGGTAAGGCCGGCACCACGGTGAATCTGGTGCTGCGGCGAAAGGGCCAGAACGTCAACGCTGCCCTCACCCGCGAACTGATTGAGTTGCATGCCGTCAGCCATCAGGTGAATACCACCCCTGATGGCGTGAAGGTGGGTTATGTGCGGCTGAAGCAGTTCAATGCCAATGCCAGCAAGGACATGCGCACGGCCCTCAACGATCTCGAGGAGCAGGGCGTGCAGGGCTATGTGCTGGATCTGCGCAGCAACCCCGGCGGTTTGCTGATTGCCAGCGTCGATATCGCCCGTCAGTGGCTCAATGAGGGTGTGATCGTCTCCACGAAAACCCGCGACGGCATCCAGGACATCAAGCGCGCCAACGGCCGGGCCATCACCACCAAGCCCCTGGTGGTGCTCGTCAATGAGGGCTCCGCCAGCGCCAGTGAGATCCTTTCTGGCGCTCTGCAGGACAACAACCGGGCCGTGCTCGTCGGTCAGAAGACCTTCGGCAAGGGCTTGGTCCAGTCGGTGCGAGGGCTCTCCGATGGCTCCGGCATGACCGTCACCATCGCCAAGTACCTCACCCCTCTCAATCACGACATCCACCATCGCGGCATTGTGCCCAACGTGTCGGTGAAGATGACCGACCAGGAGGCCCAGAAGCTCACCATCGAAGATCTGGGCACCCGCAAGGATGGCCAATATCGTGTGGCTGAATCCACCCTGGTCAAACAGCTGCGCAGCGCCGCTTCACTGCAGAAGCCCTACCAGCCTGGCAGCGCCAACGTGCCGGCCGCCGTTGGTAGCAAACCCTGAGATGGCCGCTGAGGTTTCACCCACGTCGCCCGTCGGTTCAATCTGGAGCCTGAAGCCCTGGTGGTGTCAGCCCTGGTCGATCCTGCTCACCGGCGTGGCGATCCCGGCCGCCAGTTGGTGGCTGTTGCAACGCCTGTGGATCACGGCGCCCCTGGCTTTGGCCGTGCTGCTCTGGTGGTGGTTGTTTCTGGTGTTGGTTCCCGCCTCCTGGCGAGCCGAGCAGGCTGGTCAGCAGGACCTCCACCCTTGAGCCCAGTGGCACTCGGTTCGGAAGCGGCTTGCTGCGGCTGGGTTTGAGTTGCTCAAATCTGGTCCTCGTCGAAGGCCGCCGCCGCCGATCTCCCTGGACAACTCGCTCCGGCACCAGGCCAGCGGTCAGCAAAGCTTTGACCTGAGCCCGCAGCAGCAAGGCAGGGGTTCAGGTCAGTGCCGCCTCACCGGACCGTGCTGGCTGGAAGCGATCGGGTTCGGGCTTCAGCGGTAAGGCGCCAGGCCGAAGGCCTCGGCTTCGCTGTTCGGTTGGCCCTGGCTCTGGGAGGGTTCGCCTGCGTAGGGTTGCTGGCTGATCAGGCCGCCACCGCCTGGGCCCTGGCCCAGCTGGCCCCGTCCGACCCGATCCTCACCCAGACGCCCTTGACGCAGGGCCGAGAGCAGACCGTCGCAGCCGCCGTAGCGGGCCAGCAGTTGTTCGCTCTGATGGTCAGGGAAGCGCTGTTGCCAACCATCGGGCCAGCCGCGGGCACGACCCTGATGGAGCAGCAGGCTGGCGCCTTCCCCGGGGGCCAGTTGGCCAGCCTGCTCCAGGCAGCGGGCCGCAGTGAGCGACGCCAGTTGCAGACCCGTGCTGCCACTGGCGTAGCCGGAGCCCATGGGACCTGAGCCGTAGGGCATCGGCGCAACGGTCATGCCGCCGGGTCCACGGTTGCCAGGGAAACGGTTGCCTGGGAAACTGTTGCCTGGAAATCTGATGCCTGGGATGGCAACTCCTGGGATGCCGTTCCCCGGGCCCATCGCGCCTGGGTAACCCCCGCCGAAACGCGGTCCGCCAAAGCCCGAGCCGAAACCAAGGCCTGGGCTGCCCAGGCCACCACCACCAAAACCGCCACCACCAAGGCCGGTGAATTGGCCCAGGGCGGCCATGGCGAGCGAGAAGAGCAGGTTGTTCATGGCGTCAGGGCCGCTGCGAGAGGGAGGGAGAGGTGGGCGAGCCGCAGTAGCGGCGGAACAACTGCAGAACCTGGGCAGGCGGTAGATGGGCGGTGTAGCGCGCTTCCAGTTCGCCCAGCTGTTCGCGGGCCGGGTAGGCCTTCAGGGATCGCCATTCGAGCGGCTCATAGGTGGCCAGGGCACGGGCCATGGCTTCGTGGTGCTCGCTGCGGGTGATGTTGCCGTTCGCGCAGGCCTGCATCCGGTGGGTGGCCTCATGGGCCAGGGTGTTCCAGACGGCATCACGATCGGCGTGCACCCGGCAGACCACGATGGTGCGACTGGGCTGGTGGTACAGCCCCTGGAGGCCGCGTTGATTGCAATCGCGCTGCACGACGTTGGAGCCGCTGGCCACCAGCAGCCGGCGCAGGGCGTCAATGTCCTGCCAACCCGCCAGGGGCAGAGCCCCGGCCGCCGATGCCGGTCCAGGCAGGGTGATCGCCGCCAGGCTGGCGATCAGGGTTGCCTTCATGAACGCTGCGGCGATCCCAGCAGAGCTGGTGATCGGGGCGGCGCTGGTCTGGCCGAGATGGGGCTTGAGCTGGGATCGTATGGGGACCATGGGTCCAGATCTGAACCTCTTGAGCCTGAATCGGCCCGTCTCCCCTATCCATCACCCGAATGGGGGATAGCTCGGCAGGACATCGGGGGGATTACCGGCGAGGCCAGAGTTGAGCAGCGTCGTCACCGCCGAGGCCAATGGCCTCACTGAGCATGCAGCCCACCTCAAGCCGTCGCTTGATGAGCCCATGCAGTCCACTCAGGGACCTGTGAGGCTGCAGTCCCTGGGGTAAAACTGTAGAAGTGAGCTTCCCCGATCAAGATCGGCCCTGACTCACCGAGCTGCCAGCTCATCAGGAGCGGACATGACATCAGGGCAGGCAACGAACTGGCTGGTGATGCAAAGCCCAGGGACGGCCTGTTCGAAAAGCCCGTACGTCAAAACGCCTCAAGGGTGATAGCAGGAGCGCAAAATCAAAGAAAAATCTTTCGTCGGGACTTCAACTGATTGATAAAATATTGAAAGAATATTTGTCGGTAAATATTATACTGAAGTCGCAAGCGCTGGAACAGGTAGCTAAGCAGGTTTTGCAGCAACATCGCCAGCGATGGAGCGATTCATGCTTGCAGGCTCAGGACACGGGCTGCATCAGGCCACCGCCGGGTGAGGAGTCGTCATCGTCGTTGTTCTCAGGTTCAGCAGTGAACCAGGCGTAGATCGCGAGGCCAGCCAGGCACAGGGCGGCCGAACCGAAGCCGAGCCCTGACTGAAGACCACCACCCACCTCGATCAGCTCGCCCATGACGCTTGGTAACGGATTTCAAAGCATCGTAACGAAACGATGCGGCACCGGTGGCTGCTCTGGCTCAGTCGAGCAGCCGGCTCCATCCAGGCCCCTGTTCAGTCGAAGACATGGCCGTGCTCGTAGCGCTCCGCCTGGCCAGCCGCCGCGGTCAGGGCCGCCACGTTGTCGCGGGTGAAGAAGCCGTCGTAGCCGAGGCAGCGTTCCACGTATTCGGTGATCAGCAGCGAGTAGGGGGACGCTTTGGAGAAAATCTGCTTGAGATTGGGTTGGTCCGTGCATTCGCCCACCACATCGGCCAGAAAGGCAATGCCGAGGTTGCGCAGCACCTCGACGACAAAGTCGACGTTCTTCCTGCCCTGGATCTCACCATCTTTGACCTCATAGGCGATGTGATGCAGGCGGCGGCCGTAGTTGCGCACGAAGTCCTCCGTCGGCATCGGCAGATTGTCGAAGGAGTTGAGAAAGGAGGGGGTGTTGTTGGCGGTGAACACCCGCGCCGGTGACTGCTTCTCATCGCTGGTCCCCGGATGGCGAGTGACGTTGGTGGAGGAGTTCATCTCGGCGATGTTGTAGGCCCCCCAGAAGTAGTAAGGCACCATCGTCAGGTATTCCAGAAGCGCGTCCTCACGATCCCCCGCCAGCACGCGTGTGGCCAGATGATCAATGCCCAGCACCCGCTCGGCCAGCCCTTGGCGCTCGTGTTGTGCCGCTGCCGCTTCCAGTACGGCCAGAGGTTCATCGTCGAGCAGCACCCGATCGCCCGGATCCAGGGCCGCCAGGCTGTCGAGCGGCACATCGCTGTAGCCGACCCGGTTGTAGGTGTAATCCGAGAGGAAGGTGAAGGTGAGATGCTCCAGGGCATAAAAGGGATTAACGCATTCCCCTGGGTAGACGAAGCGGATGTTCTGGGGTTCCAGCACAGTCCGCACATCGCCGCAGGAGGAGCTGCTGTAGATCTCGCCGATGTAGCGGGCGTTGGGTTTGGCCGCCGCCAGGGGATACATCTGGTTCCAGCGGGTCGTTTCGTCTTCGTAGTTGCGGCTGAGGGGCTCCAGCAGGATCAGGCGGGGATGGGCGCGATCGGCCTGGAGCAGATAGATCCGATGGCTCTCATTCAGCCAGCATTCGCGGAACCGGTATGGCCCCATCAGCGCCAGCTCAGCCATGTAGGCGATCGCATCGCCGTGATCCACCTGGATCACCACCGCTGCCATCCCCCCCACCAGCTGGCTCAACCCCGAGCTGCGGCGCCGCTCATAGACCTTGGGCAGGTTCTGCTCAAAGAACGGCGTGTTCTGCTTGTCGCCCTGGGGCTTGTAGGTGCTGAGATCAAGCATGGGCTGGGCTGGTCGTTGGCGCCTGTCTTAGCAGGTTGCATAAGTTCTGCACTGCCGCCTGGATGAGGCTGGCGCCGATTCATTACACCACCAGCACCTCGGCATCGCGCTGGGCCTGTTGCTGTTCGCGCTGTTCGGCGCTGAGGCCATCGGCGCCGGGCAGCCGCTCGGCCATCGCCTGCAGCCACTCCATCAGTTGTTCGAGCTGCCTGTCCATCGGCAGGGCGCCCAGGCCGCGGGCCAGCACCTTGGCGGTGCTGCCGGAGCCGGCCTGATAGACGAAACGGCCATGCAGGTGCTGGGGCAGGCCCTGGCGCAGCAGGCGGAAGGCGGGCTCCTCCATCGGGGTCTCCAGGGCGATGTTGGGTTTGTCGGGTTTGATGCGCGAGAAGCCGCAGCGCTTGGCCAGCAACTTGAGCTCCATCAGTTGCAGCAGTGATTGCACCGGTGCCGGGATGGCGCCATAGCGATCCACCCAGCCGGCCGCCAGTTCCACCAGGCGTGCCTTGGTGTCGCAGCCGGCGGCGGCGCGATAGGCGGCGATCTTCTCGTCGTTTTCGGTGATCCAGTCGCCGGGGATGAAGGCGGTGATCGGCAGGTCGATCTGGGTGTCGTCCACCGCCGGGATGTCCTGGCCCTGAATCTCGGCCAGGCACTCCTGCAGCATCTCCATATACAGATCGAAGCCGATCGTCTCCATCTGGCCGCTCTGCTCCACCCCCAGCAGGTTGCCGACGCCACGGATCTCCATGTCACGCATGGCCAGCTGATAGCCGCTGCCCAGCTGGGCGAACTCCTGAATCGCCCGTAGGCGCTGGCGCGCCGCCTCGCTCAATGACGCCTCCCCGGGATAGAACAACCAGGCATGGGCCTGAATGCCGCTGCGGCCCACCCGGCCGCGTAGTTGATAGAGCTGGGCCAGGCCGAACTTGTGGGCATCCTCCACCAGGATCGTGTTGACCCGCGGAATATCGAGTCCCGATTCGATGATCGTGGTGCAGAGCATCACGTCGGCCTCGCCGGCATTGAAGGCCACCATGGCGCTCTCCAATTCGCCTTCGGCCATCTGGCCGTGGGCCACCAATAGCTTCAGCCCCGGCACCATCTGGCGCAGCTGCTCGGCCACATCGTCGATGCCCTCCACCCGCGGCACCACATAGAAGATCTGGCCACCACGATCGAGCTCCTGGCGGATGGCGCTGCGCACCGCCTCCTCATCAAGGGCGGCCAGGTGGGTTTTGATCGGCCGGCGCAGCGGCGGCGGTGTGGTGATCAGGCTCATCTCGCGCACGCCCGAGAGGCTCATGTAGAGGGTGCGGGGGATCGGTGTGGCCGAGAGGGTCAGCACATCCACGTCCTTGCGCAAGGCCTTGATCTTTTCTTTCTGGTTCACACCGAAGCGCTGTTCTTCATCCACCACCAGCAGCCCCAGCTCCTTGAAGCTGGTGCCCTTGCCCAGCAGCTGGTGGGTGCCCACCACCACATCGACGTTGCCCTTTTCCAGCCCGTCGAGGATGGTGCGTCGCTCGGCGGCCGTGCGGAAACGGTTGAGCAGGGCCACCTTGAGCGGATAGGGGGCGAAGCGCTCACTCAGGGTGCGCCAGTGCTGCTGGGCCAGCACCGTGGTGGGTGCCAGCAGGGCGCATTGCTTGCCGGCGGTCACCGCCTTGAAGATCGCCCGGATCGCCACCTCGGTCTTGCCGAAGCCGACATCACCGCAGACCAGCCGGTCCATCGGCTGGGGGCGTTCCATGTCGCGTTTGACTTCGATGATCGCCTTGCTCTGATCCGGGGTGGGCTCATAGGGGAAGGAATCCTCCAGTTCGCCCTGCCAGGGGCCATCGGCGGGGAAGGCGAAGCCGGGTGACTTATGGCGCTCCGCATAGAGCTTCACCAGATCCATCGCCACCTTGCGGATGGCTTTCTGGGCCCGCTCCTTGGCCTTGCCCCAGGCGGTGCCGCCCATGCGGTTCAGGTCCGGCGGCTGATCGCTGGTGGCGCGGTAACGGCCCAGGCTGCCCAGTTGATCGGCGGCCACCCGCAGCAGGCCATCGGCGTACTGCACCACCAGGTAATCGCGGGATTCACCGCCGATCGCCAGTTTTTCCAGCTTCAGAAAACGGCCGATGCCGTGGTTGCGATGCACCACGAAGTCCCCCGGCAGCATCTTGAGCGGATCGACCGTGCGGCTGGCCGCCCGCCGCCGCCGGCGTACGTAGCCCGCCGCCGTCAGGCTGTGCTGGCCGAAGAATTCCCGGTCGGTGAGCAGCACCAGCTTCCAGGCCGGCAGCTGCAGCCCCTCCAGTTCGGCGGTGCCCCTGGTTTTGAGCGCCACCGGCGTGTTCTGTTCGATCAGCCGCTCGATCGCCGGTGTGTCATTGGGGTTGGGCACAAACCGGGTGATGCAGTCGTGTTCCTCCAGCAGGGCCACGGCCCGGGAGGGCTGGGCCGAGAGCAGCCACACCCGGGCCTTCTCGGCCTGGAAGCCCTTGATCAGACCCGCCAGCTTGCCGAACTGGTTCGGATGGGCCGGCACCGAGCGGCTGGTCAGGTCAAAGCTGTTGGGATGCCTGTCGGTTTCGTGCAGCTCCGCCAGATCGAAGCCCCGCAAGCCTTCGGCCTCGGCCAGGGCCTGCTGGGGTGGGCGGTGCAGCGAGCTGGGCAGCGCCGGCAGCTGGAGCTCCTGCCAATGGTTCTGGGCATGGTCAAACCACTGTTGGCCGTGAGCGAGGCAATGGCGCCGTTCATCGACGGCCACCAGGCAGTTGGCGGGCAGGTAGTCGAGCAAGCAGGCGGGCCGCTGCCAGGCCAGGCCCATCAATCGGCGCATCCCCTCTGGTGTGCCCCCCTCCAGCAGCTGCTCGAGCGCCTCGGGGCTGAGCAGCTGCTCCAGCTCTGCCGGCATGCGCTCGCGCAGGGCCTCGGCCACCAGGGGCCCATGGCTGGTGGGGGTGAGGTGGACGAACTCGATCGGATCGAGGGAGCGCTGGCTGGCCGGATCGAATTCGCGCAGTTTTTCCAGCGTGTCGCCGAAGAACTCAAGCCGCACCGGCAACTCGGTGCTGACCGGATAGAGATCAACGATGTCGCCGCGGCGGCTCCAGTGGCCCTCCTGTTCGATCGTCGGCACCCGCTCGTAGCCGAGGCGGGTGAGAGTGTGGCCCAGCTCCTCGAGATCGACGATCTGCCCCTTGCGCAGGCTCAGGCACTGGGCCGCCAGGGCTGCGGGAGGTGGCAGATGGGGCTGGAGCGCCCGTTCGGTGGCGACGATCGCCATGGCGTTGCCCCGGCTGCCGGCACCTGGGGTGCCCGAGCCAGCGGCGTTCGGGCCGCCGGCAGCGATCAGTTCAGCCAGCACCTGCAGCTGTCCCCAGGTGATCTCACTGGTGGGATCAAAGGGTTCGTAGGGGGATCCTTCACTGGTGGGATAGAGCTGGCTGGAGCTCCAGCCCATCAGCTCCAGCAGAGCAGCCCAGCGGCCCGCCTCCTCGAGGGTGGGCACGATCACCAGCAGCGGCGCTCCGGTCTGGGCGGCCAGGGCGCTGGCGATCAGGGCCCTGGCACCCCGCCCAGCGCCACTGAGCCGCAGCCGATCGCTGCGGTCCATGCGGGCGGCCACCTCGCCGGTGAGGGGCACCTGCTGCAGCTGGCGCACCAGGGCGGAGAGGGGCATGGACGGAAAGGGAGGCACAGCTGCAGATCTTCGCAAGCGCCGTTCACGGCTGTTGGCCGATCCGGGTCGGCCTACCGCGTCGGCCAACCGGATCGGCCGATCCGGCCGGACAGCACCATGCTGGGATCGGTGTTGCGCGCCCTTTCTGGCATGAACCGCTGCTGGCTCGCTCTGGGCCTGGTGACCCTGACGCTGTTTCTGGCCTCGCTGCCGGATTTGCTGCGGGAAGCGGCGGTGCTGGCGCTTCATCCCCCGCGCCTGCTGCGCTTGCTACAAGATCAGCAGCATCGGGACCAACGGCCTGCTTCGCCGGCTGCCATGTCCGAGTCCCTGAGCCAGCCGAGCCTGTTGTCCCAATTGCAGGTCGCTGATCGGGACTGGCTGCCGAAGGCTGAACCTCTGGCTGATGGCGGGATCCGCTATCTCTACAAACGCCGGCCTGGCGATCCCGAACTCTCGATCGCCGAGATCAAGGCTCTGATGGCCAACCCACCCAGTCACCTCGAAGAGCGCCAGGCGATCTCGGTTCTGTTGGGCCTGCTGCAGCGCCGTGGTGTGGCCGTGGCTCTGAGTGAACCGATCAAGACGGGCGCGGCGGCGGAATGGGATCCGCAGCAGCGCACCCTGCGCATCCGCCCCGATGTGCCTAGCCGCGGCAGCATCGAGTTCGCCCGGGTGCTCAACCATGAGGCGATCCATGTCGCCCAGAGCTGTGCAGCCGGTGGCCTGGCTGCTCAGCCCAGGCCCCTGGGCATTGCCACTCCCCTCACCCCCGCCCTGAGCGCCCAGCTGGCGGAACCCCTCTACGCCGATGCCAGTGCGGATGAAAAGGTCATGGAGCTGGAGGCCTATGCCCACCAGGACAGGCTCGGGACGGCCCAGACCCTGTTGACGCTGCATTGCCCTGAGGGCCGCAGCTGAACGTCATCAGGGCGGCGGAGCCTCAGCCGTGGCTGGCCATGTGGCGGATCAGATCGAGGCACTTGCAGGAGTAGCCCCACTCGTTGTCGTACCAGGAGACCAGCTTCATGAAGGTGGGGCTGAGGGCAATGCCGGCACCGGCGTCAAAGATGGAGGTGCAGGACTGGCCGAGGAAGTCGCTGGAGACCACCTCGTCCTCGGTGTAGCCGAGGATGCCGGCCAATTCGCCCGTGGAGGCCGCCTGCATCGCCTGCTTGACGGCGTCGTAGCTGGTGGCCGTCTCCAGATTCACCGTCAGATCCACCACCGAGACGTTGGGCGTGGGCACCCGGAAGGCCATGCCGGTGAGCTTGCCGTTGAGCGCCGGGATCACCCGGCCCACGGCCTTTGCGGCACCGGTGGAGGAGGGGATGATGTTCTGGGCGGCGCCGCGCCCACCGCGCCAGTCCTTCACCGAGGGACCATCCACGGTTTTTTGGGTGGCGGTGGTGGCGTGCACCGTGGTCATCAGACCTTCGCGGATGCCGAAGTTGTCGTGCAGCACCTTGGCCAGCGGTGCCAGGCAGTTGGTGGTGCAGGAGGCATTGGAGACAATCTCCTGGCCGGCATAGGTGTTGTGGTTCACGCCCATCACGAACATCGGCGTCTCGTCCTTGGAGGGGGCTGACATCACCACCCGCCTGGCGCCGGCCTGCAGGTGTTTGCGGGCCGATTCATCGGTGAGGAAAAAGCCCGTGGACTCCAGCACGGTGTCCACTTCCGCGTCCCCCCAGTGGAGATTGGCGGGATCCCGTTCGGCCGTGATGCGGATCGAGTGGCCGTTGACGACCAAGGCGCCGTTGTTCACCTCCACCGTGCCCTGGAAGCGGCCATGGGTGGAGTCGTAGCGGAGCATGTAGGCGATGTAATCGACATCGATCAGATCGTTGATCGCCACGATCTCGATGTCCTCGAGTTCACAGGCCCGGCGGAAGACGAGGCGGCCGATGCGTCCGAAACCGTTGATGCCGACTTGGATGGCCATGGACTGGGTCGCGCTGAGCAGGGCCTCAGGGTACGACCGTGGTCTGGCCGGGGGCTGGAGCGATCCTGTCACTCCTCAACATTTCACTCTCCAGCAGCATGTTGAAGTGCAACAGCTGCTGATCGTTCAGCAGCTGGCGGCTGGCGACCTGAAGTTCGCGCTCCAGCAGGGCCCGCCCTTGCTCGGCGTTCCAGCCCAGCTGGGACAGCAGGGCATCGCACTGGCGCAGAAGCTCACTGCGTCGTAGAGGCACGGCCGCAGTGGCGGGCTCACTGCCGGCGACGAGATGGTCCAGGGTATGCAGATAGGCCCGCAGATCGCTGTAGTTGGTGAGGCGATTGCGACTGGGATGGCCGAAGGCCCGCTGCAGGTAGATGGCCTCCCGTTCCCGATCCCAGCCCAGGCGTCGCAATTGCAGCTCCAGAGCCGCCAGATCGCTGCTCCAGTCCTCCGGATCGGTGGGCGGTTCCTGGGCCGGAGTTGGGGCCTGTTGGCTGGCCACCGCTTCGGCGCTCCGGCGGGGGCTGTCGCTGGTGGCGGCACTGGCGGACGCCTCGGGATGGTCGGTGCCGGCTGGATGATCGCGGCTCTCTTGAAGGCCTGGGCCCAACCCAGGCTCGATACCCGTTGCCTGGTTGTAGCCCTCTGAATCTTCCGGGCCAGCGGCTTGGTTGATGGCGGCGGTAGGAACGGAGCCAGCCGCCTGCTTTTGACCGGTGATAGTTATTTCAGCCGGCGTGCTCTCTTCAGCAGAGACAAGTCGTTGGACGGCTGAATCGTTATGGTCAGATGCCAGGTTCATCCTGAGAACCTGGGGCTGACGAACGACTGGATTTGGACGAATATCAGCATTCTGATGCTCGACAGGCTCCGCACCGATTGAGCCTTTGATCGAGCCCCCAACTGCGCCGCCAACGGTGTCACGGACTGCACCCGCTGAGACGATGGCGCTGCCGTCCTGCTGTTGACGAGTTGGACGGCCTGGGCTGTTGGCGTGGTTTGTCCCTGAGCGGTCGCTGCCTCTCGCTGGCAGGCTGCCAGCTGAGTGCTCTGGGGCTGGGGAGGCGTCGGTATCCGCCCGAGGCTCTCGTGCTGCTGGCTCGTGGCCGCCGCCGGGCGCGGCTTGTGCGTGGACCAGGGACTGATCAGGTGCCAGGGACTGCGCCGGGGAGATGGCTGCAGGATCGAGGCGCGCCAGCAGGCGCTGACGGGCACGATCTTCGGCTGCTTCGGCATCGGCGGCTTCCCCCAGGGCGCTGCCCAGCAATCGACCGCCCTGGTAGGCGCGCACCTCCACCACCCGGCGGCCGGATTCGCCATGCACCAGTTGAGCTGTCAGCTCCATGGAGGACCCTGATCGCCGAGGTGGGATCCCTATGTTGAGGCCCGACCCTCAGCGCTGCCCAGCGACTCTGATGCGATGGAAGCGGAACTGGTTCCTTCCCTGACAGCTCTGGTTCAGGACGCCGATCAATGGCGCGAGGTGCTGGTGCTGCTGCCGTTGCTGGTGGCCCTTGAGGCGGTCTTATCCGCGGACAATGCCATTGCTCTGGCCGCCATCTCACGCCGTCTGCACGATCCGGATCGCCAGCGACAGGCTCTGAACATCGGCCTGTTGCTGGCCCTGGTCCTGCGCCTGTCCCTGATTCTGGCGGCCCGCTGGGTGCTGCACGCCTGGCCCTTGCAATTGCTGGCTTCCGGCTATCTGCTGTGGCTGTGTGGCAACCACCTGGTCAGCCTCCGGCGCCAGGAGAACGAGGCCGGTGATGAGGAGGATGGCCAGGGGAAGGACAGCAGCCTGATGGGGGCCTCCTTGCTGTCGGTGGTGGCCACCCTGGCGTTCACCGATCTGGCCTTCTCCCTGGACAGTGTCGCTGCTGCCGTCGCCGTCACCGACCGGCTGCCGCTGGTGATGGCCGGTGGCGTCATCGGCGTGCTGGCTCTGCGACTCACCGCCGGGCTGTTCATCCGCTGGCTGGAAGTTTTCCGCCATCTGGAAACAGCGGGCTACCTGGCCGTGGGGCTGGTGGGCATCCGCCTGTTGATCCGGCTGGCCTTTCCCGCCCTGGTGCTGCCGGAATGGTCGTTGCTGATCATCGTGGCGATGCTGTTTTTCTGGGGCTTTTCAGCCAGGGTGGTCGAGGCGGTGCCCGAGGTGGTGGAGGTGGTTGAGCCCCGGAACGATGCTGATGGGGGTTGAAAGGGCTGAGCTCGAGACCGCGGCTAGCTGTGAATCTGGTGAACGATTCGCTCAAACGATGTCCAGCAGCCGATGAGCTGCCAGCAGCCATGAACTGCCCGTCACGATCCCAGCCTGACAGCGGCTTCGTTGCAACTGGCCTGGGCCTTGAACCTGAACGAGAAGATTGAGCAGCCATGCAGATTGAGCTGCGTCAGATTGAGGACGATCGGCTGATCAGCCGCCTGGAGGTGGCGAGCCTCGGCGATGTCCCCTTCCCCGGTCGCTGGCTCAGCCACGAAGGGATCAGTTATTTCGTGCTGCAGCGCCGCCATTGCTACCGGCTGAGCCAGGGTCGCTATGAGCTGGCTGCTGTGGCGCTGCAGGTGAAAACCGAACAGCAACCCGCCGATGCCCGCCACTGGAATGGCCAATGGGTGATCGGTGATCCCAGCTGTCGTTTCAATGCCCGCAGCCCCTTGCTGCGCTGCGCCGTGATGCCCGATGGACCCTGCGATTGCTGCGCTCACTACAGCCTTGGGGAGCGGGGACCGACCTAGACTGGTTGGATTCGATACATGGTTCCGATCACGCCGTCCCCCTCGTCTGCTGGCCCCCGCCGCCGCCAGTCCGCACCGCAGCCGGCTTCGTCCAGGACTGCGGACTCCCTGTCCCTGACCGCTGATGCCGAGACGGTTGCCCCTGGGGCTCCCGTGGCAGGCCTGGCTGTCGATTTTTCGGCCCTCGGTCTGTCCGAGCCCCTGCTCAAGGCCGTGGCGGCCAAGGGTTATCGCCATCCCTCGCCGATTCAGCTGCAGTGCATCCCAGCTGTGCTCGAAGGGCGCGATGTGATGGCGGCAGCCCAGACCGGCACCGGCAAGACCGCTGGCTTCACCCTGCCCCTGCTGGAGCGGCTGCGCCATGGTCCCCATGCCCGCGCCGGCGTTGTGCGGGCCCTGGTCCTCACCCCGACGCGCGAACTGGCCGCCCAGGTCGCCGAGAGCGTCACCGCCTATGGCCGCTATCTCGATCTGCGCTCCGATGTGGTCTTCGGCGGTGTCAGTGCCAATCCCCAGATCGATCGGTTGCGGCGCGGCACGGATGTGCTGGTGGCCACCCCCGGCCGCCTGATGGATCTGCATCAGCAGCGGGCGCTGCGGTTGGATCAGGTGGAAATCCTGGTGCTGGATGAAGCGGATCGCATGCTTGACATGGGTTTCATCCGCGATATTCGCAAGATCCTGGCCCTGATGCCCGAGCGGCGTCAGAACCTGCTCTTTTCTGCCACCTTCTCGCCGGAGATCCGGCGCCTGGCCACCGGGTTGCTGCATCAACCGGTGCAGCTCCAGGCCACGCCGGAGAACCGGGCCACGCCGCTGGTGGAGCAGGTGATGCATCCCTGTGACATGGCGCGCAAGCCTGATCTGCTCTGCCATCTGATCCGTGACAACGACTGGCAGCAGGTGCTGGTGTTCTCACGCACCAAGCACGGCGCCAATCGCATGGCAGAGCGCCTCGACAAGGAGGGCATTTCGGCAGCCGCCATCCATGGCAACAAGAGCCAGGGGGCCCGCACCAGAGCCCTCTCAGGCTTCAAGAGCGGTGAGGTGCGGGTGCTGGTCGCCACCGACATCGCCGCCCGGGGCATCGACATCCACCAGTTGCCCCACGTGGTCAACCTGGATCTGCCGAATGTGGCTGAGGACTATGTGCACCGCATCGGCCGAACCGGTCGGGCCGGCCTGAACGGCCATGCCATCTCTCTGGTGGCCGCCGAGGAGCATGAGTTGCTGCGGGCGATTGAGCGCGTCACGGGCTCGCCCTTGCCCCGCAGCGAGATTGCCGGCTTCGAGCCCACCGTGCACTCGGCTCCGCCCATTGACCTCAGCGGTGGCCGTGGGCGTCGCCGCGAGGGTGGCGGAGCATCGAGTGGCCCCCGCGCCGGGCGCAGCGGACGGGACTCCAGCCGGGAACCGGCAGCTGGCGCACGGCGTCGCTCGCGCAGTCGCTGATCAACCTGTTACATCCACCACTGTTTCTCGAGCCGATCTGGGTTGCAGTGGCAGGGTGTTTCGATCCTTCCCATGACCTACGAGCCCGGATCCAGTGAGTGCCGCGTGTTGATCGATTGCAAGGCTCAGATCGAAGCCATGTTGCTGAGCCTGTCGCGCATCGATAACAGCCGCCATATCCGCGATCAGCTGGTGTCTGTTCATAACCAGCTGGAAGGTCTGCATGAGTTGCATCGCCGCCAGCCTCAGGACACGGCTGTTGCCGGCTGAGAGCCCCTGGCCCCCGACTTCACCTTATCGGTGCGCTCAACGCCAGCGTTCCAATCCATGGCCTCGTTTCCGTTCAGAGGACCAGGAGCTGGGGGCAAGCTCGACACTCCCTTTCTCCGCTGCTGAGCCGGCAAAGAAGGCATCAATCACGTCCCGATGCACGAACAGGGAGACTGGAGTTAATGGTTCCGTCGGGTGCGACCGTGGGCACCTGCCGGTTTAAACGAGTTGGATCAGTGAGATCCAAGCCTGCTGATCGGAGCTTGCTAACAGCACAAGAACGGCCAGGACACAGGTGTAATCACAGATAAAAATAATGCGGTTCAGGAAACGAGCTTCACCTTCCATGCTCCAGAAGTTATGGAATACGAGTGGGGCCACCAAGGTGAAGACAATCAAGACCCCTGCCATCAGGGCTGGGTACAAGCCAAGCAGCAGTGCTGCACCCGCCAGCGACTGGGTGCTCACGCCCAACCAGAACAGAACCTGCGGCGCAGCAAAGGATCGCGTCTTCAGCGAATCAATGATCGCTGCTGATGATCGTGCATTGGCAATGCCAAAGCCCAGAAAAAAAGCGCCGACAAGCGACGCCGCAATGCGCATGGCCCAGAACGGAATCAACAAGGTCAATCCCTCAGGTCTGCGCCCATTGTCCCCGTTCCCAGCTGCGGCAGGCGGCATAGGCACCAGCGAGAGTGGCCACTTTCATCTGCTGCCTGGGCTGCAACTCATGACTGACCACGTAGCGCCCCGTTGTTTCACGAAAGATCTGGCAGCCTGATCCCGTTGCATTGACGAACGACAGATCGCTCCCCATTTCACACCTAGCGTTACTTCGGGTTTGGTCTAATCGGGTCGGCTGGTCATCTGGCTGTGATGGGAACCTAACAATACAAGTCTTCATCATTGACCTTGAGCGAATCAATGTAGTGGGGCTCAATGGTGATTCGGGATCTCCATTGTTTCTTCGGATTGATGTCCCTCTGGCGGTGGATGGACGCCACGCTGGCTGATCGTCCCGCTGCCAGTGGCCAGGTTCTCAGGTTGGCTCTGCAGGTGTTGCGGCCTGCTGTCCCAGAAGCTCGCCGCTGCTGGCGCCGCATTGCTGGATTAAAGAGTTCCCCGTGGCTTCACTGCGGCCTTCGAGTTTGGCGGTGCGGATCAGCAGCGGGCAACCGCCGGTGGCCACCACCAGGCCAACGCCTGCCAACACCTCCAGGATCTGGCCAGCAACGGGCTTGCCGGCACAGGCGGCAGGACTCGCTGCGCTGACGCCGCCGTTCTCAGCCAGCCCCCAGCGCGCCGCCGCCTTGGCCCCTTCGGGGCTGAGCTGGTCGGCCAGCCGCGGCACCAGGGGTTCACTCGCCAGCAGTTGCAGGCGCCGTTGCCGCCAGTGGGTCCAGGCGCCCGGGTAGAGGCCCATGACCTGGCGGTGGATGGTCAGCGCGCTCTGCTGCCAGTCAATCAGCCGGTCGTCCGGTTTAAGTAGCCGGGCATAGGTGACCCCCTCCTGGCTCTGGGGAATCAGGTTCAGGCGCTCGAGTCGCTGCCGCTCGCTTCCCGGGCCGGCAGCCTCGATGGCTGGCAGGGCCTCCACCAGCAAGGCGCCGGTGAGCTCGGCGAGGCGTTGGCCAAGTTGGGTGGCGTTCTCCAGCAGGGGGATCTCCAGGCTTCGCTGCAGCAGCACCGGTCCGGTGTCGAGTCCCTCCTCCATGGCCATGATGCCGACGCCGGTGTGGGTATCGCCCTCAAGCAGGGCCCATTGAATCGGCGCGGCTCCGCGCCAGCGCGGCAACAGGGAGCCATGGCCGTTCCAGCAGCCCAGAGGCGGCTGGGCCAGCACTTCCGGCGGGAGAATCTGGCCAAAGGCCACCACCACGTAGGCCTCGGCTCCCAGGGCGGCCAGTTCGGCTTGCATCGCCGGCTCGCGGCGGATCCGCTCCGGCGTGAACACCGGCAGAGCCAGCTCCAAGGCCCTGGCTTTCACCGCTGAGGGCACCAGGGCCGATCCCCGTCCCCGTCGCCGGTCCGGCTGGCTGACCACCCCCACCAGCTCGTGGCCCGCTGCCACCAGGGCATCAAGGCTGGCCAGGGCGTAGGACGGTGTCCCCCAGAACAGGATTTTCATCGCTTCTCCTTGCCTGCGCTGACTCAGGCTTCGCCGGTGATCGAGAGGTTGTCGACCCAGACCCAGGGACAGAGTCCATCCGGGGTGATCTTGGCCTGGCCTTCAAAGCCGATGATGCCCTGCAGCAGCTGGCGGATATCGCCGGCAACGGTGGCCGATTCAATCGATTGCTGCTCACCGTGTCGCAGGAGCCAGCCATCAAAGGGAAGCGAGAAGGAGCCCTGGGAGGCCTTCACACCCGCGTGAAGGGCGGAGAGGGAATCGATGACCACGAGGCCCTGCTCGCCCCCGGCGCTGTGGCCACTGCTGGCGAAACGGTCCAGTCCCTGTTCGCCGCCGCTGACTCCAGCGGTTGGGCCGATTTCGAACCAATCCGGGCCGACGGAAACCTTGGCGCCAAGACCGGCATGGCCCGTGGGCGCCACCCCGAAGGCCCGTGCGGTGGCCTCGGAATGGAGGAAATTTCTGAGCATTCCACCCTCCAGCAAGCTCAGCCGGGCCGTGGGCGTGCCCTCGCCATCAAAGGCCGAAGCTCCGATGTTGCCTGGATGCAGGCCGTTGTCGTGGATCGAAAGGAAGGGCACGGCCAGCTGCTCGCCGATCGAATCCCTGTGGCTGAGGCTGATGCCATCGAGGATGGCGCGGGCGTTGAACAGGCTGCTGAAGGCGCCGATCAGATCGAGGAAGGCCTCCGGGCTGAACACGCAGGTGTAGTGACCGGTACGGATCGGCGCGTAGTTGAG
The DNA here is from genome assembly GCA_903823115.1 of uncultured cyanobacterium. GTDB lineage: Bacteria > Cyanobacteriota > Cyanobacteriia > PCC-6307 > Cyanobiaceae > Cyanobium. Next base: position 22,692 of record CAIJRN010000071.1, read on the forward strand.
ATGGGCAATGGTGCGCTCGGCCGCTTCCTGGATGCAGCCGGCGATATCAAGATCGCCAGCGCCGTAGGCCATGCGGACCGCGCCGCTGCTGCGTGGTTTGCGGCCGGTTTCTTCGGCTCGGGCGTAAAGGTAGAGACTGGCGGTGGTCAGCTGTTGCTGGCGACAGGCGCCATCGCTGTTGAGATAGATCCGTTCACTGCTGCGCTGGGCCAGGCCGTTGTAGGGCACGGTGGCGATGGCGTTGTGGCGGCCGATCAGATCGCGTTCCGCCTCCTTGAGGGTGTCCAGGAGCTCCAGGATGCTGCGCTGCTCGTGCAGGGGCTGATCGAGGACCGCCAGGGGTGCGGTGGCCAGAGGGGAGAAGGCGGGTGTTTCGGCGTGGTTGCCGAAGGCGCTGGCCTCATGGGCTCCCAGCAGGGCCTTGGACAGCCCCTCATCGGAGAGGTCGGAGGTGCTGGTGATTCCCACCAGGCCCGCCTCGTTCCAGACCCGCAGGGTGATCGAACGGCGCTGGGCGCCCTTGAGCTGCTTGGCTTCGCCCCGGTCCACCTGCACGGAGGTGTCGGTGCTGCAGGCGGCCCCCAGATCCCATTGGCAGATTCCTTCCCGACTCGCCAGCGTTTCCAGGCGACTGCGCAGAGCCACCGCATCGAGAGCTGTTTCCATGGTCAACGTCCCCCCACGGTGATCGAATCCACCTTGATGTGCGGTTGGCCCACGGTGACGAAGATGCTGCCACTGACCGAGCCGCAGAAGCCGGCTGCCAGTTCAAGGTCATTGGCGCACATGGAGATGCGCGGCATCACCTCCTTGGCCTCACCGATCAATGTGGCCCCCTTGACCGGGCTGGCCAGTTGGCCGTTCTCGATCCGATAACCCTCCTCGACGGCGAAGTTGAACTGGCCGGTGGGGCCGACACTGCCGCCCCCCATCGCCTTGCAGTACAGGCCATGGTCGATCGAGGCGATCAGCTCCTCGGGGCTGTGAGGCCCGGCGGCAATGAAGGTGTTGCGCATGCGGCTGGCGGCGGCGAAGGTGTGGCCCTGGCGCCGGCCGCTGCCGGTGCGGGCATGGCCGGTGCGCAGTTCGCCGGCCCGGTCGCTGAGAAAGCGCTTGAGGACGCCGTTTTCAATCAGTACGGTGCGCTGGGCCGCCATGCCTTCATCGTCCATGGCGATCGAGCCGAAGGCGCCGCCTGTGAGCCCCTCGTCAATGGCGGTGACGGCCGCATGGGCGATCGATTGTTCCACCTGGTCGGCAAAGGGGGTGGTGCCCCGTTCCACCTGGGTGGTTTCCAGCAGATGGCCGCAGGCCTCATGGAAGATCACGCCGCCGAAGCGGTTGGCCAGCACCACCGGAAACTGACCGGCCTCGATGTAGTCGGCATAGAGCATGCGGGCGGCGCTCTGGCAAAGATCGAGGGCGGCAGCCTCGGCATCCCATTGGCGCAGGTCGTCGGGGCTGTCGGTGGTGCCGTAGCGGCGGCCGACACTGGAACGATGCTCGCCATCGGCGGCCAGGACGTTCAGGCCGAGGGTCTGGTGCAGGCGGATGTCATGGGCATAGGTGCCGTCGCTGGCGGCCACCAGCACCGCCTGCCAATCACGGCCATAACTGCCGCGGCGGGCTTGCAGATGCTGGCCATGGCGGTTCAGCTGATCGGTGCCCCTGAGCAGGGCCTCGGTGGTTTCAGCCAGCGATGGGACCTGAGCGAGCCAGGCCCGTTTCTCGCTGGCGAAGTCCCGCAGGCCAGGCAGGCCGTCGAAGCGGCTGAGGCTCTGGCTGGAGCGCTGCAGACCGAGCATGGCCAGGGCCTGGTCCAGGGCCGCCAGCAAACCGGCGTCGCTGAGGTCGTTGGTGGAGACGAAGCCATCGCGATGGCCCAGAAACACGCGGATGCCAGCTCCCATCCCGAAGGCGGGGCTGACATTGGTGATGGTGTCCTGTTCCGCCAGTACACCGAGGTGGTCGGTGCGCTCGATGAACAACTCCACCAGATCCGCTCCGGCGGCCCGGCCCTGGCTGAGCAGCGATTCCAGCCGAGCCTGCCAGCTGGCCTCATGGAGTTCGAAGGCAGCCGGCAGTGCTGTGGACAGGGTGGCCTGGGTCAAGGGTTCAAGGAGGTGAGCGATGGCAGGGAAGGAAGGACTGAATCGCAGATCAAAGATCTGGATTCTTCAGCCAGTTCATGACATTCAATCGGCAGTCATCATCTGCCGTTCAGAGCGAAATGAAGCAACCTTTCGAGCAAGAGGAGATCAACAAAACAAGACAGCTGGCACCGGTCAATAATCAGCAAATAGAAATTGATGAATCAATGGACTATGATTTCTATGGCCGGATCTGGACGGCTCAACAACAATGCTCCAGGTTGTTGAAATCAATCTGCCTGGGGATGGCCGTCCAGTTACATGGGCAGGAACTGGGGATCAGCGGATCGCTGGCTGGAAGCGTTCGCTGCGGATCGGAGCCATCAGGAACAACTTGGCCATCTCCAGGCCATTGGCAGCCCACCACGGCAGCTTGCGCAGGGTCCGCAACGGCGCCGGACCGCCGGCGGCATCAGCGGCGCTGAGAGCGGCGTTGTTGGTGACCAGGCGCTCGAGGCGCTGCCAGAATTTGGGATTCTCGACATCGAGCACCACGGGAAAGACGCGGGCTGAAGTTTCGTTGGTTTTGGCGATCACGTACTTGTCGTAGTCGCGGGCATCGAGGCCCAGGGCCTCATAAAACTCTTTGCGGGCCACATCGCGCACGTACATGGTGGCGAAGACCGCCAAAAGGAAGAAGCGACACCAGAGGCGGGCACTGAAGCCCCGCACCGTGTCCGGTTGGGCTTTCATCAGGGCATCGAAGAAATCACCGTGGCGATTTTCGTCCTGGCACCAGTTCTCGAAGAGGTTGAAAATTGGGTAGATCTTGCTTTCGGGATGCTTCTCGAGATGACGGAAGATCGCGATGTAACGCCAGTAGCCGATCTTTTCAGAAAGGTAGGTGGCGTAAAAAATAAACTTCGGCTTGAAAAACGTGTAGGACTTGTTCGCTGTCAGGAAGCCGAGATCGAGTTGCAGGCCGAAGTCACCCATCGACTTGTTGAGGAAGCCGGCATGGCGGGCCTCGTCGCGGGCCATGTGGGCAAAGCACTCAGCCAGCAGCGGGTTCTTTCCCTTGATGCGGCGGCTGAGCTCCTTGTAGAGCAGAAAACCGGAGAACTCAGACGTGCAGCTCTGCTCAAGAAACTCGATGAACACCTTGCGGGTTTCGGGGTCGAGTTTGTCGGCGGCGCCATCAAAGGTTTCGTTGCGAACGAAGTGGTGCCGGTTGTAGTCCTTGCGGAACTCCTCGCAGATCGCCTCCAGCTCTTCCTCGTTTGGCCGCAGATCCATGGCCGCCATGGCCTCGAAATCCGTGGTGTAGAAGCGCGGGGTCAGGATGGTGTCCTTGACCGGATCCTTCACGGCCGGTGCATCGGGGGTGCCCAGCCTTGGTTTGTCCTGGCTGGTGGAGAGGCTGGCTGTGGCGGCGGGAGGAACCATCGCGCGGCGCTTCTGACGGCAGATGGCGCCATCGTAGTGGGCACAGGACCAACTCGGGCCCGGTTGTTGTGGACGGGCCCTTGGGCCGCCGCTGCTGGCAGCCCTCAGTTCGGACCCAGCCATTTCTGGCCGTTGAGCCGTTGCACCAGGCGCGAGACGATCAGGGCCAGGGTGATCTTCCTTTCGTCGATCAGAAAGGATTCCAGCAGGCTGGGATCGCCGCCTCCCTCGCTGACGGCAATCGTTTTGGCGGAAGTGAGCTCGGCGGCCGTGAAGCAGAGCCAGAAGCGGCGATCGCTGCCCAGGGAACCCTTGACCATCCAGCAGGGACTTCCCACCACCGGCATCGGACCCTGCTCAAAACTCAGTTCCGGCGCCGGTCCGCCATAGGCCTCCACTTCGCGGATCAAGGCCGGCAGCAGCAGCTGGGGCACAAACTCCTCAAAGGGGCGATCCTCCGGTGCCGGTGGCTTGGCTTTGACAGCGGTCGCTGGGGTGGTGCTGGCACCGGCCTCGGCAGGTTCAGGAGCGGGACGGGCGGAGTCGGTCACCGGTGGGGCGCTGGCACGGTTGCTGCTTGAACTTTAGGGACTTCGCCTCCCTGGCCCCGATGGCAGCCGCTGATCCGCTCTCACCAGTCATCCGCCTCGTTCTGGCCCCAGTCGTCAGCGACGGCCACCGCTTCGGGTTGCGGCTCGTCGTGGACCGCGGTGGCTGGCTCCGTCCGAGCCTCTCCTGGCGCCGGTGCTGCCGTTGATCTGGCCCCAGGGCGGTGCAGCACACGAAAGGGCACGGCCACGGTCGGGGCCGGTTCGCCCGGGGGGCGCTGGGGACCGGCACCGCCGGCATGGGGGCGGCGCCCTTCACTGGTGGTGGCCGCTTCTGGTGCCGCTGGTGAGACCTTCTCCTGCTGGCGTGTGAACCAGTTGCCCATCCGTGATGGTGCTGGCTGTTGTTGCCAGCTCTCGGACCAGGGCTCCGAAGTGTCCATGGCGGATTGCGGCCGTCGCCGGCCGCTGCGCCGCTGGCTCGCCCCACCCTGCTGCAGGGCCAGGGCGGCGGCCGAAGCGCTGAGCAGGGCACCGCCACTGGCTCCAATTCCGATCCACAGACCGATCGGCAGCGGCGGCGTGGTCCAGATCAGCAGCCGCAACGCCAGATTGGGCCGCGGATTGAGGGCCGCCAGCAACAGGGCCGCCAACAGGGGCGACAGCAAAGGGAGCAGCAGCAGGCGTCGAAGCAGCGCCAGAACGGTGAAGGGGCAGAGAGATTCAGGTTGAGGATGGCCGCTGCGGCGGCCCCTGCCAACGGTTGAGCTGGCCGAGATCAAGGCCGAGGCTGTCGAAGACCCGGATCACGAGAAAGTCCACCATGTCATCGATGGTGCGTGGTTGGTGATACCAGGCGGGCACCGGCGGCGCAATCCTGGCCCCAGCTTCGGCCAGGGTGGTGAGGTTGCGCAGATGGATCAGATTCCAGGGCAGTTCCCGCGGGGCGATCACCAGGGGGCGGCGCTCCTTGAGATGCACATCAGCAGCCCGCTCGATCAGGTCAAGGGCCACCCCCGAGGCGATGCGACCGACGGTTCCCATGCTGGCGGGCAGGATCACCATCCCCCGGGTGGGATAGCTGCCACTGGCGATGGCGGCGGCCTGGTCGTTCCAGCGATGACAGCGCAGCTCGCCGCTGTGGCTGCCGCAGCGCTGTCGCCAGAACTGTTCCTGGGCATCCGGTTCGGATGGCACCCGCAGGCCCAGCTCGGCCTGCCAGACGCCGATGGCGCCACGACTGGTGACCATCTCAACCCGGTGATCGGCCTCCAGCAGCAACTGCAGCGCTCGCTGGGCCAGGGGCTGGGCGGAGGCCCCGGAGACAGCCAGGACCACAGGATCGGACTTGCGCATCAGGGCGCTCAGTCCTCCTCGGAGTCGGCGTCAGCGTCAGCCTCGGAGTCGGCCTCGATCCTGTCGTCTTCACCGGCCTCCGGCAGCACCACGGCCAGATCGATCTGATGGCGCAGGGCATCCACCTTCTGGATCTCCACCTCAACGGTGTCGCCGACCATGAAGGTGCGGCGAAACTTCCTACCCACCAGACGGTTCTGGCGGGATCGGTACTCGTACCAGTCGTCCTTGAGCGAGCTGACATGCACCAACCCTTCGACATTGGAGGGGGGCACCTCGACGAAGAAGCCATAGCTCTGCACGCCGCTGATCACGCCGGGCAGCACCTGGCCCACCAGCGGTTCGGCGTGGCGGGCCTGGGCCATGGCCAGCAGGTCGTCCTGGAATTCCTGCAGCAGCCCCTGACGGCCATTCAACCGTTGGGCCAGGCCGTGCTGCAGCACCTGCTCATAGGGAGCCAGCTGGCTTGGGGCCAGCAGGGACCAGTCAATCGTGCCGTGGCAGCTGTCACTGGCGATGTCAGCACTGGTTTTGTGGCGCACGGTGGGGCGGTCCTTGCCCTCACACAGAAGCGTGACCAGCAGCTGCTGGTTCCAGAGGTCGGCGTAGTGGAGCGAGGGGCAGGTCCAGGGGGCAAAGGCTTCCGTTTCGCCCGCCAGCGCATGGGGGCCGGCCTCGTTGGCATACAGGGCTGGTTTGAGGCTGTCCCGTAGCTGTTGTTGCAGGGCCCGTTGGCGATCGGTGGCGGCGAAGGCGGCTGCCAGCTCGGCGGCGCTGGCGTTGCCGTCGACCGAGAGCTCCATGGGGATTTCCAGGGCCAGGGCGGCCTTGGCGACCTCGTTGATTTCAGCCGGGTCGGCGGCAGGGTTCACCGCGTAGAGCGCCGGCAGGCGCAGGGCCGCCAGGTGGCACCCCAGGGCCCGATGGGCGACCAGCACCGCTTCGCGCAGCACCTCGGAGGCATCGGCGGATGGCCGTTCCACCAGCCAGCCCTGGCGGGGGGCATCGGGGGCGGGCACCTGTAGATCCCCGAGTTGCGCCAGGGGCGGCATCGGCAGATGCAGATCGATCGAGCCGGCGGCGAGCCGTCGCTGCCGCAGCAAGGCGCCCAGAGCCACCAGTTGCTCCACCAGGGGCAGGTGCTCCTTGAGGGCCTTGAGGGCCGCCGGTACGGTCCTGGCCTTGGGTTTGCGTTCGGCCAGGGCCTCAAAGGCGGTCTGGGGAACCCTGGCGCTGGGCCGAATGCGGCTGAGGCAGAAGCGGTAGTGCTCCAGGCGGCCCTCGGCGTCCAGTTCCAGGGCGACCGAAAGCGCATCCTGCACTTTGTCGACCTGGAAGGCCGCAGCCTTGGCCAGGGGTGCGCTCAGCAGTGGCAGCCAGCCGCGACCGGTGGCGATGGCGTCGCCCTGGTCGCGCATCCAATTGTCGAGGACACCGCCGAGGCTGAAGCGTTCGGCGACGCTGGGACTGTGGACCCAGAGCCGCCAGCGCCCGCCTTCGAGTTCCTCAAGGGAGAGGGCCGGCAGGATCGGAGCGTCCTCCGCAGACCAGCACTCCACCAGCAGGGCTGGAAGGGCGCTGAGGTCGTTGCGCCCTTTGTCCTGGGGCGTTTTGAGTGTGGCTTTTGGGGGCGCGGGGCGCTCGTGCAGCAGGTGCTTGGTCAGCAGCAGGTCGAGATCGGCCGCTTCCCCGCCCCGTACCGGCAGTTGGCGGGCCACATGGCCCAGGGGGCCGAACTGGCCGACGGGGAACTGGTCAATCTGCACCTCCACCACGGACTCCTGGGCGGGATCGAGGTGCGTCGCATCGCTGCTCGGCAGTTCAACCGTGGTCAGCAGTCGATCGTCGAGCGGGATGGCCAGCAGCCGTTCGTCCTGTTGTTCGATCTGGGCCAGCAGGCTTGAGGTCTTGCGTTGCAGGATGCATTGCACGCCGCCTTCCGGGGAGCGCCGTCGCCCTCCCTCCCGGGTGATGCGCACCAGCACCCGATCGCCATTCCAGGCGTGGTTGAGCTGGTGATCGCGGATGTAGATGTCCTCGCCGCCGTCATCGCGAAGGGCGAAGCAGAAGCCCTTGCTGGAACAGCGCAGACGGGCGGGAATCAGCTCCGGATTGTCCTGGCGCAGCAGGCCGGTCTCCTTTTCGCTGACCAGATCGAGGCGCACCATCGCATCGAGGCCGATTCGCAATTGCTCCTTGTCCGTTTTGCTGGACAGGCCAAGCGCTTTCTCCAGCTTGCTGATCTGCAGGCATTCTTCAGTGGAGAGCTGGTCGAGCAGGTCGGCGACCGTGAACTTCATCGGAATCGGGGTGCGGGTATGGACTTGGATCCGGTGTTGCAGCCGGTGGGGCCTGGCTGGGAACCGTGCTCAGCTCGGGCTGATCGGGCAGGGCGAGTCTGGGGCGAAAGGCGGGATGGTCACCCTGGAACTGGGGCCCGTCCATCGTCCGCAATCGCTTTGACTTTACGGAGCGGTGGGCTCCCCATCGTGGCCCTCCTCGCCACCGCCACTTTCAAGGCCTTCGGTGGCCGTCGCTGCAGCGTTGGCGGCGTCCTCATTGGCGATGGCCGATCCCGTGCTGCTGCCGGGCTCCGCCTTGCCGGAGCTGGAGCGCAAGATCAATCGGGTGCCGATGATCAGGAAACCAGCCGCCGCCGCCAACTGCAGGCTGTTGGTGGGAACCACGCTCGAGAGGGAACCACCGGCGGCAGCCCCCACCAGGCTGGCCAGGACCAGGGCAAAGGAGCTGCCGGCAAACACAGCCCCGGGGCGGTTGGAGGTGCCGCTGATGCTGACGATGGCCAGTTGGGTCTTGTCCCCCAGCTCCGCCAGGAACACCGTGACAAACGTGGAGGCCAGGAGGGCAAGCATGGCGGCGGGTGTTCAGCTGAGGACCAGGTGCATCGGCGAGAACTGCAGGACAGCCTGACGACCGAGCCAGAGGCCGAGCGCCACCATCAGCAGCCCTGCGGCCCGTTCCAGTTGTTCGGGCGCCATCACCCTGGAGAGCCAGCGACCCAGCAGCACACCCACCAGGCTGGAGCAGATCAGGGCCAGGGAGGCACCGACGAAGACGACGCCGGGTCTGCCCGATTCGGCCGACAGCAGCAGGGCCGCCAGCTGGGTCTTGTCCCCCAGTTCGGCCAGAAAGACCGTGGTGGCGGTGGAGAGGAACACAGCTCCCCAGCTGCCAGCCGTGTCAGATCCTGAGGCTGCTGGTGCTTCTGCAGCGCCGGAAGGCTCGCCCTGGGAGGGCTGGACGACCGGATCGGGCAGCTCACTCATCGTTTCTGGCGAATGGCGCGGTTGAAGCGTTGCATCACCCTGCCACGGCCTCCCCACTCACTGCGGATCTGTTGACGGCAGCAGGCGATCGCCAGTTCGTTTTGTTGGCTCGGGTCCAGGTGGGGGTTGATCGCTCCTTCCTCCGTGATTCCGCCGTTCTCTGTGCTGTTGCCATCCACATCCAGGGCCTGGGCGCCGAAGATTGGCTCGCCAGCCGAGCCGAGATTTTCGGGGCTGCTGCAGCTGGCGGGCTGGAAGAGCCCCACCAGATTCTCCACGCGGCAGAAATCGGGCCGCTGCTCATAGATGCGACAGCGGCGAGCGCCGGTGTCGAAGTGAAGGCACCAGCCATCGGCTCCCACCATCGCCAGATAGGTCTGCCGTTGCTGCGCATCCAGGGCCTCAAGTGCCTCAGCCCGCAGGGCCGGATCGAGTCGGCAGCAGGCGCCACAGCCGCCGATGCATTGCCACTGCTCTTCAGGCTTCATGTCACAACCTCGGCTTCAGCGCTGCTCGCCATTCAGCCATGGTGCCTGGCGGTCGTGCCGCCAGTGCTGTGACAAGCCGTCACAGAGATGGTGGATCAGCCCTGAGCCAAGCGGCTGGAAGCCTATGGTTCATCCTGAGCGCCACTCCCACGAGCCAGCCACCATGGGCATCGATTTTCACCTGATCGCCAACTTCGGAGCCCTGGCCCTGATCACCCTGGCCGGTCCTGCCGTGATCTTCATCCTCTTTTATCGCCGCGGCGCGCTCTGAAGCGTTCTGAGGCGACTGCGCTGAAGGTCCAGCACCCAGCCCAGGCTTCACAAATTCAGTCCCAGGGCCATGGCCGCATCCCGGAACAGATCCTGAACGTAGGGATGGTGAGAATCGGCCTTCGCACTTGAGTCGAGCACCGGCAGCAAAGCGAGGCTGAGGTCAGCGGTCACTGGCGCTTCGAGTTCCTGGCCGGCGGCATTGCGGATCACCAGCACATCCCCCCGTCGCTTGCACCAGTAGGTGCGTTGCTGCCTTTGCAGCACCACTTCACCGCCGCCGCTGGTTCGCAGACCCAGCAGTTCCAGCTGCAGTCGCTCCTCTCCCTGCCAGCGATCCAGCCGCAGGCGGTAGGCCACATCCAGGGGACCCTGGACCTGATCAGGCCCCTGCCAACGCCAGGCCACGGCCCGGCGCTGGCTGCCCTGCTGCTCCAGCATCAGTTGCAGATGGCCGCCCCGCATCAACTTCTGGCTGACCACCTGGCAGCCCGAACTCCAGAAGATCGGGGCGGGATGGCCGATGCCAAAGGGCTCGAGACGGCTCAGTTGCTGCCAGAACTCCCGGTCGATCCGCTCCAGGCTGAGCAGAGCTTCCGGTTCCACCGTGCGTCCGCCGCCGCCGGCGCCGAGCCATTGCTGGGCCAGGGCTTCCAGCCGTTCATGCAGGCCACTGACATGCTCAGCCGCGACGGTGAAGCCGCCGGCGGCGGGATGGCCGCCATGGCGCAGCAGCAGATCGCTGCAGGCGCTCAGGGCCTTGTCCACCGCGAAACCGACCGGGGCTCGCACCGAAGCGCGCAGCCGGCCGTTCCCCTCCCCGGCCAGCAGGGCGGCCGGCAGGCCGAAGCGATCCACCAGTCGCGAGGCCACGATGCCGATGACGCCGTGATGCCAATGGCTCTGGGCCAGCAGCAGAAAGCTGGGGCGCTGGGGGCCATCGGCTTCGAGCAGGGCCAGGGCCTCCGCTTCGATCGCGTCGCAGAGTTCGCGCCGCTGGCGATTCATCGTCTCGCAGCTGCGGGCCAGATCCAGGGCCTGGTCCTGGTCTTCGGTGGTCAGCAGCTCCACCACCAGCAGCGGATCACCGAGGCGACCCACGGCGTTGATCCTGGGCGCCAGCTGGAAACCGACCGTCTCCGCATCCAGAGGACGTTGTTCGATTCCGGCAATCTGTTGCAGCGCCTTCAGCCCCGGCAGGCTGCTGCTGCCCAGGCGAGGCAGGCCATCCATCAGCCAACGCCGGTTCACACCCACCAGGGGGGCCATATCGGCGATCGTGCCGATGCAGAACAGATCCAGGGCGATCGCCAGGCCGTCCTGGCGCTTGAGGCGCAGGCAGAGAGCCGAGGCGAGCACGTGGGCCAGGCCGACACCGGCCAGGCCGCGGAAGGGGGAACCGGGCGGCGTGACGGCCGGGTGGAGCAAGGCCAGATGGGGCGGCAACTCCGGCGGCAGGGTGTGGTGATCGGTGAGGATCACCTCCAGGCCCAGCTCCTGGGCCCGATCCAGCGCCTCCTTGGCGGCAACCCCGTTGTCGACGGTGATCAGCAGCCGCACCCCGGCCTCGGCCAACCGTTCCACCATGGCCACGTTGAGGCCGTAGCCCTCGGCCATGCGACTCGGAATCGCCGGCAGGGCGATCGCCCCCAGGCGTTGCAGCACCCCCGCGAGCAGGGCCGTGCTGGTCATGCCATCGGCGTCGTAGTCACCGCAGATCGCCACGGTTTCTCCTTGGCGGCAAGCCTGCTCCAGCCGCTGTTCGGCCCGAATCAGGTCGGGAAAGTGCTGGCGGGGATCAGGCGCTTCAGGAGGGGCCAGCAAGGCCTCGATGGCTGCGGCAGTGCAGTGGCCCCGGCGCCAGAGCACAGCCAGGAGTTCCGGCCCAAGACCCAGTGGCCCGGCCCAGGGGGCGCCGCCGCCGGCCTCAGCGGGCAGGGGGGTGGGCAGCAGCCAGCGTTGCTCGTCGTGGGCGGGGAGCAACGGCAGGACGCGGGGCTGGCTCATTGTGCGGCCCAGCAAGCGTGCGCGGCACCCTTAGCCTTCCCTGGCAGCGACATTCCGCGGCCGGTACCCATGGTGCAGCGTCTGAAGGCCGTGTTCTGGGATGTGGATGGCACCCTCGCTGAGACCGAAATGGCCGGTCATCGTCTGGCCTTCAACCGGGCCTTCGCCGAAGCCGCTCTGCCCTGGCACTGGGATCCCCCCACCTACCGCCGCCTGTTGAAGGTCAGCGGTGGCCGGGAGCGGATCGGGGTCTTCCTGACCGAGGTCGAGGGTGTCGTCCCCGAGCAAGCTCGCCTGGATCGGCTCCAGGCCTGCAAGCAGCTCCACTACCGCCAGTTGGTCCAGTCGGGCGGCCTGGAGCCACGGCCCGGTGTGATCCGCCTGATGACGGAGATCGCCGAGGCCGGCATCCCCCAGGCGATCGTGACCACCAGTGGCCGCACGGCTGTGGCCGCCCTGCTGCAGGCCAGTTTCACTGATCTGCAGCAGGCTTTCCGTTTCTGGGTGTGCGGCGAGGATGTGAGCCGCAAGAAGCCCCATCCTGAGGCCTACCGACTGGCGATCGAGCAAGCGCAGGTGGATCCCTGCCGGATTCTGGTGCTGGAGGATTCGGCCCAGGGTCTGGCGGCCGCCGTCGCCGCTGGACTGAGCACCCTGGTCACCCTCAGTCAACTGTCCTTGGCCGAACCCCTCGAGCCGTTCGTGGCGGCTCGGGCGGTGCTGGATGGCCTGGGCGATTCGGCCGCCCCGGCACTCGTCAGGCTCGGCCCAACCTGCCCTGACGGCCAGGTGACCCTCTCCTACCTGCAGGACCTGCTGCGGCAGCAGCCGAATCGTGATGGCTGAGCCACGGTTGCAGCCAATTCGACCGCAGCAAACCCGGTTGCAGCAAACCCGACTGCAGGGCGTGCAGCGGCGGCTGGGGGACTCGCTGCTGCGCCAACTGCGTCACAGCTGGCGAGCCGGAAGTCTGTCGATCCTCTCGCTGTTGATCGGTTTTTATCTGGCCCAGAACCTCTCGGCGATGTTGTTGGTGCGCTTCCGCGGAGGCCGGCCGGTGCTGGTCCTGGGGCTGGTGCTGTTGTTTGAATTGATCGTGCGACTGCGGACCCGGTTGGTGAGTGGACCGGCACCGCTGCGTTGGGTCATGGTCGACAACCTCAGGATCGGCGCCACTTACGCCATGGTCTTCGAGGCCTTCAAGCTTGGAACCTGAGCAGGCTCTCCTCCGGTTGCGGGCCGCGGGCCTGCCGGCGATCGATCCCCGGTTGTTGGTGGGTTTTCTCCTGCCGATGCTGCAGCAACTCGGCGATCTGCGCAAAGTCGGTTCCCGTCTCCCCTTGCTGGCCCTCAATGGACCGGTGGGAGCCGGCAAGAGCAGCCTCGGCAGGGCGCTGGCCGTGCTGGCTCCGGCCCTTGACCTGCGGCTGGTGGTGGTCTCGATCGACGATCTCTACCTGCCCTGGCCCGAGCGCCAGCGGCGGCTGGCGGGCAATCCCTTCGCGGTGTCGCGGGTACCTCCGGGCAGCCACGATCTCGATGTGTTGCTCGAAGGTCTCGCCAGTTGGCGCCACAGCGGCGTCTTGCTGCTGCCCCGGTTCGACAAGACCCTGGCCCAGGGTCAGGGAGACCGTTGCGGCTGGCATCAGGGCCCCTGTGATGTCCTGGTGCTGGAGGGCTGGCTGATGGGCTGCCGGGCCCTGGGTGCTGAAGGTCTGGCCACAGCCCTCGCTGCCGTTGATCTATCCCGGCCAGGCCCTGACGGCGCTCCGGCCCTGGAGCCGATGGAGCTGGATTGGCTGGCGACCTGGGACCGTCAACTGGAGGCTTATGGGCCCCTGTGGCAGGCCTGCGATGGGCTCTGGGTGCTGCGACCCCTGAGCTGGGAATTACCCAGGCGCTGGCGCTTCCAGGCAGAGGCGCGCCAGCGCCGCAACGGAGGTGGTTGGCTGCCGCCCGACCAGCTGGAGCGATTGGTGCGATCCAGCCTCTGCTCCCTGCCGCCGGCGCTCTATCAGGATCCCCTGGCCATGGATCCGCTACTGGTGCCGGAGCCTGCGGTGATGTACGGGAATGCAAGTTCGCTGATGGCGGCTGGCAAAAATCCGAATCAGTCAGCTCAGGTGATGGCGGTTGAGACGGCCGCTGTTGCCGAGCTGACCGTTGAGGGTCTGGCCGTGTTGGATGGCCGCCGCCACTGTGTTGGCCTATGGCGGCGGCAGAGAGAGACTCAGCCTTCGCCTTCTGATTCCTCTTCGCTGATGGGGTAAACGAAGCCCTGGGCGCGGCCACTGAGCACGGCCTTGCCAATGGACAGGGCCTTCTGGGCAGCGACGCCTGCCTTGGCCTTCCAATGGGCGTGGCGTTGATTGCGCTTGCCTTTGGAGGTTTTCTTCTTGGGTACAGCCATCCCTAACGCTCAAGAACCAAACAACGATCTTCCGCTGCCACCTGACCTTTCGTCAAATCGCTACAGTCGATTTCTGACCTGAACGTCCGTGACCATTAGCCCCAACTCCGCCCAGGCCATCCCTGCCGTAGCCAGCCAAGGCCTCCGGCCGGCAGCCAGTGGACCCTTCACCCTCGGCGGCTTCAGTGCCGACACGCCCTCCTACAGCCAGCTGTTGCAGGATCTCAGCAAGGGTCGCGTGCAATCGCTGGAGCTGGCGCCGCGGCAACGGCTGGTCACGGTGCAGTTCAAGGACGGCAAACGGGTTGAGGTGCCTGTCTTCAGTGACAACCAGCTGTTGCTGCGCACGGCCGAACAGGCCCGGGTTCCCCTGACCGTGCGCGATGAACGCGCCGACGATGCCACCGCCGGCCTGATCAGCAACGGCTTGCTCCTGGTGCTGTTGCTGGTGGGTCTGACCCTGCTGGTGCGCCGCTCTGCCCAGGTCGCCAACAAGGCGATGGGCTTTGGCCGCAGTCAGCCGAAATTACAGGCCGAGGGATCAATTCCCGTCCGCTTTGAGGACGTGGCTGGCATCAATGAGGCCAAGGAGGAATTGCAGGAGGTCGTCTCCTTTCTCAAGGCCCCTGAGCGCTTCACCGCGATCGGCGCCAAGATCCCCAAGGGCGTGTTGCTGGTGGGTCCGCCAGGCACTGGCAAAACCCTCCTGGCCCGGGCGATTGCTGGCGAAGCGGGCGTGCCCTTCTTTTCGATGGCAGCCTCTGAGTTCGTTGAGATGTTTGTCGGCGTCGGTGCCAGTCGGGTTCGGGATCTGTTCCGCAAGGCCAAAGCCAAGGCCCCCTGCATCATCTTCATTGATGAGATCGATGCGGTTGGTCGCCAGCGTGGCGCGGGCATCGGTGGTGGTAACGATGAGCGGGAGCAGACGCTCAATCAATTGCTCACCGAAATGGACGGATTTGAGGACAACTCCGGTGTGATCTTGCTGGCAGCCACCAACCGGGCCGATGTGCTCGATTCGGCCCTGATGCGTCCAGGCCGCTTTGATCGGCGCATCACCGTCGATCTGCCCGATCGCAAAGGTCGTGAGGAAATCCTTGCGGTCCATGCCCGCACTCGCCCCCTTGACCCGGCGGTGTCTCTGGCCGATTGGGCGGCCCGTACGCCTGGCTTTTCCGGCGCCGACCTCTCCAACCTGATCAATGAAGGGGCGATCCTCACCGCCAGGCGCCAGCAGAGCTGCATCGACGACGCCTGCCTCGGCGACGCCCTGGAGCGCATCACCATGGGCCTTACCGCCGCCCCACTCCAGGACAGCGCCAAGAAGCGCCTGATCGCCTACCACGAGGTTGGCCATGCCCTGCTCACCACCCTGATGCCCCATGCCGACAGGCTGGACAAGGTGACGCTGTTGCCCCGGGCTGGTGGTATCGGTGGTTTTGCCCGCACGATGCCCGATGAGGACATCCTCGATTCAGGTCTGATCAGCCGCGCTTATCTGATGGCGAAGCTGGTCGTGGTGCTGGGTGGCCGCGCTGCCGAGATTGTGGTGTTTGGTCCCAGTGAGGTCACCCAGGGTGCGGCCAGTGATCTGCAGATGGTCAGCCGGATCGGCAGGGAAATGGTGACCCGCTACGGATTCTCCGAGCTGGGGCCGCTGGCCCTTGAAAGTGACGAGGGTGAAGTGTTCCTGGGCCGTGACTGGTTTCGAGCCCAGCCCCACTACTCCACCGATACGGGAAATCGCATCGACAGACAGGTGCGGGAGCTGGCCAGACAGTCCCTGGATCGGGCCGTCGCGGTTCTTGGTCCACGGCGCGAGCTGATCGATGATCTTGTGGATCGTCTGATCGCCGAGGAAACCATCGATGGCGACAGCTTCCGCCAGTCGGTGGAGGCCTGGGAGACCAGCCATCCAGATCTGGCCGTGGCAGGGGAGCCGGTTCAGCCGCGGCCAGCAGCCCGCCTGGCGGTGCCGGTGGGCGAGAGCTGAGCTTCACATCCCCATCATCAAGTCTGGCCTTGTCGGCCAGAGCCGGGGCTGATTGTGAATTGCCGGGCGATTCCAGGGATCAGTTGGCTCCGGCAAAGCGGATGTCCAGGCTCCTGAGGTAGGTGTGCAGCCCGGAGTCCTGAATCGGCAGCAGTCGGGCGATGCGACCGCTTTCATTGACGTGGGAATGCCAATGGCCAGGAGGCGTGATGAACGCGCCGCCGGCCTGCCAGTCGATGCGATGGGGATCGCGGATCGTACCGTCATCGCTGAGCTCCCTGCCCACCAGGGTGTAACAGCCGGGATCGCAGTCCACGATCAGATCGAGGGCCACGGATTGATGGCGATGAGGAGGTTGGATGGCCCCGGCCGGCACCACCCCGAGCATCGCCCAGAGGGTGTGGCTCACCGTGCGGGTGGCGGGCAGATCCTCGTGGGCCAGCAGGATGCTCAACCGGTTGCTGCGGGCGGCGCTGGGGTCGTCCAGCAGCGTCTGCAGTTCGGCCTCAAGCAGGGCGCTGGGGTAATGGCTGGCCCGAAAGCGGGGCTGGTTCGGCTCCACTCCCAGATACCTGAGCAGGGGGCCGTCATGAACCCAGTAGAGAATGCTTTCCTCCCGGGCCTGCAGCAGGGGATCGGGGCCGGCCGGCAGCACAAACAGATCGCCTGCTGCCCAGCTGAGTTCCAGCGTCGGTTGATTCGGGGCGGCTGGACGTTGCAGTTCGCCTGAGCCACGCAGGACATAAAACAGGGAACTGGTGGCGCTGGCGGCTGGCTTGAGCGCCTCACCGGCCAGCAGCCGCAGGAAATGGGCCGCCAGAGCCGGACTGGTGGCCGGTCCGGGGCAGCCCAGCTCTTCACTGAGATCGAGGGGCAGGATGGCCGTCGGGCCTGCTGCATGCAGCTCTGGGGGCCACTGCCGGTAGGCGATCGGTACGGTCAGGCCGGCGCGGATCGGATTGGCCGCCTGGCGGTAATCGAAGATCCGAATGCCGGCCTGCCAGTCGTGCCGACTCAGCGATGGGGTTGGACTCTGGCTCATCATTCCCTCCCGGTCATGGAGCGAACCCTATGGGATCAAGCTGGATCCGCGACCCTGCCAAGGATCAGTGTTGCTGACCCTGACCCTCGTCATCGCTGATACCAGAAAGAAAATGCCGCCTTCAGCCGCCAGCGACCGCCGGCACGATGCTGACCTCATCGCCATCGGCCAGAGCCGTGGTCTGGTTGTCGAGGAAGCGGATGTCCTCGCTGTTGACATAGACGTTCAGAAATCGCCGCAGTTTGCCGTTCTCATCACAGAGGCGGCCGAGGATGCCTGGAAAGCGGCCATCGAGGGCCTGCAGCAAGGCATCGACGCTGCTGGCATCCAGGCTGACACTGGCTTCGTCGTTGGTGAACTTCTGCAGGGGCGTGGGGATCAGAACCTGGACGGCCATGGGAGCGTTGGGGGGCGGGTGTAGGAGTGATCGGGTCGCTGACGGGCCGGGGTCCGCTGGCGGTTTTCAGATGATGGCGACGGGACGAGGCAGGCCACCGGCGGCGAACGCCGATGACCGTGGAGCCTCAGTCGACGCGCTCAGTGCTGGTCCGGTGCAGGGACTGCGAGCGCTCCCAGGCGGCGTTGAAGCTGTCGAGCTGGGCCTCGATCAGGAACGGCTCACCGATCGAGGAGGCAATCGCTTCGGTGGTCTTGAGTCCGTTGCCGGTGATGTAGGCCACGGTGGTTTCACTGGGGTCGATCTTCCCCTGTTCCACCAGTTTCTTGAGCACCGCAATCGTGGTGCCACCTGCTGTTTCGGTGAAGATGCCCTCCGTTTCGGCCAGCAGCTTGATGCCTTCGATGATCTCGTCGTCGCTGACGGCGCTGATCGTGCCACCGGTGCGATTGGCAATATCAATGGCATAGGGGCCGTCGGCTGGATTGCCGATGGCGATTGACTTGGCGATGGTGTTCGGCTTGACCGGGATGATGAAGTCGCGGCCATCGGCGAAGGCCTGGGCGATCGGCATGCAGCCTTCGGCCTGGGCGCCGCTGAACCGCACGGGCTTCTCCTCCACCAGTCCGACCTTGATGAACTCGTCGAATCCCTTGCGAATCTTGGTGTACAGGGAGCCGGAGGCCAGGGGCGCCACGATGTGATCGGGCAGGCGCCAGCCGAGCTGTTCGATCACCTCATAGCCCAGGGTCTTGGAGCCCTCCGAGTAATAAGGGCGGAGATTGATGTTGACGAAGCCCCAGCCATGGGTGTTGGCCACTTCTGAACACAGGCGGTTCACCTGGTCGTAATTGCCCTTCACCGCCATCAGCGTGGGGTTGTAGACCAGGGTGCCCAGCACCTTGCCCAGTTCCAGATCGCTGGGAATGAACACACAGCACTCCAGACCGGCATGGGCGGCGATGGCGGCTGTGGAGTTGGCCAGATTGCCGGTGGAGGCGCAGCTCACCGTGGTGAAGCCGAGTTCGCGGGCGCGGGTCAGGGCCACCGACACCACCCGGTCCTTGAAGGAGAGCGTCGGCATGTTGACGCCGTCATTCTTGATGTGGAGCTCCTTCAGCCCCAGGCGCTTCGCCAGCCGGTTGGCGCGCAGCAGCGGTGTGAAGCCGGTGCCGACGTCGATGGGATCACCCTCGATCGGCAGGAACTCGCGGTAGCGCCAGATCGAGACGGGCCCGGCTTCGATCGTGGCGCGGCTGACGCGGGCACGGATTGCCTCGTAGTCGTAGACGACTTCCAGGGGGCCGAAGCAGACGTCCTCGCAGACGTGTCGGGCTGTGGCCTCATAGCCCTGGCCGCACTCCTTGCAGCGCAGGCCCGTGAAGGTGGAGCGGGACAGGGTGGCAGTCAAGGAATGAACCGTGATTGTGGCTCAGATTACCAGTGTTGAATCGGGCCTTCTTTTATCTCCGACCTTTTTGGTCGGATTTTATGGTCCTTGTCGTTGCCGGTGGCCCCCCTAGCCTCACTCTGTGGTTCCTGTGCTCCCCCTCCCACCGCGCCGGCGCCTCGGCCTGCTGCTGGTGTTGCTGTTGCCGGTCGCCCTGCTCCTGGCGCTGATCGCGGCCGCTCGCCTGGCGGTGGAATGGCAGTGGTTCGGACAGTTCGATGTCCAGGCCGTGATCCTGCGGCGCTGGATTCTGCAGCTGTTGGCCTTCGCCCTGGTCTTCGGGCCTGGTTCCCTGTTGCAGCTGCAGCAGTTGCAGCGCTGTTGGCGTCTGCGCGGCGAGGCCGGGCGCAAGCGTCTGTCCCTGTTGCCGTTGTTGCGGTTGGGCTCCAGGCAGCTCGTGGTCGCTCTGCTGGCCTTGTTGATGCTGTTCAGCGTCGGGCTCAGCTTCGTCCTGGTGCAGGCCCGCGATCTGATCCAGGCCCCCTTCAGCGGTCAGGTGATCACCGGCTTCTCGCTGTTGCGGGATCTGCCGCCACTGTTGCCGTTGAGCCTGGCGGCGCTGCTGGCCCTGCCGCTGGTGCTCGCTCCCCTGACCACCCTGCGCATCGCCCTGGCGGCGGCCCTGGCGGGGGCTGCCACCGCCGTGGCCCGCGGCTGGAGCCTCTGGCTGCCGGCCCTGTTGGCGGTGCCCTTCGGCCAGGGGGATCCCCTGACCGGCCTGGATCTCTCGTTCACGGTGCTGCAGCTGCCGGCTCTGCGACTGTTGCTGAGTGTGCTGTTTGCCCAGGTGCTGGTGGGACTGGCTGCCTGCCTGCTGATCACCCTCAGTGAGGGCACCAGCCTCTCGGACCTGCGTTTCGTTGGACTCAGCCGCGAGCAGCAGCGGGTGCTTCAGCCCCAGCTGGCCGTGTTGGCGATCGTGGCGGCGATCAGTTCGGCCCTGGCCCCCTTTGATCTGTTGGTGGAGGGCAGTGGCGTCGCCTCCGGCGCCGGCTTTGTCGATCTGCACGTGCGCCTGCCCCTGCGCCTGCTGCTGGCCCTGCTGTTGTTGCTGACGGCTGTGGGGCTGCTGGTTCCACTGCCGCGCGGCTGGCTGCGCCGCGGCGCCCTGATTCCCCTGGCCGGCACCACCCTGTTCGTGCCGATCACGGAGTTGCTGCTGGCCCCCTTGGTGCAGCGCATCTGGGTGCAGCCGCGGGAGCTGGCCATCGAGGGTCCCTATCTCGATCGCAGCATCAAGGCCACCCGACGGGCCTTCGGTCTTGAGCGGGTCAAGGCCATCGCGCTGGAGCCGCGCCAGAAAATCACAGCAGCGGATCTGAAGGCCTCGCCCGGCACCCTCGACAACATCCGCCTCTGGGACAGCCAGCCCTTGCTGGCTGCCAATCGCCAGCTGCAACAACTGCGGCTTTATTACACCTTTTCTTCGGCGGCGGTGGATCGCTACCCGCTGAAGAGCCGCAGCGGCGCCGGTACCTTCAGCCAGCAGGTGTTGATCGCGGCCCGTGAGCTCGACAGCTCTGCCTTGCCGCTGCAATCGCGCACCTGGCTGAATCGCCATCTGGTGTTCACCAATGGCCATGGCTTCACGGTGTCGCCGGTGAATGCTGCCGGCCCCGATGGCCTGCCCCTGTTCCTGGTGAAGGACCTGGGCCGCAGCGGCAGGGTGCAGGGCATTCCCCAGCTGGGGATCAGCGATCTCGATGCCCGCGCCGCCCTGCCGGTGGGCAGGCCCAGTCTCTATTACGCCTCCGGGCCTGCTCCTTATGCGATCGCGCCCACGAAAGTGCAGGAGTTTGCCTATCCCGATGGCGAAGTCAACGTCTACACCCACTACGACGGCCAGCGCGGTGTGCCCCTGGCCACCCCCTGGCAGCGACTGAGTGCGGCGATCTACCTCCAGGAGCCCCGGATGCTGTTCACGGGCTCCTTCACGCCTAACTCGCTCCTGCTGCTGCGGCGCCAGGTGAACCAGCGGCTGCAGACGTTGGCCCCTTTCCTGCGTTTTGAGAGTGAGCCCTATCTGGTCACGGCCAGGATCGGTGCGGCGGCGGGGTATCGCAGCGAGCAGCATCAGTACTGGCTGCTCGATGGCTTCACCAACAGCCGCTCCTACCCCTACAGCGATCCCAACCCCGCCGGGCTGCGTTATTTCCGCAACCCGGTCAAGGCCGTGGTGGATGCCCATGACGGGCGCCTGTGGCTGTACGTGAGTGATCCCAGTGATCCTTTGCTGGCCACCTGGCGGCGCGCCTTTCCGGAGCTGTTCCAGCCGCTCTCGGCGATGCCGGCGGCCCTGTTGCGCCACATCCGCGTGCCCCAGAGCCAGTTCAACATCCAGATCGAGCGCTTGCTGCGCTACCACGTCACCGATGTGCGCACCTTTTACAACGGCGACGATGTCTGGGCGATTCCCTACGAGATCTATGGCAATGCCAATGTGCAGGTTCGGCCCTATCACGTCACCCTTCAATTGCCGAGGCAGCGCGATCCCGAGTTCGTGCTGCTGTTGCCGTTCACGCCCCTGAGGCGCACCAACCTGGTGGGCTGGCTGGCTGCCCGCAACGATCCACCAAACTACGGCGAATTGCGCCTGGTGCGCTTCCCGCAGCAGCGCCTGCTGCTCGGTCCGCAGCAGATTTCGGCCCTGGTGGACCAGGACCCCACGATCAGCTTCCAGTTCGGCCTCTGGAACCGGCTGGGTTCCAAGCTGTTCCGCGGCAACATGCTGGTGCTTCCCGTGGGCGAGGGGCTGCTGTACGTGGAGCCCATCTACCTGCAGTCGCGCAACAACGATCTGCCCACGCTCGTGCGCGTGGTCGTGACCGATGGCCGCCGCTTCGTGATGGAAAAGGACCTGCGCCAGGCTCTGGCCAGATTGGTGTCGACCGCCTCAACGCCGGCCTCGGATCGCAGCTCAGCAGCCCTGGTGCCGGGTCGGCTGGCGACAGAGTTACCCGTACCGGCCGTGGTGCCCTGATCCGGTGACTGCCAGGAAAGATGACGCCGCTGCCGCGGATCAGCCGGCCATCACCAACGTAGTCGGATGGATGATGTTTTCCGGTGGTGGTGGATTGATCCAGACCACCTCCGGCTGACGCCAACAGCGGGTGGTTCGACTCC
>CAIJRN010000072.1 GCA_903823115.1 uncultured cyanobacterium
CTAGTCCCTTGCCCCAGAGCAGCGAAGCCCGTCACCTGATCCGCACCCTGCGGCAGCGGGTGATGAAGGCAGGGGCTCCGAAGCCATCGGAATCCCAAGCCGTGGAGGCGGTCACGACGCTCCAAGCAACGCCAACCAGGAAATCACCCGAAAATTATGCAGAAACCGCATAGGAACGCCGGCGACAGGATTGGGTCCTCATTTCGTTTTGGTGCTCCATCCCTACCTGTGCCGCAGACCTCCCACCTTTTCCGCCAGATAGCCTGTTGAAGCAAGCATTCCTGGAGAGCTGGCACCAGCTGGAGTTGCTGCGTCACACTCCAATGCACACCTCGTCCAGAAGTGCGGCCTAGAACAGCAGGAGCGTTGAACTGATGCGCCTAGTGCATAGTTTTTGAGACCATGGATCCTCAGGTGGCCGTAGTGCTACGACTCGGCTTCCATTAGGTGCAGACTGTCGGCAGTGTCCTCACCTCTTGATGCCAGTTCTGCTCCAGCAGGCCTCGCGATGATGGGCACCGCCATCTCCGCTTCCAGCCCCAGTCCCACCCGTGGTTGCGTGGTGCAGTGCCGCAGCCACCGCTGGCTGGTGGAAGAGGTGGAGCTGGCCGAGCTTGCCGGTGGCGACACGGTCGTGCGCATGGCCTGCCTGGACGACGACGCCAACGGCCAGAAGCTGGAAGTGTTTTGGCAGCGGGAGGTGGATGCGCAGGTGCTGGGCGAGACCACCTGGGACACGGTGGGTCAGCGCGGTTTCGATCAGCCCCAGGTATTCGGCAGCTACCTCAACACCCTGCGCTGGAACTGCGTCACCAGCACCGATCCGGGCCTGTTCCAGTCGCCGCTGCGGGCCGGCATTGACGTCAAGCCCTACCAGCTCGAACCGCTGCGCAAGGCCTTGCGGATGCCGCGGGTGAGCTTGTTCATTGCCGACGACGTGGGGCTGGGCAAGACGATCGAGGCGGGATTGATCCTGCGGGAGCTGCTGCTGCGCCAGAAGGTGCACCGCGTCGTGGTGATCGCGCCGCCCTCGGTGGTGCTGCAGTGGAAGGGGGAAATGGAGGGCCGCTTTGGCCTGAGCTTCGCGGTGATGGACCGCGCCTACATCTCCGAAATGCGGCGCAAGCGGGGCTGGGGCATCAACCCCTGGGCCACTCACACCCGTTTCATCCTCAGCCAGGCGCTGGTGCGGGATGAGGCCTATGCCGGGCCGCTGCGCGACTGGCTCGGCAAAGAAGGCAAGCAGGCGCTGCTGATCCTCGATGAGGCCCACAACGCCGCCCCGGCCAGTGGCTCCAAATTTGCGATCGATTCCAAACTCACCCGCGCCATCCGCGATCTGGCGGGACGCTTCGAGCACAAGCTGTTTCTCTCGGCCACACCCCACAACGGCCACAGCAACAGCTTCTCGGCCCTGCTGGAGATCCTCGATCCCACCCGTTTCTGCCGCGGCGTGCCCGTGCGCAAGCAAGACCTTGAAGATGTGATGGTGCGCCGCCTCAAGGAGGACCTGCGCCAGATCGGCGTAGAGCTGCCCCAGCGGATGGTCACCCCTGAAGTGATCGATGGCCTGCCCTCAGACACACCCGAGCTGCAGCTGGCCGAGCTGCTGAGCCGCTACCGCGAGCAGCGCAACCAGCGACTCGCCGCCTCCGGCAAGCGGGAGCGGGCTGCCGAAAACCTGGTGATCTCGAACCTGCAGAAGCGCTTGCTCAGCTCGATCGCGGCCTTTGATCGCACCCTGCAGGTGCATCGGACCACCCTGGAGAAGCGCTCGGCCAAGGCCAGCAAGCGACGCCCGGTGCGGCTGGAGGCGCTCGATCTGCTCAGCAGCGCCATCGACGGCGACGACGAGCGCGCCGAAGGCGATGAGGAGGAGCTGCTGCAGGAAGCCGACGCCCAGCACGAGGCGGCCGTCTCCTCAGCCCTGGAAGCCACAGAAGATGACTGGCAGCTGCTCAACCAGATGCAGGAGATTGCCCAGGCGGCCCGCTATCAGCCCGACAGCCGTGTCCATCGCCTGGAGCAGCTGATCCGCAGCCACCTCTGCCCCCGTCTGGGGCAGTCAGGCGCCGAGTGGAACAGTGAACGCCTGTTGATCTTCACGGAGTACGCCGATACCAAGGACTGGCTGGAGCGACGCGTGCGCGAGCTGATCGCCGGCAGCGACAAAGCTGAATCGCGCATCGCCACCTTCCACGGCGGCATCGGCGCCGAGAAGCGTGAGGCGATCAAGCGCAGCTTCAACAGCCCGCCCGACTTCGATCCTTTGCGCATCCTGATCGCCACCGATGCGGCCCGGGAAGGGGTGAACCTGCAGAACCACTGCAAGCGCCTGGTGCATTTCGATGTGCCCTGGAACCCGGGCCGAATGGAGCAGCGCAACGGCCGCATCGACCGCACTCTGCAGCGCTCACCCCAGGTGTACTGCCACTACTTCGTGCTGCCGCAGCGGCCGGAAGACATGGTGCTCGACACAGTGGTGCGCAAGACCGATCAGATCCGCAGCGAGCTGGGTTGCCTGCCGCCGGTGGTGATCCGCAAGCTCAATGAGCTACTGGCCAAGGGCATCAACCCCTCCGCCCTGGCTGCCACCATCGGCGAGATCGAGGGCCTGGATCAGGACGAGGCCTTCCGCCGCACCCGGGTGCTGCTCGATGAAGAGTTGGAGGGCAGTCGCGAGCGCAAGCTCGACCTGGAGAAGCAGGTGGGCACGTTGGAGGGCTATCTGAATCGCTCGAAGAAGTGGCTGAACTTCAGCAACAGCCAGTTCCGCGATGCCCTCAACACCAGCCTGCAGCTCACCGGCCAGAGGCACGGCTTCGGAGGCGACGGCAACGGACCGCTGGCATTGCGGCCGCGGGATCCGCTCCAGGCGGCCGAGGATCCCGATCGCGCCATTTGGGAGTTCCCCGGCGCTGGCGAGCTGCCGGGCGGCGAAGCCGTCTGGGGCGATGTGCTCGATGCCCTGCGGCCCCCGCGCCAACCGGGCCAGAAGCTGTGGCAGTGGCGCCAAGAGACCCTGCTGCAGCCGGTGGTGTTCCGCGATCCCCAGGAGGTGAATGCCGATCGGGTGCATCTGCACCTGGAGCATCCACTGGTGACGCGCCTGCTCAACCGCTTTCTGATGCGCGGCTTCCAGAGCGATGCCCTCAGCCATGCCGCGGTGCTGGGCACCACGGACGACACGGCCAAGCTGATCGTGCTGGCCCGCCTGTCGCTCTACGGCCACGGGGCCTCCCGCTTGCACGATGAAGTGCTGGCTGTGGTGGCCGAATGGCGGCCCAGCGATCCCCACCGTGGCTTGTACAAGCTCGGCGAGGAGAAGAGCAAGCGAGCCCTGGAGGATCTGAAGGCCTCATTGCAGCAGCGGCTGGAAGTGACGGAAGGCATCACGGCATCCTTGAAGCAGCACCTGGCCGCGGATGTGACTCAGCTGCGCCAGGAGCTGGATCGCGTCGTGGAGCAACGCCGCGCCGAAGCGACCGAGAAGCTCAGCAAACGGGGCGAGGAAGAAGCCGCCCGCTTCATCAAGGTGCTGGAGGACCAGCGCCAGCGCATCCTCAGCACCCGCAGCCGCATCAAGACCAACCCCGACCAGCTGCTGATCGACCTGGGCGACATCCCCGATGCCGAGGAGCTCAAGGCTGTGCGCCGTCAGATCGACGACAACCGCAAATACTGGGAGCAGCGCCTACGCACGATCGACACCGATCTGGCCACCGAGCCCGAACGCATCCGCCGCACCTTCGAGCTGCGCACCCACCGGGTGGAACCGGCCGGGGCGATCTACCTCTGGCCCCAGGGGGCACAGTCCCAAGAGGCAGAGCCCCAAGAGGCAGAGCACCAGGGCGCAGACCCTCAGGAGGTGGCCTGATGCAGGGACTGCGCCACATCCGGGAAGGCCGCCAGAATCGCCCGATCTTCCGTGACCAGCGGCACGCCCAGCTGTTGGGCGGCGGCCACGAACTCACAGTCATAGGAACTGCAGGTGCTGGTGCTCACCAGCTGCAGCACCTGCTCCGAGCTGACCGGTTCGTCGTGGGCCAAAAGGATCGTCTCGGCCTCCTGCATCACCGCGATGGCTCGGGGAAGGTTCAAGAAATCACGGCGGAGGTAGCCGGTGAGCACATTGCGAAACTCGCTGCGCCAGAGCGGCGGTGCCGCCCATTGGCGATCATGCCGGCGCAGAGCCTCTGCCAGCTCTGTCCGGGGGCCGGGCAGCAGCAGATAGGCCACCACGTTGGTATCGACGACGATCAAGGGCGCCCCTCGCGCTTGAACGCATCGATCTCATCAGGTTCAAAGATGTGGGGACCGAGGCTTGCGCGCAGGGCTCTGATTGTTGCCAGCTCATCCTCAACGGATGGAACTGGGGCCCCAAGGCCGGCTTCCAGGCAGACGATGGCCTCGTTGTTGAGGCTGCGCCGGTGGCGCTTGGCCGCCGCCGCAAGCCTGGCGTGCAGGGCGTCGGGGAGATTCTTGAGGGTGAGCGTTTTGGCCATGGCCGCCAGCAAACCAGTCGTGTTTCAACCAGTATGGAACCGTTCTGGTTGCCTGCGGCCTCAGGAGGTACCGGCAACCATGACCGGGATGACCAGCTCGACACCAACCCATCAAGCCCCCCTCGTCACCCGTGAAGCCCTGCAGGCCTTCACCCAGCGCCTGGTGGAGCGTTTCGCCCCCGAGAAGGTGATCCTGTTCGGCTCGATGGCCCGGGGCGAGGCCCGCTGGGATTCCGATGCCGATCTTCTTGTGGTGATGCCGTTCGAGGGCCGGCCGCAGGACACCGTGAAGGCGATGCGCAACGCCTGCAAGCCGGATTTCCCGCTGGATCTGCACCTGCGGCGGCCGCAGGACATGGCACCGCGCTACCGCTGGGGCGATCCCTTCATCCGTGAGGCCATCGATCACGGTCAGCTGCTCCATGGCGAGTGGCTGCACGGCGAATGGCTGTTGGTCGAGCTGCTGCCTGGTGCGGCCGCTGATCGGCGCCGGGGCGTCAACAGCGAATCCATGAAGCCAACCATCCCAGCCCGCAATCCGGTGGTGGACGAATGGATCGAACGAGCCGAACGCCACTGGGGCATGGTGGAGTTCTCGGCTGATCTGCAGGGGACGGATCTGATCGGCCTGTTCTATGCCGAGATGTGCCTGGAGACCTATCTCCGCGCCGCCTTGATCGCCCAGGGCGTGCCGTCGCGCAAGTGCCGAGATCTGCTGAAGCTGAGCGAGCGGCTGGGAACCGCGATCCCCGGCTGGCGGCCCGATCCCGCAACGCTGAACACCCTCACCCAGGCGGCACTGGCCTACCTCGATCCCGGCGAGGGCCACCCCGAACCCAGCCAGGACGTGGCCTGGGCCATCGCCAACGCCGGTCCGCTGCGCGCATGCCTGCGCGGCTGGTTCGACAGCCTGGAGGTGATCAACTGATGGCCACCCCAACCCCCGGCACCCACACCCACGAGCAATGGCTCGGTCTGGTGCAACCCGTGGGCCTGGTGGTGGCGCCGGCCGTGCTGGCCAAGCTCGATCTGTTTCCCAACCAGGGCACGCCGTATCTCTCGGCCCGTCAGCGCCAGCTGGAGGGCTTACTGGAGGAGGTGGAGGGCCCCGATGGTCAGCCGCTGCAGGTGGTGCCCAGCTTTCAGCTGCTGGCTGCCGAATTGCTCGACTGGGGCGACGCCGACCTGGTGGCAGCCGGCGAGCTGCAAGCCATTCCCGAAGTGGTGCTGACGGAATACGGCGAAACCCTGCGACCCACCCACGGCGTGCCGAAGCTGGAGGGTGAAGGCCTGCAGGCCCTGGTGCTCGACCTCACCCAGTGGCGCGATGCCACAGGCGCGCTCGCACCACAGTGGGGCCGGCGTTTTGATGAACCCTGGAACCCCACGGGCCATGGCTGGGATGCCACGCCCCAACAGCGCTTTGAGCGGCTGCTCAAGGAAACCGAACACCCGATCGGCATCCTGTTCAACGGCTCTGAGCTACGGCTGCTGCATGCGCCGCGGGGTGAATCGAGCGGCTGGCTGACGATGCCGCTCGAACCGATGGCCGAAGTGGCGGGCCGGCCCATGCTCGGCGCCTTGGAGCTGCTGCTGGGGGTGGACCGTTTGTTCGGCGGCAACCCGGAGCAACGCCTGCCGGCCCTGTTGGCGGCCAGTCGCAAGAATCAAAATGAGGTGAGCACCCGCCTGGCCGAGCAGGTGCTCGAAGCGTTGTGGGAGCTGTTGCTGGGCTTCGATGCGGCCGAGCGAGTGGCCCAGGACGCGGGCGGCACGGTGCTGGGCGAGCTACCGACCAACGAAGCAGGCCAGAAGCACCTCTATGGCGGCCTGATCACCGTGCTGCTGCGGCTGGTGTTTTTGCTGTATGCCGAAGACGAAGCGCTGATGCCCAGCGATTCGCTCTACGGGCAGCACTACAGCGTCAGCGCCCTGGCCGATCGCCTGCGCCAGGAGCGCTTTGAGCACCAGGGGGCAATGGTCGACCGGCGTGGCGCCTGGGCCTCGCTGCTGAGTTTGTTCCGGCTGGTGTACGACGGCGGTGGCGCCGATCCCGGCTACCTGCCAGCCCGCCATGGCGAGCTGTTTGATCCCGACGCCTACCCGTTCCTGGAGGGCCGCGAACCAGGCAGCGACTATTGCGATGGCATCCTCACCAACCTGCCCGCCGTCAGCGATGACGTCGTCGAAAAAGTGCTGAGCCGGCTGCTGTGGCTGGCCGACGACAGCAAGGTGGCCCAACGGCTGAGCTATCGCTCCCTCGATGTCGAGCAGATCGGCTCGGTCTACGAGGGGATCATGGGCTTCACCGTCGAAGGGGCCACCGGCCCCAGCGTGGGGATTACGTATCGGCCGCCGCGCCAGAAGATCACGATCACGGTGGTGGTGGACGCCGACCAGCTGCTGGCCCAGAGCGGATCCAAGCGCGAGAAGTGGCTCGATGAGCAGGCCGGCGTGGCCCTCAAGTTGCCCGCCAAGGTGAAGAGCGAGCTCAAAAGCGCCACCAGCCTGGCCGAGCTGTGTGTGGCGCTCGACAAGAAGCTCTCCCCCCACACGCCCAACGGCCTTGTGAGCGGCAGCTTGATCCTGCAGCCCACGGCAGAACGTCGCCGCAGCGGCAGCCACTACACGCCCCGGGCGCTCACCGAACCGATCGTGGCCGAGGCCTTCCGCCCCTGGCTGGAGCGTTGCAATGGCCAGCCCACGGCCGAGCAGATCCTGGCGCTGAAGGTGTGCGATCCGGCGATGGGCTCGGGCGCCTTCCTGGTGGCGGTGTGCCGCTATCTGGCGGCCTGGCTGGTACAGGCCTGGGAGCGCGACGGCTACCCCAAAGGCTTCCGCCAAGAGTGGGATAAGGACATCGTCGCCCGCCGCCTGATCGCCCAGCGCTGCCTCTATGGCGTCGACAAAAACCCGTTTGCGGTGAACCTGGCCAAGCTCTCGCTCTGGCTGGTGACCCTCAGCGAGCACCTGCCCTTCACGTTTGTCGATCACGCCCTCAAATGCGGCGATTCGCTGGTGGGGTACGGCGTCCAGGAGATCCAGGGCGCCATGAAGGAAGTGCAGCTCGGCTTCCTCAACGAGCAGAACCAGGTCTTCGCCCAGATGGGTGTAGCCCGGCGCGAGAGCTTCGGCGACGACAGCCTCAACGACGAGGGTTACGACCGCAAGAAGGTGCTGCTTCAGCAACAGATCAAAGCCAGCGAAGGCTTGCGCCAGGCCGGTGATCTGATGGTGGCGGCCTTCTTTGATGCGCCCAAGACCAAGAGCCGGGCTGATAAGCAGCAGGTGTATCTGGCGATGCTCAGCGGCGCTTTTGAGGATGAAGGCTTGCAGGATTCTGTACAGGAGATCCGCGATCGACTGGCCGCAGGCGATAAGGGGATCACGCCATTCCACTGGGATCTGGAGTTCCCGGAGGTGTTTGGTGATGGGCGCGGAGGGTTTGATGGATTCGTGGGCAATCCACCCTTCGCCGGCAAGAACACCATCGCCGACGGCAGCCCCGACGGCATCCTCGACTGGTTCAAGCAGCTCCACCCTGAGAGCCACGGCAATGCCGATCTGGTGGCCCACTTCTTCCGCCGTTGCTTCCACCTGCTGCGGCCCGGCGGCGCGATGGGGCTGATCGCCACCAATACCATCGCCCAGGGAGACACCCGCAGCACCGGCCTGCGCTGGATCTGCCTGAACGGCGGCACGATCTATGCGGCCCGCAAACGCACCAAGTGGCCAGGCGTGGCGGCCGTGGTGGTGAGCGTGGTGCACCTGTTCAAGGGGGCCTACACCGGCGTGAAGCTGCTGGAGAAGCGGCCAGTGGAGCAGATCACGGCCTTTCTGTTCGCCAACGGCGGCCACGACGATCCGAAACAGCTGGCGGCCAATGCCGGCAAGAGCTTCCAGGGTGCAATTGTGCTGGGGATGGGCTTCACCTTTGATGATTCCGGCCCGGCTGACGACGACACAACAGGCATTCCCTCGCCGATCGCCACGATGGAGAGGCTGATTGACGAGAACAAGAAGAATGCCGAGGTGATTTTTCCGTATATCGGCGGCGAGGAAGTGAACAGCAGCCCCACTCATGCCCATCACCGCTATGTGATCAACTTCGGGGAGAGGAGTGAGGAGGAGTGTCGGCGGGAGTGGCCGGAGCTGATGGCAATTGTGGAGAAAAAGGTAAGGCCAGAGAGAGACAGCCTAAAAGAGAACGCTGACGGCAAGCGTGCCAAACAGTATTGGTGGAAGTTCTGCCGGACAGCGCCGGCATTAAGTCAAGCGATTGCGGGATGTGAGCGGGTGCTGTTTCACGCCTACGTCAGCAAGTACATGCTGTTTGCATCCCTTGATCCATCCTTGTTGTTCGCGGGGCCCCACTATGTTTTTGCGCTGGCCGATCTCTGCTGGCTTCCGGTGATGCAAGGGCGAATCCACGAAGCATGGGCATTAAGTCTCAGTGCAAGCTTGAAGGACGATGTCAGGTATACGCCATCTGATTGCTTCGAAACCTTCCCCTTCCCCCCCGCCCTACTCGAATCCAGCGCCAAGGATCCCGCC
Source organism: uncultured cyanobacterium (assembly GCA_903823115.1). Lineage (GTDB taxonomy): Bacteria > Cyanobacteriota > Cyanobacteriia > PCC-6307 > Cyanobiaceae > Cyanobium. Next base: position 9,060 of record CAIJRN010000072.1, read on the forward strand.
CATGAGGCCCAGCGCCAGAACCTCGAAGCCGTCGGCGAGGGCTACCACCAGTTCCGCGCAGAGCTGATGATGAGTAACAACGAAGGGCTCACCAGCACCTACAACCGCTTCCACGATCCATCCGAAACCAGCAGCGGCCTCCTGGAGCTGCGCAGGCTCCACGCCGAGATGGATCAGGCGGTGCTGGCCGCCTACGGCTGGAGCGATGTGCTCAAACCGGGCCCCATCAACAGCCCCTACGGATTCGGCCTCGACTACCTCGACGCCGATGAAGATGCCCAGCTCCCCGAAGACCTGCAGGTGCGCATCGACAGCGGCGATCTGTTCTTCTGGGACGCCACCGACGCCCTCGATTTCCAGGGCCAGCTGCAGGCCTACGGCGCCATCACCGGCCGCCGCAAACTCCCCTGGCGCTACCGGTGGCCAGATGCCGTGCGGGATGACGTGCTTGCCCGGCTGCTTGCGCTGAATGCCGAGCGGTATGCGGAGGAGGTGGCGATGGGGTTGCACAGCAAGGGGGGGAAGCAGGCGGCCAAGGCGAGCAGGGCCGGCGGTACCGCCGACGCCAAGCGTCGAGGGCGGCCGGCGAAGGCGGCCCAGCCAGGCGAGACTGAACCCCCGCAAGCCGAGCAGATCGGTCTGGCGTTATGAGTCGCCCCCCCTCTGCCAATCCCCCAGCTACTCCCCCAACCGCTCTCCCCGCCACGGCACCAACCGCAGACGAAGTTCTGCCGCTGTTGAGGGCCCACCGCCAGAGTTGGGCTGATCGCTTTCATCTCCGGCGCATTGGCCTGTTTGGCTCCGTTGTTCGTGGGGAAGCCACCGAGGGCAGCGACGTGGATGTGTGGGTGGAG
>CAIJRN010000073.1 GCA_903823115.1 uncultured cyanobacterium
ATGGACCACGGTGGGGGAAAATAGACAGCAAATAGGCCGAATTCAGCCCGATTCAGGCCAACCTCACTGATCAATAGTTCAATCCGAACAAAAGGGAGGGATAGGAAGGCTTCTACCCCTTGTTGCCCAGAGCTTCCTTAGACCACCACATTTCGCCTTTTATTGCTATGCAGCATAATTGAGCATGATGAGCTGATTCCTTAGTGTTTCGCTGAGTTTCCCTGCTGCTCCCCCGTGACTGACGCCAGGGGTAAAGACCCGACCTGGCGTCTTGCTTCTGGTCGCTTCATCCTTGCTCCGCCCCCTCCTCCCCCCACTCCCCCTCAAGCCAGCGGGCCTCGGCCTCCAGGCTGCGGTTCCTCCGATCGGCGCGATCGATGGCGTTGGCGGTGTGGCCAATCGCCTCCAGGAGGGGGCCGGCGACGGGTGCGAGCTCGGTGGCGTAGTTGGCGAGGGTGGTCCAGAAGCCGCCCTCGGGGGGAAGCGGCCGAACGGCTGGGGGTGCCGGAATGGAGCGTCGTTTGGCCGTTCTGGTGATGGGCTTTCTGGTCATGGGTTCGGTTGATGAGGGTGAAATGGCGTTGGCCATAGGCTTGAAACGCTCGCCCCGGGTGGGGAACTGCCTGGGTTGAGCGGATACCACCGGACCGGGGATGAGCCCCCGGTCTTTTTGTGGCTGCTTCGCAGCCATTCGGGCGGTGGCTGAGGGGCGCCGGAGGCGTCTGTCTGAGCCTCTGGCTCAGGGGCGAGTCGCAGCGAGCGCCAGCTCGTGGGCGCGGGTTAGGGCGGTGGCGCCTTGGCCCCAGTAGAGGGATTCGAGGCGTTGGCGGGCGGCCTCGGTGGGGTCCTTGGCGCGGCCGGCGTCGTGGGAGAGGAACTCGGTGAGGGCTTGGTAGGCGCCCCAGTAGCTGCCTTTGACGCCGGGGATGTCGGAGCCGATGGCGCGGCCGTGGAACTTGTGGGCCAGGGACTCCCAGGCGGGGAGATCTTCCAGCTGGCGGGGGCGGGCGGTGCTGCTGTCGCCGCGGCGGGCGTTGATCGTGCCGCTCAGCTGCTCGGTAAAGACGCCCTCGATGTAGGAGCGGAACTGGGTGGCGGTGCAGGGGGTGGCGGCCATGGCGCGCAGTTCGGCCAGGCCGCCGGTGAACTGTTGGCGCTGGAAGTCGATCAGGGCCGGCAGCTGGGCGATCAACGCATTGGCGTTGCGGGTGTGGCGGATGCGGCAGACCTTGCCTTTGCGGGCGCTCCGCGCCGCCTGGCCCAGGGCAGCCGAGAGTGTGTTTTGACAGACCACCCGGATGGGTGAGAAGAGGATCTGGAAGGCGATGCTGCCGTCATGACTGGTGCAGCCGACCAGGTACTGGTGGATGGTGTCACCACGCAGGACATCGCCCTCGGCCTGGCGGATCCGTGCCGTGAAGGTCACCTTGCGGCCCTCGGCCAGGACGCAGACCGCATCCATGGTGGCGTCCTCGTGGAGAGCCTCGGCGACCCGGATCAACTGCTCGTTCTGCACCAGGGTGTAGGTGCCGTTCATCACCGAGAGCGTGGTGCCGGTGTCGGTGCGGGTGATCGCCTGATAGCCGTCAATCGGACGCATGTCGGCGTCATAGATGGGCCGGCCGGCGACGGTGAAATCGGCCTTGGCGATGCGGAAGGCCTCGCGGGCCGGCAGCGATCCATCAAGGATGGTACCGAGCTTGTGCCAAGCGCTCTGGTTGTGCAGGAAGACCCCAGAGGTGAATTGATGAGCCATGGGTATGTAAAACCGGCCGTAGGCCGGGGGGAGCGGATACGAAAAAGCCCCGCCAATGGCGAGGCATGCCGCCCTCGGCAAGAGAGCGGCGAGTGCTGGGGCAGGGGTTACACCTGCCCACCCGTTTGGGACGGATCAGCGGCGGGGCCCTGGCGGGCCCTTATTGGGAGGCTGTATTGGTGGCCGTAACCATCGGCCTTATCGGGACCGATGGGGCGTCAGCTCCCCATGGCGTCGGCCTCGGGAGAGCCGAGCGGCGGGGCTGGTTCCGGCTCTGGGGCCGGCTCTGGAGAGATCAGATCGGCGGCCTGCCGGGCAGCGCTCAGCACCTGAAAGAGAACCGAAGGTTCCTCTTTGAGCAACTGGGCCCAGTGGGCGAGGTAGGCGGCGTGGTTCTGGAAGTCCGAGCCGATCTGGAGGCGTTGGCAGAGGATCACGGCCCCGAGTTCGGCGACCAGTTCCTCTCGGGCATAGGCGGCGCTGCCCATGGCGCCGCTCTGGGGCCGGGCGAGGCGGGATCGATGGCCGGTGGAGTGGATCTGCTCGTGGGCCCAGGTGCTGGCGTAGGCCTCTCGGTTTGAGAAGGCGGCAGCCGCCGGCATGGCGATGCGATCGGCTCCGGGGCTGTAGCAAGCAATGGCCCCGCCAAAGACGGTGGGAACAGGCCAGGCCTCAAGGACGGTTTCGGCATGCTCCAGCCGAGCGGCCGCAGTAGGCGGCGGGCCCGCCTGCTCGAGGGCCAAGGCAATGCAGCGCCCGAGGGCGTCCTGCGCCTCTGGTGTTCCACCGACGAAGTCGGCCGCATTGAAGACCGGGACGACCTTGTAGGAGACCCAGCTGGTGGTGAGGGGTTCGCCCTCGGGGGAGACGATGGCGCTTCCCTGCTCGTCGAGGCGCTGGCGTTGGTTGAGCTGGGGGCGGACGATGCGGACGGCGCTGCTGCCTTTGCGGGGAAACCAGCCGTTGGCCTTGGCTTGGGCGGCGCCGAGCCATAAGGGGAGGGTGTGGCCTTTGAGCAGGGCGCCGAATTCCAGCAATAGGGGGTTGCTGCCGCGGTAGGTGTGGGCGGTGAGCAAGTTGCGGTGGGCGCCCTGGTGGCCTTGCCACTCCCGCCGCCATGGGGCGGTGCCCTGCTCGATCAGGGCGATGAGATCGGCGACGAGTTTCTCCTCCGGAGAGGGGCCGCGTGAGGAAGCCGAAGGCTTGCGGGATCGGGTGCCAACCGGGGGCTGGTGGGCACGCGTCTTTGTAGATGTGCTCATGCCACCTCCGTTGCGGTGGTGGTGTTGTCGGAGCCCTCGGAGGGGACATTGGTGCTGGCGCCCAGGAGTTCGAGCCGATCGACCAGCACCCACGGGTGACCGTCTCGGATGCGGATTTCGCCGATCACGCCGATCAGGACGCCGGGCTGGAGCTCGTTATGGGCTCGCTCGGCCTGTTTGCCCCAAAGCTCAAGATGGAAGAGCTCGGGCGAGTCACCAAAGCGACGGCGATTGATCGCTATGGCCAGGGTGACGCGGATAGAGCCGGATTCGTAGAACACGGCCGCGGTCTCAGTAGCGACGCGGCCCACCAAGGTGATGGAGGAAGTCATGGGATGGCCGGCCAAAGGCCGGATGAGTTGAGCGGATACGAAATCGAGGGGGTACTGCGCACCGCAGCGACGGGCGGAGCCCGGCATCGCCGCAGGCGGTCACTCGAGGACGAGTGATGGTTCGCCCTGGTGGGAGCTGCAGGCCCAGAGCCAGAGCAGGCGGCGGCGGTTGGCCTGGTGGTCGCAGAGATCGGCCTGGGTCCAGGCGCCATAGCCCTTGAGGTGCTGGCGGATCAGCCAGGCAGGACCGTCGAACTGCAGGCGGTCGAGCCAGAAGTCGACGGCGTCATCGACGGGGCCGCTGGCTGAACAAGCGGTGATGCAGCCCGGCGGCAATTCGCACTGGCTGTGGGGGCCGTGGAACCAGAGATTGCGGTACATCGCTCAGCCCTCCTGGTGGATCAAGAAGGTGAAGGAGGCCACCTCGCAAGGCAGACACCAGCGGTCGGCGTCGTGGTACTTGCAGAAGTTGCCGTCCTCGGCGACATCGGTGCAGGAGACCGATTGATCGGGCTGAAAGGTGGCGTACCACCAGCCGTCGGCCGCTTGGATGTCGGATTCCTCGAGACCGGTGGGGTCCGAGTTGACGAAGTAGCTGGCCCAGTGGCTGGGGAGCTGGAAGGTCTCGACGCGGAGGGAGCTCATGGGATCAGGCCTCGGCGTAGGCCGATTCGATGCGCTCGCTGCAGTGATCACAGAAAAGATCGGGGTCTTCCCAGTTCACGTTGAGAGCGATCACGGTCCAGCCGTCATGGCCGGTGGTGGTGCCGATGGAGCTGCGCTCCGTGGAGCAGCAATGGCGGCAGAGGGTGGCGCCATCGTTGGTGATGGCGTGCAGTGGATAGCCCCCGGGCCATGCGAAAGGAGCCCGGCTGAGTGAATCAGCCAGGCGCAGGGATCTGGATTGTGTGGTCACAGCAAAGGTGGTGTTGGGGAAAGGAAAGGGATTGAGCGGATACGAAAAGGCCCCACAGGTGCTGTGGGGCGAGCCAACCCAGGGGGACTTGAACCCCCAAACAGCAAAAGCCCGACCTGTAGGTACACGGGTCGGGCGATGCTGCGCCTTGCCTGCCATGCCACGGCGTCGCCGTGAGCATGGAGGTGGATTGGTGTTGCGGACGGTGTTTGTCGGGTGTTTTTGCCCTTCTTTTCAGTCACGTCCAGAGACTGGAAGCCTGAGTTGCACAGGCTGCGACGAGTGGGCACACGGGGTGCACAGCGCGTCAGGGCCGCAAGGCCCCGCAGGAGGAAGACTTAGCGTCTATTGATACTGTCCTGCGCTTCTATTCAACCGGAGAAACTCTCCGGAACACTGGGGCAGCTCAGTCACGGGACGCCTGTAGAACCCGAACCCACAAGGGGCCCGCACCGGCGTGATCCGTCCTCGGGGAGCCGTGCCAATCGCGGCTACCCCTCGTCTGCCCGCTAAGCCCCTGATCCACTTGGCCGAATGAGAGCGCCACGGGGACCGCGTGTCCCTGAACCCAGGCAAAAAGCCTGGCCCTCTCACTTGCACCTATCGGTTGACGGCGTCAGCCCTGCAAGCAGGAGTGAATCCGTGTGGCCGCCGGGGAAGCGTTTCTATGTGATGGCGCGGCAAAGCAACCGCTCAGTTAATGTGCATAAGCAAGGCGCAGAATCTGCGCTGTCAGTGATAAGTGGATCAGATGATCAGCCCTGCCGCAATGGCGCGAGGCCTGGCCACTGGGGGTGAGCGACTGCCGCGCAGTCCTGCCTCAGTGGTTGAGAACAACCTAAGGGGTAAGTGGCGGAAACGTCAAGCAATTCGTCCAGGGCCAGCGATAGCCGGAGGGAGGCGATTAGAGAGGCAGCGAGATGGCTGAAGGCCTGGAAATCACATCGCTCGCTTATTTTAATGTATATCCATCAATTCAGTTCTGTAACCCGTTAATCTGTCGAGATCAACGAAAGCAATGGCAAGGCGCATTCAGTCAGGCGCCATGAAGTTGAAAGGCTGATCAATCTATGCCCAGTCATGAGCATGCTTTGTCGTAGTTGCCGAGGATCGTCCTCGGAGGAAATGATGTGATTGCGTAGCGATCACCCCAACAGCACCAGAGCGGCGGCCTCATCGGCCTCGGCGACATCGATGTAGTTCTGGAGCTGGCCGAGGCTGGCGTGGCCGGTGAAGCGTTGAACGGTGCGGAGGCTGGCGCCGCCCTGGGCCATGGTGGTGGCCAGGGAGCGTCGGAAGGTGTGGAGGCTGACGCCTGAGGGGAATTCTGCCCCGAGGCGCTCCAGGCCCCGCCTGAGGGCCTTGTCGGCGGCCTGACGGCTCATTGGGGCAGTTTCACTCCCGGGGGAGAGGAAGAGGAGCGCGGGGCCGCTGGCAGGGCGCTGGTGGTGACGTTCCCACCAGGCCCTGTAGGCGAGGAGCTCTTGGCCCAGGCGTGGGGCGATCAGCGGCTCGCGGGTGTTGCCTGTTTTGGTGGTGGCGCCCGCAAAGACGAGCCGGTCGCTGTGAATGGCGCCCCAGGGGAGCCGGAGGGTCTCAGTGACCCGACTGCCGGTGAAACGCATCAGGGCCCAGAGGGCGCGGTGCTCGGGCGAGGGGGCGGCCTCGAGGAGCAGGTCGAGTTCGGTGGGGGTCAGGACGCGGGCTTGCCCGGATCCGGCGGTCTTGGGCACGAGCGCGCTCCCCGAGGTTGTCGAATCATATGTTACGACAACCACCCAGCAGGGGCAGCGCCCCTGGGCAATCTCTCCCCTGTACAAGGAAGAAGCCCTTTGTTGCGTCTCAACAAGAAGCCTTATTGAGAGCAGCCGCGAAAGCGGCGTTCTCCTCGTGGCGTTGGAGGTCGGCGCTGCGCAGCAGGTAGGTCTCGGCCTCGGAGCGCCAGTGACGAATGTCGGCGTTCTCATGGATGGCGCAGATCTCGTCCATCACGGCTTTGAGTTGGGGTTCGCTGCTGGTCAGGGCGAGGGCTACTTCAAGGTCGCCGGGATCGGCCCAGCGCTCGGCGGGGTTGTCCGCGGCCAGGGTGCTCAGGCAGATGGGTTGATGTAAAGAGGGGCATATGCGGTTGGCGTTCAGCCAGCGGCGGCAGCAGGGGCTACCGCCATGCCCGCTGGGCTGGATGTACTGGGTAGAACCATCTGGCATCTCGACCGACCGGCCGACCCACTGCAGCTGGCCGGGTTGGAGCTGGCCCAGCTCGATCGGCTCAAGCTGGGCGAGGGCCTCCTGCCATTCCCTGTGCGAGGCGTAGAGAGTTGGCCACCAGTTCAGGAGATGACCGTGGAGGCTGTTCTGGGCCGCGTATGGATCACTGCGGCGGCTGAGGGCATCCCGCAGGGAGGCGTCACGGGAGGATTTGCCGAGGCGCTGCAGCTCAAAGCGGGCCGCGTCCTGGAGCAGGCCCGACAGCCTCGAATGCGGCCTCGGGGTTGGATTCCTGGTATGTCTTGCTGCTGGCCGCGACGGCGGCCTGGGGTGGTTCGACATCGGTGCTCGTCCCCGGGAGGATGTAGGTGCCGGTGGTGTCAGTGGCGAGAGAAGCGATCACATTGGCGTAGATCTCCGGGTCGAGCAGGACTTGCAGGCGCTGCACCAGCTCAATCGATAAAGCCCGGCGATGTTCAATGCTGATGCGCCGTTCAGCAGGGATATCGGCCCCATAGATGCGCCTCATGCTTTCGCTGACACGGACCGCATCTTTGATATTGTCGAGTTCGTCCTCGTCGAGGATGCGGCGCTCCAGGCAGGCGGCATAGGTATCCAGTCGTTCGTATTCCGTGGCTCGTATGGCTGAGACGCCATCACGGGCTTCTTGATCAAGAGCATGCATGTACCTCTTGATGTCTTTGAAGGCTGTCATGTGACTACAGCCCAAGCGCTCGCCAATCTCTCTGAGGCTGAGCCGCTGCTTTCTGAGATGAATGGCTGCAGCCGTTCTCTCGGCGACCTTCAGTTTGCCGACGGGGCCGAGACGGGGCATGGCATGGAAATCTCTGCTCTACGGAAACCTTAGCTCGATTCGGCGTTCTTGTTCGGCCTCGCGAGGGACAAAGGCCGCCCGGAGTTCGTGGGCTGGCCCTGCCAGCAGTGGGTCAACCCATGGCCGCTCGAGCAACAACAACTTGCATTTTATTCACTGCAAGTGATGTCTCGTTTTCTGTTGCAGTCAAAAGCCAGAGCCAAGGACTCAGTCTGCAACCAAGCTGATCGTTCACACTATAACTTTGACGTCATTGACTACAAGTGAGATTCCAACTTGTAGTGGCTTGCTTTCTGGCGAGCGGTGCGTAAGTTATGGGAACAGCGCTTCTGGTACGCCAAAGCGAAAAAATTGTTTAACCGGCTCCAATCCCACCTACGCGGACGATCATCTTGGGCAAAGAACAGGCTTCATCTGACCAGCAACCGACCCCGGATCTCAGCGGTCGGGCGATTGAGATGCTGCGGCGGGACATTTTCCCGTCGTGGTGGTCTTTTATTCCCGTGGCGGGGAAACAGACCTACGTCAAGGAGTGGTCGACCAAGCCGATGCGGCGGGTGGACTGTGAGAGCGCCTACTGCACCAACTACGGGTACAAGGGCCTGGGGGTGGTGACCGGGGAGTTCTCGTGGGGCCTGATCGCACTGGATATCGATGGGCCGGAGGCTGATGAGCGGCTGCGGCGGGCCCTGGGCGATGCCTTTGAGAAGCGGGGGCAGGAGACGACGATGTCGTGGACCAGCGGCAAGGCTGGGCGGCGTCAGGTGCTGTATCAGGTGCCGCCCTCGGTGGTGCCGGAGCTGCGGCATGTCAAGACCGTGATCCTGCGGGAGGACGGCGAGTGGCACCTCGGCAAGGGCAAGGAGGACCGCACGAAGGCCGACACGCCCTCGGGGGAAGCCGGTGCTCCGCCGGAGGGGGAATATCAGGAGGTGGTGCTGCGGTTCAACCAGTGCCAGAGCGTGTTGCCGGGGAGTCCGCACCCGGATGCCCAGTACCGGTATCACTTCCTCAACTACAACGGCGGCGAGGTGGCGCCGGCGCCGGAGTGGTTGCTGGAGGTGCTGCGGGGGGTGCGCAAGCCCGTGCAGTGGCTCAGCGACGCCGATCAGAAGGCGCTCGATGAGGCGCTGGGGGAGACGACGATTCCCGGCCGGCAGATCCGCGGCTGGTTTTTCAAGGAGGAGGTGCAGGACAAGCTGCGGCCGCGCTTCCGAGAGCTGATCTTCAACCACCCGAAATTCGGTGATTTCGACTGGTTCGAGCGCGATGGGGCGAAGCCCCAGTCGGTGTGTGGGTGCCCCTGGCATGGGGGCAAGAGCGGCACCAGCTTCCAGTATTCGGTCGAGAGCGGCTGCTGGGACTGCAAGGCGTGCGGGATCGGGGGTGATGTCCTGGACTTCGTCCACAAGGCCAGGACCAACAACAAGCACGCCACCAGGCCCCAGGGGCCGGACCTGGAGATGTATGTGGGCGAGATTGCTACCGCCCTCGGGTACAACTACCCGGAGTGCGCCAAGGGGACGGAGCAGACCGTCAAGATCGCGCCGGACGTGATGATGAGCTCCAAGGCCTTCCTCGAGGCGCTTGGGGGCATCTACGACAAGGAGCCGAACCCTGCGATTCAGGCGGACCAGATGGCGGTTCTTGCGGCGGCGACAGGCCGGCGGATGACGGCCACGCAGTGCCTGGCGGCCCTGATGGAGCACCGGTACTTCGTGAATGGGGCGACCCAGACGACCTCGGGGGACTGGTTCAACCAGGTGGAGCCGCTGGCGGTTCTCATCCCTGGGCTGCTCAAGCGGCCGTCCCAGGTGATGCTGCATGCGGCCGGGGGTGTGGGCAAGACGAGTGCCTGCCTGGGCCTGGCGAAGATCGTCGGGACCGGCAGGTCGATGAGGGTCCGCGGCGTGGATGTGCCGGTGGATCAGGGGCCGGTGCTCTGGATTCAGAGCGATCAGAGCCTCGCGAAGCTCAAGGCCGACCTCGAGGACAACGGCATCGATCCCAGCGGGAAGGATTCCTGGTTCCACCTGAGGACGGGGTTCCAGCTGAACCACACCCGAGAGCTGACGGAGTGGGTCAAGGAGATCAAGCCGGCGCTGGTGGTGATCGACTCGATCGGCAGCTGCAGCAGCCGCATGCAGGTCTCGGAGGTCGAGAAGGCGTTTGCCATGCCGCTGTACCAATACAGCGAGCTCAACGGGGGCCTGACACAGGATTCGTTCCCGGCGACGACGATCATCTGGATCCACCACGACAACGCCAACGGTGAGGCCAGGGGCAGTCGCTACCTGATCAATGCTGTGGACGAGCAGTGGCACGTCAGGAAACTCTCTGACGACGAGCGGGGTGAGTTCCGCACTCGGGGGGAAGAGACTGATTCGCTGCGCCTGATCCAGATCAAGAAGAGTCGGGCGGGCCGGGAGGGGGATCTCCTGCTGGTCCGACGGGACGAGAACTTTGCGTTCTCGGTGGCGGACTACACCCCGACCGTGCGGCGGATGGATGGGGGGACCGGGGATGAGGACGCCTTCACCCTGGTGCTGGGCCTGATCAAGGAGGCGGAGGGCCCGATGATCGCGGAGGAGGTCTGGACCGCCCTCGGGGAGAGGCTGTTCGGACAGAACCGGAAGACGCCGGGGCAGCGCACGGTCAGGCGCTGGCTCGACCGCTGGAAGAACGAGGGCATGCTCGACACTCGAAGGCGGCCTTCACAAGGCGGGAAGGGTGGGCGACCAGACACCGTCTACAGCCTGTCGAGCGCCGGGGAGGAAACCATCTCGGCTGAGACGCCCTCGGGGGAGCCTGTGGTGGCTCCTGGAGTGCCTCAGGTCGTGGCGGCTGGCCTGGAGCCCGTCGGGGCGCCGGAGGCGGTGCAGGAGCCTGCTCCGTACTCGGTGGTGCCTGAAGCTGAGTGGCGGGAAGTGTTCGTCTCCGACGAGGACATCCCGGAGGAATGCCGCTGACCCATTCAGGAGGGGGTTACTCCCCTCCCCTTTCCTGAGAGAGAAGAAGTGGGGGGGGGGGGGGGGGGGTGATGCGTGCGCGTGCGTTGCGCCCGATTTTTAGGGATTTGTCAAAAACCCCCCGAGAACGATTGGTGGTACTGGGTTTAGGTTTTTGACACGACAGCCAAAACCAAGGGTGTGTCAAAAACCTCCCAACCCGGATCGGTCACTGGGGGGTTTTTGACACGATGGCAGGAGTACGGAGCGTGTCAAAAACCTAAACCCTGTCCCCGAGGGCGCTCTTGGGGGGTTTTTGACAAATCCCGCCCAAGCTGGCACATCACGCGGGCGCGGGCGCGAGACTTCCCCCACGAGGACGGCTAACTGCATCTGGTTGAAAAGGGGTGTTGACCTTCCCCCTTCGGTGAAAGCAGACCTGGCGGTCAGTGGGGCGTCCGCAGGCCTGCCGGCCTCAGTGACTGGCGAATGGCAGACATCCCCCCGAGGGCGACGAGGCGTCAACGACCCCGCCAGAAGCAAGCGGCAGCCCAAAAGCCCTCGCCCTTGACGCTTGCACTGCAACTGTGCAACCATTGGTTCATGGTTGACCCCATCCCTCTAGTGCCGTCCTTCCCGGGCCCAGCAGCAGCCAGCCCCGTTGAGGTCTCCTATGGCCTTGACGAGCTGTTGGCTGTTGCTGGAGAGCGACTGGGGGAGGAGATTTCACCTCGCACCGTGCGCCTCTATGCCACCCAGGGTCTGATCGATCGGCCCGGCAAAGAGGGGCGCAGTGCGCTCTATGGCCAACGTCACCTGCTGCAGCTGCTTTTGATCCGCTCCTTGGCCAGGCGCGGATTGAGCCTCACGGCCATCGCACCGCTCTGCGGTCTGGCCGACGGGGAGTTATGGCAGCAGTTGAGGCAACTGGAGGGCCAGGCCCCTCCCGGGGGCGAGCTCGAGGGGGTAGCCGAGCGACCCAATGAGGACCATTCCCAGGGCCGCATCGAGGCGCTCGATTACCTACGCGTTCTCCAGGCCTCCTCGGCCCCATCCCCGGGGCTGATGGGGGACGAATCCCCGGAGCGAACCAGCTCGCTGTTGTCGCTGCTCGGTTCCCCGCTTCCCTCTCCCAGTTCCCGTCGCTCAGCGTCCCTTTCACCTTCCCGTTCCCCGTCGCGCTCAAGCGGCAGCCGGGACGCCGCCAGTCGCTGGCATCGGTTCTCGTTGGCGCCGGGGGTGGAGCTGCAGATCAGTGATGCTGTCTCCATCCCCCCGGCTGGCTCTCGTCGCCTGGCCTGGCTGCAGCGCCTCACCGATCGGCTGCTCGAGCAACTCGATGAGCGCCAGGGCTGATGGGCTGACGCCCCTTCGCCACTGACTCAGCGCCCCCTCTGAATCCGCCTTCACCCCGTCCATCCCTCAACTCTTCAACGACCGACCCACACCAACTCCATCCCATGACCCAACCCACGCTTCGCTTCCGGCCCCTGCGGCCGGCGGTGGCGGCTGATGGCGCCTCCACCCTCGATCTGCTGCTCACGATCACGACTCCAGATCTGCCAAAAGACACGTCGGGGGTGGCGCAGGCCAGGCTCCGGCCGCCGCTCAACCTGGCCCTGGTGATCGACCGCTCCGGCTCGATGAGCGGCCGAAAGCTCAGCTATGCCCGCAAGGCCGCCCGCTTCCTGGCCGGCGAACTCACCGCACGCGATCGCCTCGCGATCGTCACCTTTGACGGCGTGGTGAAGGTTGTCGTGCCCTCAACGCCTGTCGCTGATCCGTTGGCGTTCATCGCCGCGATCAACACGATCCACAGCGGCGGGTGCACGGCACTGTTTGACGGCTGGCTGGCGGGAGCGATGCAGGTGGCCGAGCATCTGGAGCCGAATGCCCTGAACCGGGTGCTGCTGCTCTCCGACGGCCAGGCCAATGAGGGCCTGACCAACAGCGCCGAGATCGCCGCCAAGGTGGCCGGTCTCACCGCCAAAGGCATCAGCACCAGCGCCTTTGGCCTGGGGGATGGCTTTGACGAAGACCTGATGGGAGCAATGGCTTCCTCCGGTGACGGCACCCTGGCCTTCATCGAGAGCCCCGGCCAGTTGGCCGATCTCTACGCCTCCGAGCTGCAAGGCCTGGCCACCACCGTTGGCAAACGGGTGAGCATTGGCATCCGCACCAAGAACGGCGCCGAGCTGGTCGATGTGCTCAACGACCTCGATGCCACCGAGGCCGGCAACTACCGCCTGCCCAACCTGCGGGCTGGCCAGGAGCTGAACGTCGGCGTGAGATTGCAGCTGCCGGCTTGGACGCCCAATCAGGAGATCGCCAGCGTGCGCCTCGCCTGGGATGCACCCGGCTCCGCCGAACGCCAGACCTTGATCGAGCACCTGACCCTGCCCGTCAAGGAGGCCGGAGAACTGGCCGGCCTCGACACCGACATGGCCGTCGCCGAGCAGTTTGCGCTGCTGGAGGCGAACCGGGCCCGCAGGCAGGCGATCGAGCAGCTCGATCTCGGGGACATTGAGGCGGCTGAGACCAGCCTGGACAGGGCCAGTGCCCTGTTCGCAGCCATGCCCGGAACAAAACTGAGCAGCCGTGAAATGAGACTGTTGGCAGAGAAGCGAGCACTGCTGCGTCAGGACCGCAACCTCAGCCGCAAGCGCCTGAGCCGCGAATCGATGCGTTCCAGCACCAATGTGTGGGAGGGAAGCGATGAGCAGAACTGAGGCCACAGCTGCCACGGGGGCGGCAAAGGCTCGCCATCGCGCCGGTGGGAATGGCTCCTCATAACCACGGCACCACACCAGACGCAGCCGCCTACGGTGACTGCCAGGAAAGATGACGCCGCTGCCGCGGATCAGCCGGCCATCACCAACGTAGTCGGATGGATGATGTTTTCCGGTGGTGGTGGATTGATCCAGACCACCTCCGGCTGACGCCAACAGCGGGTGGTTCGACTCC
>CAIJRN010000074.1 GCA_903823115.1 uncultured cyanobacterium
AGGGGACATTCCCCTGCCTGCCAGCACCTATCAACTTGTGGAATCGAAGCTTTACAAGCGCATCACCGGAAGTGCATTCTCTGGTGATCTGCCTGTGGGTCTCAGTATTGGGGAAGCGCTGCGACGGAGTTTTGATGCCAACAAGCTGCCCCAATTCCGCTAGTTCTGATCAGATCATCTTTCAGATCGATGCAGGTACAGGACAGGAATTTGCGTAACTCTTCACCAGGAATCGAGCGAGGCTTGTCCCGTCGCTCGCTGCTCCTTCACTTGCTGGGGTTGAGCGTTGCCACCGCCGGCACCGCCCTGGCCGGGACGATCCCCATTGGCTCGGTGAAGTCCGCGCCAGCTCCGGGGGGGCGGCCGCAGACGCTGCCCTTTCAGCCCCTGCGCGGCCCCATCCCCCTGCCAGGCGATGGACTCAGTGCCGCTGAGCAGCAGCGCGCCTACGCCCGCATCGTCGTGAAGGATGAGCTGCTGGTGCCTGAGGGCTACCGCAGTGAGGTGCTGATGCAGTGGGGCGATCCCCTCGGGAGCGGGCGCTTCGGGTTCAACAACGACTACCTCGCCTTCACCCCACTCGATCACGGTCGGGCGCTGTTGACGGTGAATTTCGAATACATCAGCCCCAGGCCCTGGGTCGCAGGCTACGGGGAGGTGATGGGCAGGGAACTCCCGTTCGAAGCCTTGCGTCAGCTGCTGGCCGAGCGGGGTGGCAGCGTCGATGCGCGCAGCCTGAATGTTGACGATCCCCTGCACCGCCCCCTGCTGGCGGTGGCCATCGCCGCGATGGACGATCTCGGCATCGGCGTGGTCGAGATCGAGCGGTCCGCTGCTCAGGGCTGGCGCCGCCGCAGCGGTCGCTTCGATCGGCGTGTCAGCGGCCTCACGGGGCTGGAGCATGCCGACCAGCGCTTGCACTGCAGCGGCCCTGCGGCGACGGTGTTCCGCCGGCTCCAGCGGCTCGGCCACGACGATGGACTCGGCGATCGGGTGATCGGCAGCTTCGCCAATTGCGCCGGCGGCCAGACCCCCTGGGGCACGGTGCTCTCAGCCGAGGAGAACTTTCAGAATCAGGTGGTCGAGGCGGTGTACGCCGATGGCAGCTCGCCCTCGCCGGCGGAGCGTCCGTTCCGGTTCGATGGCGAGCGGCTGGAGGGACTGGGCAATCCCTTCGGCCTGGTGGGCAACAAGTACGGCTGGATGGTGGAGATCGATCCTCGCCGGCCCGAGCGACCGCTTGTCAAACACACGGCTCTGGGCCGTTTCCGCCATGAGGCCGTGGCCGTCCGCGCCCGCGCCGGTGAGCCGCTGGTGGTGTATTCCGGCTGCGACCGCCATGGCGGCCATCTCTATCGCTACGTCAGCGAGGCGATCGTGCGCGATCCCCGCGATCCGGCCAACTCCCGTCTGCTGGAGCGGGGTCGGCTGGAGGTTGCCCACTTCCAGCCCGATGGCGGCGGACGCTGGATTCCCCTGGTGCCTCAGACGCCGGTGCAGCCTCTGGCACCTTCCCACTTCACCCGTTTCGACCTGCCGGCGCTGCTGCCGGTGCCGCACAGCGACCGGAGCAAAGCCGGTCACGAGCTGCTGGAGAGCGAGGCCCAGTTGCAGTCCTACCGCCAGCGCTTCAGAACCCTGGCCGATCTCTACCCGGGCCGTGGCGACGAGCAGCTCGGCGCGATCCTGATCGATGCGCACCTGGCCGCCAACGCGGCCGGGGCCACCCCCACAGCAAGGCCGGAGGACACGGAACTCGATCCGCGCACGGGAGATCTGCTGATCACCTTCACCGCTGGTGGATCGGACGGAGAGGGGCAGGCCGATCCCGCCATCTTCCGGGGTCCGGCCGGCGAGAGCAGCTGGCCCTACGGCTGGCTGATGCGCCTTGAGGATGCCCCCGCCCGGCCCGAGCAACCTGGCGGGGCGTTTCGCTGGCGCATGGTGGCCACCGGCGGCACGCCCTGGCAGGGGGGGATGGGCTTCGCCAACCCGGACAACCTGGCGATCGACCGCGCCGGCAACATCTGGATGGTGACCGACCGGGCTGCGGTCAACGGCAGCGCCGACGTGTTCGGCAACAACGCCTGCTGGATCTTTGCTGCCACGGCAGCGGCAGGCACCGAGCCCCAGCTGTTCGCCACGGGCCCGATGGAGTGCGAATTGACCGGGCCCTGTTTCGACAGCAGCGAATCCACCCTGTTCCTGTCGGTGCAGCACCCCGGCGAGGACAACGCCATCCACCGTCCTGGCGACGAGGAGGTGCAGGCCTACAGCCTCAAGGACCGGGACGGTGGCAGTTTTGAGCAGCTCAGGCAGGTGCCGCTGGGTTCCAACTGGCCCTCGGGTCAGCCTGGGCAGATCCCCCGGCCTGGCGTCGTGGCGATCCGCCGCCTGGATGGAGCGCCGCTGCTGGCTGACTCATGACATCGCCCCGAGTCCTGAACGAGCCCACCGCTCGATTCAGAACATTTCAGGTCGCGGATCGCGCCAGTTGGGGTTGTTCCCCTGGGTTTGAAGTGTCCGGGCCTGCTTCTCGAGCCAGCGTCGATCCAGACGCCACAGATGGTAGAGACCTGCCCGGGCCAGTTCCCGTCCTTGCCAGCCATGCCAGTGGGGCTGCTCGGCGGTTTCAGCGTCGATCACCAGCAGCAGTGTGGGCTGCAGATCGGTCGGCCCAGGGCGCAGTCCTGGCCTGGAGTCGGCGTGCAGTCGATCCGCCAGGTTGACAAGGGCAGTGGGCGAACGCCCCTCGAACAGCACCGTGGATTGGCTGTAGAAGTGCAGGGAGGGTTTGATCAGACCCACCATCGCCAGGGCTTCGAAAGGAGCACGCTGTGTTCTGGCCACAACCGCCAGCTGGCGGATCGGAGCACCCCGCAGCTGATCGCCGATCTGCCAGACGGGCACAAGGACCAGGGGCACCAGCAGGAGCAGGGCGGCCTGGCTCTGAAGCAGACGTGCCGTGGGCCGCTTGCTGGCCAAGCCGCTCAGCAGCAGGGCGGCCGCCAGGCTGACAGCGGCTCCCAGGGGCAGCCAGGGGCGGCGTCCCAGGGCCGCCGCCAGACCCGGCAGGGTGGGGTCGTCGATCAGGTGCAGCCACCGAGGCGCCAAAGCCAGAGCGGCACTGACTAAAACAAGTAGAGCTGCGGAAGCGGCCATCGCCAGCCGCAGACCTCGTGGCGACAGGGGCTGTTGAGCCGGACCGATGCCAGGATCCCGGGCGGTGGAGGGGGCCAGGGCGACCAGAAGGGCTGCAGCCGGCGTAGCCACCAGCCAGTAACTGGGCAGCTTGGTGGCAGACAGGGAGAAGAAGAGCAGCACGGCCAGGAGCCAGGCAGCGGCGAAGCGACCAAGGGACAGGGGCACGGCCAGGGGGGTGCGGGCCTGGAGCAGAACGCGCTGCAGGCTCAGCAGCAGCAGCGGCGTGAAGGGAAGACTCGCCAGCACCAGGACGGCGAAGAAATAACCATGACCCTGATGGTGGTTGTTCACCACCCGGGAGAAGCGCTGCAGGTTGTGATAGCCGAAGAAACTGTCCCAGTAGGGCTTTCCCTCCCGCAGCAAGGCGAGCGCAAACCAGGGGCCGGACAACACCAGGCTGAGAGCGACACCCGCCAGGGGGCGCAGCCGTCGCCTCAACCGCTCAACGTCGGCGCCAAGCAGCCAGAACAGCCCAAGGGTGAGGGCGAAGAGGACCAACGCCACTGGTCCCTTGCTGAGCACGGCCAGGGCCAGAACACTCCAGCAGGGCCACCAGGGGCCCCGCTGAGCCGCGTAGGACCGCCAGGCCAGAAGAAGACTGCTGGCGAGGGTTGCGGTGAAGAGGGCGTCGCTCACTTCGGTGCGACCCCACACGAGCATCAGTGGGCCCAGGGCGAACGCCAGGGCAGCGCTGATGGCGGTGGCAGCCCGATCCACTCCAGGCGCTGGGGAGCCGGACTGCCCAGACGGGGGCCAGCGCAGGAGGGTGTCGCTCAGTGCCACCATCGTGGTCATGCTGGCCAGGGCGGAGGGAAGCCGGGCAGCCCAGCTGCCGAGGGGATCCCACTGGTCGGAACCGGGAAGGGCATAGAGGGCCCCCATCAGCCAGTAGATCAGGGGAGGCTTGTCGTAGCGGGGCAGGCCGTTGACCCGGGGGATGAGCCAGTCACCGCTTTCAGCCATATGGCGTGCGGAGGCGGCGAACAGCGCGGGCGTCTCATCCACCAGCCCGGTCTGACCCAGGCCCCACAAAAAAATGCCCGCGCCGGTGAGGGCTACCAGGACGAGAAGCAGCGCCTGACGAGACCTGGCGGATCGACCTGTTGGCGAGAGGGAATGCAGAGAAGGCGCCGATACCCTTCTGGCGGAGGGAGATGGGCCGAGCACCGATGCAAGACGAGTTGCGGAGTTACAGTTAGGCGAGGGACTTCAGGACGATGGTGCGGTGAAACACAGGACCGGGTGACGCTGAACGCTCAGGGCTAAATCGCCGTTAACCCGCAGTTGCGATCATCACGATGTTCGTTGGCCACCCATGCGATTTCTGCCCCCGGAGGAGCAAGCCATCGTCGATCGCGCTGAAGCGCTGGGACTTGAGGGTGCCGTCCCTCGGCCGGCTTACCTCTCGCCTGAGCTGTGCACTGGCCTGAGTCTCTTGCTGGCAGTCCCCACCCTGGGATACTCCCTGCTCCTGCTGCCCATCCTCTGGGTTGCGCAGTATGAGCGAACGGCCCATCGGATCATGCGCTTGCGACGGAAGCTGGAGGATGACGCCCAAGGTGCAATGTTGGGGAACAGGCCTTTGAGCGGTTCGACCGATCTGATCGTTCAGTGAGCGGGACAGGCTGGAATCGGAGCTGCGAAACACTGGCCTAGGTCTGGGGGAACCGATGCTCTGTCGGACGATCGCTCTAGACAGTGCTTCAAAACAGCGCCGGCCACGTTGAGACCGGTTGCCGCTTCAAAACCAGCGAAGCCAGCGGCACTGTTCACCTCACAGACACTGTATTGATCATTATCAAACAACAGATCAACGCCGGCGATATCCAGCTTGAGAGCAGCGGCGCAACTCAGCGCCAGCTGTTCGACCTCAGGGCTGAGAGGATAGGGCTGGCCATCACCGCCTCGGCTGATGTTGGCCTTGAAGCTGCCGTCGGTGCTGCTGCGCAGCATGGCCCCCAGCACCCGCCCACCGATCACCCACACGCGCAAGTCCTGGCCAGGATGGCTGCCGATGTACTGCTGCAGAATCACGGCCTGAGAGCGATCCAGGCTCGAGATCATTTCCATGAGATCACGGAAGCCACCCGGATCTCGGCTTAAGACAACACCTTCGCCATAGGAGCCAACCAACAGCTTCACCACGCACGGAAAGCCGATCTGCTGTGCCACCAGGTCCACATCCACAGGGAAGCGAACCAGCATGGTTCTCGGGATCGGCAGATTGCTCTGGGCGAGAATCTGAAGGGCATAAAGCTTATCCTTCACAGCCTCAATGGATTGACTGGAGTTGATCACCTCGACGCCGAGATGCTCCATCTGTCGCAGAATTGCCAGGCTGAAGTAGTCAGTGGCACTGCCTGTGCGCGGCAACAGGGCATCGGGAAGATCCACTTCAATACCGCAACGACGCATCGAGCGACGACCACCGCGGCTGACAATCAGATCAATCTCCTCAGGAGCAACAGCTTCAACCCGGATGCCCAGGTCCCGCGCTTCTTCCCGCAGACGCGTCAACTCATAGGGCTCCAGCAATCCAGAGGGACGTTTCTGAAGAATCCAGAGATCCATGGCGTCAAGATCTGAGGTTTTATCTTCAGATGAGCATTCAAAGTGGTGCCGCCGTGCCTAGCACCTGGCTGGGCAATGGACGCAACCGTTGGTTCGCCGCTGGCTCTGCTAGAAGGGCAGCATCCAATGTCCGGTTTTTGCAGCAAGGCCTACTGTCGTTGCCAAGTGGTGTCAAGCTTGGCTTCAATCATCATCATCGTTTTGTTGACGTGAAAAAAAAAGTGATCACGAAAAAAGAGCATGCTGCCTTTCCTGTCACTTTCAGTTCACGGCGTCTTGAAACTCGACCTGGCAACCTGCCAGCAGCTCTCTATGTCTATGGAGGTCGCGCTCCCACT
The DNA here is from genome assembly GCA_903823115.1 of uncultured cyanobacterium. GTDB lineage: Bacteria > Cyanobacteriota > Cyanobacteriia > PCC-6307 > Cyanobiaceae > Cyanobium. The sequence continues at coordinate 6,114 of CAIJRN010000074.1, forward strand.
CTGTGTTCTGTATTGGAGATCAGTCCAGAGGGTGTTCTTTTTCATGACCGTGTCCGGGCTATTGATTTAGCGGCGATACGGGCAGGCGGCAATCCTCTTTGGGTTCGTGTCATGGGGCTCTCCGACCTGAGTGAGTTTAAAAAGTTGTTGAATGCTTTGCAGGTACCGGAATGCATCCAGCCCGTACTGCTGGAAACACCGCAAGCACCTCAATTGCAGAACTATCTCGATGATGTTGTGCTCTGCATTCATCGCCTTTACTTCAGCAAGGATCCATCCCATTTAATCAGTGAGCAAGTGAGTTTTTATCTCACATCGGACCTTTTGCTTTCAGTTGAAGAGTTTGACAAACACGATCCATACGCAAAGCTGACTTTTTGGTTGCAGAACAAAACGCCTGCGGCCAACGCCGAAGATCTTGATGATCTTCTTCATGCCCTCTTTGAAGAAATCCTCCACCAATATTTCCCCCTGCTGGAGCTGATGTCTGATCGGCTTGATGATCTGGAGGAATCCGTACTCCGATCGCCGAAACCAAAGCTACTGTCCAAGGCATTTCAGCTGCATTCAAACCTTCGCCGCGTCAGGCGTCAGCTTTGGCCCTTGCTGAGTCAGATTCGACTATTTCTTCGACAGAATCAATCTGATTTGTCGAGCGAATCCATTGAACGATATCAGGATATCGAGCAGCACTTGAATCAGCTTTTCGAAGTGAGTGAATGGCTTCGGCATCAATGCGATGCGGTCAACCAAGCCTACATGGCGAGCGTCAGTAACCGCATGAACCAAGTGATGAAGACGCTCACGATTATATCAGTGATCTTCGCTCCCCTTACCTTTTTGGCTGGCATTTATGGCATGAACTTTGTTGATATGCCCGAGCTCAAGTGGCATTATGGTTACCTTCTCAGCCTTTGTTTAATGGCCATTATTGCAGGCTTGATGACCTATTGGTTGTCCAGGCGTGGTTGGTTTGACGACTGGACAACAAACCGCACCTGACCGCGTTGCATCGCGCAGGATCTCTTGTCGTTGGATATTGATTCGGTTACGGGGCAAGATCATTGCCTGTTTTGACTTGATCCTCCCAGTCAACCCAATCAACGGGGTGGGATTTGAGATAACAGCTGACTGCTTCCCCAAGCGTGGAGAAAAAACGATTTTCGCCAAATTTTGAAAACAGCCCAAAATTCTTGAGTTTATCTTTGACAGGATCCTTCATTTCAGCAAAGCAGAGCATGATCCCAGCTTTTGTCATGGAGTGATCCAGCTCTTCAAGAGTGTCTGCGGATGTTACATCGATGCTTGTAACGGGTTCAGCCCCGACGACGAGCCAGTTCACCTGAGTTGGTGATGACTCCACAGCCATCATCGCCCGGTCCCGGAAAAATTCAGCATTCGCGAAAAACAGTGGTGCGTCCCATCGGAACAGCACCAGACCCGGAATCTGGCGTGACTCCGGGTACCTGCTGATGTCGTGATAGCCCTTGACACCATCAACCCTTCCCAGAACAGCAGAGTAGGGACGCCAGCCATCCCAGAGAAACTCGATGACAGCAATGGCGATCGCCAGCCCTATACCAGGTATGGCGCCAAAGACGGCGACGCCGGCCAGGCAGACCATCGACAACCAGAACTCCCAGCGCTGCATTCGGTAGATTCGTCGAAGATCAGCCACTTCGATCAAGGCGATCGCTGAGGCAATCACCACACCTGCAAGGGCGGAAATCGGCAGATTGTTCAACAGGTTCGGGGCTGCCAGGAGTAACACGGCGACCGTGAACGCTCCGACGACACCGGTCAACTGGGTTTTGGCGCCTGCAGTCTCGGCGACCGGAGTACGCGAAGCGCTGGCACTGATCGGCAGGCCCTGAAACAAACCAGCGACCAGGTTGGCCGCGCCAAGGCCGACCATCTCCTGATTGGGATCGATCCTGTCCCCGAGCCGCGCGGCGTAGGTTCTTGATAGCACGCTTGTGTCAGCAAACGAGACAAGGGCGATGGCGAAGCCTCCCAGTAACACCGGCACGATGTCGCCTGAGCCAGTCCAGGGAACAGCCACAGCAGGCAGACCTCTGGGAAGGGGACCGAGCACCGTCACGCCGAATCTGGTCGCAAGATTGAGGGCGGAGACGGCGACAGTTGCGGACACGACAGCCAGTAATACACCTGGAACTCGCTTGCTGTGTCTCAGCAGCCCAATCAGCAGCAGGGTGCCGCCGCCCAGTGCCAGTGATACCCCGTTCGTCCTGCCGGCCAGTAGTCCTGCAATGAAGGATTGGGATTCACTCAGCAGTCCCTCGCCCTTGACCGTGAACCCGAACAGGGCCGGCAGCTGGCTGAACAGAACGGTCAGAGCGATGCCATTCATGTAGCCGTAGCGGATCGGTTTGGAGAGCAACTCGGTGATGAATCCGAGGCGGGCGGTTCCAGCCAGAACGCAGAGGCTGCCGGAGACGATGGCCAACATCCCGGCCAGGGCCACGGCGCGCTGGGAGTCACCTGCAGACAGGGGCAGCACGATGCCGAGGATCAGGGCGACGAGCGATGAGTCCGGTCCCAACACCAGCATCCGGCTGGGGCCGAACAGGGCATAGGCCAGCAAGCCGAAGATCGTGGCGTAGAGGCCACAGGTGGGCGGCACACCGGAGGCAACCGCGTAGGCAATGCCCACGGGCAGCAGCACGGCCGACAAGGCCAGGCCGGCCACGAGGTCGTGGCGAAGCCAGGCGAGTCTGTACTGGCGCATGGCCGATAGACCGGGCAGCCAGCGCCGCCAGCCCGTGGAGGGTTTGCTTCTCTTGAAGCGCGGATTGGCAGCAGTCGTGGACGGCGTTGGTGGCGGTGTTGATGCGCTCATGTCATCGCCGATTGCTATCGAACGCTTGCGGAATGAAATCAGAGGGGCCTGCGATGTGATGCAGATGCCCCTCCCATCGGCGTCTCGGATAGCGGACGTGGATTGCTATAAAGACAGGCCCACGTGTTGCGTCACTGTTGCAGCCACCCCGTTTCTGCAGGGTTTAAGTTGACAGTCCAGCGATTCCGGCAGGCTCCCGCTCGGTATCGGCAAGCTGAATTGGTGTGGATCGTCGAAAGCTGCTGAGCTTGTGATGTCGCGACCGCAACTCCTCAGCCAGCACCCGACAGGCACTTTCAGGCATGGTGTGATCGCCACAGGTGAACACATCCACGGCGGCGTAGCCGGACTCAGGCCAGGTGTGCATGGAGATGTGGGACTCGGCAAGCAGGGCAAGGCCTGTCACACCATGGGGTTGGAAGTGATGGGTGATCAGTTGCAGCAACGTCGCACCAGCACGCAGTGCAGCATTGGTGATGGCAGATCTGAGAAAAGTTTCATCGTCGAGCCGGGCGCAGTCGCAGTCGTAGAGCTCGAGAATGCAATGTTTTCCGACCGTATCGGTGATGGAAATGTTGAGATTGTTGCTAGGTGTCTCGTTGGCGCTGATCGATTCAGGAGCGTTCCATCCGGGGTTGGGATGGAAGTGGGGGAAGGCGTAGCTCATCTTGGCAAGACGGTAGAACCTTAACCATACAACCCCTGCTCCGCTGGTTCCGGGTGGGACAGTGGTCACTGCTGGATCTAGCCTGATGCAAGGTTCGCGTTCGGGGCATGCCATGGCCGCATCTCTGCTTGCACTGGCGATCGTCCAGGAGGACTCCCCCCCAGACGGGCTGATCACCACCAGTGGCGCCTACGCACTGGAACTGATTCAGCGGCAAACGCGGCGTCTGGGGAAGCTGCAACCCGAGGTGCTCGCGGACCGCGATCCGGAACCCCTGCACCAGTTGCGGGTGAGCCTGCGGCGGTTGCGCACGGCCCTGGCTCAGTTCGGCCCTGCCCTTGAGCTGCCGGATTCGGTGGACAGTGGCCGGATTGCTGCGCTGGCTCGCCGCACCGGCCTCTGCCGCGACCTGGATGTGTTGCGCCTGAGGCTGGAGCTGCAGTTACTGCCGAGTCTTCCTGAAAGCGAGCAGCGCAGCATGGCAGCGGCCATGAAGCGCCTGGGCCGCGATCGGGCTCAAGCCTTTGAGGCCCTTGAGGAAGGCCTGTGCCATGCCCGCTATCTCAAGCTGCTGGCCCGACTGCACAAATGGCAACACAAGCCCCGCTTCACCAGCCTGGGCCAATTGCCGCTGCTGCCCTGGCTCTACGAATGGCAGGCACCGTTCACGGCTGATCTGTTTCTGCATCCCGGCTGGAGCACGGAGGATCCCACAGCCGAGGCCCTCCACGCCCTGCGTAAGCGGATCAAGGGGGCCCGCTATGCCCTTGAACACTTCGAAAGCTGGTGCGAGCCACCCCTGAAGGCCTGGATCGCCGAACTGCGGCAGGCCCAGGATCATCTCGGCGAGCTCCATGATCTGCAGGTTCTCAGCTGCACCCTCCACGAGCGCTTCGGCTCCCTGATGGCAGAACGACTGCCGATCCTCTGCATTGAAATCGATCGCCAGCAACAGGATCACTGGCATCGCTGGCAAGATCTGGCCCGGCGGGTGCGCTGCGACAGCAATCGCCACGCCATTCAGTTGGCCTTAGTCCAACTCGGGCAGGCTCCGGCCAGGGCCTGATGCGATGTCGATCGAACAGTCACATCCATGCCGATGGAAAGGCAGCAGCTTGTGTTTGTTAATCATGCCGCACAACCCACTTGATCCAGCTTGTCATTTCAGGACTGAATATTGGCTGTGTTGAGTTGGATGTAACTGATCGGTTGTGATTGTTTCCCTCAGCGGCAACTCCAATGCAGGACAAGTCTACTCAATCTCCCGTCAGAAAATGCACCACCTGCGGGATCGAAAAGCCACTCAGCGAAGATTATTTTCAGCCTGTACGGTCATTTGCGAAGGGTTACTCTTTTTACTGCAATGATTGCGACACGGAGTCAAGAAGACAGAAAAGTTTTGCACCGCCTGTGCTGGCGGTTGATCGCGTCAATGGCGACAACGGCCTCAGTCTTGACGTGGATTCGCCTGCTTGATTCAACCATCATCTAACTTTTTTTCCGTGGCTTGATCGCTGAGGGCCAGCATCCGCGAACGCCAGGAGTGCTATGGCGGCCTGACCCACCGATGCGAACGGCTGGGGGCCTGGCCTTCACGGCCCCGGTTGCGGCCCAGCCAAGGGGGAGCTGTCCGCTGTGGTTGGGGAGCCTGGATTGTCCTCCAGACAGACGAGCCAGCGCCCCTGGTAGGCAACGATCGCACTGGCAGCGGGCCAGGCGCTACAGGCTGGCAGCTTGCTGCGCTCCACGGAAGGAGGAGTCCCTTCGCTGCCGGAGCGGAGGTGCTCGACCTCGATCCCGAGCAGCTGCTGAAAGATCGCCTTGATGCCCCAGCTGGCGCGGAACGCTGACTCACCGACACTGCTCCAGTGCGGGAAGGACTGGTTGCGCTCGCTCGTGCCGAACAGGCGGAAGGGTTGGGCCGGAAGCCGGGGGTTGGTCCTGGAGAGGGATCGCACGTCGGCGGCGATCGCCTGAGCCATCGCCATGTCGCGCCGCTCGAGCAGCTGGGCCAGCTCCCAGATCCGCGAGGCATAGGCGGCCTGGGGGATCACATAGCCGACGATCAGCAGACTCACCAGGGCCCTGGTGATGAGCCGGGTTCTGGCCTGACGGGAACCGGATCGGCCAGCCAGCCAGGCCATTCCGATCACGCTGAAGCCAACGATGCCGACATTGCCGAAGGAGAAGGCGCGGCCCGGGAAGCCCACCTGGAGCACGTCGTAGAGAAGGAAGGGCGAAACGGTGCACCAGCCAGCTGACAGCCAGAGCAGTCCGAGACGATGGCGTCGGCCTTCAGCCTTTGGCACCGTGCGCCAGAGGTGCATGCTCAGCCAGAGCAGCATCAGCAGAAAGGTGCTGGAGAGAAGGATCTGGGCCGGCCTCCAGAGCAGAGCCACCTTGGTGGCATAGACGTCGCGATAAGCACCGATCGACTTGAGCTTCACCAGGAACATCGAGAAGCTGGCCAACCCCGTGCGGTAATCAGGCACATGGCCGATGATGGCCAGCCGAGCCGTCACGCCATAGATCAGCAAGCCGAGCAGCAGCCCGGCCATGAGGCGCAACAGGCTCCCAGGAGCCGGGCGAATCGTGCCGAGGCTGCGGCCGAGGATGTCAAAGGCGAACAGCACCACCACGAGGATGGCCGTGGGCTGATAGATCCCGATCGCGAATGCCACCATCGCCACCCCGGCAACGGCGTCGAGCCAGCGTTTACCCAATAGCGGTGGGCAGGGGTTGTAGGCGATCAACACCCCACCCCAGAGCGATAGCGCCCCCGGCAGGAGGTACAGGCCGATGGCGAAGCCGAAGTTGAATAGATCCAGCAGGTAGGTGTGGAGCGAGATCAACAGAGCGGCGAAGAAGATCCACGCTGGCGCCAGCGACGGCAGAAACAACGGCAGGCAGGCGGCGATCGAGAACAGGGAGGCCGCTGCAATCAGCCAGCCGAAGAAGGGAGAGAAGGCGTTCTGGAACAGCAGGCTGTAGATCACATCCCAGGCAGGGCGACTCTCATAGGCCTGATTGATCGGTTTGCCGATCAGGGCCCAGTCGTCGACGTCATAGGTCGGGGAGGTCACCTCCTGCCAGTGGATGGACAGGAAGACCACCAGAAACAGAAGCCCCCAGTGGAGGGTGGAGCGGCTGCGAAGTGCTGGCGGCAGAGCTGCCCAGCGCCCCCGGCTGGCTGCCTGCTTGTCCCGCGACAAGACAGCCAGGCTTGATTCGTCCGTCGCCTGCATGCTCACTCCTGGGATGCGACCATTCTCGCCCGCGAGCAGACCCGTCGGCTGTGCGTGATTGGCTTGTTGGGGGACGCCTGGAGCACCCTCTGCTGGATTGGATGTGTGGGAGCATGCCTACTCTTTCAAGGACCAGAACCCTCGGCTTGAGTCCATCAAGACCTGCTGGTCGTTGCTGAACTGGAAGCAATTGAATCGCCACCCTGCAGATCAAGGCTCACGATCATGAACCCCAACTCCATGGAAGTAGACAGTCCCAGGCTCAACGAGATGGCTGCTGGCACATGCCGCTCTTTGACGATCTGGATTCGTGAAGTGGCACTGTTCGCTTGAGACCAACGCCAGTGAAGAAAGGAATCAAGGCTGTTGATTCATTCAACAACAGCGTATTGATTCCTCGGCCAGAATCACTGCCCCTTGACGAACTCAGTGATCTTGCCACTGCCATTCGTGTTGCAATAACCAGTGTGCTTCTTGAACGTCCAATTGAAGCTCAAGCCACTGGTGGTGACTTGCTTGAGGGTGGTTTCGCCACTGTCGATGCCTTTCTGATCTGCTGCACCGAGCTCGACAGCGATGTCGGCCATGGTTGCCTTGGGATAGTTAACGGCAACGGTATTCTTGCAATTGCGTCCCCAGGCCTCAACACGGGCGCTGATCTTTGCCGAGTCATCGGCACGGGCTGCTGGCAAAATTACCGAGGAGGCAACAACAAGGCTCAGGAGAGTGAGAAATGAACGTCGCATGGTTTCTCGGTGGAAGAAGCATGGCCATCCTACATTCAGCCATGGCGGCCAAGTGAACGTAATCGACAAGCTGCAACAATTCAGGGATTGATTCAATTGTGAATGTTGCTGCTGCCTGGATAGTCGGCTTCCGCTGCAAACTTGTTGCCGGCCATCAGCACTTGCGCTCCCCTGCCTTGCCCATGATCAGGAACGCTGCCCTTTTTTTGATCTCATCGGCTGTGCCCATGAATTTGTTCTCATCGCCTGTGCCCATCAAGATGTGCAGTGGTTCGTGAAGGTTCTCTCGCCATTTGTTCTGTTTTTTTGAGAACTGCCGTGGCTGATTGCCTCACGTTGAGGGAACGGCTTCTGGTCAGGCCTTGTCGGCGAGCCCCTTGAGCGCGTTGCCCACGGCATCTGCCGAGTCCAGGAAGGGATCCAGAAAGCTGAGCGGTCTGGCCATGGTGGCCGAGAAGCCGAGGATGCCCCGGTCCCGGTGGCTGTAGAGCAGGCTGTCGTCCGTCTCCAGCAGGAAGGTGCCGCCCCGCTGGGTGAGGAAGTCATCGCACGGCACGTAGGTGCGCCAGTGGCCCAGCACCTCGGCCATGTTGCGCAGGCGGATCGTGGCCAGCTCGAAGGGGCGCTGGAAGCCGCTGCCGCCGGCCCTGGCGAAGAACTTCCCCTGGATCGGTGGCAGCGGACCGGCCTGGATCGTCTCGTCATCGGCGATGCGCTGGGGAGCGCTGCGATCGCCCGTGTAGCCGCGCAACACCTCGGCCAAGGTGCCGGGGGAACCGATGCCGGCACACATCAGCAGCAGGTTCGGCCAGGGCCCGCCGATCTGCCGCAGGCCCGGGTAGAGCCCCAGGGCCCGGTGCAGCTGCGGCTCGTCCTCCACCACCAGGCGCTCGAGGGGAAAGTGCGTGAAGGCACAGAAGCGTTGGCGGCTGGCCTCGTTGCCGATGCCGATCGCCAGCACCGCAATACCGGCAGCCTCCAGCTGCGGCAGCACGGCAACCAGGGCCTGGGCGTATTCGAGGCTGTCGAAATCTCCCAGCTGCGGTAGCAGCAGCACCAGGCGGCGCTGGCCCCGCCCCATGCCGGCCACGGGTTGGAGACGCTCGAGCAGGGCCTCAGGGGCCTGGGCACGCCGATCGGGGCTGGGCATGGGCAGGACGACGCTCAGGTGGGCACCATGGTGGCGTGCGCCAGGAAGGTTTCGGCAGCGGCGGCCAGGCTCTGGCGCCGGGCCGGCTCGATCCGATCCAGCAGGCTCACCATCATCGACAGACGTGGATTGGCGCGAAAGAAGTCGCGGTGGCGCTCGATGAAGCGCCAGTAGAGGCCGTCCCAGATCCCGCACCAGGGGCCGCGTTTGAAATCACCCATCTTGAGGATGTAATTGGAGCCGCAGATGTAGGGCTTGGTGGCGAAGATGCCGCCGTCACTCATCTGGCCCATGCCGTAGACGTTCGGGCCCATCACCCATTCGTAGGAATCCAGGTAGCGCTCCATGAACCAACGCTGCACCTCCCTGGGCTCGATCTCGCAGAGCAGCATCAGGTTGCTGATCACCATCAGCCGTTCGATGTGATGGTTGTAGCCCAGACGATTCAGCCGCTGGATCGCCGTATCCAGAGGCGGCAGGCCACTACTGCCGTCGTTCCAGCAGGGTGCCAGCTGGCGCTGATGGTTCCAGAAATTACTGCTGGCCTGGCGTTCGCCGTGCTCCCGATCGATGCCGCGCACGAACTCGCGCCAGCCGATCAGCTGCCGCAGGAATCCTTCCAGCGAGGCGATCGGCAGCGGTTTGTCGCCCTGCGGCTGGCGCAGGGTGGCCTCGATCACCTCGGCCGGCGTCAGTAGCCCCAGGTTGAGCAGGGGCGAGAGCAGGGAGTGGTGCAGGGTGTCGTGGCTGTGGCTGAGGGCGTCCTCGTAGGGGCCGAAGCCGCCGAGCCGCTCCGCCAGGAAGCGCTCCAACCAGGCAACGGCGCCGGCGTGATCGAACGGAATCCACAGGGATCCCAGCTCTCCCGGGTGGTCGCTGAAGTGGGTGGCGATCAGCTGGCGCACCGCCGGCTCATGGCGGCTGGCAACCACGGTCGGCAGCTTCGGTTCGACGTAGTCCTTCGGCAGTCGGCGGCGATTCTCCGCATCGAAGCTCCAGCGGCTTCCCGTGGGGCTGCCGTCGGCTTCGAGCAGCAATCCCAGGCGGCGGCGCTGGCGCTGGTAGAAGGACGCCATCCGCGGGCGCCGCTGCGTTGCAAACCAGGCCCGGCTCTCGGCGACGGATTCGAGAAAGGCGGGAGACGGCAGTACGGTGAGGTGCAGCGCCTGCTCCTGGCAGAAGCGCTGCAGCCTGGCCTCAAAGTTGCGATCGGCGATCTCCGCCATCTGCAGCTCTTCGTGGCCTGCCAGTTCAGCCTTCAGCCGCTGCCAGAAGGACACGCCGGCCGATGCCGGCAACTCGAAATAGTCCACGGCGATGCCGTGCGTGAGCAGGGCATCGCGGAAACCGCGCATCGCCACGAAGGTGTGGAGCAAGCGCAACTTGTGGTAGCGGTAGCTGGAGGCCACCTCCAGGTCTTCGATCATCAGGACGCGATCGCCCGCCTGGAGCTGCAGCGGTGAGGGGGACCACCAGTCGCTGTGGAGTTGATCGCCGAGGATCAGGGTGAGCGTCATCGGATCAGGACCATTGCTGGCGGTGGCTGTCCTGCGGGTCATAGAGGCGCAGCTGCCGCTCCAGATCGAAGCGGCGCGGCGTGCCACCGAAGCTGCGCGGGTCGGAGCCGACGCCGGCCAGATAGGCCCAGTTGCCGGTGTTGAGGGCCGGCTGGGCATCGATCAGCATCCACTCGAAGAAGCGAGCCCCCCAGATCCAGGGCAGCCGCAGCTCATTGACGAAGTGCGAAGCCACCCACTGGCGGCCCCGATTGGAGAGGTAGCCCGTGGCCAGCAGCTCCCGCAGCTGGGCATCGATCACGGCATGGCCGCTGTCGGCCCGGGTCCAACGCTGGAAACGCTCGCGGTCCGGCTCGCCGCTGGGCGGCTCGCCGTTGGGCGGTTGGCCGCTTGGCGGCCGCCCCTGGATGCCGCCAGGGTCATGGAAGCAGGCGCCGTGGTGCTGCTCTGACCAGAGGAAGAACTCGCGCCAGAGCAGTTCCTGCTGCAGCCACTGCGATCCCTCGTCGTCGCCATGGAGGGCCTGGTAGTGCAACACCTCCGCCCAGATCCGCCTCACTGAGAGGGAGCCGATCCCCAGAAACGGGGAGAACTTTGACGAGAACTCCGTTCCCACCAGCCCATTGCGGCTCGCCTTGTAGTGACGCAGGCCATCGGAGTTGAACAGGTAGTGCTGCAAGCGGGCCAGGGCGCGGGGCTCATCGCCCCTGAAAGGAAAGGCGCTGCGGCGATCGCCGCCGTGGGGCTGCGGCGGCAGGCCGTGGGGCTGCAGGCCGTGGGACGGCAGGCCGTGGGACGGCAGCCAGGCCCGGGGCCAGCCCTCGAGGCCAGCGCCCAGGCCGGAGAGATCGGCAGGTGGCAGGGGCGGCAGTGGCGAGCGCTGCAGGCCACGGCGAAACTCGGCGAACACCCGTGGGAACGAGGCCGGCGCGATCGGCCAGTCGCCGAAGAGCCGGCTCTCCTGGCAGTGCAGCACCGTCTCAGGGCGCAACTGATCGCCGTGCTCGGCCAGCGCCGCCTCGGTGCTGAGCTGGGGGAAGTGGAGCAGGGGAATGGCCGCCGCCGTCAGGCGGGCTTGCAACGAGGCCAGGGCCTGTGCTGCCAGCCGCCGTTGATGGGGGCCCCGCAGCCGCTGGCCTTCGGGCCGGCAGGCCAGCACGATCAGGCGGCCACCGCCCTGGCGGGCCAGGGCCACGGCGGCGTCGAAGGCGGGCTGATCATCGAGGCGCAGCTGGCCCTCCAGGGCCACGGCGATGGTGCTGGCGCTCGCCATGGCGGCTTCGAGGAGCGGGCCCAGCCTGGCAGGTGCCAGCCGCCCCTGCGCCCTCGCCAGGGGCTGGGCTGCGCCCGGAGAGAGTCGAAGCGATGGTCATGCCGGGACCATCAGGAACGATGCGACCCTCAGCCCTGGGCTGAATGATCAGCAGCCGAAGCGCTCGGGTCGAGGGGCTGAAGCCGCCAGAGCGCCAGGCCACCGCCTCGCCCCCGAGCCGCCAACCAGCCGGCTGGGTCGCGGCCGATCAGCGCAAAGAAGGGCAGCCGCCGAGGCGGCGGAGCCGGCAGCGATCGCTGCAGCAGCAGTCGGCCGGCCAGGCGCAGCTCCAGCAGCTCAAACCAGAACTGCAGCAAGGGCCTGGTGCCCACCAGCGTCCCGGGTCCACGAAAGCGCAGCTCCAGCGCCCCGAGGTTCACGACATTGCTGAGCCGCAGCGCTTCACCGCTGACTTCGATCTCGAGTCGTGCCGCCAGGCCCCGCAGCAGCAGACCACTGAACGAGGCCGGCCTTGAGCTGCCCTTGGGCCACACCTGATCGAGCTGCCAGCAGCCGGCCAGATCGCTGGCCACCAGGCCGCTGCCAGCACGGCGCACCTGCTGCTCCAGGGCCAGCAAGGTTTCGCCGCTGGGCCATTCGGCGCTGGATGGGGCGGGGTTGGCCACAGGTCCGGCGTGTAGGGAAACCGCATGGTGGCGCAGCCGACATGGTGGCGCAGCCGAGGGGTCTGTGGCCCGGTTTCAGCGGCGTTGCAGGCGGTTGGGGAAGAAGCGCGGCCGCCCTTCGGGATCTTGGCCAACAGGCTCGGGCTGAGGGAGACAGGGTTCGGCTTCACGGTCAGCCGATTCGGCTTCAGGTTCAGACGCAACGGAGCCCGGCGCCGGTGCTTGTGCCGGTGTCGGCGGCACTGCTTTCTCATGAACAGCTTTCCCATGAACAGCTTGCTCATGAACAGCCTGCCCATCAACGGCCAGTCCATGAACAGCCAGGGCCTCGCGGCAGCGCTGGATGAATTCCTGGCGCAACGCCTCGGGCTTCTCGATGCGAATGCCGGCGCCGAAGCCGAACAGCCAGTTGCGCAGGTCGATGTCCCTGGCCAGGGTCCAGCGGGGTAGATCCAGCTCCACCGGGTAGGGGTGGCTGTCGCCTTGGTCATTGGCTTTGAGCACGTGGGGCGCCCTGGGGTGATGCCACCAGCGATCGCCACTCAGGGGGCGCGAAAAGCGGGTCTGCTCGAGGGGATAACGGCCGGCGCCTTCGCGCAGGAAGGCAAAGGCCCAGGGGGCGCAGGAAAAGCGCAGGGTCTCCAGTTCTCGGGCTCGCAGCTGGGGCGAGGCGCTGGCCAGGGCCAACTGGGCTTCCAGGTCGTCGCCGAAGTAGATGCCGCCGGTGTGGTGCAGCAGTTTCTCCAGACGCTGGATGGCCTGCTGATGCTGCTCGGGGCTGCGGCGCAGGCCGGTCTCGTTGTGGCGCAGGGCGAGGCGATCGAGCCGTTCGCTGCGGATCAGTCCCTGCTCCCGGCCGATGGCATCCTCCTCATAGATGAGGTACCAGCCGATGTTGTGGAAGATCAATTGCAGCGGCCACACCCGCAGTTCGCCATCGGGGCTGCCGGGGAAGCTGGCGGCGGAGGCATAGCGCTCCAGCCGCACCCGCCGTTGCTCAAAGATCGCCCGCTCGATCGCCTCGGTCCGCTTGGGGGCGGCCAGACAGTCGGGTCGCACCAGCGTCGCATCGACGACGGCGTGGCGGGCGTAGCTGCGCACCGAAGTTCGGGCGGCGATGTCGATGCCGGCCCAGGCGAGGCGTTCGTCTAGCTCCTGCAACAGATTCTGGGCGGAGGGATCCGCCAGGCGACCGGCCGCCTGCTGCAGCACTGCATGCACCTCCCGCAGCCTTGGCGCTGAGAGCAGGGCCGTGCCCAGGGCATAGCCGTGGCGAACGTTGTCGTTGCGGGAGCGAAAGCCGTAGGGGGTGAGGATCTTCTCGATGTCCTTGCGCAAGCTGGCGCTTTCACCCGGCAGGTAGGCGCCGGGGATGGTGGCGGTGGCGGCGATCAGGTGCTGTTGCAGATTGCCGCCCTTGCCGACAGGCCGATCAAAGGGGTGCTGCAGCAGATGGCGCAGCAACGTCATCACCCGCATGAACACCGGTCCATCGCCCATCGGCGGATGGCCGCCATGGACGCCTCCAGCTGCTGGCAGGCGAGGCCGGCGCAGGGGCTGATCGGCAGCTCCCGCCCCGGCCAGCTGAATCGGGGCCCACGCCGCCATGGCGCTGGTGAAACCATTGGCTTCCAGCCACTCCAGATCCCGGCGCAGGGCGTCGACATCGGCGTAGCAATCTCCGTGCAGACGGCGCAGAAAGGCGGCGGCCCGATCGGCCAGATCCCCTGGCGGCAACGGTGACAGCCATTGCTCCAGCTCTTCTTTGCTGAGCGGATCGTTCGCCTCCAGGTCCGGAAAGCTGCTCAGCAGGCGGATCAGGAACAGCAGCCGCTCCAGATCCAGCAGCCGTGAATAGCCATGCAGCTGCAGCTTGTTCTCGCGGGCGCGAGCCGAGCGGATGCGTTTGTCGAGGGCGGCCAGTTCTGCCGCCAACATCGGCGTCAGCTCCTGGTGGTGGTTCGGCACCACGGCGCAGATCGCCGCGAATCCTTCCGCCCGGCAGGGCCCGAAGTGGGGATCGGCCAGGGCGGCGGCCATCGCCTGAATCACCGGTACCGGCACCTGGCGATCGCGGGTGCAGTTCCACTCCATGCAGGTGGGCAGGGGCGTGTAGAGCCACCAGCCGATCCATTCCACCGGGCGCGGCAACGGCAGGGCCTGGGTGATCGCCAGCCGCCAGGCCCTCTTGGCATGGGTGGCGTCAACGATCACCGGCCGGCCCTCGGCCACGGCCTCGAGCAGCCGCTGCTGCAGTCGCTGCTGAATATCGGGCCAGGGGCCCTGTACGGCGGCGTCACCGAACACCTCGGCGCGGATCGCATCGGTGGAGAGCACCAGAGCCGGCGGTTCGCCAGGACCGCTGAGCAGCGGCGCCAGGGCCAGAGCCAGGGTGGTCTTACCGCTGGCGGGCGGGCCGATCAGCAGGTGGCAGCGCAGCGTGGTCATCGAGGCAGGGGCGAGACGGGAGCCGATCAGGCGAGCGGATCATCGCAGTCTTTCGCAGGGAAAGTGAAGCCAGCGCTGACTCCTGCGCCGACGCTGATGCAACTGGGGACCTCTGCATCCATTGCTGCGGCAGAGCATGCAGTTGCGGTAAAGCAGTGATTGCGGCAGAGCAGCCGTTGCGATGCGTTCCCGTTGAATCAGCTGCCTGGCGTCTGTCGCTGCAGGCCACAGTGTTGCCTTGATCAAGCCTGCCGATGCTGAATCGATGAACGTGGAGGCCTGGCAGCGGCCACCTGTGACGAACTTCAATACAACAATCGGTTGCCTTCATAGTGAACCTGCAGCAGCTCCAGGCGGTTGATCAGTTTCTGGCGTTGTTGATCACGGCGCTCGCGCGTGCGCGGGCTGCCATCGAAATGCTCCAGTTCATTCCGGATCAGATAGTCCACGAAATCCTTTGGCTCGCAGGGGCGATTCCCGATCCATTTGTGGAAATTGCGGTGCAGGGCGGAGGTGATCACCAGCAGGTTGTCCTCCAGGGCCGCCAGATCGGGACGGGTGCTGGCATCAAAGAGATGGTGGGCCTCCAGCTCGATCGGGTTCCGGTCAGCGGCGGTGGGTTTCTGCTGGCTCACCGCACACTGTCTGGCCTTGGTACGCGCTCGCTCCTTGGCGGCCTTGACGCGGGCTTCATGGCTTTCGAGCACCTTGCGCTGAAACTCAAAGCACTCTTCGGCCACATCCGCCACCGCCTTCACCCAGGCGCGCCGGGCCTTGTTGATTTTGCCGCGTTCGCCCATGGTCTTGGCCAGGCGCACGATCCCCACCTGGCTCCAGTAACGCCCTGATGTCTCCGGAAAGTGGTCGAAATGGAATCCCGGTTGCAGTGCCTCGGCGCCTTCCAGGCTCGCGTCGGCTTCTTCAATTCGCCGGATCGTGCCCGCCATGCCTTTGCCATTGGTGCCCAGCACACGCATCACCGATGGCTGCTGCAGAAACAACAGATCACCGCGTATCACCAGGGCCGAGCGATCCTGGGTCACCTGGATGATGCGCCGCTGCACCAGGGCCCGCGTCACGCGGGCCCTGTGATGGGTGAAGAATTCCTTGAGCTTGGCCAGAAAACTGCCCCCCTCCGTTTCCTCCAGATATTTGGCGATCGCCATCACACCCTCTTCATAGAAGCGGCGTTTTCGGGCCTGGCCTGGCTCGAATTCAAAGAATTCACCCTCGATCAGATCCCAAGTATCATCGGAATGGGCATCAAATATGTTACAGATTCGGTAAAGTTTGCTCACCGGAATGCCGATCATCCTGGCGGCTTCCTTGTCGGAGAAAGCGTCGCGTTCTCTTTTGGAGCGGGGATTGGCAGGACTGGCGGCGGATGGTGTGATCGACATCAGCGGAATGCCAGCAACGAATCGCGCATCTTCTGCAGACGCTCCATCACGCGGGGATCACCGCCCATGTCGGGATGGTGCTCCTTGGCCAGATGGCGGAAGGCCTCCTTGATGTCATTGGCGGTGGCCGTGGCCGGCTCCAAGCCGAACACATGCCAGGGCCGGAAGTTCTCCAGCACATCGATGCCGTTGATGCAGGTGGCGCCGGTGCGCTGGCGCTCCGCCTGCGGCACACCCACCCATTCACGATAGAGCTTTTGCCAGTCCGCTTTGGTTTTCAGATCAACGCTGCGGCCGGCCATCGCCAGATTGAACTCGCTGGATTGACGCAGTTCGGTCGTGTTCTTGCAGCCAAAGACACCGCAGACGGCGGTCTTGAGCTGCATCAAGGTGAGCACCGGCTGCGGGAATGGCTTGCCGTGGATGAACTCGGCAAACGCCAGCAGCGCCGCCGCATCAGCCGGCCCTGCAGCAAGGAGTTCGCCGATGCGCTGTTGCACGGCAGCGAGATCGAGCTTCTTGCGGGTCGCCGTACCGGCTGCCGATTTGGCCGCCCCTGTTGTGGTGGATGGACTCGAGGCGCTGCGGGATGACACAGAGAATCGACACCAGAATGCCTTGACTCCACAGCTAGCTCAGGTCGATAGCAAGGCGGTGGTTTGTTCTTCTTCCTTCACGATGCACAGCTGCATCAAGCTGCCAAACCATGCACTGAGTGCATGGATGTCAGCGCAGGTTGTCAGTACATGGATGTCACTGGATGGATGTCAGTGGCTGTGATCGCTCCTGTCGCTGATTCCGATCCACTGCAGCGCGATCCTGTGGCACCGAGCACCTCGCCGCTGGCTTTACGGCTCCTGGCGCCGATTGGCAGGCCGTCGCGCCTGGTTGCGGCAGCGATCGGAGCAGTAGCGCACCTCCTCCCACACGTCCTTCCACTTGCGGCGCCACTGGAAGGGTCGGCCGCAGCAGGCGCAGATCTTGGTCGGGCGGTCGGCGTGGTGGGGCATGGCTGCTGGGATCGCACGGCTGTTGTGATCACACGGCTGTTGTGATCGTATGGCTGTTGTGATCGTATGGACGGATGACTGGCAGCTCGGCGCGGCCTGTCCTGAGACGGCCGTGCAGCTTGGTGATCGGTGGGGCAACAAGGGCGGTCATCAGCCAACCCCCGTTAAAAAAAAGACGGCGCTCAGACGCACGGCCAGTCGGAGGAATGAACGTCAAAACTAAAAAAAAACCGCCTTCGGGGGAAAGCGGTTGATCGACACGTTTTCAAGCCGTTGAACTCAATCGGAGCGACAGGATTTGAACCTGCGACCCCCACTACCCCAAAGTGGTGCGCTACCAAGCTGCGCTACGCCCCGGCGCATTGAAGCTATCACAGCGACCCTGGCCCTTCAGGCCAGCCGTTTGAGCCGTTTCAACAGTTGGGCCGTCAGCTGCTTCCGGTTGAGGCGGGCGTAGCCAGGCAGGCGCTGTTGGCGCCCCAGCAGCCGCAGCTGGGCCGTGTCCATCGAGGCCAGCCTCAGCTCCGGTAAGCGCCGCCAGGCCCCGGAGGGCGCCGGCAGATCCGATCCTTCGCGCCCGTCGCGGAAGCCGAACAGAGCGCCTCCCGCCATCCACTCGGGCACGAGCACGAACAGCACCGCCAGCAGCCCATAGAGCTCCACCAGCCCGCGCGGCAGCGGATGGAGCTGGCGAGGTCGGTGCCCTGCCAGGGGCAGATCCCGTTGCTCTGGCGGTTCCGAGGGGGGCAGAGCGTTGGGCATCAGATCGTGGCAGCGCCTGGATGGAGCCGGGCTGGCCCCTGGCGCCATTGAAGCGGCTGATCCTGGGCTGGATGCAGCTTCACCGTCCAGAACACCAGGGCGAACACCAGGGCCACCGTGGCGATCAGGGCGACGATCACAACGCGATCAGAGAGGGGGGTCATGCTTCTTCGGTTCGCAGACAGATGAGGCGCTGCGGCAGTTGCTCCAGGGTCAATTCATCACCGCGCAGCATCACCAGCATCGAGCCGTTGCGATAGATGAGCCCGCGGTTGTCACTGGGCTCGCGGAACAGGATCGAGCTCGATCGGCCACTGATCAACGACGCCTGCGACTCATTGCGCTCCAGCACCAGGCTGCCGTGATCCGGGCAGATGTAGCGCTCCTTGAGGTCGTAGTTCTCCCACCACGGTGACTGCATCGCCTGGACCGGGCTGAGCAGGGGGCCCAGCAGAACCAAGGTCAGCAGAGCCAGGCGATTGGGTGGCAGGGGCATGAGAATCGGCGCTCTGGGGCTCAGGGAAGCGCAATCGGGCTGTTGTCGCCGCGCAGCACGCAGTGAGGCACGGACCAGTCGTAGGCGCTCCAGACCGACGCCGGCAAGCGGTAGTTGGCCCCGGGGAAGTCATCGAGGCACAGGCCACTGGGCTGGGCGGAACAGTAGGGCCGGCTGCCCGGTTTGGCCAGATACTGCTGGTGGTGGGCCTCGGCGTAGAACAGGGGGAATCCGCTGGCGATTTCGCTGGTGATGGCGGCGAAGCCCCTGGCGGCCAGCAGGGTGCCATAGCGGAGTCGGCTGGCTTCGGCCAGCTGCAACAGGCTGGGGTCATCGACGAAGATCGCCGAGCGGTACTGGCTGCCGCGGTCGTTGCCCTGGCGGTTCCCCTGGGTGGGGTCGTGGCATTCCCAGAACAGCTTCAACAGATCACTGAAATCCACCCTGTCGCTGTCCCACACCACCCGCACCACTTCGGCGTGGCCGGTGCGGCCGCTGCAGACCTGGTCGTAGCTGGGATCCTGGGTCGAGCCACCGGCGTAGCCCACGGCGGTGGTCACCACACCAGGCAGGCGCCAGAAGCCTTTCTCCGCCCCCCAGAAACAGCCGCAGCCAAACAGGGCTTCCTGTTGTCCGGCTGCCGGCGCGGCGGTGATCTCGCTGCCGAGCACCGCATGGCGGACGTCCTGGAGCTGCTGGCCGATCGAACCGGCTGAGCTGCCGGTGTTGCTGGAGTTGAACAGGCCGAACAAGGCTGTGACGGCGATTTTGCCTGAGCCTAAACAGTCCGCTGCTGGTTTGTGTCCGGCACCAGGGCGATGTGGTTCAGCAGCGTGGTGGTGAAGGCAAACAGCAGAAACGGCAGCGAGAGCACCAGGATCAGGCCGACACCCACGAGGGCGAAGATCGGCTTGCTGGCACCCATCAAGGCCAGGCCGGAGGCCAGGCTGGCGAAGATCACCCCCATCCAAATCATGATCTGCCCGTAGATATCCCCAAAACTGAGGGTGCAGCGGAGGTTGTAGGCCTTGCTCGGATCCATGGATGACAGCCGGTCGAACGGGTGGCTTCACGTAAGCTCCCTGGCTGCCACAACGGTGTGAAGCTCAACAACTGTTCAGATCAGCCGCTGGACTCTGCTGTTCGGCTCAGCTGGGCTCAGCTGTTCGGCTCGGCGGACTTCTACTCAGCTGAGCGCGATTCAGCCGACCTCAACGGAGCAGACTTGAAGGCACCGGTCATCAACCCACCGGTCGTCTGGTCAGCGGTTGTCTATGGCGAGCACTGCCGCTCAACGATCTGCCCAGCAGAGGTCTGCCATGCGCGGCTCTGGCAGTCAGAGGTCGGCCGCTCAAAGCTTGTCAGGCCGCCTGCAGCCGTTCACTGGCCTGTTCCCGTTCCCACAGGCGGCGGTAGATGCCCGGTTCGTGCACCAGCTGCAGATGAGGTCCCTGTTGCACCAGCCGGCCGTCATCGAGCACCAGGATGCGATCGCAGGCAGCGGCAGCCGAGAGCTGGTGACTGATCATCAGCACCGTGCGCTGGCTTTGCTGGCGGATCGAGCGCAGGATCTCGGCGGCCGTGGTGTTGTCGACGCTGGCCAGGGCATCGTCGAGCACCAATAACGGCGCCTTCAGCAGCAGGGCCCGACCGAGGGCCGTGCGTTGGCGCTGGCCGCCGCTGAGGGTGATGCCCCGCTCGCCCACGAGGGTGTCGTAGCCGTCGGGGAAGCCCTTGATGTCCCCCTCCAGCCGCGCCTGGCGGGCCGCCAGTTCCACCTGCTCCATGGCTGCATCCGGATTGCCATAGCGGAGGTTGTCGGCCAGGCTGGCGGTGAACAGGAAGCCCTCCTGGGGCACCAGGGCCACCTCGCGGCGCAGATCGGCCAGGGCCAGATCCCGCACATCGACGCCATCGAGGAACAGCGTGCCGGCGGGCACCTCCACCATCCGGCCCAGGGCGCGGGCCAGGGTGGTCTTGCCGCAGCCCACCGGTCCCACCACCGCCACCAGTTCGCCGGGCTGGATCTCGAAGTTCAGATCCACCAGGGCTTCCCGGCTGGCGCCGGAGTACTGCACCGTGAGGCCGCGGGCCTCAATGGCGCCGCGGGCCGGTTGGGCCGGCGGCCTGGGTTGGCTGGGCGAAACGATTTCGGGTTGACGGCTCAGCAGGGCCTCCACCCGCTCCAGGCTCACCTGGCCGGTCTGAAAGGTGTTGAGCGTGAAGCCCAGCAGGGCCGTGGGGAAGACCAGTCGCTCCACGAACAGGATCAGGGCCACCAGACCGCCGATCGTCAGGCGGCCGTTCTCGATCTGGCCACTGCCGAAGGCGATCAGCAGCAGCAGGCTCAACGACGAGATCCCCTCCAGCAGGGGGAACAGGGTGCTGCGGGTACGACCGAGGCCCAGGGCCGCATCGCGGAAGCGGCGATTGAGCACCTCGAAGGCCGCCAGCTCGGTGCGCTCCTGGCCGTAGATCTTGATGGCGCCGATGCCGGAGAGATCCTCCTGGATCAGGTCGCTGAGATCGGCGAGCGCTTCCTGCTGGCGCCGCTGCTGGCGCATCATGCGGCCCCCGAACAGCCGCACCACCAGCAGCATCAGCGGATAGAGGCCCAGGGCGGCCAGGCTCAGCCAGGGATCGATCGCCAGCATCGCCGGCAGGGTGAGGGCATAGGCCAGGCCGGTGTTGGTGAGGCTGAGTACGGCGAAGCCGAGCAGGCGCCGGATGTTCTCAACATCGCTGGTGGCGCGGCTGATCACCTCGCCGCTGCCGGTGGTCTGCACCCAGCCCGGTTCCTGGGTAAGCACGTGATCAAAGATCTGCTGCTTGAGCGAGGCCTCCACCTGGCGACCCACTCCGAACACCAGCATCCGCGACCACAACCGCACCATGCCCATGGTGGTGGCCATCAGCAGGATCAGTGCCGACTGGCGCAGCACCGTGTTCAGGCTGAAGCCCTGGTGCAGGTCGTTGACAATGTTGCGGACCTGCAGGGGGATGGCGACGCCCAGCAGGTTCACCACCAGCAGGGCCACCGCTCCCAGGGTCAGGGTGCGTCGATAGGGACGCAGGTATTTGACGATCAGGCTGAGCCTCATAGCGCTCATGCTGGTCATCCGGCCATTGAATAGGCCCAACCTAAGCAGCGGGCTGGGCTTGGTTCGAGCCTGGCCGGCGCTGACGCCTCAGCCCCGGGTTCCGATTCCTTACCGTCCTCTTCCCCTGGATTCCCCTCGCGATGGATGAACAGAGCCACCCCCTCCACGCCATCGATCGCGACAGCGTCGATCGGCTGCTGGCTGCCGATCCCCCGCTGGATGACCATCTGGTGGATGCGGCACGGCTGCTGATGCGCTACGAGGGTTTTCCCGGTGCCCATGATCTGCGCGAGGATCTCGACAAGGTGCTGCGGCTCTGGGGTCTGGATCGCGATCGGCTGCATCAGCGCACCCGGGCGATCTGGGCCGCCGGCTACCGACCCGGTCCGGCCCCGGTGGCCGAGGCCGTGGGCTCGGGATTTGACACCGCCGCCGCCGACTCCCCCTGAATCCGCTCTGGCCAGGCCCTGCACCAGAGGGGGCGACCACCAGAGTGGCGCCCAATTGGGTCCGATACCGCTGGTCGTAGTCGCCAGATCGACCCTGTTCGGGTGATAGTGGAACTGTCCCCATCACCCGGCCCGGCGTGCACTGCACCCGGGCTTTTTTTTGGACACCGCTCCTGGGACGCCAGCGAGCCGCCGATGCAAGG
>CAIJRN010000075.1 GCA_903823115.1 uncultured cyanobacterium
GGCGGCTCAGGCCAGGAACTGGCTGCAGGTCGGAGCCAGGCAATTCAGGCAGGCATGGAACGGAGAAAGCAGGGCATGATCCCTGGCGTGCCTGTTTGCCGGGATCAAAGATGCAGCCATCGATCGATCGTCCTGGTCGACCCTGAAGTGAGGAGGCTGGTGAGCTCTGTCCGGGACCAGCGGAGGCCTTGGCCTGGTGTGAGTGGGGACATGGGGTTCGAAACGGTCCGGGTGCAGCAGCATGGCCCCGCCGATGGGCGCCGCAGACTGATAGGGCTACAGGGCGATGGCCGTGACGACAGAGCGGGCGACAGATCCGGAGCAGAACCTGGCCATCGCTGCGCTAGGCGACGGGCCAGGCCAGCAGGCTGGCATCGCAGCGGCTGACGTTGCCAGGGGCGGGGCCGAGACCGCAGCCGAGACCGCAGCCGGGCCTGAGTCCGGGACTGCGGCTGCGGCTGGTGGTGCTGCTGGAGCTGGTGGCTGGCGCTTCTGGATCGATCGGGGCGGCACCTTCACCGATCTGGTGGGGCGATCGCCCGCGGGGCGGCTGGTGGTGCGCAAGGTGCTGTCGGTGCAGCCGGAGCGGCCCGGTGATCCGGCGATCCGGGCCCTGCGAGAGGTGTTGGGGCTGGCCGCCGATCAGCCCTTGCCGCCGGGTCTGGTGGCGGAGGTGCGTCTCGGCACCACCGTGGCCACCAATGCCTTGCTGGAGCGGCAGCTGCAGCCGGTGCTGCTGCTGCTCAACAGTGGTTTCGCCGATCTGCCCGCCATCGGCGATCAACATCGCCCGGACATCTTCGCCCTGCGGATCGAGCGACCCGAGCCCCTGCCGATGCGGGTGCTCGAGGTGGAGGGGCGCCTGGCTGCCGATGGTGCCGAGCTGGTGCCCCTGCGCCTGGGGGGCGATCTGGAAGGCGAGCTGCGCCAGGCCCGCTCCGATGGCTATCACAGCGTCGCCGTTGCCCTGTTGCACAGCTACCGCCATCCGGCCCATGAGCTGGCCCTGGGCCGCTGGCTCGAGCAGCTTGGCTTCGGTTCGGTGTTGCTCTCCCATCAGCTCAGCCGCCAGAGCCGGTTCGTGCCCCGGCTGGAGACGACGGTGGTGGAAGCGGCGGTGCGGCCCAGCCTGCAGCGCTATCTGGCCGAGGTGGCCGTCGCCCTGGGGGAGTCGACCCGGCTGCGGGTGATGACCTCCAGCGGCGCTCTGCAGGCGCCCGTCCAGCTGCAAGCCAAGGACACGATCCTCTCCGGCCCGGCCGGCGGCATGGTGGCAGCGGTGGCCGCGGCCCAGGCGGCGGGCTGTGGCGATCGGCCGATTCTCGGCTTCGACATGGGCGGCACCTCCACCGATGTCTTCCATTTCGATGGCTCCAGGGGCGAGGACGCCTGGGAGCGCACGGCGATCACGGCGATTGCCGGGCTGCAGGTGCAGGCGGCGATGCTGCCGATCCACACGGTGGCCGCCGGAGGGGGCTCGCTGTTGCGGGCCGATGGCCAGCGGCTGCTGGTGGGCCCCGAGTCCGCCGGCGCCGATCCCGGTCCGGCCTGTTACCGCCGCGGCGGTCCGCTGACCGTCACCGACGCCAACCTGTTGCTGGGCCGTCTGCCCGAGGGAGCGCTGCCACCGGTGTTCGGCCCCCAGGCTGACCAGAGCGCCGATGTGGTCGTGGTGCGGCAGCGCTTCGAGGCGCTGGCGGCAGCCCTGGGCCAGAGGGCCACGGAGGCAGAGCCGCTGGCTCTGGAACGGCTGGCTCAGGGGGCCCTGACGATTGCCAATGAGCGGATGGCGGAGGCGATCCGGCGCATCTCGATTCAACGGGGCCATGACATCCGCGGCGCGGTGCTGGTCTGCTTCGGTGGTGCCGGCGGCCAGCACGGCTGTGCCCTGGCGAGCAGCCTGGGCATCGAGCGGGTGTTGATTCATCCCCTCGCCGGCGTGCTTTCGGCCTGGGGCATCGGCCTGGCCCGCCAGAGCCAGAGGCTCGAGCGCTGCCTGCGCCAACCCCTGGAGTCGCTTCGCAGCGCCGACGTGCTGGCCTGCATTGAAGCCCTCAGCACCGAAGCCCA
>CAIJRN010000076.1 GCA_903823115.1 uncultured cyanobacterium
GAGGCTGCCTGAGGGCTGGGATGAAAACCCAGATCGCTTGCAGCAAAAGGATTTAGATGCTCGCTGGACAAAAAAGAACGGCATCAGTTACTACGGTTACAAGAACAGCATCTGCATCGATGTCGACCATGGATTCATCCGTCGATATGCTGTCACTCCTGCCAATATCCACGATAGCCAGATGCCTCCATGCCTGTTGGATCCAGAAAACGAACATGATTATGTCTGGACCGACTCAGCGTATTCAGGAGAATGCTTTGCGGATCTTCTGAGTCTCGGTGGCTTCGAAAGCCTGATCCACGAAAAAGGCGCACGCAATCATCCGCTTAGCGACGCAGCCAAGGAACTGAATCGTGTCAAGTCGTCAATCAGAGCTTGTGTGGAGCATGTCTTTGGCGGCATGACCATGTCCATGGGTGGAAAGCTGACAAGAAAGATTGGGCTAGAAAGGAACGAGGCTTGGTGGGGCCTCAAGAACCTGACCTTCAACTTTCTTCGCTATCTCCAGCGCTCTTGCCATATAGCAGTGGCTGCATAAATTTTGCGTAGAGGCTTATATGGTTCAGGTCATCTTGTCAAGAGTCGATACAAGATTTTCCTGCTCTGCCGCTTCTCTGGCGGCTTTTTCATGTTCGCAGAGCCTCTGCAAAATACTGATTATTCGAGGTGCCGTTTAGCCATTCCGCCCAAGGATGTCGGCAACCTGGTTTCTGATTTTCGGGAAGAGCTGATAGGCCATCCAGACCTCTTCCAGATCGATCTGGTCGTAGGCATGGATCAGCACGTCGCGCATTCCCGCCATGGCACGCCAGGGTATTTCTGTGTTCGCAATCCGAATCTCACTGCTCAATCGCTTGGTGGCTTCTCCGAGGACTTCCAGGCAGCGAATCACCGCATCTTGAAGATAGGTCGTTCTCTCCAGCGTCTGGAAGTCATGGATCGGGAACTCCAAAGCACGATCCAGAACACCAAGGATGTCTTCAAGCGCTTGGCGGTCTCTCGGCTCCATCAGAGTGTGACGGCTTCTGCTTCCACGACCTCTCTGATGCTTGGCTTCAGGTTGCGACGCCGGATCAGATCAACCCGACTCAGCAGCAGCTCCTCCAGAGCTGACTTCAGCTCTGCTCGATCAAACAGGCTGGCTCCATCAGGCAGGTCCACCAGCAGATCGACATCGCTGCCGGCACTCGCCCGGTCCCTTGCCACAGAACCGAACACAGCGAGATTGCTGGCCCCGAAACGGCCCAGGAGCTCATGGATCTGGGGTGCCAGGTGCTGCAGCTCGGCTAGACGCATGGTGTGTGCTCCTCCTGTTGGTCTCGGCGGAACCGACCTCAGATTAGGCCGAAAGCCTCCAAGGCTGTCCCCGCGGTGCCCAGGCCAGCCTTCTGCATGGGGGCTCCTCTGCCCACCACTTCAGGCCTTCGATGGCCTCCGGAAGTGAACTGCACCACAGGGATGAATGCCTTCTCCTTCGCTTTCTTCTCATGTCTCGAGGAAGGCTGCGGACCGAGCAGCTGCTTCGTTCATCGCACTGTTGCAGCGCTCCAGGTGGTAGAGAACCGGTGAATTGCTGCTGGGGAATTTGCGGCGCCAGTGCACTCCGGCCTTGAGAAGACCAGCCTTTCGCCATCGGCCAAGTGTTTTCTCGCTCACACCGAGAAGCTGGCCAGCTGATCGAGCATCACCCCATTCCTGAGCCTGGTGGGATAGTGCGATTGGATTCGCAGTGGGCTGCGGGCGGTTGGCACGCACTCTTGGAAACACCATCAGCGACCCCTCCTGCAAATGGGGTGAGGGTCATTCGTCTTCTGGGCCTCCAAGTGGGTGAAGCCGGCATTCACGCCAACAACAGCCACCAGCCCGCGCTGATCCTCTGGGGGCACGTCGACCAGAGCCAAGCTGCTGTCTGACATCACGCTTCCCCCTGCAGCAACGTCAGCACCGCCGGATTCCAGAGGATCTGGGCACCTCGGGGACACTGGGAGCAGCTGGGCAGGGTCTGGCCCCAGTTCCGACCCGCTTCCGTGAGCTGCCAGTCGTCCTCGTCGTTGCGCAGCTGCAGACCGCCAGGCTGCGGTTGGTATCGCGGATCGTGCGGCCTAGCCGCTCGGCCAGTTGCTCTGCATCCAGGCGTGCCTTGACTGGCGGATCTCCCAGCTGACGGGGCCGATGACCTGAGGCCGCAGGGCCGTTGTCGCGCAAAACCTGTTGCGGTGGCCCAGGTGAGGACGGTTTTCGATCGTCATCGTGGCTTCTACGGGGTACTGACCTGACCCCCTTCATTAGTCCAGGCCGAATGAGAGATGGTGGATGTGGTCATGCTGCAGCTCCTTGTTGAGCTGCCTCCAGGGGCGTACGCCCTTGGAGGACCGAATGCGGACTGAGGGTGTTGAACTCCCAGCGCCAGCGATCAGACAAGCCCTTTGAGCCTCGGCCGCGGTGGTGAACAGCATGGTGTTCAGGAACTCATCCCTGAATCTTCTGGTGAACGATTCAGCAAAGCCGTTCTGCCACGTGGATCCAGGCTCGATGTAGGCCGTGGCGGTGGCGTTGCTCCTGCACCAGCGCCGGAGAGTATGGGCGATGAACTCGGGGCCCCAGTTACTCAGCAATCTGCTGTTGGTGGGGATTTATCTGGCGGTTCTACTGCTGCTCACACCGGCGCTGTCGCTGGTGCCGATCGCCATGGCCCTGGCGATTGCGTTGCTGCAGCGGCAGCTGCGGCCGCGCATCCGCCGGGCCTTCCTGCAGCTGGCGGAGGTGCGGCGACAGATGGCGTCAGCTATCACCGAGGGCATTCAGATCCTGCGGCTGCTGCACAGCAGCGCCGGTATCGTCACGGCCCGGGAGCGGCTGGATC
>CAIJRN010000077.1 GCA_903823115.1 uncultured cyanobacterium
GATCCAGCCGCTCCCGGGCCGTGACGATACCGGCGCTGCTGTGCAGCAGCCGCAGGATCTGAATGCCCTCGGTGATAGCTGACGCCATCTGTCGCCGCACCTCCGCCAGCTGCAGGAAGGCCCGGCGGATGCGCGGCCGCAACTGCCGCTGCAGCAACGCAATCGCCAGGGCCATGGCGATCGGCACCAGCGACAGCGCCGGTGTGAGCAGCAGTAGAACCGCCAGATAAATCCCCACCAACAGCAGATTGCTGAGTAACTGGGGCCCCTCCTCAAGCTGAATCTGCACAGCCAGGGGGGCCAGGTTGGTTCTGTTGACCAGATCGCCGACCCTGTAGCGGCTGGCACAGGCGTAGCTGAGGCTGAGCAGGTGGGGGTGGATGGCGGGTGCCACCCGTCGCTGACAACGGGCCGCGAACCAGCCGGAGGACACGCCGCTGCCGTAGCGGGCCAGGCTCATCAGGACCTGCAGGCCCATGGCACAGCCCATGAGCAGAGCAAACTGGCTGCCAGCCGACAAGGAGCCGAAGCTGTTGGCCAGGGGCTCCAGGGGGCCTGGCAGGGCCAGCGCCACCCGGGTTCGGCCACCGCCAAGCAGTCGGGCGGCCTGGAAGATCACGGCGAAAGTGAGCCCCTCGCTCAGGGCCAGCACCAGGTTGCAGAGCAGATTGGTGGCCAGCAGCGGCCACTCCTGGCGGGCGGTGTCGCGGATCAGGCCGTTGATAGCCCTGCCGGGCAGGCGTGCACCGGCCCGGAGCAGCAGGCGATGCAGCAGCCTGCCCGCCGCCGAGCGGAAACGTCTTGGGCGGGACGGCTGATCAGGCACCGCGGCAAGCCGCTGCAGGAGAGGCAGACGATGGGCTGCCGCCACCGGCAGAACCGGCTTCAATATATTCGGCGTCTTGATTCACCTGCCAAACGTCATAGAGCTGCTCACCAGCCAGGATATTGCGGGCCGTGAGCATGGCCGTCATCATTGAATGGTCCTGGTTGTTGTACTGGTGCATGCCGTTACGGCCCACCACGTGCAGCCCCGGGCAGTGCTCGCTGAGCGCGGCGCGGATGATGGTGCGCCGTTCGGTGTAGAGATCGTCGTAGACCGGATAGGCTTTGGGTTGGCGCACCACGGCCCCGTCGATCACATCGCCCTCCTGCGCCAACCCCAGGCTGAGCAATTCCTGGGTGGCCATCTGGATCAGCTCGGCATCACTGCTGCTCCAGAGGTGGTCGGTCTGGTTGCAGAAGTATTCCATTCCGTAGCAGGCCATGGTTGGGTCGGGAACCATTTCCGGCGACCAACTGGCGAAGTTCTGGATGCGACCCACCTTCAACTGCGGATCGTGGATATAGATCCAGTTGTCAGGGAAGCTGCTGGGGGTCTTCAGGATCAGCGCCACCGTCAGGAAATCGCGATAGCGCAGGGCGCCGGCGGCCGCCAGCGCTGCCGGAGGCAGGCCGGGCTCCAGGTTGCGCACCAGCCAGCCCAGCGGCGCGGAACTGATCAGCTGATCCACCTCCTGCTGCCGCTCGGAGCCATCGGCAGCGACCAAGGTCACCCGCCAGCGCCCCGAGTCGGCGCGCTTCAGAGCGCCAACCCGTGTACCCATGTGAATGCTTCCACCCTGCGCCCGGATCTTGGCGGCGGCCGCCTCCCAGAGCATCCCCGGCCCGTGACGTGGGTAGCGAAAGGAGGTGATCAAGGTCTTGATCACATCAGCACGCCCGGCTTCGCCCGCTTTGGGGGTCGAGCGCCTTGGCCGCAGGGCCCTCCGGACTGCCTTCGTGAGCGAGAGCCCTTTGATCCGCTGGGCGGCCCAGTCGGCGGAGATGTCGCGACAGGGCATGCCCCACACCTTTTCGGTGTAGCTCTTGAAGAACATGCGATAGAGGCGGCCGCCGAACTTGCGTGTCACCCAGTCCTCGAGATTGTCGAGCCTGGGCGAAAGGTTCAGTTTTGCCTTGAGATAGGAGGCCACGGAGAGCAGCGACTCCCGCCCACCCAAATTGCCAACCACCTCGGCAAGATCAAGGGGGTAGGCATAAAACTTGCCCCGGTAGAAGATGCGGGAGAGTCGGTCGCGCTGCAGCAGGTCATCGGGCAGAATTTCGCTCCATAGATCCTCCACCTCCGGGGACTTGGAGAAAAAACGATGGCCGCCGATGTCAAAGCGAAAACCCTTGTAAACCTCGGTGCGCGAAATGCCGCCCACATAGCGTTGATCGGTTTCCCAGACCTCGACATCAAGGCCAGCCTTGCTGAGCAGGTAACCTGCGACGAGACCGGCCGGACCGGCGCCGATCACGCCAATTTTGATCTTTTTCAGCTGCCCTTGTTTGAGCATGAAGAAAAAGCAACTCCACGCTAAGTGTTGCATGGCAAGGGCCTGAAATCAGCATTTGCCCTGGGCCCGGCTCGGCGGCGAGGCCACCAACCAGCTCCGATCAGGGCGGACCTGCCACACCATCCGATCTGAAGCCAAGGGGGTTGATGTGTCGCTCTGGCGATGAAGTATGGCCGCTCTGTGATCTTCTGAAGGCCATCAATTTTTCCACTTCCTGGGCGCGCAGCCAGGCGCCAGCAGATGGGACACCCCCTTCCGGACGCTCACAGTGCCAGATGCAGCCGCGGGCCAGGGGAGGGGCGACCAGCAAAACTCGCTACCCCTGACCTTGACTAACACTGAACTGGGGCCATCCCGACCTGCCACTGCCCTTGACGTCCTGATCCCGCTCGGTCCCTGCCCCTGCCGGCCTCCGTCACGCCCCTCCCCTCCCGGCCCTCAACGCCCCCCGTCCCACCGTGCCCACCCCCGCCGTCACTGCAGCAGCCGCCACCGCCAGCCTCGAGCGGGTGATCGCCGCCATCAGCCGGGTGCTGCTGGGTAAGGACACCCAGGTGCGGCTGGCCCTGGCCTGCCTGCTGGCCCGCGGCCATCTGCTGATCGAGGATCTGCCCGGGGTCGGCAAGACCACCCTGGCCGAGGCCCTGGCCCGCAGCTTCGGACTGGCCTTCAAGCGCGTCAGCTTCACCAGCGACCTGCTGCCCGCTGACCTGACCGGCATCAATGTGTTTGATCCGGCCAGCGGCAGCTTTCATTTCCAGGGCGGTCCCCTGTTCAGCCAGGTGCTGCTGGCCGATGAGATCAACCGGGCCTCCCCCCGCACCCAGAGCGCCCTGCTGGAGGCGATGGCGGCGGGGCGCGTGAGCGTGGACGGCGTCAGCCACCCGCTGCCCAGACCCTTCGTGGTGATCGCCACCCAGAACGGCCTCGACCAGGGGGGCACCTCGCCCCTGCCGGAGTCCCAGCTCGACCGTTTTCTGATGCGCCTGCAGCTGGGCTTCCCCGAGCGGCCGGCGGAGGCGGCCCTGCTGCGGGGCGAGGGCCTGCGGCCCGAGGCGCTCAACGCCCAGCTGCAACCGGCCGATCTGCTGCGCCTGCAGGAGCTGGCGGCCGGCCTGCACGCCAGCGACAGCCTGATCGCCTACGTGCTCGATCTGCTGGCCCGCAGCCGCGGCGCCGGCCCACCGGGGCTGCCGCTCTCGCCGCGGGCCGGCCTCGGCCTGCTGGCGGCCGCCCGCGGCTGGGCCCTGCTGGCGGGCCGGGATCACGTCATCCCCGACGACGTGCAGGCGGTGCTGGCCGCGGTGTGTGAGCACCGGCTCGACGGCGGCCAGTGCGGAGCATCCCTGGGAGAGCGCAGCCGGCAGCTGCAGGCAGGGGTCGATGGAATTCGGTGAACCCCAGCTGGGCGAGCGCTTGCGACTGGGGTTGCGCAACCTCTACATCGTGCCGACCCGCTTCGGCTGGTTCTGGCTGACGGGGCTGCTGCTGTTGCAGGTGGTGGGCATCCAGCTGCAGAGCAATGGCCCCTTGCTGCTCAGCTTCCTGATGCTGGGGCTGTTCCTGCTGGCCCTCCATCTCACCCACTTCAACCTCCAGGGCGTGGAGCTGGCCAGCGGCGATCCCCAGCCGGGCCATGCCGGCAGCCCTCTGGCCTATCCGCTGCAGCTGCACTGCCCGGGCCGCTGCGAGGGGCTGCGCCTGCGCTTCGGCCGGGAGCCCCTGGGGCCGGTGCTGGCCCTGGCCGCCGGCGAGCATCGCCTCAATGTGCCCTGGACCCCGAGCCGGCGGGGGCTGCAGCGACCCGGCATCCTGCGCCTGCAGACCACAGCCCCACTGGGCTTGTTCATCTGCTGGTCCCGCTGGGAACCGACAGCGCCCCAGCTCGTCTATCCCGCCCGGCGAGCTGGCCCGGTGCGGATCCTGCACCAGAGCCGCGCTGGCGACAACGGCGCGCCGCCGCTGCAGGATCACCAGGAGGGCAGTGACGAATGGCGCGACCTGTTGCCCCATCGCCCCGAAGATGGCTCCTCCCGCCTGGCCTGGAAGCTGGTGGCCCAGGGGCGGGGCCGCTACGCCAAGCGCTTCAGCGATCCGAGCGACCGCACGCCGCTGCTGGCCCCCGATCCGGCGCTGCCGTTGGAGCGGGCCCTGGAGCACCTGAGTGAGCGGATCTGCCGGCTGCAGGCCCAGGGCGAAAGCTACGGCCTGGTGCTGGGGGCCGAACGCATCCCAGCGGGCCACGGCCTGGCCCAGCGGCAGCGCACCCTGGCGGCCCTGGCCCGCTGCCCCGCCGAGCCCACCCAACCGTGAACAGCCCTCGCCCTCTCACCAGGGACCGCTCCCACCCCCGGACCCGCCCGCAGCGCCTGGCTGGCGCCACGGCCCCGCTGCAATGGCTGGCCATGGCCCTGCTGGCCATCGGCCTGACGGGACTGCAGCCCAATCTGCTGCTGGGGGCGATGGCGATCGGCCTGGGGGCCCTCACCGCCCTGAAGCTGTGGGAGGCCCGCAGCCTGGCGGAACATCGGATCGTCAGCCTGTTGCTGCTGGTCGGCGCCGGCCTGCAGGCCTCGATGCGGCCGGACCTGGGCCCGAGCCTGCTGCAGGCGGCGACGATCGTGCTGGCCCTGGCGGGCCTGCTGGCCCTGGAGCTGGGCGAAGGGCTGGGCTGGCAGGTGTTGCTGCGGCGCAGCGCCCAGGTGCTGGCGGCGGCCCTGCCCCTGGCCCTGGTGCTGTTTCTGCTGGTGCCGCGGCTCAGCCCCTTCAGTGCCCTGCCCAGCCAGCGGGGCTCGGCGGCCACGGTGGGCCTGAGCGACAGTCTCGAACCGGGCAGCATCAGCGAACTGGTGGGCAATGCCAGTCCGGCGGCGCGGGTGACCTTTCCGGGGGGCCAGCCCCCCGCTGCCGACCGGCGCTACTGGCGCGTGCTGGTGCATGACCGCTTCGATGGCGTGCGCTGGACCGGCTCGACGGCACCACCGGCGGGTGCCAACGACCCGCGCGCCATCAGCGAGGCAGCGCCGCCAACGGCGGCGGCCAGCCAGCTGTGGCTGAACGAAGCGAGTGGCCTGGCGGCCGTGCCCTGGAGCGGCCGCGGCCGGCCCCTGAGCCGGGAGCTGCTGGCCGATGGCGGCGGTGAACTGCTGCACCGGGGCCCCAGCGATCAACGCCGGGTGTACGCGATCGCCGATGACGACAGCGTCAACCTGTGGCAGCGGCAGCCCCCCGGCCCGGGCGATCTGGGCCTGCCCCGGGGTCAGAACCCGCGACTCGAAGCCCTGGCGGCCAGCTGGGCCGCCCTGCCGGCGCCGGCCCAGCGCCTGGAAGCAGCCCACCGCTGGTTCCGCAGCCAGAATTTCAGCTACAGCGCCAGACCCGGCACCCTGCCGCAGCGCGCCCCGCTCGATGCCTTTCTGTTCGAGCGCCGCCAGGGCTTCTGCGGCCATTACGCCAGCAGTTTCACGGCATTGATGCGGGCCGCCGGTGTTCCCGCCCGGGTGGTGAGCGGCTATCGGGGCGGCAGCTGGGTGCAGCCGATCGGCGGCAATGGCTACCTGGATCTGCGCCAGTCCGACGCCCACGCCTGGAGCGAGGTGTGGCTGCCCGCTGAGGGCTGGCGGCAGGTGGATCCCAGCCTCTGGATCGCCAACGGCGGCCCGGGGCCCGCCGAAGGCAGGGCCCGGGCCGGAGCGACGGAGTGGCTGCAGCAGCAGTGGTGGGGCCTGGACATCGGCTGGACGCGCCTCTGGCTGGGCTACGACCGCCAGAGCCAGGAGGCCCTGCTGCGGCGACTGCTGGGGGACCATCGGCAATGGCTGGGGGCCCTGGTGCTGCTGGCCCTTGGCCTCTGCCTGACGGCAGCCCTGGCGCTGCTGAGCTGGCTGCAGCGCCGCAGTCCGGGGGATGGCCCCCGCCGGGCCCTGGAGACCGCCCTGCGCCAGTTGGCCCGGGCCGGCATGGCGCCGGAACCCGGCGAAACCCTGCCCGCCTTCGCCCAACGGGTGGAGCAGCGCTGGCCGCAGCTGGCGCCGGAACTGCGGCGCTTCGTGGCCCTGTATCAGCAGCATCGCTACGGCCCGCCGCCGCGCCCCGGCCGCGCCGGGCGGCAGCTGAAGCGCAGCAGGCGCCAGCTCAGCCGCCGGCTGCAGCGGCTACCGCCCTGAGGCAGGACAGGGCCAGCCGCTGTACAACGGGGACGATCGATCCGTGAGGGATGGTGATGTCCGCCCCGATCCCAGCGATCCGGAACAACACAAGCCAGATCAGTGCGAGCCAGGTCAGTGCGAGCCCGAGCAGCGCAACCCAGCCCAGTACGAGCCCTGCCCCCCCGTCGCGACTCAGCCCCGGCGAAGGCGCCATCGGCCCATGCAGTTCAGCCCTTAGCGGGCTTGCACAGCGGACGCCGGCACGCCAGGGCCACCGGCCCCAGGGACTGAGGCGGATCGCCATCAGCCTGAGCGGCCTGGCGCCGCTGATCAGCTTCACCGCGCCTTTGGCCCTGGCTTCGCTGGCGGCCCTGGGGCCCCTGCCAGCCAGGGCCGCCAACACCGACCAGCTGATGCGCTTGCTGAGCCAGGGCTCCTGCCCCAACTGCAAGCTGCAGGACGCCGACCTGGTGCACGCCAGCCTGCGGGATGCCAACCTCAGCGGCGCCCAGCTGCAGCGGGCCAACCTCAGCGGCGCCCAGCTCGATGGCGCCCAGCTCAAAGGTGCGGATCTGAGTTTCACCAGCCTGCAGGGAGCCACCCTGCGCGGCGCCGATCTGCGCGGCGCCCGGCTGGAGGGCACGGACCTGCGTGAGAGCGACCTCAGCGGCGCCCAACTGGATCCCGGTGCCCTCTCGCGCAGCCACTGGGAGCGAGCCAAGGGCCTCGCCAACGACAGCCTCAGCTACGCCGATCTACACAACGCCGGCGTCGAGGCGTCATTGGCGGGCAATGCCCCCGCCGCCGAGCGGCTCTTTGGCGAAGCCCTGCGCCAGAAACCCGATGCCGCGCTCACCTGGCTGGCCCGGGGCATGAGCCGCAAGGAGCAGGGCAAGGACGACCTGGCCGCCCAGGATTTCAGCTATGCGGCCAGCCTGTATGCCCAGAGCGGCGATGCGTTCACGGCCGAAAAACTGCGCCAGGCCTCGGAGGCGCTGCTCGATGCCCCGAAAAAGAACAAGGGCGGCAACGGCATGGGCTCCCAACTCCTCAGTGGCGCCATGACAGCCCTTCAGACCCTGGCACCGCTGGCGGTGAAATTCCTGGCGCCGATGGCCTTCTGAACCGAGACAGACTTCGCGAGGACGGCCTCAGGGGCCTGGCTCAGGGAATGTTGCTGCCCAGCAGACGGCGGGCATCACCGGTTGAAGGTTGATAGCCATAACCAAAGTTGCCACCTTCCGTGTCATTGATGATGTGGGGCGTCACCAGAATCACCAGTTCATTCTTGGTGCGGGTGCTACTGGTGGAGCGGAAGAACTGACCGATCAACGGCATATCACCAAGGATCGGCCATTTATCCACACCCTGAGAGTTGAAATCGGAGATCACACCCGTGAGGATCAAGGTCTGGCCATCCCTGACGCGGACCGAACCCGTGTCGAGGCGGCGGATACTGAGAATACTGATGGGGCCGCAGCCCTCGACCGGCTGTTGATCGGTGACGGCCGACACCGACGGCGAGAGGTTAAAGGTGACAAAACCATTGTCATCGATCTTGTTGACCCTGGCCCCAAAAGTCAGACCGGATGTACTGAACTCTGGCTGACAGGAATTACCATTGCCCTGAGTCCCGGTAGTGACGGTGTAATTGGTGATCACCTGCGTGCCGACAGTGACGAAGGACTCATTCGAACGCTTTCTGCCGATGGTGGCACTACTGAACACCGATTCGGCCGCCCCGCCTGCCGTGGTTGAGGTGGCTGTCACCACCTCACCGCCGCCACTGATCTCGCTCGGGTTGTCGGTGAGAATGAGGGTGGGCGATGCCAGCAATTTGGTGGACTGGGACTGAATCGTGGCCTTGAGCACATCAAAGAACTGGTCCTTGGGATACTGGAGCCCTGGATTGGGAATAGGGGTACCTTTGAGACTATCCAATCCCAGCCGCGCCGACGGCGGCAGATAATTGCCCCAGGCACCGGCAAGATTGCCCTGGTCATTGACAATGAAATTATTGCCGTAGCGAAAGGCAAAGCTATTTGAAATCGAAGAATCATTCTGCAGGCTCACATCCAGAATCTTCACCGAAAGAGCCACCTGCCGTTGCCGCAGATCCAGCTGCTTGAGATATTGCTCGGCAACCGCCACCACCTGGGGCGGGCCCACCAGCGTGATCGTGGCCAACCGGGTGTCCGTGGTACCGATCAGTCCCCGCAGCGGACCGACGCCTGAACCGTAGGCCTCCACCGTTGTGGACGTACTGGAGTTGGTGGTGGCCGAATTGGGGGCACCGGCGAGGGCGTTGGTGGCGGAAGCCCCTTCGGTGACGGCCGTGGTGATCGTGTTGGTCTTGGTGATCGTGGCGCCGAGATTGGCCAGGTAATCAGCGGCAGCAGAGGAGGAGACCTGATTGAGGCGGTAGACCTTCGACATCGTCGCCCCGAAACCCTTGTCCAGCACATTCGGGCCGACCACGATCATGTTGCCGTCCCTGCGCCCCTGCAGACCCGACGACAACAAGGCTGAGTTGAAGGCCCGGGAATAGCTTTCATTATGGAAGGAAATCGTGATTTTGCGATTGGAGGTCGTTCCCACCGCGTCCTTCGCATCGCAATCAATGGCCCCCGGCTTTGCTGAACCGGGATTCTTGCAATCCTCCACATAGACAAAACCATAACCGCCCAACTGACTCAGACCCATCAACACATCCTTCACCGGTGCATTGCGCAGCGTCATCGTCACCGGCGGGCCGCTGATGTTCACATAACTGGGATTGCTGAGCAGCATCGTGCCCACCGCCATATCGCCCACTGGCGGCGCCACCGCCCGCGGCTGCAGCGGCGGCACGAAATTGCTCTGGGGCACGCGGCCGGGCTGATTCAGGTCGGGGCGCGCCGTCTGCAGGCTGGCCTGGCTGGGGGCGGCAAAGCTGAGGATCAGATCACGGCCGTCGGCGCTGACCACCGGCCGGCCCACTGGGTAGCCCGGCACCGGTGTCACCTGCAGGCGGAAGGTACGGCCCGAACCATCGATGCGCACGCTCTGGAAACCCACCTCCGGCAGGCTGAAGCCC
Source organism: uncultured cyanobacterium (assembly GCA_903823115.1). Taxonomy (GTDB): domain Bacteria; phylum Cyanobacteriota; class Cyanobacteriia; order PCC-6307; family Cyanobiaceae; genus Cyanobium. The sequence goes on from CAIJRN010000077.1 coordinate 9,567, forward strand.
TGGGGCCCGCGGCGCAGCGAATTGGGCGAGGCGGTGAGCAGCATGCCCTCCCAGCTGGAGCCGCGCGTGGTCTGCTGCAGCTGGGGCGCCGTGCCCACCCCTTCAATCACCAGCTCCACCGCATCGGGCAGACGGCGCAGCTTCAGCTCGATCGAACCACCCACCGGCACGCGCAGCGGTGCGGGCGCAGCCCCGCCGGCACTGGCAGGCGGCTGGGCGGCAGGCAGTGGCACAGCCCGACCACCGTAGGGAGACGCACTCTGGGCAGCGGCGACCAGCGGGAAGCTCTGCAGGGCAGCCAGGCTGGCGGCGGCAAAAAGTCGGTTGTGCCAGCAGCTTCTACCCACGCTTCTCATTACGGACCGGTCGGATGCATGCTATCGAGCTCTGGCGATATAAAACAGCTTTGTCTCGAAGTTCAGCGGCTGGTCGGTTTGGCCGGCGGCGGCGCACCGGCAGCAGCAGGCCCCCCACTGGCGCCACCGGCTGCAGCCGCCTGAGCTGATTCGCTTCTACTTGCAGCGGAACGGCCGTAAAGACTGAAGCCGATCGTCATCGTCACCGGCGGGACGATGGCTGCCAACTTGGGATCGCTGCTGGCGGGGTCCCTGAGCTCCAGCTTGAGACCACTTTGCTCCACCAGCACACTCAGGGCCTCAATGCGTTCCAGCAAGTTCAGCAGCCTGGGATAGGAGCCCTTGGCCAGAATCTGCATGCCGGTGCGCTGCAGACCCTCAGCTTCCATCGGATCGGGCTGGGCCTCCTTGGCGGCTGGGGTGCCCGGCGCAGCCGGTGCCGCCGGTGCTGCCGAAGCGGGGGCGGTGGGCGCCTGGGGCTGATACAGATCCAGCTGGACCCCGGCGGCTTTTGCCTCCCGATCCAACATCGCCAGGAAGGTGGAAACATCGCCGCTGCCGATGATCAGATCGACGAGCTTGTCCTTCTGGGCGAGTGAGCGCTCTTCGAGCATGTCCTGGCTGGCCATCTGCTGCCGCATCAACACGACCTGATCCTGAAGATCCTGCAGTTCCCGCAGGCGTTTGCTGTCCGCCTGCAGGGCTGACCACAGCGGGGCCAGCACCGCGACCCCCAGCAGCACCGCC
>CAIJRN010000078.1 GCA_903823115.1 uncultured cyanobacterium
GTGGGCGATGGCGAGGACACCGAACTGCTGGATCTGCTGGCCGGCGATGGCGTGCTGCCGTCGGAGGTGGTGGATGGCGAATGCCTCAAGGGGGATCTGCGGGCCTTGCTGGAGCAGCTGCCGGAGCTGCAGGGGAAGGTGTTGAAGATGCGCTACGGCATCAACGGCGAGGAGCCGATGAGCCTCACCGGCATCGGCCGCATCCTGGGCATCAGCCGCGATCGGGTGCGCAACCTCGAGCGCGATGGCCTGGCCGGCCTGCGCCGCGTCAGTGATGCCGTTGAGGCCTATGTGGTCGTTTGACGGTTCACAGTCTGATGGGGCACGCCTCGGCCTGGCGGCACGTCGGCTTAGCCGCATCAGGCTGTGAACCTCGCCTGGGGGTCGTCTGACGGTTCGCAGCCTGATGGGGCACACCTCGGCCTGGCGGCACGTCGGCTTAGCCGCATCAGGCTGTGAACCTGGCCTGGGGGTCGTCTGACGGTTCACAGCCTGATGGGGCACGCCTCGGCCTGGCGGCACGTCGGCTTAGCCGCATCAGGCTGTGAACCTGGCCTGGGGGTCGTCTGACGGTTCGCAGCCTGATGGGGCACGCCTCGGCCTGGCGGCACGTCGGCTTAGCCGCATCAGGCTGTGAACCTGGCCTGGGGTCGAGAGCTTTGTGGCTTGAGGGTGTTGGCTGTTGGAGTGGGGTGGCCTGGAGTTTGCGACTGGGGGTCGGGGTGGGTCACTGCGCCTGGGGGTGACGAGCCTGGCTGTTTCCGTGATGGGCTGATGGCTTCGGGCAGCGAGGACCTCGCCTGGGTGGGGTTGATACCTTCGCTGCGGGAGTCATTGCCGGTCTGAGGGGCAGGCCTGGGGGCGAGAATTTCTGTATTCAGCTCAGTTGGCTGCTGGCATCAGGTAGCGACCCTCGCCTTGGGTGGGCTTCGTCCCAGCGGGCGCTGGATTCACCTGGAGGCGGGATAGCCTCTCGAGAAGGAGCGTGTGGGTATGGGTGGCTTGATGACTCCGGCGGGGCAAGGTGCTGAGATGGAGGTGCTCAGCCTTTTCCCTCGCTATTTGCTCAAGGGCAGCCTGAGCGAGGCTTTGCTGGCCGATCTGCAGAACCTGGCCCGCCAGGTGGCGGCCAACCCCGAGGCCAGTCCGAATGCGGCGGCCAAGTTGGCCGGCCAGCTGTTTCAGCAGCGGGAACTGCGGCCGGATCAACCGGCGGTGCTTGAGCTCTGCCGCGACGTGATCCTGCCGGGATGTGAGCGCTGGATCCGCCATGTGATCGACAAGCAGCCCCCCCAGGGCCGGGGCCCCTGGGTGCCGGGTCGTTATGGCCTGCAGATGATCGATCTCTGGCTCAATGTGCAGCGCCAGGGTGATTACAACCCCACCCACACCCATGGCGGCAGTTTTTCGGGTGTGCTGTTTCTGCAGGTGCCGCCTCAGATCAACGCCGAGAGTTTTGATGGCCAGCTCTGTTTCCACGGGCCGGAGGAATGGCATATCCAGAGCTTCCGCACCGGTATGGCCGAGTACGTGTTGCCCGTGCCCGGTGATTTTTATGTGTTCCCGGCCTGGCAGCCCCATTCGGTGGCGCCGTTCCGCGGTGCGGGGGAGCGCTGGTCGATCGCCTTCAACGTGGTGGCCGTCCCCCAGGCTCCCCGGCCTGCGCCCCCCGGCCCCCAGCTGCCCGAGCCGGCACGGCCGGCGGTGGCTCCGTCGGCGGTGAATGTGTCGCTGTCTTCGGTGCGGCCCAGGCCTGGGGGATTCTGAGCCTGGCGAGGATGGGTTCGGCGGGGCGTCAGGCAGCCGCCTCAGCGGTGGCGCCGCTGCTTGAGCCCCATCGATGGCTGTGTGGAGGCTGGATCAGCTCAGCCTGGTGGCAGCCGAAGCCGGCTGGCCTGGGAACTAGCGCTGGAGGCCTTCACCGCCTTCGCTGTTCAGTTCCGCTTCGACGCTGTATCTGAACCCATGGCGCTGGATTGCCCGTCCTTGGAGCTGATCCGTTGACGGCATCACAACGGCGGTTGCCGGTTCAAGGGCTCGCCATCCCCTGTTCAGTGGCCTCTGGACTGGGCTTTGCCCGGCAGAGTGGATCCCAGGTGGACGGGGGCAACGATTCGGGAGTCGTTCGATGAGGTGACCCCAGAGCTGCGCCAGCAGCTGCTGGCCTGGTGGGAGCTCCATGGCCGCCATGGCATTCCCTGGAAACTGTTGCCCGATGGACGCAGGCCGGAGCCGGGCGAGGTGCTGGATCCCTACCCCGTGCTGGTGGCCGAGGTGATGTTGCAGCAGACCCAGCTCCAGGTGGTGCTGCCCTACTGGCAGCGCTGGATGGCGGCCTTGCCCAGCCTGGAGGCCCTGGCCGCCGCCGCTGAGCACGACGTGCTGATGCTGTGGCAGGGCCTTGGCTACTACTCCCGGGCCCGGCGCCTGCATCAGGCTGCGGGGCAGTTGCTTGCTGTCCATACCGAGAGCCGGAAGCCGAATCCGAACCGGCGCCTGAGCCAGAACCCTGGCCTTTCGGAGGCTCCAGGCCCCTATGACCCTGAGCTGTGGCCCCGCAGCCTGGAGGCCTGGCAGGCCTTGCCGGGCCTGGGCCGCAGCACCGCTGCCAGCATTGTGTCTTCTGCTTTCGATCAGCCGGAGGCGATCCTCGATGGCAATGTCAAACGGGTGCTGGCGCGCTTGATCGCCAGCCCGCGGCCACCGGCGCGACAGCTGGCCCGGTTCTGGCAACTGAGCGAGCTGGTGCTCGATCCGCGGCGGCCCCGAGCGTTCAACCAGGCTCTGATGGATCTGGGCGCCAGCGTCTGTACCCCCCGTTCTCCTTCCTGCGGCACCTGCCCCTGGCAGGGCCACTGCGCTGCCTACGCTGCCGGCGATCCCGCCCGTTTCCCCGTGAAGGACGCCCCCCGCACCGTGCCGTATCAGGTGATCGGGGTGGGGGTGGTGCTCGATGGCGCCGGCCGGGTGCTGATCGATCAGCGCCTCAATGAGGGGCTGCTGGGGGGGCTGTGGGAATTCCCCGGCGGCAAGCAGGAGGAAGGGGAGGCGATCGCAGCCACGATCAGGCGCGAGTTGGACGAGGAGCTGGCGATCGCGGTGGCGGTGGGCGAGGAGCTGGTCGTGATCGAGCACGCCTACAGCCACAAGCGTTTGCGTTTTGTGGTCCATCTCTGCACCTGGCTCTCGGGTGAGCCCCAGCCCCTGGCCTCCCAGCAGGTGCGCTGGGTGCTGCCGGTCGAGCTGGCCGATTACCCCTTTCCTGCTGCCAATGCCCGCATCATTGCGGCGCTTTTGGAGCATCTGGCGGCGGCAGGGGCGGCCTGATCCGGGCGCGGCGGCCCAGCTCCGGATCGCTGGCGCAGGTCAGTTCCAGTTCCACTTGCCAGGCCCCTTCGGGTACGGAGCTGAGGCGGCCGGGCCATTCCACCGCCAGGACGGCGCCGAGGGCCTGGGCCTCTTCTTCCTCCTGCAGCAGCAGCTCATCGGCGGCGGCGCTCTGCTCCAGCCGGTAGAGATCGAGATGCACCAGGGCCGTTGGCGTGCCGTCGGCGAGGCGGCCTTCGTAGTGCTGGGCCAGGGCAAAGGTGGGGCTGGTGATCGGCTCGTCGATGCCCAGCCCTGCGGCCAGCCCCTGCACCAGGCAGGTTTTGCCGGCGCCCAGATCGCCGCTCAGCAGCAGCAGGGGCACGGCCTCCGGCAGCCGATCAGAGGTCCGCTGGGCCAGGAGTGCGCTGGCCAGTTCCCGGCCCAGGGCGGCGGTGGCCTCTGGGTCGCTGAGCTGGCGCAGCCGTTGCGCATCTTCTGTCGTCATCCTTGTAGATTCGTTGCCAAGCGAGCCCGAAGCCTCGGCGTCTCCGCAGAACTTCCCGTCCACATCAATCCCATTCGTCCTCCCAGTCGGGAGTGTCCGCACCATGGTGGCAGCACCTTCCAGCCCTGCGGTTGAGTTCGCCGGTCTTCAGTCCACGTCGACCTATGTGATCGCCGATATCTCCCTGGCCGATTTCGGCCGTAAGGAAATGGCCATCGCCGAAACGGAGATGCCCGGCCTGATGGCCCTGCGGGCCAAGCACGGCGCCGAGCAGCCCCTCAAGGGCGCCCGCGTCGCCGGCTCCCTGCACATGACGATCCAGACCGCCGTTCTGATCGAAACCCTGGTGGCCCTCGGCGCCGAAGTGCGCTGGGCCAGCTGCAACATCTTCTCCACCCAGGATCACGCCGCTGCCGCCATCGCCGCCGCCGGTGTGCCCGTGTTTGCCTACAAAGGTGAAACCCTGGATGAGTACTGGGCCTTCACCCATCGCATCCTCGAGTGGGGCGATGGCGGCACGCCCAACATGATCCTCGACGATGGCGGCGATGCCACCGGTCTGGTGATTCTTGGTACCAAGGCCGAACAGGATCCCTCGGTGCTGGATCACCCCGGTAGCGAGGAGGAGATCGCCCTGTTCAAGTCGATCCGCGCCAAGCTGGCTGTTCAGCCCGGCTTCTATTCCCGCATTCACGCCAACATCCAGGGTGTGACGGAGGAAACCACCACTGGTGTGGCCCGGCTGTATCAGCTGCAGAACAGCGGCGAGCTGCCTTTCCCTGCCATCAACGTCAACGATTCGGTCACCAAGAGCAAGTTCGACAATCTCTACGGCTGCCGCGAATCGCTGGTGGACAGCATCAAGCGGGCCACCGATGTGATGGTGGCCGGCAAGGTGGCCCTGGTGATGGGCTATGGCGATGTCGGCAAGGGTTCTGCCCAGTCGTTGCGGGGGCTCGGCGCCACCGTGATGATCGCTGAGATCGATCCGATCTGCGCTCTGCAGGCGGCGATGGAGGGCTACCGCGTCGTGCGTCTTGATGACGTCGTCGGCGATGTGGACATCTTCGTGACCGCCACCGGCAACTTCCAGGTGATCCGCCAGGAGCATCTGCTGCAGATGAAGAATCAGGCGATCGTCTGCAACATCGGTCATTTCGACAACGAGATCGATGTGGCCTCGCTCAAGCAGTACGCCTGGGAAAATATCAAGCCCCAGGTGGATCATGTGATCCTGCCCAGTGGCAACCGCATCATCCTGCTGGCCGAAGGCCGGTTGGTCAATCTCGGCTGCGGCACTGGCCACCCCAGCTTCGTGATGAGCAACTCCTTCACCAATCAGGTGCTGGCCCAGATCGAGCTTTACACCAAGGGCGACCAGTACGGCAAGCAGGTGTATGTGCTGCCCAAGCACCTCGATGAGGCAGTGGCTCGTCTTCACCTCGAGAAGATCGGCGCCAAGCTCACCGAGCTCAGCGCTGAGCAGGCGGCCTACATCAATGTGCCGGTGGAAGGCCCCTACAAGCTCGAGCATTACCGCTACTGAGCCCGGCTGACGCAGCGGCGGCCGCCGTTGTCAGACGCTGCTTTCCCCGGCATGGGCCTACCGCCCGTGCCGGGGATTTTCTGTTTCGGGGTGGGGATGTTCCGGGTTGTGAATGGCGGGGTGTGCCAAGGGCGGGTCCTGTCGCCGGCCCGTGGCCACTGACTGGTCTTGGGGCTGGGTGAATTCTGGTGCGGTGGTTTTCTGTAGACCATCGGCCGTCATCTCCGGGACATCAGTCTCAGAGGGGACACTGGTCCGGGTCCATGGGTTAATCGGAGCTTTCCTGAGGAACTTCTCTGAGGAGCTTCCCGAAAACTGACGCCCGAATACGGTCGGCCCAGCACTTGAGTGAGGTCTTGGTTAATTTTTTGGCATCGTTGCGGGGTTGACCAGGGCCTCCATGAGATCGCCTCCATCCAGTTCGGGTCGAGTGATGTTTCGGATGTTGGCTATAGGCGTGCTGCGGTTGTGCCATTCGGGCTAACGTTGCCAGAGAATCTGGCGGTGATCGTGATTCCAGGCGCAGGCTGTGGGGTTCGATCAGCTTCCGGGCTGATGCCGTAGGCGGCCGGGGCTTGAGGCGATGACGGCTTGTATTTACTTTCACCCTGACGGTTACACCACCACGGGTCGCCAGATCATGGGGCGTCATGCGGCGGGTGAGTCATTCCTGCGCGGATTGCTGCAGGGAACGCGCGGCCAGGATCTCTGGATTCAGGTGGACGAGCCCGGGCATGTCGCTGCCTTCCAGGCGATTGCGGCGGGCCTGGGTCGCACGGAGCCCCTGCATGCGATCGATCATCGTCGCCTGGCGGATCTATCCAATCCCGGCCTGGTCTTTCATCCGGGTCCGGGCATCGGTAAGGAAGCCTTCAAGCGCTCCAGCGTCGGTCATCGGGCCTGGAGTCTTTGCGGCATCACCCACACCATCTGCTCGGAGCGGGTGATGGATTCGATTGTGGCCTTGCCCACCGCACCCCTGCACCCCTGGGATGCGCTGATCTGCACCAGTCAGGCGGTGCTCGGCAGCGTTCAGACGCTGTTGGCAGCCCAGCAGGCCTATCTCCAGGAGCGGCTCGGCAGCATCCGCATGCCGCTCCCCCAGTTGCCGGTGATTCCGCTGGGTCTGCATACCGGCGATTTCGACGCCTCCGAGGCCACGCGCCAGACGGCGCGGCAGGAGCTTGGTGCCGAAGCCGAGACCCTGGTGGTGATGTTCATGGGCCGCCTGGCCTTCCACGCCAAGGCCCATCCCCTGGCGATGTATCAGGCCCTGGAACGTGCAGCCCAGGAGGCCGGGGTCAAGGTGATGCTGCTCGAATGCGGCTGGCATGCCAACGATCAGATCCGCTACGCCTACAGCCAGGCCGCAGCGCAGGCCTGTCCCTCCGTCACGGTGCTCCAGCTCGATGGGCGCGATCCGCTGCAGCGCCGTCGCGCCTGGGCCAGTGCGGATGTTTTTTGCTCCCTGTCCGACAACATCCAGGAGACCTTCGGCATCACCCCGATCGAGGCGATGGCAGCCGGGCTGCCGGTGGTGGTGAGTGACTGGGATGGCTACAGGGACAGCGTGCGCGATGGCATCGATGGCTTTCGCATTCCCACCCTGATGGCTCCGGCGGGGCTGGGCACGGATCTGGCCAGACGCCATGCCCTCGGCGTGGATACCTACGACTTCTATTGCGGTTACAGCTGCTCCTTCGTCGCGGTGGATGTGGAGGCCACAACCCAGGCCCTGATCCGTCTGTTCCGCTCGCCGGATCTGCGCCGAACCATGGGGCAGGCTGGCCGTCGCCGGGCGCGGGACTGCTTCGACTGGAGGGTGATCATTCCTCGCTATCAGGAGCTGTGGGCGGAACTCTCCGCCATCCGTCGGGCCAGCCCGGAGCTGCCCGCAGCCGCCCGGAGCTGGCCGGCGCGGCTGGATCCATTCGAGGCCTTCGCCGGCTACCCCAGCCAGAGCCTTGCTCCCGAGACCCGTTTAGCCCTGGCCGGGCCCGATCTTGCGGCGGCTCAGGCCCGCCTGGAACAACTCACGGCACTGAGCATGGTGAACTACGCCCTGCCGCTGCTGCCGGAGGCCGATGAGCTGGCGGAGGTGCTGCGGGCCGCCAGCCAGGGCGCCCAGCCGGCAAGAGAGCTGCTCCGGGGGATTCCCGAGAACCGCCGCGCTCTGGTGTTCCGCGCGCTGGTCTGGCTGATCAAGCTGGATGTGCTGCGCCTGGTGGCCAACGGCGCCTGAGGGCCGGGCAGGAACACTCCTACGCTCACGGCCTGGACGATCTCCCTATTGCCGGCCCGCCATGTCGATGCTCAGCTCGCTCAACACCCTCGTGGAGGGCCTAGTGGAGCAGTGGGGTTACCTGGGCATCTTCGGCGCCATGGTGCTGGAGAACGTGATCCCGCCGATTCCTTCCGAGCTGATCATGCCTCTGGCGGGCTTCTACGTGGGCCAGGGCAAGCTCAATGTGGTGCTGGTGGTGCTGGCCGGCCTGCTGGGCACGGTGGTGGGGGCCTTGCCCTGGTATGGGGTGGGGCGGCTGGTCAATGAGGAGCGGCTGCAGCAGTGGGTGAGCCGCCATGGGCGCTGGCTGGGGGTGTCCACCGACGAGCTCGCCAACTCCCGCCGGTGGTTTCAGCGCCACGGCGCCGCGGTGGTGTTCTGGGGCCGCCTGATTCCCGCCATCCGCACCCTGATCTCGGTGCCTGCGGGCATTGAGCTGATGCCCTTCGGTTCGTTCCTGTTCTGGACCACCGCCGGCAGTCTGATCTGGACCGCGGCGCTCACGGGTGCCGGCTGGGCCCTGGGCAGCAACTGGAGCCGGGTGCTGGCTGCGGTCAAGCCCGTGGAAGGACTCGTCAACAAGTTGCTGCTGCTGCTGATCCTGGCGTTTGTGGCCTGGCTGGGCCTGCGGATCTGGAAGCGCCGGCAGTCCGCGGATTAGGCGGCTTCGTCCCGGGCACTTCGGTGTGCTCCCCGCTCTGGCCCCGCGATGACAGCGACGGCACGGGTCGCAGGCGATCGCTGAGCGGTGCACAGCAAAAAGGCGCCCCCGGGAGGGCGCCTCGACTGGCTTCGTGCCACTTGATAACCCGGCCGGGCGAGTGGCACAAGCCCCTGGCGGCAGGCTCGCCTGTCTCTGGGCTCAGAACGGCACGTCCTCTTCGCTGGGCTCGCCGCCCCCATAGCTGCCGCCGCCGCCGCCGCCGGAGAAGCCGCCGCTGCTGTCACCGTCGCGCTTGCTGCCCAGCAGTTCGAGGCGATCGACGCGGATCACGGGCTTGGAGCGCTCCTCGCCGCTGTTGCGATCGGTCCAGCGATCGAGCTTGAAGGAGCCGATGATGCCGACCAGGGAGCCCTTGCGGACATAGTCGGCGGCCACCTGGGCCTGCTTGCCCCAGATCTCGAGGTTGAACCAGTCGGGTTCGTCGCCCGAGCTGCGGCGGTTCACCGCCAGGGTGAGGTTGGCCACCATGCTGCCGGATTCGAAGTAGCGGACCTCGGGATCGCGGCCGGCCCGGCCGACGAGGGTGATGGAGTTGACGCCCATGGGGGATTGGTCTGAAACGGATGGATCAATGATGCGGCACCCGGTCAGAGCGCCACAGTTGAGCAGTTCCACCCTGTGTCGCGGTTGTCACATCCCCCGGCTGGTTTCTCGCTGCGTCGGCCGGATCGACCCCACCTAGGATCCCCAGACCTTGCCGGCCGAATCTCCCCGTGTTCTTTCGTCGCTTCCAGTTTTCGCGTGATATCGGCATTGATCTGGGAACGGCCAACACCCTGATGTACATCTCCGGCAAGGGCATCGTGCTGCAGGAGCCCTCGGTGGTCGCCATCGATCTGGAGAAGGGCACGCCCATGGCCGTCGGCGACGAAGCCAAGCTGATGCTCGGTCGCACCCCCGGCAACATCCGCGCCGTGCGTCCCCTGCGGGACGGGGTGATCGCCGATTTCGATGCCGCTGAGCTGATGATCAAGAGCTTCATCCAGAAGGGCAACGAGGGCCGGGGCGTGATCGCTCCGCGCCTTGTGGTGGGCATCCCCAGCGGTGTCACCGGGGTGGAGCGCCGGGCTGTCTACCAGGCCGGTCTGGCCGGGGCCCGTCAGGTTCATCTGATCGATGAGCCCGTCGCCGCGGCGATCGGTGCCGGACTGCCGGTCACCGAGCCCGTGGGCACGATGATCGTCGACATCGGCGGTGGCACCACCGAAGTGGCTGTGCTCAGCCTCGGTGGCACCGTGCTCAGCGAATCGGTGCGGGTGGCGGGTGATGAGCTCAGCGAGGCGATCACCGTCTATCTGAAGAAGGTTCACAACCTGGTGGTGGGTGAGCGAACCGCCGAGGACATCAAGATCCGCATCGGCTCCGCTTTCCCCGACGACGCCCACGACGAGACCTCCATGGACGTGCGCGGCCTGCACCTGCTCTCCGGCCTGCCGCGCACGATCAACATCCGCGCCGGCGATATCCGCGAAGCCATGGCCGAGCCCCTCAATGTCATCGTCGAGGCGGTCAAGCGCACCCTGGAGCGCACGCCGCCTGAGCTGGCCGCCGACATCGTTGATCGCGGCATCATGCTGGCCGGTGGTGGCGCCCTGGTGCGGGGTATCTGCGACCTGATCAGCCACGAGACCGGCATCCTCACCCACGTGGCCGAGGATCCACTGCTCTGTGTGGTCAATGGCTGCGGCATGGTCCTTGAGGACTTTGCCCGCCTGCAACGGGTGCTCGACACGCCCGACTTCGCCCGGCCGGTGTCCTGATCCCGATGGCGCCGGTCCGCCTGCCGCGTGTCGGTGTCCTGCTGCCGTTGCTGCGGGTCTGGCCCTGGTTGCTGGTGCTGCTGGCCCTGGTGGCCGTGCGGCTGAGCAAGGGTGCCCTGCTCAGCGATGCCTATGGCCTGGTCAGCCGTCCCTTCTGGCCCGGTTCGGCCCAGCAGGAGTGGATCAGCGCCGCCCAGCGCCTCGGCGATCGTGCCCGGCTGGAGCAACTGGAGCGGGAAAATCGGCGGCTGCGGGGGCTGCTGGACCTGCCGACCGTCCAGGGCCGCCGCCTGCAGGCGGCCGTGATCTCGCGCGAACCTGGCGGTTGGTGGCAGCAGCTGCTGCTCGGCAAGGGCAGCCTGCAGGGGGTGGGGGTCGGCAATGCCATCGTGGCTCCAGGCGGCCTGATCGGTCTGGTGGCCTCCACCACCCCCACCACCAGCACCGTGCGTCTGCTCAGTGATCCAGGCAGTCGCGTCGGCGTCTGGGTGGGGCGCAGCCGCCAGCAGGGGCTGCTCAGCGGCATCGGCACCGCCCGGCCGCTGTTGCGCTTTCTGGAAAAGGATCCCGATGCCCGCCCCGGGGATGTGATCTTCACCTCTCCCGCCAGCACCCTGGTGCCACCGAATCTGCCGGTGGGGGTGATCCAGCGGATCCATGCCGACGCCGATCCCGCCCCGGAAGCCCTGGTGCAGCTCAGTGCCCCGGCGGATGCGGTGGACTGGGTGCAGGTGCTGCTGCCCTGATGGCCCTGCTCTCCCGTCAGCCCTGGTTGGTGGCCACGGGCCTGCTGGTGCCCCTGCTCACCCTGGCGTCGCCCGGCTGGTTGAAACTCGATGCTGTGCCGCCGGCCTGGTCCGTGCTCTGGCTGTTGCCCTGGGCCCTGAGTGAGGGGCGCCTCGCGGGTGCTGCGGCCGGGCTGGGTCTGGGCTTGCTGCTCGATGGGCTCCATCCCGGTTCCGTCAGCCTGGTGCCCGGTCTGCTGCTGCTGGGCTGGTGGTGGGGGCGGATGGGTCGTCAGGCGCCCCTGATCCAGCGCAGTTTCAGCCTCGGACTGCTGGCTCTGGTGGGCACCGCCCTGCTCAATGTCAGCCTGATGCTGCAGTGGCTGTTCCTGTCCTGGCGTGGGGTTGCCTCGCTGCAGGGGAGCGTGGCGGCGCTGGCCGGTGGTGCCGAGGCCCTGCACCAGGCCGGCCCCCAGCCAGCCCTGCTGGCGATGCCGCTCTGGCGCTGGGAGGATCTCTCTCTGGTCGGCGTTCAGATCCTGCTGGCCCAGACGCTGCTGACCGCTTTGCTGGCTCCCATGCTCTGTTCGCTGCAGTTGATCTTCTGGCGCCAGGTCGGGGCGGGTTGGCGAGGGCTGTCGGCATGAGCTGGTTGCCGCGCCCATTCGATCTGCGCGACTCCGGCCGCCGCTGTTCAGGCCGTTCCGGATTCGGGCGTCGCCGGCTGCTGGCCCTGCTGCCGGGCCTGGCCCTCGCCCTCGGCCTGGCCGCCTGCGGCGGTCGCTCCCCCCACAACGGCGCCCAGGAGCGCCAGATCAGTGTCTGGACGCTGGATCTGGCGCCGCGCTTCAACCCCTTCATGCAACGGGTGATCGACGATTGGCAGCGGCTCCATCCCGGCTACACGGTGCGTTGGACGGACGTGCCCTGGAGTTCGGTGGAGCGCAAGTTGCTGGCCGCCGTGTTTGCGCGCACGGCCCCGGATCTGGTCAACCTCAACCCTCCCTTCGCCGCCAATCTGGCCAGCAAGGGGGGGTTGCGCGACCTGAGTGAACTCCTGCCTGCCGGGGCCCAGGCCAGCTATCTGCCGCGCATCTGGCAGGCCGGCCGCCAGGGCTCGCTGCAATTCGCCATTCCCTGGTATCTCACCACCCGGGTGACGATGGCCAACCGGGACTTGCTGCGCCGGGCCGGCTACAGCGCGCCGCCGCGCCGCTGGCAGGAGGTGCCCGCCTACGCCGAGGCGGTCAAGCGCCGCACCGGTCGCTATGCCCTGTTCGTCACCGTGGTTCCGGACGATTCGGCCGAATTGCTGGAGTCGATGGTGCAGATGGGGGTGCAGCTGCTCGATGGCCGCCAGCGGGCGGCGTTCGACACACCCGCGGGTCGCCGCGCCTTTGCCTTCTGGAGCGATCTCTATCGCCGCGGCCTGCTGCCCCGGGAGGTGGTGAGCCAGGGCTATCGCCGGGCGATCGAGCTCTATCAGGCGGGCGATCTGGCCCAGGTGGCCACCGGCCCCGATTTCCTGCGCAATCTCCAGACCAATGCCCCCGGCATCGCCGCTCACACCCGTGCCTGGCCTGCCCTCACCGGTGTCGGCCCTGAAAGCAACGTCGCCGTGATGAATCTGGTGGTGCCCCGCCAGAGCGCCAAGGCCGCGGCGGCCGTGGATTTCGCCCTGTTTCTCACCGATGCCCGCAACCAGCTGGCCTTCGCCGAGGAGGCCCGGGTGCTGCCGTCGTCGCGCCAGGCCCTGCAACAGCTCGAGCAGGGGCTGCGGCAAGGCACCGGTGCCAGCCGTGCCAACGATGCCCTGGTGCAGGAGGCCCGCAGCCTGTCAGCGAAAACCCTGGCGGACGCCCGGGTGCTGGTGCCAGCCACGCCGGGGGTGAAGCGGCTCCAGGCGATTCTCTACACCCAGCTCCAGAGGGCCATGCTCGGCAACATCGACAGCGATCAGGCGCTGGCGGAAGCGGCCCGCCAATGGAATCGCTACGCCGAGGCCCGCTGGCCTTGAGTTCCTTACCAGCGACCAGCCGATTCGTCAGCTTGCGAAGAAATCCTTAAATCTGCCCAGATCGACCGCGCCGGAGGCGATTCAGGGGCTGACCGGGCGTCGGCTCAGGCGGTATGGTTGCGATTCTTCACCCGGCTGGATCCGGGTCGTGTTCATCGGAATTGGTCTCGATGCCCCTGGAGGAACTGCCTCAAACGTCCGAGTCTTCGGACCCCAGTCTTTTTCAGGGACTCCCTGCAGATCCCGGCCCCTCCTCCTCAGCTCCCGATCCCCGGGCCACCCTTTTGGTGGTCGACGACGAGCCCGCGGTCCGTCGGGTGCTGGTGATGCGCCTGCAGATGGCGGGCTACCGGGTGCTCTGCGCTGAAGATGGCGAGGAGGCCCTGACCCTGTTCCACAAGGAGCAGCCCGATCTGGTGGTGCTCGACGTGATGATGCCGAAGCTCGATGGCTTCGAGGTCTGCCGCCGGCTGCGGGCTGAATCCTGCGTGCCGATCATCTTTCTCTCGGCTCTCGATGCCATCGCCGAGCGGGTCGCCGGCCTGGATCTCGGCGCCGATGACTACCTGCCCAAACCGTTCAGCCCCAAGGAACTCGAAGCCCGCATCGCCACGATCCTGCGGCGGGTGGGCCGCGGCTCCGGCGCGGCTGAGCCCCTGGAGCCGGCCTCCGGCACGGGGGTGCTGCGGGTGGGGGATCTGGTGGTGGACACCAATCGCCGTCAGGTGAACCGCGATGGCCAGCGCATCGCCCTCACCTACACGGAATTCAGCCTGCTGGAGCTGCTGTTCCGCGAGCCGGGGCGGGTGGTGCCGCGGGCAGAGATTCTCGAGCAGCTCTGGGGTTATCCGCCGCGCCGTGCCGCCGATCTGCGGGTGGTGGACGTCTATGTGGCCCGCCTGCGCGGCAAGCTCGAACCCGACCCGCGCAACCCGGAGTTGATCCTCACCGTGCGGGGCACCGGTTACGCCTCCCAGCGCCTCGGGGATGCGGCACTGGCGGTGGCTGGCTGAGCCTGGCGGCGACTTGCGGCCTGCAGGGCCCTGGCCATCGTTCCTGCAGGATGGCTAGGAACGTTCGCTTCCCCGCCTCCCTTGTCGGATCTGCGCGAGACCCGTCTGGACAAGGCCCGGGCCCTGGAGGCTCTCGGCCATCCCCCCTATGCGCTGAGCTTCGCTCCCAGCCATCGCACGGCCCAGTTGCAGGAGGCCCATGCCGATCTGGCCAAGGGGGAGGAGCGGTCCGAGGCCGTGGCGGTGGCCGGACGGCTGATGACCCGGCGGGTGATGGGCAAGCTCGCCTTCTTCACCCTGGCCGATGAAACCGGCACGATCCAGCTCTACATCGACAAGGCCAGCCTTGAGGCGGCCCATCCCCACAACCCCGAGGTGTTCAGCCAGATCACCACGCTCACCGATGCCGGTGACTGGATCGGCGTGCAGGGCACCCTGAAGCGCACCGATCGGGGTGAGCTGTCGGTGAAGGTGGGCGACTGGCGAATGCTGAGCAAATCGCTCCAGCCCCTGCCCGACAAGTGGCATGGCCTGGCGGATGTGGAGAAGCGCTACCGCCAGCGCTATCTCGATCTGATCGTCTCGCCCCAGACGCGCGAAACCTTCCGCCGCCGCGCCTTGCTGGTGAGCACCATGCGCCGCTGGCTGGACGACCGGGATTTCCTCGAGATCGAGACGCCGGTGCTGCAGAGCCAGGCCGGTGGCGCCGATGCCCGCCCCTTTGCCACCCATCACAACGCCCTCGATCTGCCGCTGACGCTGCGCATCGCCACCGAACTGCATCTCAAACGGCTGGTGGTGGGCGGTTTCGAGCGGGTCTACGAGCTGGGGCGCATCTTCCGCAATGAAGGGGTGAGCACTCGCCACAACCCCGAATTCACCTCGGTGGAGATCTACCAGGCCTACGCCGACTATCACGACATGATGGTCCTGACCGAGGACCTGATCGCCACCTGCTGCCAGGTGGTCTGCGGCAGCACGGTGATCGAGTACCAGGGCACCAGCATCGATCTCACGCCCCCATGGACCCGCGCCACCATGCATGAGCTGGTGCAGCGGGCCACCGGTCTCGACTTCAACGCCTACACCACGCGCTCGGAGGCGGCCGCGGCGATGGAGGCGGTCGATCTGGCGGTGCCCGAGGCGGCTGACAGCGTCGGCCGGCTGCTGGTGGAGGCTTTCGAGCAACGGGTCGAGACCTCGCTGATCCAGCCCACCTTCGTGCTCGATTATCCGGTCGAGAACTCGCCCCTGGCCCGTACCCATCGCAGCAAGCCCGGCCTGGTGGAGCGCTTCGAGCTGTTCATCGTCGGCCGTGAAACCGCCAACGCCTTCAGCGAGCTGATCGATCCGGTGGATCAGCGTCGCCGCCTGGAGGCCCAGCAGGAGCGCCGCCGTGCCGGTGATCCCGAGGCCCAGACCGTGGATGAGGATTTCCTCCATGCCCTCGAGGTGGGCATGCCCCCCACCGGCGGCCTGGGCATCGGCATTGATCGCCTGGTGATGCTGCTGACGGACAGCCCCTCGATCCGCGATGTGATCGCCTTCCCGCTGCTCCGTCCCGAGGTGGGATCCGACGCAATGGGATAATGGTTCCCAGTAGACAATCTCCCCGATCGGGGCACCCCTGACATGAGTGGCGAGCGCGTCGGTTTTCGCTTCCAACACGCTGATGCCGTGGTGAAGCGCAACCCCCAGGGGCGTTCGCGCCGTGGCTGGGTGATGGAGCCAGTGGAGCAGACCACCAGCCGGGGCACCAAGATGCCCGCCTACCGCATCCGCTGGCGCGATAGCGAACGTCCTGAGATTGTGCTTCAGCACATGCTGATCGCCGATCCCGACCCCACCCCGCCGCCGGAAGGGGTGAGCCTGGTGCCGCCGCTTCCCAAGAAGTAATCCCACGCAGGGGTTGGCCGGCGCTGCCAAAGCCTGTCCCTTTCGGATTCCCGACTGTTCCGGCTGGATTTCCCCCTTCCAGCATCGGAGCACTGAGGTTCCTGTCGCTGGTTTCGCGGGCTCAGTCCCAGCCCCTGAGCCGGTAGTTCAGCAGGCCCAGGGGCTCCTTGAGTCTGGTGGTGCTGGTCGCCAGGGCATCGGCATCGGGCAGCAGGCTCAGGAGCAGGCTCGCGGCTGTCGGGCGGCCATAGAGCTCCCTGGCGGGAAGCTGGTAGTCGCAGGCCACAGGAATGATGCGCAGCGGCGTCAGCCGCTCGAAGGTGGCGAGGGCGCGTGGCAGATGGGTGGCGCTGGTGACCAGCAGCAACGAGTTCCAGCCCCGTTGCCGGGCCAGTCGGGCGATGGCTGTGGCCTCTTCGGCGGTGTTGCGCGGCGTGTCGCTGCGCAGGATGAGGGCCGCCGGCACCCCCAGCCAGAGGGCCAGTCGCGTGGCTGAAGCGGCTTCGCTCGGCAGTGTCTGGTCGGGCAGGGTCTCGTTGGCCAGGCTCTCGTCGGGCAGCGGCGTCTAGGCAGTGGCTCCACCTGGTCTTTTCTGGCTCGAGGGTTGCAGGCAACGGCCTCCGTGGCAGGCGAGATCCTGCTCAGCGCCGCATCCGGCGCCTGAGCTCCTCCAGCTCCTGTTGGGCTTCGAAGGCGGCCCAGTCGCCCTCGAGGTTGGCGGGTTGCGCGGCAGCGGCCTCCGGGCTGGCGCCGTTGGTCCGGCCTGGCTCCTGGGCGGCGCCGGGATCCGCGGCGCGGCGGCGGCTTAGTTCGGTCAGCTCCCATTCCAGCGCCGTGAACTGTTGGCCCAGTTCCGCCAGGCCCTGCCAGAGCAGGCGTCCCCGTTCCATCAGGCCGGCGATATGGGTTTCGGCCCGGTTGGCCAGATCGGTGGCAGCGGCGGTCCGGGCCCGCTGCACCCGTTCCTGCCATTGGCGAATCTCCACGGCCAGCTGCAGCAGCTCCTGGCGCTGCTGCTCGGCCTGTTGCTGCAGCTGCAGTCGGTTGCGGCGCAGTTGGCTCAGCCGGTCCAGGCGCTCCTGCTCGGCGAGCAGGGCCTCCTGGGCCGGGCTGGAGCGCAGGAAGGCCTCGAGTTGGTTCTCCAGCCGGCTTTCCAGGTCGTCCAGCCAGCTCATGGCTCGCTGGGGGCTTCTGGGGAGGCGGCCGCGCCTGGCGTCGTTTCGGCGTCAGGGGCCCAGCCAGGGGCCCTGGTGATCAGGGGTGCTTCGATTTCCTGTTGCAACGGGGTGATCGCCGCCTCGCGGGAGCGCAGCAGCAGCTGGGTGAGTCGGGCGATGGCGCCCTCGCCGAGATCCTGGTCGCCGATGCGATCAAAGGCCTGGCGGTAGAGCTGTTCGAGTTCCTCGATCAGGCCTTCGCGCACCTGGCGCATCGCCTGGCGTTGCTCTTCCCGGCTCATCGGTCGCTGTGCTGTTGGCCTGAGTCTGGCTCCA
The DNA here is from genome assembly GCA_903823115.1 of uncultured cyanobacterium. Taxonomy (GTDB): domain Bacteria; phylum Cyanobacteriota; class Cyanobacteriia; order PCC-6307; family Cyanobiaceae; genus Cyanobium. The sequence continues at coordinate 17,273 of CAIJRN010000078.1, forward strand.
GATCGGCCTCCGAACTCCGACCATCGTCTGGTTCAAGCAGATGCAGGCTCAGGTCGCCCTGGGCATCGCTCCAGCGCTGCAGGCTGCGCCAGCCCGCCCGTTGCGCCAGCTGGCCGAAGGCGTCCGGGGTGTATTTGACGCTGTATTCGGTGATCAGCGCTTCGCCGGCCGCGAAGGTCCAGCGTTGCCCCGCCAGGGTCACGGTCTGGGGTTTGCGGCTGATCAGGGCCATGGCGATACGGCTGGATTCCGCCTGCCACCAGGCGTGGTAGCGGAAGGCCTCAAGGCGGAAATCGCCCTCCAGATCCCGGTTCAGCCGGTTCAGCAGATTGAGGGCGAAGGCGGCCGAGTAACCGGCTTGATCGTTGTAGGCAGCCTCCAGCCGCTCCACCGCCTTGGGTTGATCGATGCCGATCAGCAGGCGGCTGTCCGGCCCCAGCAGCTTCCGGAACTGCCGCAGCAGGGTCACGGCTTCCTCGGGGCTGAAGTTGCCGATCGAGCTGCCCGGATAGAAGCCCAGCCGCCGCTGCTCCAGCCAGGGGTGGGCGGGGAGTCGCTCGAGCTGGCTGTAGTCGCAGCCGATGCCCAGCACCGGCGTTGTCGGGTGGCGTTGCTGCAGCGCCCGGCAGGCCTGGAGCAGGTGGGCGGCGCTGATGTCCAGGGCCACGTAGGCGTCCGGTTGCAGGGCCTCCAGCAGGGGGCTCACCTTCCTGGCGCTGCCGGCTCCGAACTCCACCAGCACGCCGGGCCCCAGGGCCTGGGCCAGCTCCGGCGCCCGCTGCTCCAACAGGGCCGTTTCGGTGCGGGTGAGGCCGTACTCGGGCTGCCGGCAGATGGCGTCGAACAGGCGCGAGCCCTCGTCGTCGTAGAGGAGCCAGGCCGGCAGCTGGCGGGGTTGGCGCTCCATGCCGCTCACCACCAGGCGACGCATGTCGGCGGCGGGCGGATGCAGATCGATCAGCTGCGGCGCTGCGAGGGCGAGGGGGCCAGCCATCAGCGGGCCAGCCGCAGGCCTGCCGCCATCCAGCGACTCGCCGGCGGGAAGAAGTTGCGGTAGGTGAGCCGGGCGTGGCCGGCGGGGGTGAGATAGGCGCTGCCGCGCAGCACGAATTGGGAGGACATGAACTTGCCGTTGTATTCGCCGACGGCGCCGCTGGCGGGGCTGAAGCCCGGATAGGGACGGTAGGGGCTGGAGGTCCACTGCCATAGGCCGGCGAAGGCCTGGAACAGCGGCTCGCTGCGATTGGCATGTTCCCATTCGGCTTCACTCGGCAGCCTGGCGCCGGCCCAGCGGGCGAAGGCATCGGCCTCGAACCAGCTCAGATGGCGCACCGGCGCCTCGGGTCGGCGCGGCTGCAGACCGGCCAGGGTGAATTCCCCGGCGCCACGCCAGTAGCGGGGCGCCTGCCAGAGCCGTTGCTGCACCGTGGCCCAGCCCTCACTCATCCACAGCTCCGGCCGCTGGTAGCCGCCGTCGGCGATGAAGGCCTCCATGTCGTTGTTGCGGACCAGCGCCGTGGCGATCTCGAAGCGCTCCAGCCACTGGCGATGGCGCGGTGCCTCGTTGTCGAAGTGGAAGGCGGGATCGCCTTCGCCATGGCCGATCTCCACCAGGCCCCCCTCAAAGGACTGCCAGTCCCCTCCGGTCGCACCAGCGCCCGATCGCTGCTGGCACGCCGCCCCATAGATCGCCTCAGGCCCCTCGGCCCCGCTGAGATAGGCGGGCTCAAGCGGGTTGCGGCTGAAGCCGTCGAGCAGATCCATCAAAAGCAGTTCCTGGTGCTGCTGCTCGTGCTGGAGGCCTAGTTCCAGCAGCGCCAGCAGCGGTTGGGCCAGCCCCGGGGGCTGCCGTTCGAGCTGGCTCAGCAGCTCCTCCAGTCCCTGATCGATCCGCTGGCGCCAGGCCAGCACCGCCTCGATCGGCGGGCGGGTCAGCAGGCCGCGCTGGGGCCGCGGATGGCGGGCGCCGACGGCGTCGTAGTACGAGTTGAACAGATAGCCCCAGCGCTGGTCGGCGCCCTGCCAATCCGCCAGGTGAGGCGCCAGCAGAAAGGTCTCGAAGAACCAGGTGGTGTGGCCGAGATGCCATTTGGGCGGACTGGCGTCGGCCATGCCCTGCAGGCAGAGATCCTCCGGCTGCAGGGGTTCGATCAGGGCGACGCTGTGCTGGCGCACCTGCCGCAACCGCTGCCTCAGGCTGGCGATCAGGGTTGCGGGGCCGTCCTGACCAGCGGCAGCGGCGCCTTGGCGCGAGTCGGCTTCAGCGGCGACGAAGTCGGTGCCGGCATCGGTCTGCAAGCCCATGACGATGCCCTCTCTGGGGTCGACCTTAGGGATGTTCTCTACGATCCGACCCACACACGTCGATTCGGCAGGCGGGCTCCATGGGCGGCATCAGCGAGGGGTTCAGCGATGCCGTGGGTCAGACGCCGTTGATCCGGCTGCGGGCCCTCAGTGAGCTCACAGGCTGCGAGATCCTCGGCAAGGCCGAGTTCATGAATCCGGGCGGTTCGGTCAAGGATCGGGCCGCCCTCGGCATCCTGATGGAGGCGGAGGCCTCCGGCGAGCTGCGGCCCGGTGGCACGGTTGTCGAGGGCACCGCCGGCAACACCGGCATCGGCCTGGCCCACCTCTGCAATGCCCGCGGCTATCGCGCCCTGATCGTCATCCCCGAGACCCAGTCGGCGGAGAAGATCGGCCTGCTGCGCAGCCTGGGGGCCGAGGTGCGCACGGTGCCGGCCGTTCCCTATGCCGATCCCAACAACTACGTGCGCCTTTCCGGCCGCATCGCCGCCGAGATCCCAGGGGCGCTCTGGGCCAACCAGTTCGACAACCTCGCCAATCGCCGGGCCCACTACAACAGCACCGCCCCCGAAATCTGGGAGCAGTGCGACGGTCGCATCGATGCCTGGGTGGCGGCCACCGGCACCGGCGGCACCTATGCCGGTGTGGCTCTGTTCCTGAAGGAGCGCCGCGAGTCGGTGCGCTGCGTTCTGGCCGATCCCCACGGCAGCGCCCTCTACAGCTGGGCCACCGGCGGCGATCTGCGTGCCGAGGGCAACTCGATCACCGAAGGCATCGGCAACAGCAGGGTCACCGCCAATCTTGCCGATGCCCCCATCGACGACGCCGTCCGCATTGACGACCAGGAGGCACTGGGCACCATTTATCAGATGTTGTGGAAGGAGGGCCTGTTCATGGGGGGCTCGGTGGGAATCAATGTGGCCGCGGCGGTCGAGACGGCCCGCCGCCTCGGGCCGGGCCATCGCATCGTCACGGTGCTGTGCGATGGCGGCGATCGCTATCGATCCCGCCTCTACGACCGGGACTGGCTCGCCGGCCGCGGCCTGCAGCAACCCCAGCGCCTGCCGCTGGTGGGCGGCTGATGACCTCGTCCTTGCCTGCATCGGGCCAGTTGATCGGCTCTCGCTATCGGCTGGAGCGCCAGCTGAGTGCGCCGGCGGGTGATCCGGCGGTTGTGCTGGCTCAGGGCGAGCTCTGGCAGGCCCGCGATCAGCTGGCGGCCGAGGCGCCGGTGGCCCTGCGGCGGCTGGGGGTTGAAGCGGACCAGGCCCGGGCCCGGGAGCTCTGGAGCCGGCTGCAGGGTGTGCTGCATCCCCAGGTGCCCCGCTTCGGGGCGGTGATTCAGGAGCAGGGACAGCTCTGGCTGGTGCGCGAATGGCAGAGCGGCCGCACCTACGGCCAGCTGCTGGAGGCCCGGCGCGAACGCCAGATGGTGTTCGGGGCCGGTGAGGTGCTGTTGCTGCTGCGTCAGTTGCTGCCGGTGCTGGCGGCCCTGCACAGCCAGGAGCTGTTGCATGGCGATCTCAGCCCCGACAACCTGCTGCGGCGCGACAGTGACGGCCTGCCGGTGCTGCTGGATTTCGGCCTGGTGCGGGGGCTGGCCCCTCGGGGGCTGGCGGCCGCTGGCGCCGGCGATAGCGCCGCCGCTGGCGCCACGCCGGGCTATGCCCCCCCCGAACTGCTGAGGGGAGAGCCGGCCCAGCCCTGGATGGATCTCCATGCCCTGGGGGTGGTGGCGCTGGTGCTGTTGTCAGGGGATCCCCCAGGCACCCTGCTGGATCCGGTCAGCCTGGCCTGGCGCTGGCCGGCGGCTCTGGAGCCGGAGCCCGCCCTGCTGGCCCAGTTGCAGCGCCTGCTGGAGCGGGATCCCGCCCGCCGTTTCGCCTCGGCCGGCCAGGCGCTGGTGGCCTTCCAGGCCCTGGAGATGCCGGACAGCACCGGCCCGGTGGCCCGGGCCGATCGCACCGTGGCTCTGGTGCCCCAGGCCACGGCTCCAGCCCCCCCCATGCCCCCTGCCTCTGTCCCAGAGCCGGCGGTCGCCGAGCAATCCGCAGCCGCAGCCCCGCCTGAAGATCGGGCGGTGTCAGCTCCCCAGGAGCCCGGCGTCGAGTCGGCTGCCGGCCCGGCGATCGCCAAGGCGGAGCCGGAATTGCCAGTGCCGCCGAAATCAGCAGCGCAGCAGTCAGCACCGGCGGCGGTGTTGCCGCCAGCTCCCCTGGCCCGTCCCCTGCCCTCCCAGGCGCGCCGCCGCGATGAGGAGCGTGAAGAGGCGGTGGAGGGGGGCTTCTGGCCGGTGCTGATCGCCCTGGTGATCTCGGCTGTGGTGGGCACCTCCCTGGGCTGGTGGTGGTTGGGCCGCGACAGACCACCGGCTCCCCGCAGCGAGCAGCCCAGCGAGCAGGCCAGTTCGTTGCCGCCGGCTGAGGTGGATCAGCGCCAGCAACTGCTCGATCGGTTGCGGGCGATTCAGGTCGATCGCAGCTGGTTCCTGCAGCTGGTGGATGCCAGCCTGCTGGCCCAGTACCCCGAACGGCGTGGTCGGCTGCCCAACGACAGCCTCGAGGATGCGCCGCTGCGCAAGGTCTGGAATGACCAGGCCCAGGACTGGCTGTCTCGGGTGGAGCAGCTGCCCCTGGCCGTGCGCCGCCGGCTGGGCAGCTTCAGCCAGGGGGACTGGCAGGAACGCCAGCAGACCCTGCTGCGCCAGGGTCTCAGCTCCGAGGTGTTGCTGCACCTGGTTTCCGCCAGTGCCCAGAACCTGCTGCCGGGGCGCTCCGGCCAGGACATTCCCGAGGAGCCCTACCGCCAGCTCTGGTATGCCGCCGCCGAGCAGGTGCTGGAGAACGTCAGGATCGATCCGATCGAGGCGGCTTCGGGCACCACCCAGGTGCTGTCCGCCGACGTGCCCGCCAGCGGCGCCCGCCTGTTCGCCATCCGCCTGCCTGCGGCCCATGGCCTGGCCCTGGGGGTCAATGGCACGCCCCTGCTGCAGATGAGCGTCTATGGGGCCGATGGCACCCTGCTGGAGCCGAAGGGCCCCCTGCGGGTGGTCACGCTCGGCTCCCAGAAGGCCTCGCCCGTGCAGCTGTTGGTCACCAATGAAGGGGTGGCCCCGGCGATGATCCGCCTGTCGCTGCGGGCCGATCCGCCGCCAGCCCCGGCCACGCCGGCGCCCACCACCCCCCCCGCCAGCGGTGAGACCAGCCCCGGGACGGAGTCGACACCGGGCGGCCAGGCTGCCCCGGCCCCGGAAGCGGCTCCCAGCAGCGGCTCCCAGACGCCGCCGACGGAGTCTCCGCCGACACCACCACCCACCCCTTCGCCCTAGGCGTTGGTCGCACCAAGCGTCCGGCAAGCGGATTTGGAGCAGGCAGGGAATCGAACCTGGCCTGCCGGGTTGTTCGAGGCGTTTGTGCTGCGATCAGCCTGGGCGTGGCCAAGGGGCGTGTTGGCTGTTCTGGCCCGAAACGGGTGCGGAGGGCTGTTCAGCGAACCCCTAAAGCCTGGCGATGGCGGCGCGGGCCTCCTTGGCTTCGGTCTTGCGCTTCTCCTCGTGGCGTTTGTCGTGCAGCTTGCGGCCCTTGCCCAGGCCCAGGGTCACCTTGAGCCAGGAGCCCTTGAGATGGAGATTGAGCGGGATCAGGGTGAGGCCTTTCTGCTCGAGGGCGATGCGCAGCTTGTCGATCTCGCGGCGATGGGCCAGCAGTTTGCGCACCCGCAGGGGCTCGTGGTTGAAGAAGCGGCCGGCGTGGCTGTGCGGTGAGATGTGGACGTTGTGCAGCTGCAGCTCGCCCTTGCGGATCAGGCAGAAGCCATCGCGCAGGTTGCACTGGCCGGCGCGGATCGACTTCACCTCCGTACCGAGCAGCTCAATGCCGCACTCCAGGCTTTCGAGGATCTCGTATTGATGGCGGGCGAAGCGGTTGTCCGCCATCAGCTTGTGGGCGGGATCCTGTGCTTTGGTGCCGCCCTTCCTGCCGGGGCCCTTGGCCATCGCCTCCTTCCGGGTCTGCGGACTGCTCCCCGACCCTAGGCAGGGGCCGGTACCCTCCACCCATGGCGATCATTTCTTCAGGAGCTGTCACGCCACCGGAGGGACGCCGGCGGCCAGCGGCCGCCCCCGGGGCAGCGGCCGCCGCTGGCGGGAGGGGCATGGCAGCCACTGAGTCCAGGCTCCTGGATCCAACGGCCGTCGCCGAAGAGCAGCTGCAGGAGGGGCACGGCGAGACGCCCGGCCGTGAAGATTCCCTGCGCCCCCGCCGCCTCGCCGATTACATCGGCCAGAGCGAACTCAAGCAGGTGCTCGGCATCGCCGTGGCGGCCACTCGCAGCCGCGGCGAAGCCCTCGACCACGTCCTCCTGCATGGTCCGCCGGGTCTGGGCAAGACCACCATGGCCCTGGTGCTGGCCCAGGAGCTGGGCGTGCGCTGCCGCATCACCAGTGCCCCGGCCCTGGAGCGCCCCCGCGACATCATCGGCCTGCTGGTGAACCTCCAGGCCCACGAGGTGCTGTTCATCGACGAGATCCATCGGCTCAACCGGGTGGCCGAGGAGTTGCTCTACCCGGCGATGGAGGACTATCGCCTGGATCTCACCGTCGGCAAGGGGACCACAGCCCGCACTCGCAGCCTGCCGATCGCGCCCTTCACCCTGGTGGGCGCCACCACCCGGGCCGGGGCGCTCAGTTCGCCGCTGCGGGATCGCTTCGGTCTGATTCAACGGCTGGAGTTCTATGAGCTGGAGGATCTGCAGGCAATTGTGGTGCGGGCCGCCGGCCTGCTGCGCTTGCAGCTGGAGGTCGACGCCGCCCTGGAGGTGGCGCGCCGCTGCCGGGGCACTCCCCGCATCGCCAACCGCCTGTTGCGGCGGGTGCGGGATGTGGCGTCGGTGCAGGGCCATGAGCACATCGGTGTCGAGCTGGTGCAGGAGGCCCTGAGCCTGCATCGGGTCGATGACCGCGGGCTTGATGCCAGCGACCGGCGTCTGCTCACCTTGATGCTGGAGGGCTATGGCGGCGGGCCCGTCGGGCTCGAAACCCTGGCGGCAGGCCTGGGGGAAGACCCCACCACCCTTGAAACCGTGATCGAGCCGTTTCTGCTGCAGCAGGGCTTGCTGCAGCGCACCCCCCGGGGCCGGCTGGTCACCGCCGCCGGTCGTGCCCATCTCGGCTGGCCTGTCCAGCAGGCGGCATGAACGCACCAGATCGCAAGGGGGATCGGCGCACCTGGCTGGCTGGGGGACTTGCCCTGGCCCTGGCCCTGGCGGTGGGCTGGCTGGTGCTGGCCCCTGCCGCCGCCCTGGCCCAGGCCATGGCGGCTCAGCCGGGGCTGGCCCTGGCGAACCTGCACCAGCCTGCGGTTCTGGTGGTGTCCTCCCCGTCTGCCAGCGAGCTGTCCCTGCCGCGTCTGTTTGATCAGGCCCTGACAGCCAGCCGCGACGGCCGTTTCGGTGACGCCTTGCCGCTCTGGGATCAGGTGCTGCAACGGGCCCCTGAGGACGCCTCAGCCTGGAGCAACCGCGGCAATGTGCTGCTCGCCCTGGGGGATCCAGAGGCGGCCATTGCCGCCCAGGACCGGGCCATGCAGCTCGATCCCGCCAATGCCGATCCCCATCTCAATCGCGGCACCGCCGAGGAGGCCCTTGGTCGTTGGGATGCTGCCGCCGCTGACTACCACTGGGTGCTGGAGAGGGATCCGGCCGATGCTTCGGCGCTTTACAACCTCGGCAATGTGGCGGGTTCCCTCGGCGACTGGGCCGCTGCCCGTGACTGCTTCAGCCAGGCCGCCCTGGCCCGGCCCGGTTTCGCCATGGCTCGCTCCAGTGCGGCCCTGGCCGCCTTCCAGCAGGGAGACCTGCCGGAGGCCGAGCGGGAGCTGCGCAATCTGATCCGCCGCTATCCGCTGTTCGCCGATGCCCGGGCCGGTCTGACGGCCCTGCTCTGGAGCAAGGGGGCCCGGGGTGAAGCCGAGAGCCACTGGGCCGCCGCCTCCGGCCTCGATCCCCGCTATCGCCAGGGAGAATGGCTGCAGCAGATACGGCGTTGGCCCCCCGTGCCGATTCAGGCTCTCGACCAGTTCCTGCGCCTGGCCTCCTGAAGCCTTCCCGAGTCTGTCCATGAACCTGCCCCACGCTTGCGATCCCCACCCCACCCCGCCCCAGCCAGCGCTGCTGTGGCAGGAGCTGGGCCTGGATCAGGCCCTGGAGCGGGCCCTGCCGGAGCTGTTGCTGCTGCGGCGCCATCTGCATCGCCATCCCGAGCTCAGTGGCCACGAGCAGCAGACCGCCGCCCTGGTGGCCGGCGAACTGCGCCGCCATGGTTGGCAGGTCCGCGAAGCCGTCGGGCGCACGGGGGTGTTGGCGGAGCTGGGGCCCGTGGATGGCCCGCTGGTGGCCCTGCGCTGCGACATGGATGCCCTGCCGATCGAGGAGCGCACGGGGCTGGATTACGCCTCCAGCCGCCAGGGCCTGATGCATGCCTGCGGCCATGACATCCACACCACCGTGGGATTGGGGGTGGCCCAGCTGCTGGCCTCCGTGCAAGAGCGGCTCTCGGCCCGGGTGCGGCTGATCTTTCAGCCGGCGGAGGAAACGGCCGAAGGGGCGGCCTGGATGAAGGCCGACGGCGCCATGGAGGGCGTGCAGGCCCTGTTCGGGGTGCATGTATTCCCGAGTCTGGCGGTGGGCACGATCGGGGTGCGCAGCGGCAGTTTCACGGCGGCGGCCGGCGAGCTGGTGGTCGAGGTGCTCGGCGAGGGGGGGCATGGCGCCCGGCCCCACCAGAGCACCGATGCGATCTGGATCGCCGCCCGGGTGGTGAGCGGGCTGCAGGAGGCGATCAGCCGCCGCCTCGATGCCCTGCACCCGGTGGTGGTCAGTTTCGGGCGGATCGAGGGGGGCAAGGCCTTCAATGTGATCGCCGACCATGTGCGCCTGCTCGGCACCGTGCGCTGCCTCGATCTGGACCTCTACGCCCAGCTGCCGGCCTGGATCGAGGAAACGGTGCTGGCCCTCTGCCGGGGTCACGGCGGTGAGGCCCGGGTGCACTACCGCACCATTTCGCCGCCCGTTCACAACGATCCGACGCTCACTGCCCTGGTGGCCGATGCCGCCGTTGAGCTGCTGGGCCGCAGCCAGGTGCAATGGCTGGAGCAGCCTTCGCTGGGGGCGGAGGATTTCGCCGCCTTGCTGGAGGGCAGCCGGGGCACGATGTTCCGCCTCGGGGTGGCTGGCCCCCAGGGCTGCACGCCGCTGCACAGCAACACCTTCAACCCGGATGAGGGCTGCCTGGCGGTGGGGGTGCAGGTGCTCACCCTCAGCCTGCTGCGCTGGATGGAGCACCCGGTGTGATCAAAGCAGCTGAGACCCAGGTCGAGGTCGCCATGGCCCAGGGCATGAGCCCCGCGTCCCGCCGGCGGGCCCTGCTGGCCCTGTCCTCGCCGCTGTTGATCCTGCTGGCCCTGGTGGCCCTGTTGCACAGGCCCGCCAGTGAGCGGGTGCAGGCCCTGCCCGCCCTCGGCATCGGCATCGGCCTGCTCAGCACGAGCTGGGTGCGCCGCCGCCGCCGCCGCCGCGAGCTGTTGCGCGCCCTGCGCGACGATGGACACACTGCCGAGAGCGGCTGAAGGTCGCAGCCGATGGAATCCTCCGCCCCCGCCCCCGATCTCGCTGCCCTGCGGGAGGCGATCGCCTCCGGCGATCCCAGCCGGGCGATGCCGGCCCTGGTGGGCCTGCGTTCGCTGGCGGAGGAGCAGGCCACACCGCTGCTGTTGCTGGGGCTGGAGCAGACGACCTTCATGATTCGTTCGATTGCGGCGGCGGGGTTGGGGATCAAGCGCAGCGAGGCCGGTTGGCTGGCGCTGGAGACCCTGCTGGCGGGCGATGAGGACGCCAATGTGCGGGCCGAGGCCGCCAATGCCCTCGCCAGCTATGGAGTGGAGCGCTCCTGGCCGTTGCTGCGTGCCGCTTTCGAGCGGGATGGTCAGTGGCTGGTGCGTTGCAGCATCCTCTCCGCTCTGGCCGAGCAGCCCGCGATTGCGTTGTCCTGGCTGCTGGAGCTGGCCCAGCTGGCGATCGCCGATGGCGATGGCACGGTGCGGGTGGGTGGTGCCGAAGTGCTGGGTCGGCTGGTGCGCGAGGGCGATGGGCCTGCGGCGAACCAGGCGCGCCAGTTGTTGCAGGGGTTGCAGGCTGATGGCGATCACCGGGTGGTGGCCGCGGCGCTCGATGGGCTGCAGGGCTGAGGCGGCCCCGAAAACGCCTGTGTTGTTTCGTTCTTGCTAGGTTTCGTGGGTCACTAGGGGTGCCCGGCGCTGGGTCAGCAGACCATCGCGCCCCGGGCTGAGATCACACCCTCCGAACCTGATCCGGGTCATGCCGGCGCAGGGAAGTGGAAACGAACTCAGGCTGCGCCCCATATCCGTTCGTGCCACTCGGCCCGGACCACCATTCTTCGCCTCCCCCGTCATGCGCAGCGCCTGGATTGAGAAGCGTCACGGCACCGCGAACTATTCCCAGATGTATTACGCCCGCCAGGGCGTAGTGACTGAGGAGATGGCCTACGTGGCCAAGCGGGAAAACCTGCCCGAATCGTTGGTGATGGAGGAGGTGGCTCGGGGCCGCATGATCATCCCGGCCAATATTAATCACCTCAATCTAGAGCCGATGGCGATCGGCATCGCCAGCCGCTGCAAGGTGAACGCCAATATCGGCGCATCCCCCAATGCTTCCGATCTCGATGAGGAGGTGGCCAAGCTGCGCCTAGCGGTGAAATACGGCGCCGATACGGTGATGGACCTCTCCACCGGCGGCGTCAATCTCGATGAGGTGCGCACGGCGATCATTAATGCTTCACCGGTGCCAATCGGCACGGTGCCTGTATACCAGGCGCTCGAGAGCGTGCACGGCTCGATCGAGAAGCTCAATGCTGACGATTTCTTGCACATCATTGAGAAGCACTGTCAGCAGGGCGTCGACTATCAAACGATTCATGCCGGCCTGCTGATTGAGCACCTGCCGCTCGTCAAGGGTCGCCTCACCGGCATCGTGAGCCGCGGGGGCGGGATCTTGGCCCAGTGGATGCTTTATCACCACAAGCAGAACCCCCTGTTCACCCATTTCGATGACATCATCGAAATCTTCAAGCGCTGTGACTGCAGTTTCTCCCTGGGCGATTCACTGCGCCCCGGTTGCCAGCACGACGCCTCTGACGCCGCCCAGCTGGCGGAGCTGAAAACCCTGGGCCAGCTCACCCGTCGTGCCTGGAAGCACGACATCCAGGTGATGGTGGAAGGTCCGGGCCATGTGCCGATGGATCAGATTGAGTTCAATGTTCGCAAACAGATGGAGGAGTGCAGCGAGGCTCCTTTCTATGTCCTCGGGCCACTCGTCACCGATATCGCTCCCGGCTATGACCACATCACCAGCGCCATCGGTGCGGCGATGGCGGGCTGGTATGGCACCGCCATGCTCTGTTATGTCACGCCCAAGGAGCATCTCGGCCTGCCCAACTCTGAAGACGTGCGCAATGGCTTGATTGCCTACAAGATTGCCGCACACGCTGCTGACATTGCCCGTCACCGTCCGGGAGCGAGAGACCGGGACGATGAACTCAGCCGTGCCCGCTATGCGTTTGATTGGAATCGGCAGTTTGATCTATCGCTTGATCCTGAGCGGGCCCGCGAATACCATGATGAAACGCTGCCTGCTGATATCTACAAGCAGGCTGAGTTCTGTTCGATGTGTGGTCCCAAGCACTGCCCCATGCAGACCAAGATCACCGATGAAGATCTGGCGGGGCTCGAGCAAGTGTTGAGTCGGCAGAGCGCGGAGCAGACTGTCGATCGTCAGGTATGAACCTGAGGCTTGGATATCTGGATGCTGCAGGGCAGGCTGCCGGGTGCATCCCCGCTGTTTCCGTTGTATCCTGACCTTGCTTACAAGGCTTCCTGAAGGTCTGTTTTGTTGGACTTGCCCGTATGTTGACACGGTTAATTGAAGACTTGAGGGCTGAGCTGGTCCGCCCTCTGAATTGCGCAATCATCGGTGCGGGCCTTTCACTTACAGACTTTATTGGATGTCCTGCTGAGCAGATCAATCAGATTAATATTGATTCCCCTGCTTGGGATGAGATCTGCGATCCACAAGATCTTGAGATCTATCCCACTGGCTGGGCTGATCTGATCATTGTCGATGTCGCTGTTTTCGCTGACAGCCAGCGTGATCGTCTGTGGAGCGAGATGGTCCGCATCGCCGCGGGCCAAGGGTTGATGCTGGCTCTGCTGCCCGAGTCGCGGGAGCTTTCGATGATCCACTCCAGTTTGGAGATGGTTCAGGGAGCTCTTGCTCCTTATGTCCAGTCCTATGGCACAGAGCCATGGTCAGAGGGACAGCACAGTGTGCACTGGGCGCTGCGTAATACGCGCAATATCAATTCGGTAGCGTTATTGCCAAATGAACGAGATCTGTATGCCAAGGGACCGAATGATCTGATTGATCAGACATCCGATCCTCATCATTCATTGAAGCAATCTTCCCTCGTGGAGCCGTTGCCTGAGGCAGATGCTGGCCAGTCAGTGAAGGGATTGGCCAGTACGGATCCAGTGCCACTCAATGCTGATGTCGATGAGCAAGAAGCTTCGATTTGCAGACTCCAGCAGCAACTGGATCAGAGAACGGAGGCTTGTCGCCTGGCTGAAGTGGAGCTCGATAGTCTGCAGCATCGCTATACAGCGCTGCGAGCGGCTCTGGCTGTGGCTGATCGTTCAGAGAATCAGGACGAGACCCTCGATGAAGCTCTCGCACAGACAGGGCTGATTGAGCAGGCCTTTGTGCACGACCAGTCCTTGGCGCCGTCTGCTGAGCCGGCGATTTTGGCTGAAGTGGATGCTGGTCCAGTCGATAAGGCCGCTCACAGCACACAGCCCCTTCCTCTGAATGCTTTGGTCACTGAGCTTGAGGCCTCGATCGGTCGTCTCCAAGCGCAACTCAATGAGAGAACGGAGGCCAGTCGCTTAGGTGAAGTCGAGCTCCAAGGCCTGCGGCATCGCCACACAGAGCTATGGGAGGAGTTGGTCGTCGGTGGTCGCCCAGAGAAGCAAGGCACCATCAGCGAGGAAGACGTTGCACAGATCGCTGCGCTGCGTCAGGAGCTGTCAGAGATGACAGCCAGTTACGTTGAAATGCGAGATACCGTTTGCGCTCTGACCACGTCCCGTTTCTGGCGTGTCACCTGGCTTCCCCGCCGATTGCTTGATCGCCTCAGGGCTTGCCTGCCTTCTGCCAAGGCGGTGGAACGGCCAATACCGGCAGACCATGCCCAGATCACACCACAACCAGCCATCAGTTTCGCTGGCTCTGAGCCAAGCGGTCATCAGCCCATCGCTGTTCACGAAGATTCTCTCACCTGGAAGACGTTGTGGACAGGTAGTTTCCTGAATGCCCAGGACAATGCCACTGCGATTTCAAAGTACCGCCTGGATCGTATTCTTTTTGTAGACTGGCGCTTGCCGGAGCCTGACCAAGATTCCGGTTCTTGCCGCATTTTTGCCATCCTTGAAATGGCAGTTTTGTTAGGTTATCGAGTTGATTTTATCAGCGATGCGGACAACCAAGAGGAAAGATATCACGACCTTCTTCTGAGCTTGGGCATTCATGTCATCACTGGTAGGACCAGAGCCTTGCGCCATCTCCAGCGTTTTGGCTCCCATTATCGTAAATGTTTTGTTTCTCGGCCTGAACCGGCATCGTTTTATTTTCCTCTGATCCGTTGCTTCTGCCCAGAGGCTGAGTTGATCTACGACACCGTTGACCTCCACTATTCTCGCTTCTATCGTGGCTCTCAGCTGAGCAGCCACGATGAGGGCATGCGGCTGGAGCTGCTGAATTTGCATTATCAATATAAATCCGCTGAGTTTTTTCTTGCCAAGTCAGCTGACCGCGTTGTTGTTGTCACCGAGAGCGAAAAGAGTGAGCTCTCCGATGTCGTGCCTCCAGAGTCTATCGTCGTGTTGCCAAACGTACATCCTGTGCCAGATTTTCGCTCTCTGCCAGCATTGGAAGCGAGACAGGATATTCTCTTTGTTGGTGGATTTGATCATGCGCCTAACGTCGATGCCGTGCTGTATTTTTGTGAGCATATCCTCCCCCTGGTCGTCGCGGAATTGCCCGATGTTGTTTTCCATGTTGTTGGCAGTAACATGCCTGAGCATATCCTCAATCTAAGAAGCTCTCATATTAATCCGGTTGGTTATGTCGCTGATCTAAGGGAAGTGTTTGATCGTGTTCGTGTTTTTGTTGCACCGTTGCGCTATGGCGCTGGCTTAAAGGGCAAAGTCGGTCAAAGCATGAGTTTTGGCGTTCCAGTGGTGGGAACAAGCATTGCTTTTGAGGGTTTCTCCCTCGTTGATCATCAGGAGGGTATCATTGCAAATGATCCCAATAGCTTTGCTCAATCCGTGGTGAAGCTCTTTGTAGACTCTGACTTGTGGTTGAGTATATCAACCCAAGCTTGGCAGGTCATCGAGCAACGCTTCTCAACCCAGGCTGTGCGTCAGTGTGTTCAGTCTTTACTCCAGACATCTTCAATCTGATGACGGAAATTAGCCCCAAGCCGAAGCTACTTGTAATTGGTGTTTACCTTGCTGACAAGCCTAACTTGGCTCTTTCGGTGACTCAGTCTATCAAAAGTTCCTCGGCATGGTCTGTGGATTGCCGTTGGGCGAGTATTGGTTGCACCGAAGCAAGCTCAGATATGCGAGATGTGACAAGCCTGGCAATCTCTCGGCCGACAGCAAAAACAGTGATCCTTAATCGGCTGCTGAGTGATATTAGCCTTTCAGATTATGAGTATGTCATGATTGTTGATGATGATATCGCGCTTCCCAGTGACTTTGTCGATCATTATCTTCGCATTGTAGCCGAGCGCGGTTTTGCCCTGTCTCAACCAGCGCGTACTCATAATAGCTACATTGATCATTATTTTGTGGCGCAGTTGATGGGTGTCGAATCACGTCAAACAAACTTTGTTGAAATTGGCCCTCTTTTTGTTGTGCATCAATCTGCGTATTCGTTGATTTTGCCGTTAGACGAGCGGCCGCCTATGGGCTGGGGCCTTGATTTTGTCTGGCCCGTGTTGATCGAGCGTCAAGGTTTGAGTATGGGAATCGTCGATTCTTGCCCCGTTGAGCATTGCTTTCGCAAGCCTGTCGCTTATTATGACTATGCTGAAGCTGATGCAGGAATGAAGAAGTTCTTCTCTGAGAATGAGCATTTAAGTTATGAGGATACTTTCCGTATCTTTAAGTCTTATCCAATGCTGGCAACTTGATTGCGATGACAAACTCTATCTCTGCCCCAAAAATTTCTGCAGTTGTCACGACTTACAATCGTGCCCACCTCCTAAAGAAGACTCTTATTAGCCTGGCTGGTCAAACTTTGGCGGATGAGGAGTATGAGGTTGTTGTGATCGACGATGGCTCGTCTGATAATACGAGCCAGATTGTGGCTGATCTGCAGGCTTTGGTTCATGTCAATTATGTCTATCAGCCAAACTCTGGCCTTGCCTCGGCCAAAAATCATGGTCTTTTTTACAGTAAAAGTCCGATTGTTTTGTTCTTGGACGATGATGATGTAGCCGACCCTGCCCTGCTTGAGCAGCATCTCCTGGCCCATAAAACTTTTCCGGATCCCAACTATGCCGTCTTAGGGCATACGAATCTTGCGGCCAATCTTCGCGAAGATCCGCTGATGCAATTTGTCACCGGCGAAGGGGGCCACCTCTTTTCATACGAATATATTTCAGCTGCCCCACGGTTGGATTATTCCTATTTTTGGGGAGGGCGTACGTCTTGCAAGCGAAAATATCTGCTTTCTCATGGTGTATTTAACCCCATATTCAAGTTTGGGTTTGAGGATATTGAGCTGGGTTTCAGGCTCAGATTGCATGGGTTGCATGTTGTCTATTGGCCGAAGGCGGTGAATACGATGATCCGCCATATATCCCTGCAGAGATTTTTGCAACGCTGTTTTCGTCAGGGTGAGTCGGGTTATCGCTTTATCTCTCTTTACCCTGAGGAACAAGAGCTCGCCGCTGGGTTGTCATTGGTTGATGCTGAGGCAGAGTGGCGCAAGCTGAGTTCTAATCATCCTGCTGTGATCCAGGCAGCCTTCCACTTGGATAGCATGGTCAGAATCCTGCAGCCTAATCAACTGCAAGATAGTGCCTACTATCGAAATCTCCTCCATTTTGCTTATTCACGGGCATTCAGGGCGGAAACGATTCGTGGCTATATGGAGGCCCGAGATTCTTCACGGTTGCCATTAGCCGCCTCTCCTGTATGACGATTGAGGAGAATGTGGCTCTCGGCGGGCCCCCTTGGAGGCTTAGGGCCAATCAGGCCTATCAAGCTTTGCAGAATGTAGATGTATCTGTCGTCATTACGCTATATAATTATGCAGGCTATATTGAGGAATGTTTTGAGAGCCTTGTGGCTTCAATTCAATTTGATGTTTCGATCTCTGTTGAGGTTGTCATCATTGATGACGCTTCGACCGATGATGGGGCTCTCGTCCTCTTGGCGTCCAGCCTCGCTCATCGGCAGATCCCGTTGCTACTTGTAAAGAGTCGTCATAATGCTGGCCTCAGTCACGCTCGCAATCTTGGTTTGAGATTGTCGCGAGGTTCTGCTGCTTTCATTCTGGATGCTGACAATACAGTGAAGCCTCCATGTATCTCGCGTTTGTATCGCTGTCTTCGCGAGACAGGCGCCAATGCAGCTTACGGCCAAATTGAAAAGATTTCCGCTTTAGACGGGAGCATTGTTGGATTGGTGTCAAACCAGGCTTTTGATCTGGCTCGACTCTTGGCTGGCAACTATATAGATGCTATGGCCATGTTTTCTGTGGCGACGCTTTTTGAGGTGGGGCTCTATGACGTTGGCATGATTCATGGATGGGAGGATTATGATATTTGGTTGGCGTTTGGTTTTGCCGGAATGCAAGTTGAGCATGTCGATGAGGTTCTTGCTTGCTATCGTGTCCATGCTGATTCCATGTTGAATCGCCTGAATGAGCACGTTCCGAAGGTTGGTCGTTATCTCTATCTTAAGTATCAGCAACTGTTGCCTCAGCCTGCTGCCGATTCGTTGCTTTTCGGCGTTCCAGTAGCTCTGCTGCTTCAACCGGAGGTTTGTGTGCTTTCGCTGGATCCGGCTCCCTTGCCTGATGTTGGGACAGAGTCATGACTGGTGAGACCCCTTTGTTGTCAAGCTCCCATCCACCTAGTATGGGTTGAGGACCTTCATCGTTCCCATGGCTTCATCAAGAGCAGTCTCCATCGCCCTCGTCTCTCTTGCGGGCTCCCTGTTGATCGGCTGCCAGTCTCAGGCTCCGTCTCAGTCAAGCAAGATGCTCATCAAGTCAGTGGGCCCAGAGGGGATCAAGGCGGGCGTCAAGTTCAATGTTCAACCTGATGGAAGTAGTGCAATTTGGCTCGCTACTGAGGGTGTGCCGGCAACAGCCATTCCAGTTTTGTCAGGTGTTGAACTGCCTGCAGTCAACGTTCGAGACCAAGGCAAGCTCGTGACCGCTACCGTGCCGGCCAAGCTGACGCAAGTTGCTGGCAAATACCCTATGTTTTTGATTGACAAGAAGTCTGGCACGAAATCCAACCAGATTAATTTTGTTGTCAAGTGATTGAGCGCGCTTGAGTAGGCAATTGTCCTTGATGCCTGGTGGCCGGGCAATGTTTTCTGCCACAGTTTGTGGTTGTGTGCATTGATCAGGCTCCAGGCTTTTGGAATGTTAAAACGGGGCGGCCCACCTTTGTGATTCTTCTTTTTTAAAGAAACGCAGGGTTGATGGCCTGCCAGGGCAAAGTCCCGCGGCGGCTGCTGCTGCTGAGATATCCCTCTCGTTGCCTTGGGTGTATTTTTGTATTGTACCGAGCAATTCTCTCAATGGACGGCTGCAGATATTCGCTGTTATATGTATTCGATTTGATTTGATAGCTGCATGCCTAAGGTGTTTGAGCTGCGATTTGGCAATGCCGGTAAGCGGGCTTCCGGTCTCTAGGTAACGCTGTTAATAGACTTCGAGATAATTGACTATTCGATGTCTATTTTATGGCATTAACATCGAATATTGACGCTTGTGCGGTCGTTTTATTTTGATAAAATGGCGGATAGGGATCTGTTGGGCGTAAAGTCGTCCTATCGGTTTCTATGATTATTTGTTTTAGAAATCTCCATTTTGTTCGCTTCTCGCCTATTTGTGTAAGGTGGCCGCTGCTTCAATGGGGTTTGCGTCAGCCTTCTTGGTGGGAACTGGCCATTTGCTTTTGTCACGGATCAGTTGTCCGAATGACGGCTAAGTTGATTTTTGAATGTGAGGGGTGATTGTCGCCGGCGGTTGGTTCGAGGTGGAGGTCATTTGCTGCATTGGTAACGGTCTTCGTGGGTCTATGGTTGCTAAAGTGTCTTGCGTTCATCTGTCTAGGCTTGTAGCTAGTTTGCCTTCCTGCATATGCTCTCACCATGAAAGCTGTGATTCTCGCCGGTGGTCTAGGAACGCGCATCAGCGAGGAAACCCATTTGCGTCCGAAGCCGATGGTGGAGGTTGGCGGTATGCCGATTCTGTGGCATATACTTAAGACGTATTCGCATCATGGCATCAATGACTTTGTCGTCTGCTGTGGCTACAAGGGTTATATAATTAAGGAGTATTTTGCTAACTATTTTCTTCACAATAGCGACGTCACTTTTGATATGGTCGCCAACCAGATGCAAGTGCATGAGCGCAATGCTGAGCCCTGGAGGGTCACTCTGGTGGATACGGGTGAGAACACCATGACAGGTGGTCGGCTGAAGCGGGTCGCTAAGTATCTCGATTCTGAAACGTTCTGTTTGACCTATGGTGACGGGGTGGCTGACTTGGACATCACTGCTGTGATTGACTTTCACCGCAGCCACGGACGTCTGGCGACGGTCACGGCCGTACAGCCTCCTGGTCGCTACGGAAGTTTGCGCCTGGGTGTCGGCGGTGAAGCTGTTGAGGGCTTTGAGGAGAAGCCACCGGGCGAAGGGAACGGCAACTGGATCAACGCCGGCTTTTTTGTGCTCGAACCGGCCGTACTCGATCTTGTGGCCGGTGACGACACCACCTGGGAGTTTGAGCCCTTGAAGCAACTGGCCCGGCAAGGTCAACTCATGGCCTGGCGGCATCGCGGTTTCTGGCGAGCGATGGATACGCTGCGCGATCGCACCCAGTTGCAGGAACTCTGGTCCAGCGGAGCGGCGCCCTGGAGAGTCTGGTGACCATGACTGACGCCGCCCCTGACCGCTCCTTCTGGCAAGGCCGAAGGGTCTTGTTAACGGGACACACAGGCTTCAAGGGCAGTTGGCTGGCGCTCTGGCTGATGCGTCTTGGGGCTGAGGTGGTCGGGGTCTCTCTCGATCCGCCCACGACGCCATCCCTGTGCGAGCAGCTGGGATTGGGCACTTCCGCCAGCCTGGATCCTCGGTCGATGGGGCAACTGGATGATCGACGTCTGGATCTGCTTGATCAGGCGGCCCTGGAGCGACTGGTCCGTCGGTTTCGCCCCCAGGTTGTGCTGCATCTTGCTGCCCAGTCGCTGGTGCGGGCCGGTTATCGCCAGCCTCTGGCCACCTGGAGCACCAATGTCATCGGCACGCTGCACCTTCTGGAGGCCCTTCGGCAGGCTCAGCAACCCTGTGTGGTCGTGGCGGTGACCACCGATAAGGTCTACGCCAACAGCGAGGGGGGAGTGCCGTTCCGGGAGGACGACCCCCTGGGCGGCCATGACCCCTACAGCGCCAGCAAGGCGGCGATGGAGTTGGCTGTGGCCAGCTGGCGGCAGAGCTTCTGCGGCAATGAACCCCACCAGAATCCGGGATTGCGCCTGGTCACCGCTCGGGCGGGCAATGTAATTGGTGGTGGTGACTGGGGGCAGGAGCGGATCGTGCCTGATCTGATCCGGGCCCTGAAACGGGGAGAGGCGATTTCCGTACGCAATCCAGGCGCCGTTCGTCCCTGGCAGCACGTTCTCGATTGTCTGTCGGGTTATCTGCTGCTGGCGGAACGTGTCAGCCAGGATCCGCCGCAGGGCAGCAGTTTCAACTTCGGTCCGGCGCAGTCCGAAGAGCACAGCGTGGCGGCGTTGGTGCAGGAACTGCTGTCGCATTGGCCCGGGAGCTGGCAGTACTGTCCGGATCCCCAGGCGGTACGCGAGAGCCACCATCTCGCCCTGGATGCGAGCCTGGCCCGTCAGCAATTGGACTGGCATTCGCGCTGGGGCTTCGCAGAGGCGGTGGCCCATACGGCCAGCTGGTATAGGCGCCAGCATGAAGGTGCGTCGGCCTTGGCCCTATGCCTCGAACAGATCGCCTGTTATGAAGAAGGCTGATAGTGTCAAACCAGGGCATTCTCCGGTGAATCAATCGGTGGCTAACCAGCGGGAAGAGGCCGAGTCAGAGCAGTTGCGCACGGAGATTCTCCAGCTCAGCCGCCGTTATGCCGCATTGGTGCATCGCCAGCATCGGCCGGCCGATGACCCATTGCGGCAGCCCTGGAGCGGAGGGCCCATTCCTTATGCGGCACGGGTGTTCACGGAAGACGAGGTTGAGGCAGCGGTGTCCGCCACCCTCGATTTCTGGCTCACCCTCGGTGCGGAAGGGGAGGCCTTTGAACAGGAACTGGCGGCCTTCCTGGGGGTGCGCTCCAGTCTGCTGGTGAATTCCGGCTCTTCAGCCAACCTGATCGCCCTGAGCACGCTCGCCTCGCCGTTGATCGAGCCGGAAAGGCGTCTGCGGCCCGGTGACGAGGTGATCACCTGTGCGGCCGGTTTCCCCACCACGGTGGCACCGATCCTGCAAAACGGTTGTGTGCCGGTCTTTGTCGATGCCGATCCGGTTACGGCCAATCTCAAGGTGGATCAGCTGGAGCAGGCCTATAGCCCCGGCAAGACGAAGGCCGTGATGGTGGCCCATGCTCTCGGCAATCCGTTCGACATCGCCGCGGTGCTGGCCTTCTGCCGCCGTCATGGACTCTGGTTGATCGAAGACAACTGTGATGCGCTCGGATCCAGCTATTCCATGCCACGGGCCATGGCGGTAGGGCTGGGAATTCGTGAGAACAGCCCTGGGCTCGATGAAGGGCCGGATCGGGTGGTGCGCTACACGGGCACTTGGGGAGATCTGAGCACCCAGAGTTTCTATCCCGCCCATCACATCACCACCGGCGAAGGTGGGGCGGTGAACGTCGTCTCCGGTGATGGACGCCTGCGCCGTATCGCCGAAAGCCTGCGGGACTGGGGGCGCGACTGCTGGTGTCCGAGCGGCAAGGACAACAGCTGTGGCAAGCGCTACGGCTGGCAACTGGGGGAGCTACCCGCTGGCTATGACCACAAATATATTTATTCACACTTCGGTTACAATCTCAAGCCTTTGGATCTACAGGCAGCGATCGGCAGGGTGCAACTGCGGCGGTTGAAGGGGTTTGGGGAGGCGCGTAGGCGCAATTGGGACACCCTTCGCCGGGGCCTTGCTGCTCACGATGACGTGCTTGATTTCAGCCTGCCCACCCATGCCACCGCCTGGGATCCGGAGCAGGGCTTTTCCTGGGATGTCACGGGCTGCCGGACCGAGTGCTCCTGGTTTGGCTTCAAGATTGCCGTCAAGCCTGGGGCCCCCTTCAGCCGCACCGATCTTGTCCGTGAGCTGGACCGCCATCAGATCGGCAATCGCATGCTGTTTGGCGGTAACCTCCTCCGCCAGCCTGCCTTTGTGCAGCTGCGGCAGGATCGGCCGGAAGCGCTGCGGATCGTGGGGCAGATGGTGGGGACTGATGAGATCATGAACAGCACGCTGTTTCTTGGTACCTATCCGGGCTTGACCCAGGACATGATTAATGCCGAAATCAAGGTTATTCTCCATTGCACAAGCAACGCCAAGCAGATGTCAACTGCCGTTTAACCTCTTTCGTCATCCCTCATTCAGATGCCCCAACACTCCTAGGCTTTAGCGAATGCGAGTTGCTGACTACATTGCCAACCGTCTTGCTGAGGCAGGTCTTTCGGAAGTGTTTATGGTTACTGGAGGTGCAGCGATGCATCTCAATGATGCCTTTGGCAGAGAGAAGCGACTGCATGTTCGCCCGTTGCACCACGAGCAGAGTTGTGCCATGGCTGCGGATGCCTATGCCCGCGTCAGCCGTAAGCCAGCCATTGTCAATGTGACGGCGGGACCGGGAGGTATCAATGCTCTCAATGGAGTCTTTGGCGCCTACGTCGACTCCATTCCGATGCTGATTATTTCGGGTCAAGCCAAAAGAGAAACCCTCGTTTCATCGTATGCGGATTCGGGCTTGCGCCAACTCGGGGACCAGGAGGTCGATATCATTTCCATGGTCAAGAAGATCACCAAACATGCAATACTGCTGACTGACCCTAACGAGATCAGAGAACAGCTCGAATTAGCTCTTTTCCTGACAACAGATGGTCGTCATGGACCCTGCTGGCTCGACATCCCCATTGACGTGCAGGCCAGCGAAATCGAACCGGCTGCGCTCCGCCCATTCCGGCTAGTAATTTCTCCGATCGATGATACTACGATCGTCAAGAGTCAAGTCTCTTGCCTGATTGAAAGGCTCCAACAGTCCCATCGTCCGCTTCTTTACGCCGGCAGTGGTATCCGCTCATCTGGTTGCGAGGAACGCTTGTTGAGGTTTGCCGAGATTTATGGGCTTCCCATTGTCACGGCTTGGAATAACAACGATTTAATCTGGGATACGCATCCTCTCTATGCCGGTAGGCCCGGAACAGTCGGCAACCGTGCTGGTAACTTTGCTGTCCAGTGTTGTGACCTACTTCTGGTCCTGGGTTGTCGCCTCAATATCCGACTTGTTTCCTACAATTGGAAGGTTTTTGCCGATCGTGCCTGGATCTGCCATGTGGACATTGATCAGCACGAACTCGACAAGCCAACCCTCAATCAAGACCTCAAGATCCAGGCAGACTTAAATTTTTTCTTTGATCATCTTGAGCCACTCGCCAGCAGCCAACTCAAGCCACAACTAGCGACCAAAACCTGGGCCCAGTGGTCCGCGTGGACCAAGGATATGCTCGATCGCTTTCCAGTGATTGACTGCGAAAAGATTTTATCAGTGAGCCCAAATTCACCTGTAAACCCCTATCATTTTATCAAAAGTTTCTTCGCCCACCTCGCTGAAGGGGAGATCATCACCTTCGCCGATGGCACCGCTTGCGTAGCGGGCTTCCAAGCTGCTGAAATCAAGAAGGGGCAGCGACTTTTCCATAACTCTGGTTGCGCCTCAATGGGTTTTGATCTACCGGCCGCAATCGGCGCACACTACGCAAGCAGACGTCGGGTATTTTGTGTTGCGGGCGACGGATCCTTGATGATGAATATCCAAGAGCTTGCCATTGTGGCCGGCAATAACTTGCCGATCATTCTCTTCATTCTTGACAATCGCGGATACCACTCTATCCGTCAGACGCAAGCTAACTTTTTTCCAGGCAATCCTGTTGGCTGTGGTGAAGAAAGTGCCCTTCCCTTCCCAGATTTTGAAAGCGTGGGCACTGGTTTCGGGATTCCAAGTCTGACCTTAAGGACCAACCGGGAGGTGAGCGAAAGAATCCCAGAAATCGTGAGCAGCAGTGGCCCGCTGATCGTGGTCGTAAAGCTTGATTTGACATGTGAGTTTTCTCCGAAGGTCACAAGTAAACGCCTCGAAGATGGAACCATGGTGACGGCCAGACTAGAAGACATGAGTCCTTTTTTGCCACGTGATGAATTCGAAGAGATCATGTCATCCGCCTCGGCAATATGACTGCCAACAAAATCCTCATCATCGGCTCTGGCAGCGACATGTTGCAGCCACTGATCAAGCAGTGTCCCTCACATCAGCTGGAATTGCTCGGGCTGGGGCGTTCAGATTGGGATCTCAAGGATCTCCAGCCAAAGCCCGAGCTGCTTGACTCGATTTGTGCCTTCAAGCCGACTCATCTGATCTTCGCTGCTGGGCAGAATATTCTGACCGATATTCATGCTTATCCTGATGACGTGATGGCAGCAATCCAAAACCACATGACCGTTAACTGCTTCTCATTTGTCTCTATAGTTCTCGCCTTAATGAACAGGCTTGCCACGCCACTGCGTACTGTGCATGCACTTTCATCTCTCTATGGAATCTATGGGCGTCGAGGTAGGATCCCCTACAGTCTCTCCAAACATGCGCTCGAAGGTGCAATCAAGTGCTTAGCAATTGAATTTCCTCAAACACAGTTCATCGGCTACAGGCCTGGTTTTTTCGACACTAAACTCACCGGTCAAAACATTCCCGACTCAGCGAGGCACCTCCTAGAATCCCGTGTACCACTGCATCGATTTGGCCAAATGGAAGAGCTTTCCTCGATAATCCTTGCCAATATCCTAAACCCTGTTCCTTACTTCACCGGTATTTGCCTAACTGTTGATGGGGCCATGACGGCTGGGGGTATTTTCGATCAATGACCACCATTGCACCCACCGCCTTCGAGGCCAACACATTCACCATCAATGGATCGGTTCTCAGCTGGTCGCAACTCGAGCCACCTTTCAGTGTCTCTTCCTTTCCGCACCCGTATTCTGTCAGCATTATTGAAGCCATCGCTGATTATCAACAAATCATAGCCACGGCTGACTTTGTCATCATCGATCAAAATATTGCGCACATTTACGGAATCGGCGAGCGGCGAGCAGGGACCACTTTTCTTGTCATCCCTAGCGAGGAAAATAAAACTCTCGATACAGTATCTGCCATCATTGATCAGATGATCGACTTGGAAATATCCAAAGGCTCAAAAGTGGTTGCCATTGGCGGGGGGATCGTCCAAGACCTCAGTGCCTGTGCTTGTGCGCTCTTCCGAAGGGGTCAGCCATTCACCTACATGCCAACGACAACACTCGGCCAGCTAGACTCCTGCGTTGGTGCAAAGTGCGCTGTAAATACAGCAAAGGCAAAGAATATACTTGGTTTGTTCAGTGCGCCAAGCGAGGTTTTTATTCCCATCTTTCTGATTAAGACAATGCCACTCTTGGATCACCGAGCTGGCCTTGCCGAAATGCTCAGGCTTTGCTTGACGGCTTCCATTTCCGCCGTCCAGATCTATAGCAACCTGCTTCCAAGTATCGCCCAGCCATCGACACTAGATCTCTCTGCCTATGCAGAGGCTGTCTCAGTTTCTCTATCCATCAAGAAGTCAGTTGTTGATTTTGATGAGTATGAAAGAGACGTTCGTCGCTCCATGAACTATGGCCATACATTTGGCCATGCTATTGAAAAGCTCTCAAATTATCAGGTTCCCCACGGTCTTGGTGTTTTGCTCGGAATGCATATTGCCAATGTCTATTCAACTGCGATCGGCGTCATGGCGCCCTCATGCTTGGCCGAACTCACCATAATCTTTCAAAAGACGGCCCTTGAAATTCGTTTGCCTTTCTTCCAGGCTAGTGACTTAGTTCCCGAAAAGATTATTTCACAGTTTCGCTATGATAAAAAGGGAGATGGCGCAAGCGTTCCTTTGATACTTATTGAAAGGCCGGGAATGATGATCTTCCGCCAATACTTGTTTTCCCAGTCTCACGAGGTCCTGTCCCAGTCTATAAGATTGGGCATTGATGAGTTTTCTGCATGGATCAATCAGCCGTAATCCGTTTGTTTATTGATTGGGGATTCACGCGTCTGAAGCTGTGGATTTGCGATGGAGAAGGCACCCTTCTCTGCGAGCAGAGTACATATACGGCCACATTGGCTAAGCGCCCTGCCTTTTATGACAGCAGAGATTTAGATCAAGTCTGTATGATTATCGGTAGAGCTCTTCATTCTTGTCTGCCCGCCAAGATCATTCATGTATACACAAGTAGTCAGATGCATGCCTTGGCTGGCTCCCTGAATGGTCATTCGGATTTCGTATCAACTTGGAATGATCTGCCAATACAACCCGCCACCGCGGATTCTGTTCTTGTAAAGGATGGAATACCAGTCCTCAACTCAATGCCCGTCAACAAGGTCATCCATGACGATCAGGCTCTGCTGCTGAGTTCTTCCTCTTGCTCTAGGAGCCAAGAAAGTCTTAACGCAATCACATCTCTTTCATCCCCGATTGGCTTGCTGTTGCACCGCATCTTCCAGGTCCCAGTTCCCTGTTCACGCTCTTGGTGGCAGTCTACGTGTTTGCCAAGCGACTATCTGGCCCTGGGGAGCCTTGATCAAACCTGTTATCTCAGCGAATCTCCACTTTATATTCAACCGAGCTATGCTCGCAGGTTACTTGGCATCGATAGTTTGATTGTCATCTATCCTGAAGTCGGCGATCTGCAGGCCTTGACCTACTCAAGTGTCCGCCAGTGCCAAGTGATGCTGAATCTGGGTACTGGATCCCAAGTGATTTTGCCTTCATTGTCAGTATCTGAGGCGATGCCTTATTTTCGCTATTACATTCACGCACTGCCAGCCATTCCAACCCTATCGCATGTTCCTTGTGGGCGCCTGCTGGCTGACTACGTCACAGCTAAAAATATTTCCTTTTCCATATTGCGTCAAGCCATGGACGAGTTAACGCCAGCCCATCTTGTTTCCAATTGTCAGAGAATAAGTAAGACTTTGCTTTGCTTCTCAGGGTTTTCATTCCATGATTGCAATTATCACCAGCATCCGACAACGACGCTTAGCGAGCTTGCCAGCCTAAACCCTGATGTTTTCTTGTCTCTTTGGGTGTTCCAGTACTATCGCATCATTGATCATTTTCTATTGCCGCTTCTCGGTACGACGGACTTTGTAACGATTAATATTGTCGGTGACCTTGGTGGCTTAGCCGATAGCTTTTCTGCCTTGCTCTTTGCCCTCCTGCCGCCCCAATTTCAGCTGTGCAGGCTAGCAGCCCTAACTTTGCCCTGCTCTCTGCTGCAATTTCATGTTGACAGTGCTCCTGCCGCTTGCTGATTGATCTATGTAGAGCTGGCCTATACAGCATTTCCTGATAGAATCTACCCAAAGTTTAAGGCAACCATGGCCTCACTCATTTCCCAGGCTGATCGCCTCGTTTTCGAGAATCTTTTTGTTCTTGAGCTCGCCAATAACCACTGGGGGAATTTGGATAGAGGTCTTAAGATCATACGCGACTTCGCCACGGTTGCTCGTGTAAATTCTGTTCGAGTTGCGATTAAGCTTCAGTTCCGAGATGTCGACTCTTTTGTGCATCCTGAATTCAAGGGTACGGACGAAATGCGTTATATCAAAAAGACGGAAGCAGCCAAGCTTAACCTTGAAGAGTTTAAGGATATGATAAATGAAATTATTAAATGTGGCTGTATTCCTATGGCTACGCCCTTCGACGAGCAGTCTGTGGATCTTTGCTATAGTTTTGATTTGCCCATTGTCAAGGTGGCGAGTTCTGATATCGCCACATGGCCTCTTCTTGAGAGGATTGCCAAGCTACGCAAACCGGTAATCATTTCAACGGGTGGCGCGAAGGATAAGGTGATAGATGATTGTGTGAAGTTCTTTGAAAACCGTAGCATACCACTGGCTATTAACCATTGCGTGTCTCTGTACCCTTCGGAGGACTCCGAGCTTGAACTCAATCAGATCGACTATCTCAGGGCTCGTTACCCTGGCCATGTGATCGGCTTTTCGACCCATGAGAAGACCGACTGGGTCAATTCAATGCTGATTAGTTATGCCAAAGGCGCCCGCTCCTGGGAGCGTCATGTTGACATTGACATGGATGGCATTCCCGTCTCGCCTTACTGCTCACTGCCCTATCAGATTGATCAATGGTTCAAGGCTTTCCAGAAGGCTGCAGAAATGTGCGGCGGCTCTGCAGACTCAAGGCGCAATGTCACCGAAAGGGAGCGGCGCTATCTCGATGAACTTGTTCGCGGAGTATATGCTCGTAAAAATCTTGAACCTGGCTATGTCTTTTCCTCCGACATATTCGATGACGACTTCTACCTTGCGGTTCCTCTTCGTAAAGGTCAGCTCTCCTGTCGTGAGGTGGTCAACGGTAAGCGTCTTACTTGTGCAATCGCCGCTGACGAAAAACTCACAATCGACCATGTCGATGGACCGTACCGCGAGAATGAAGCCCTCCGGCAAACAATCTTGGACCGTGGGTTCTAATCCCTAATGCGGACTGTTGTCTGTTTTGATCTGGACGGTACTCTTTTTGACAGCTCTGCTGGAATCTATGCCTCGCTGCAACAAGCCTGTCTTCAGCAGGGTGTGACACCGCCAGAGTATGAAGCTCTCGTCTCCTGTATCGGTCCACCGCTGCGCGACTATCTGCCTTTCCTTCTGAACGTATCTGAGAAGGAATGCCAGAGCATCCTGGCTGCCTTCCGAACCCACCACGACACCGAGGGCTACCTAGCCTATCGACTTTATCCCGATGTCGAACCAGTTCTGGCTCAACTAGCAGATACCGGCCACCCTCTCTATGCCGCCACCAACAAGCCGTTTGCCGTCTCCTGTGCAGCGTTGCGACACTTTGGTCTGCTGGAGAGATTCCTGAATGTCTATTGTCCCGATGGTTCCTCTCTTGCATCCGGCCTTCAAGATCACAATAAGCGTACGGTCCTCACGCAAATCAAACTCTCCTTCGATCCTGCTGAGGTCGTCTATGTGGGTGATACTGCATCAGACCAAGACGCTGCAACGCAGGCCAATGTCGGGTTCATCCACGCAGGCTATGGCTATGGCTGCGGGATTCAGGCGGAACGGCGTATTGACAACCTGAGTGGTCTGTTGGCTCTGATCCGCTGATGGACGATCTCTGCTGTGGGCAAGGCCTTTTGGTCGTCACCGGTGCCACGGGCTGGTTCGGCCGCACGGCCTTGCACGAACTGCAGCGATTGCTGGGCCCGGAGACCTTCTCGCGCCGGGTGCGCGCCTTTGCCAATCGCTCCAGCACCATCGCTTCCACCGGCTTCGTCGATGGAGTGGTGCGGGCAATTCCCATCGCTCCCTTGGCTGAGCTACCCGAGATCGCTTCACTCGAACCAATCGAAGCCCTGCTGCACACGGCCTTCCTCACGCGGGAACATGTCGAGCGGGTGGGCGTGGAGGCGTACATCAATGTCAATCGCGGCATCACCGGCCTGGTCTGTCGTTCGCTGGAGTCTTCCCTTTCTGCCCGTGCCGTCGTGATCTCCTCTGGTGCGGCTGCGGCCCTGGATGCTGTTGCCTGCCTTGAGGAGTACTTGCACTCCGATCCCTACGGTGTTCTCAAGTCGGAGGAAGAGCGCCGGCTCAGCGCGATTGCAGACACTCTGGTGCTCCGTGCCTATGCGGTATCGGGGCGCTTCATGCGTGATCCCGAGCAGTTCGCCCTCGGTGATTTCCTGCTCCGTGCTTTGGAAGGGCTACCGATCGTGATCAAGGCGCCGATGCCGGTAATCCGTGGCTACGGCCATGCTGGCAACATGGTCAACCTTGCCTTTCGCTGGCTGTGGAGTGATCGGCTTCCCCCTACCCATCCCATCGCTGCGGTGAGCCATGAGGTGGAACTCCTGGAGCTGGCCAGTCTGATTTCTTCTCTCTACGATTTGCCGCCGACCGCAACTGACATCGATCCCAGCCTTTCCCCGAATCGCTACAGCGCTGATCCATCTACCTATCTAAATATGCTGCATTTGCTGGGGATCGTGCCCCGATCCGTGGAGGAGCAGATCTTCGATACTGTCTGCGGCCTGCAGGTCTCACAGGTCTCGTGACACAAACCGTCGCTTAGGATCCTGGCGGGAAAACCGTGGCTGCTTGTACACGAAGCGACTCCAGAGGAACCCTATACTCACTGACAACAGCGTTCCGATCAGGGTGAGTGTGGTGCGTCCTACCACATTCCTGAATAAAGCCACTACCACGATACTGGTGAGGGTAGTGGGGATCGCCGCCACGATGTAGCGCGGCACAGAAACATGAAATCCATGACCACGAGGAAAGACAAGATGCCGGAATGAAAGGTATCTTAGAATATGGCAACTCACCTCCGCGATTGCTAGGGCCAGGAAGGGCCCGAGCGGATAGGCGAGCCAGAAGAGGCAGGGACCGAGAACCGTGAAAACTACGCCGGAGAGGAAAAAATGGACGAAGTCGCTTTGCCGAGTCACGGAGAGTTTCTGGATGACTTTTAATGAGCCCTGATTCACGAGCCGCTGATCCTGCCGTTGCGGATCTCTCCGGGCAAGGACTGCTCCTCCCGGCTCAGCAGGAAGAGTACAGGGAACACCATTAACAGCACCGAGGCGATCAGCGAAGCCAGAAGCCGAT
Organism: uncultured cyanobacterium; assembly: GCA_903823115.1. GTDB lineage: Bacteria > Cyanobacteriota > Cyanobacteriia > PCC-6307 > Cyanobiaceae > Cyanobium. Next base: position 47,918 of record CAIJRN010000078.1, read on the forward strand.
CGCCCGTAAGCCCGTAGCGGTTCAAGAGCAGACCAAAGCACAAGGTGATCGAAACAGCTGTTGGACTCCAGCGCCATGGAGATAGTGCTCCGGTGTTTGATGGGGCCTTGGCTCCGGAGAAGTCTTCAGCTGCAGGGTGGAGATTATATGAATGGTCAGTGCTCTGGTAGAACACAAGAAAGGGCAGAAGAAGATACACAGCCTTGTATTCATTGGCGTTGTAGGGGAAGACCAGGAGGCAGAAACAAATCGCGGTAAGCATCACCACTGGATCCGCTTGCCGGAGGCGAAAGGTCTTGAAGAGAACGGCTACACTAACTGCTAGGGAAACCAATGGGTAGATCCTGATGAAACCCAGCATGGCAGAGGCGGGAGCCCCCAGCTTTAGCAGGTCCATCTTGATCGCAACGTACGGCGAGCTGAAGAACTGATCGCCCACTCCGCCCACTATGTAATTCACCATGAATAGCTGCTGCCAGTGACGATAGTCAGAGATCCCCTGTGCAAGATCGCCTTGGTAAAGCCAGAGCAGGCTGATCAACGACAGCAGCAGCACAAATGCGAAGCTGCAGAGAGATAGACGCAGCAGACGTTCCACCCGTTGACGCCGGGAGCCAGACGCCGGGGCCACCGCTGACAGACAGACGAACAGAAACGTATAGGGCTTGATGGCAGCCGCCACCGCGAGAATCAGGCTGCTGCGCACAAGGCTTTGGGATCCACCGAGGGACGAATGGTCGCTACCAGGACTCAACTGGCGGACCGCGAACCAGCTGATCAGAGCGAACGTGACCAGCTCTAGATTGCCGCGGTCAAAAGCGAACAGGAACGGATAGCTCACAAGCACAATGATCAGCAGCTGCAGAGGAGCTTTTCCGGAAGGCTGAGGATGCAGAGCAAATCGGAGCCTTTCGACATTCCTGCAGACTGCCAGAAGAACGATGGCCGTTACCCCGATCCATGCCAACTTGGCGAGTTCCACATCGCTCGCTGAACTCACCAGGAGAGTGGCCAGAGGCCTCAACAGGGCATAGGTGAATGGGGGATAGACTGGCATCGCAACCTGTCCCTGCAGTCCGTAGGGGAGGCTGAGTCCAGCTGAACGCAGGGTGTTCACCCAGTCCATGAAGCGATCATCCTTCAGAAATAGGACGTCCGCTGAACCACCCACCAGAGCGGGCACCTGGGTTGAGATCGAATCCCAGAACAGATAACCGTAAAGGGCAATGACATTGATGGCGATGAAGAGCTGAAAGAATGAGGCAGACTGCAGCTTTCGCTGACTTTCTGGCCAGCCCTGCCCATCGCCTTCGGTTCCCGTCGTTAGGTTGCCCATGGACATGCCTGATCGCCGCGATGAACTCCAACTCTAGTAACGACTCGGCTAACGAACAGATCCGGAACAGAAATCCGCTGTACATCAACGAGGCCCAGTGCGTCGCGACTTTGTCAGCGAAGACCGGGAACGCCCGCCCCAATCACCGCACCCAACCGCATCGATGATCACTAACGCTGCTATAGTCTGAAGGCAATGGCGGACGTGCTGGTGCCCAATCACATAGCAATCTGCATACCTTGCTATAATGAAATTGCAAATATTGGCGCTCTTTACACGCGCCTGGCTGCTGTCCTGGAGCGCTTTCCGGATGACCGTTTCTCGATTGTATTCGCCGACAACAATTCAACTGATGGTACACCGGCGATCATCGAGGGGCTGATGCAGCACGATTCGCGGGTTGGCATGATCGAGAACGTCAATAACTTCGGCTTCGTCCGCTCATCAGCCAACGCCCTGCTGGCCCCCGATGCCGATGCCAATTTATTCCTGATGTCCGACCTTCAGGATCCGCCTGAGCTGATCCCTGAGCTCATAGTGCGCTGGCGCCAGGGTCGCAGTCAGGTCGTCTTTGCTGTGCGCCGTTCAAGCAGGGAGAATGCCCTGCTTTTCATCTGCAAAAAGATCTATTACGCCCTGCTTTCAATTCTCTCGGATTATCCGATGGTCCGTGACACGACCGGCTTCGGTATCTATGATCGAAGCGTCATCCTTGCCCTGCGCCAGTGCAGTGATTCCTATCCGTTCGTCAAGGGTCTGGTGTGTGCCATTGGTTTCGCCTGGGAAACCGTTTCCTACACCAGTGGCAACCGCGCAGGCGGCCGCAGCCATGCATCGTTCGGCTTTCTGATCGACTTTGGCATCCTCGGGATTGTCACCCTATCGCGCAAGCCTATGCGCATCATCACCTACGCCGGCATCGGGCTCGGGGCGTTTGCCCTGTTCCTCTCAGCTGTCGTGCTGATCAGCAAGCTGCTCTTTTGGTCGATGTTCCAGTTCGGCTTGGCAATGTTGGCTGTGTCCGGGCTGTTCTTTCTTGGAATTGCCCTGACGGCCCTAGGGATTATCGGCGAATATGTCGGCTTTCTCAATCAACGCTCTTTGCGATTGCCTCTAGTAGTGGAAAAACGTCGTCTTAATGTGCCGCAGGTGGCAACCAGCAGCTGGCCGGACCGGAGGTAACGTATGGGGCCATCATCTTTCCGATCGATAGCTGAGGTCGGGTCCCCGGGCCGATGACCATGAAGCTGTTGGTCCTTGGTGCCGGTGGCTATATCGGTCGTAACCTGATTCCGGTTCTTGCTCAGCATGCCGACTTTTCGGTGACGGCCGTCACCTCCCAGCCCATTGCCCCCGGAAGCCCCGGCGTGGCAACGGTCTGCACCAGTCTTGAGGACTTGCCATTTCGCCTTGCTGGCGACCACGATTTAGTGCTGAATCTGGCTTCAGCAGGGGTGGCCCACAAGGACGAGGATGACCTGCGTGTTCTCTCCGATAACCTGGCGATCGCCCATCATGTCTGCCGTTTCGCCGAGTGCACGCGCCGTCGCCTACTCGTCCATTTCGGCTCCGATACGGAGCAATCCAGTCTTTCCGCCTACCTGCCCAGCGCCGAAGGCATGAGCCTGCCGGCTTCGCTGGTTCAGCAACCGACGAGCCTTTATTCCCTGTCCAAAACGATGCAATCAACTCTGATTCGCTATTTTACGGCGAAATCACAGTTTCGCGCGCACGTAGTTATGACGCCCAATGTCTACGGCGGTCTCGACCAACCCTATTCGTTGATGGGCGCCATGCGCAGCGCCATCGTGGCGGGGCAACCGTTCACGGTCCAGACCCCGGCCATCGTCAAACGATTCGTGCACATCAGCGCTTTCAGCAGCTACGTCGTGGGCGTGCTGCAGGATCTTTCCAGTCGCTTCGATCACAGCGAAGCGACCCCACGGTTTGCGGTCAGCAGCATGGACTTCGTCCCCAGAACGACAGTCGGAGCTTTCGCCAGGCACCAATGGCTCCTGCTGGGCGGCGCCGCTTCGGAACTCAGGGGCTTCCAGGCGGATTGAGCCTGCCATCCCTCCTTTCTGGCTGGGCGAAACAGGGGCCCTACGCTTTCGTCTCCTGCTTTCCGCCGGCTCTGCTGCTCTCCATGAATGTTCTGATCACAGGCGGATGTGGCTTTTTGGGCTCGAATCTGGCGGCTTCCTTTCAGGATCAGGGAGCCGATGTCGTCGTGCTTGATGCGCTGTTCCGGCATGGATCCAGCCTCAATCTGCGCTGGCTTCAGCAACGCCGCCCCGCATCCGCGCCTCTGACCTTCGTTCAGGTCGATCTCGCCGATCCCGACGCCGTACAGGCGGTGTTCCGGCGCCATGGTCCGTTTGATTTCATTGCCCACGTCGGTGGCCAGGCGGCGATGACGACGTCCCTGCAGGATCCGCACCGCGATCTGCTGACCAATGTCGTCGGCACTTTTCACGTGCTCGAAGCTGCCCGCAGCCTTTCGCCGCAGGCCTTCCTTGCTTACAGCAGCACGAACAAGGTCTACGGTGATTTGGAGTGGCTGCGCTACGAGGAGACGGACACCCGCTACAGCTTGCCGGATCACCCGGACGGACTGCTGGAGACCCTTCCGCTCGACTTCTCGACGCCCTACGGCTGCTCCAAGGGAGCCGCCGATCAATACGTCCGCGACTGGTGCCGGGTCTATGGCCTGAAGACGGTGGTCTTCCGCCATTCCTCGATCTACGGCGGCCGCCAGTACCCTAGCTTCGATCAGGGTTGGATCGGCTGGTTCTGTCGGCAGGCCCTGGAACAGCAGCGGGCCCACCGGCGCGGTGCCACGCCGCCGCCGTTCACGATCGCCGGCAGTGGCAAGCAGGTACGTGACGTGCTGCATGCCGATGACCTGGTCGCCCTGTACAGGGCGGCCTATGACCGACGCGATCAGGTGGCTGGTGAGATCTTCAACATCGGCGGAGGGAGCGCCAACGCCCTCAGCTTGTTGGAGCTGCTGATGCTGCTCGCTGAGCTCCTCTCCATTCCTCCGCTGCAGTTCGAGCACACACCTCGCCGGGCAAGCGACCAGGATTGCTTCATCGCTGATATCAGCAAGGCTCAGAGGCTGCTGGACTGGGCGCCCCAGATCAATTGCCGGCAAGGGGTGATAGCGATGCTCGATTGGATCAGCTCCCAATCCCCCTCTCTCTGATCGCCCCATCCGCAATGGCAGAAGCCCCTTGGAACCCGGCCAGTAGGTAACTCACCTTCACGTCGCTGGTAGCCCGCGTCCCTTTTCGTGGTGTATTGCCGAGCCCGGAATGCGCTGATTGTAGGGCGAACAGAGTGGAATGACGGGCTGCCATTTCTGAGGCGCAGAATCACCTCGTATCTTCGCGATGATTCTGGACGTTTGGCTTGTCAAGTCTCTTGTCCGCTCGCGGATGTGTTGTTGGCAGGAGGGGTCTGTACAGCGCTGGAGTGGCAGCACCCCCCCCCCCGGCCGGCGATCGAGGCCGCTGCGCTCTGTTGGGGCGCTGCAGCCTCGACCACCTGGAGCCTGAGTTTGGCATCACTCATGCGTGGGCGCACTGCAGGGCCTGCAGATTCTCCAGATCCGGCCGCCGGATGTTCTCGGCAGAGAACATCCGGCGGCCCTCCAGCGGCCAGTGCTTGTCATGCTCCAGCTACACCGTCCTCACCAAGCGGGTCATGGCAGCGTCGTTGGGGAAGACGCCGACGACGCGGGTGCGGCGTTTGATCTCCTCGTTCACCCACTCCAGGACGTTGTGGGCGAAGTGGACATGCGAACCGATGCCAGGCGCAACCCTTCGGCTGGCGCCGGATTGCCTTGGTCATGCCCACGTGGGCGTCGGAGATCACCAACTTCACGCCAGACAGGCTGCGCTCCTTGATTTACGCAATGAAATCGGCCCAGAAGTCCTCGGCGATATGAACCTTGGCATAGAACGAAGGCTAACACCGTGAATCTCGAATCTTCTCTAATCAGGGCTTGGCAAGAATCTCTCATCGCTTTTCTTCGAGCTTTTCTTTCGGTGAAGGATCGTGGGCTTGTGATTGCTGCTCTTGGTGGTGGTGCTGGGCAGTTTTTCCTCTTCAGCTGTACCGAGAGCCTTATCTTGTCGAGGCTAGCGCCCATGCTCCTTTTGCGGGTGTGGCCCTGGTGGCAGATCTGGCCGAAATTCCCAGTGATCTTGACGTGCTGATCTATGCTTATTCGCTTGAACAGCTTTCAGCGCCTGTACCATTCCCCAGGTTTCAGGTCGACTCGCTATGCATCCTGTCCGGCTGCCTGATTTATCCCGAAACACCATTGAAGTACTATAGAATTGAAGGAAGTACCGGGTCTCGGCTGTATTCACGCCCTGCCGCTTCTTGTCTCGTGCTGGACCTGCGTTTATCGATGCGAAGTGCCTGAGTGTGCTTGCCAAGGGCGTGTCTGGGTAGGTTCTTTTTGTCGTTGATTGTCAAGATGTATGAATGCATCAATTCCTTCGCGTCTGAATCGCTGCAGGCCTCCATTCGGCCTTTGGGTTTGGGGCTGATCACTCAAAGCCAGGAGCGCGGATCATCTCTTTCAACCCACCAGAGTGTGATCAGGGCGTTGTCATGAAAAGTGCGGGTCTTGGCAGAATGGATCGCTGATTCTGCCCTAGGGTATCAATCCTTCGATAGGTCTTGATGCAGTTGCCGAAACCGTACCTTTGTCCGAAACCCACCCATTCGCAGTGCCTCAATCTGGCGGGACAGCACCGCAAACATCAGCATTTGCACGGCGAAGCTGAGCAGAACGAGCCCCATGACCGTGGGGATGCCCCCGCCGTACCCACTGGTTCCGCGTAGGAAATTCGCCAGCAGCAGTACACCCACCAATACTGCCAGCAGCAGGCCGCCGCTGCCGATCAGCAGGGCGATACGGCTTGCGGCTGCGTCACCGGAGACAAGGCTCCGCATGGCCTCCGGCCAGTACCCCCAGCTGCGGTAGGAGGAAGCCCCTCGCTGTCGATCGGCCTGCCTGTAGTCCATCATCAGCGGCGACTGGCTGGCGTTGGCGAGGCACTGTCGGCAGTTCAGATCAGTCTGGCTCCAGTACCGCAGCGCTTCACCCAGCACCTCTCGCCGGTAACAGCCGAAGCCGTGGAATCCACTTGGAACCATTCTCAATCGAGAGGAATAGCCGAGGATTCGGTAGTAGATTTTCCGGGCTAATTGGAGGAGAGGGCCGCCGGCTGAACGCTTTTTCACCGCCAACACCGCATCCACCTCAGGCTGTTGCAGTAGGGTTCGCACCATCGTTGCGGCGACCTCTGGCGGATCCTGCAGGTCAGAGCAGAGCAGCACGATCAGATCACAGCCCGCAGCCTGCTCCAGGGCGTTGACGGACGAGGCTTCGGGTCCGTAGTTGGCCCGGTTTGCCAGGGGGTGAACGTCGTGGTCCCGCCGGCTCAGCCCTTCCAGCACCGTCAGGCTGGAATCAGTGCTGCCATTGTCTGCGACCACAAAGCGAAACTGCAATTCCAGGCGATCGGCAAACTCCTGTTGCAACTCAGCATGCACCGCGCGGCAGCGCCGATGCAGTTCCTCCAGGTTCTCCGCCTCGTTGAAGGCGCTGCTGACGAAGGCCAGCGTCAGCGTCTCGGACATCGCGCTCGGCTGGAACTGCTGATTGTTACTGATCGTCGCACGTCCATAAAAAATCGTCTGCGGGGAATCGAAATCCCCTGCAGACGATGGAAAAGCCTTGACGTTTGCGGCTCACCCCAGCCCTTTCGCCGTCGCTACCACGTTCTCCACCGTGAAGCCGAACTTCTCCAGGCACAGGGGGCCTGGGGCGGAGGCGCCGAAGCGATCGATCGAGATGGTGGCGCCGTCGAAGCCGGAGTACTTGTGCCAGCCGAAGGAACCGGAGGCTTCGACCACGACGCGCTTGCGCACGCTGCTCGGCAGGACGGATTCGCGGTAGGCGGCTTCCTGTTCTTCGAACAGCTCCACGCAGGGCATCGAGACCACGCGCACGTTGTGTCCTTCGCCGCGCAGTTGGGCGGCGGCCTTGACGCAGAGGTCAAGCTCGGTGCCGGTGCCGATCAGGATCAGATCGGGGGTTCCATTGGAATCCTCGAGGATGTAGCCACCCTTGGCGACATGGGCGGCGGCGGAGCCGGCCTGGTTCACCATCGCCTGGCGGCTGAGGGCCAGCACGGTGGGCCGCTTGCGATTGGCCACGGCCACCTGGTAGGCGCCGACGGTTTCATTGCCGTCGCCGGGGCGCATCACCAGCAGGTTGGGGATGGCGCGCAGGTTGGCCAGGGTTTCCACCGGCTGGTGGGTGGGGCCGTCTTCACCCAGGCCGATCGAATCATGGGTGAGCACATAGATCACACCCAGCTCGCTCAGGGCCGAGAGCCGCATGGCGCCGATCATGTAGCCGGCGAACACCAGGAAGGTGCCGCCGTAGGGGATCAGGCCGCTGCCGTGGTAAGCGATGCCGTTGAGAATCGCCGCCATGGCGTGCTCGCGCACGCCGAAGTGCAGGTAGCGGTTGGCTTCTGCACCCTTCTGGAAGCTCGCTTCACCCTTGATGTCGGTGAGGTTGGAGTGGGTGAGGTCGGCGGAGCCGCCGATCAGCTCGGGCAGGCTGGGGCCGAAGGCATTGAGGGCGTTGTAGGAGTGCTGGCGGGTGGCCAGGCCCTTGTCTTCGGGTGTGAAGCTGGGCAGGTTGGCATCCCAGCCCTGGGGCAGCTCGCCGCGCAGCAGGCGTTCGAATTCGGCGGCCTCGCTCGGGTACTGGCTGCGGTAGTCGGCCAGGGTGGCGTCCCAGGCGGCTTCGGCGGCGGCGCCGCGCCCGATCGCCTGACGCCAGTGGTCGTAGGACTCCTGAGGCACTTCGAAGGCGCCGTAGCTCCAGTCGAGGGCCTTGCGGGTTAGTTCAGCCTCATCGGCACCCAGGGCGGCGCCGTGAACGCCGGCGGTGTTGGCCTTGTTGGGGGAGCCGTAGCCGATCGTGGTGGTGACCTTGATCAGGCTGGGCCTGTCGGTGACGGCCTTGGCCGCTTCGATCGCCTCGGTGATCGCGGCCACATCGGTGTTGCCATCGGCCACA
>CAIJRN010000079.1 GCA_903823115.1 uncultured cyanobacterium
GGAGTCGAACCACCCGCTGTTGGCGTCAGCCGGAGGTGGTCTGGATCAATCCACCACCACCGGAAAACATCATCCATCCGACTACGTTGGTGATGGCCGGCTGATCCGCGGCAGCGGCGTCATCTTTCCTGGCAGTCACCGAAACTGCAAAACGGTAGATCAACGTAAGTTAACTGAGCACTTCTGGATCTCCTATGAGGAAACCGGCTCCGTAGACGCCGGCCAAAGCTTTGAGCATCTTTTGCGAAATGTAAAGTTGTCACCTGCATTTTACGCAAGTCCCGCTATAAACAAGTTGAGCAACACATTGATCGCATTGAGTTGTTATGATGCCGCTGCAATTTTATCTTCTTCCTTTCCTTGCGCTCGCCGCAAGTATGTTGAGTATTTACTCGACGTACGGGCTTGGTGGCAAAGCAAAAGCCAAGATAATAGGATTATTGGAAAAGCAAAACGCGACCAATATTCGCATAAAAAGTTCATCTATTGGAGCAGGAGGAAACAGTTATGGCTATATAGTCAATTATAATAACTCAAAGCATCAGCCAGTTCAATCGCAATGCTTTGCGACTCAACATCTCTTCTCCATAAGAGGTATTTACTGGAAGCATTCAGATGAATCAGAAATACCATGCGAACGATCTGCTGGCAACGATTCAAGCTTTAGCAGTAAATATTAGGACAGTTATTTATTAACTTAAACTTGCTTATTGTTGCCCATGGGCGCCAAGGTCGATCACCCCGGGCCCGCTGGCTGCAGCTGGCCACAGTGGCGGCCGATGGCACGCCAAGAGTCCGCACCCTGGTGTTCCGGGGCTGGGCTGGGTCCACAGCGTTGGATCTGCTCACCGATGGCCGCAGTGCCAAGCCCGCCGAGCTGGCCCATCAGCCTGCAGTGGAATTGTGTTGGTTGCTGCCCCGTGCCCGCTCGCAGTTCCGCCTACGCGGAAACCTACAAACCTTGCCTGCGGAACAGGGCCAGAAGGAGCGCGAACGCCACTGGCAGATGCATTCGCCCGGTGGGCGCGCCCTGTGGGGATGGCCCCCGCCCGGCGAGCCCTTCGACCCGGAGGCAGCCTTCCCCGAGCAGCTTCCAGACGGGTCGGCGATGCCTGATCACTTCCAGCTGCTGCGCATCGCCCTGAGCCAGGTGGAACTGTTGGAGCTCACGGGCCATCCCCACCGCCGCCGGCGCTGGAGAAAGAGCACGGAGTGGGTAGAGGAGCTCCTCAACCCTTGAGCAAGGCAACAAATAACACTCCTTGGAGGCATCTCATTTGACGACGAAAACCTCAAACAAGCCCGAATCATGCGTGCAAACAAAGCACGGCTTGAATTCTGGAGAAGCAGGGGAATCTCACTCGACTAACGCCGTCTCGGCAACAGGAAGAAACCCCTCCACCACCAATGCCCCCCTCACGCGGCTGACCGCTGCCGCTGCCTCCAATGGCCTCCTAGCCGGCCAGATCCTGTTCTCCCTTGCGTTTGTAGGCAGTTGCGAGCTGCCCAACTGGATCAGCGGGCCCAGGGAGTCGAACGCTTGCCTGGAGCGCTGGATGACGGTCAGCGCCCTGTTCTCCCCCTCCGGCATGCAGAGCGCCATCGGGAAGAACGAGCCGGCCCTGGCCCCCGGCCGGCGATGAGTGTTCCGATGAGCCGCCCCATCCCTGCCGGCGACTACGTCGAGCACTTCGATCCCGAGCTGCCGCACCACCGGGCCTGGCTGTTGGCGGTGCTGGAACATCTGGTAGCCCATGAGCCCCAGGCCCTGGAGGAGGGCGGAACGCTGCGGCGGCTCTGGACGGTTCATCAGGCCGGGGACGCTGCGGCCCCGGCGCCATCACTGCCGGTCCCAGCACCGTCGTCAAGGCCTCCCAGCCGAACCAACCCGCTGGCCGGTGCCCTGGTTCGCCCAGCTGGATTCGGCCACTGATGAAGGCCGGCGGATGTGCTTCTCCTCCAGCTGGGCCATGCGCCTGGCTTTCCTAAAGCTCGGCGTCCTCACCGGGCCCAGGGAGGGGGTAGGGCATGGCCAACAGCTGGTGGGGATCAGATCAATGGGTCGTCAAAGAGGTCATCGGGCAGGGCGCTGAGCGGCATCTCCGGTTCGGTGCTTGCTTCTGCGGCGGCTGGGGCAGCAGCGGCTGGGACAGCACCTGACTCGGCGGCTGGCTCCGTTGCGACGTCACTGGCTGCTGAGCTCGCTGCCGGCTCGGTGCTGGATCGGGCGTCCGTCGATTCGCTGGCTGCCTGCAGATCGGAGGCAGCATTGGTCTCCTCAGCTGTGATACCGATCACTGCTGGGGTTGTTTCAACGGCGGCGGTGGGTGGCTCCTCCTCCTTGCGGCGGCGCCCGCGCTTACCGCGACCGGTGGCAGGCTGAGCGCCGTCGAGTGCGGCCGTGGGGTCCGGGTCCATATCAGGCGCGTCTGCCGCTGCCGCTTCCGTCACGGCCTGAGACAGAGGCCCGGCATCTGGAGCGCTGCCTGAGCCGGCGACCCGCCAGCCCAGCGCCAGCCAGCCCGGCAGATGCACCGGCCAGACGTAGTGCTCCTGGTTTCCCTGGTGAATGCGCAGCATCCCCGCAGGGATTTGCCCCGGGTGTGACTGGGTCATGGTCAGGCCGGCAGGGTGGCGGTGAGGCCCACCACCATTCCCTCGGGTGTGGAGGGGGTGACGACGGCCTTGGCAAAGCAGAGCGCCGGCAGATCGGCGTTAGCGACATCGGCGGCATCCAGATGGATGTCGTGGCCGCTGATGGTCGCCTCCACCCGACCGCCGTCGGCCGGCACAGCAACAGTGGCCACCGGGAGGAAGGTGCCGCGGGTGCCGTCGCGCAGCTGGGGTTCCAGGTGCAGCACCACCGTCACCGCAGCGCTGTGACCAGGATGGGAGACGAGCAGGGAGAAGCGGGAGGCGGCATCGAGCTTGGTGTTAAGCCGCACCACCTCACCGCTGCTGAACACTTTTTCGCTGTCGCGGGTGGCGGAGCGGTTGGTCCAGCCCACCAGCAGGGTGGCGGCATCCAGCAGGTGATTGGCCTTGAGGGGAGTCATCGGTTGGTCTCCAAAACGGAAAAAAGCAGTGATTCGTCAGTCCTGAGCAGTACCAAAAAACGCAGCCCCAGCCCCATCGCAAAGGGGCCTCTGGCCCCTCAAGCAATTGGGGCGATGGAGTGGAGGCGGCCGGCGGAACGGGGGTGCATGACACCAAAGCCGACGTACCAATCGATGCGGGTGCGGAACACCGGGGCATCGGGGACTTCGCCGAGGTCTCGCACCGAAATCCCGTAGCGGCCCTGGAAGGGCCCCTGCAGGCCAGTGACGGCCTGATCGCCGAAAGTGCAGCAGTAGATCGAGCTGCTGCCGCCAGCTTCTCCGTAGCCGAGGACTTCGAGGCCCTGGGCGTCGCGATCGACGGTGAGGATCTGGCACCCCTGGTAGTGATGCACCATCACGCCCAGGTTGTTGGTGGAGACGTTGTAGACGCCCTGTCCGACGGTGGCTCGGGCGAGGGCATTGAGCTGGCGGCGCATTGCCTTGCTCATCACCAGGTACTTCATGCCGCCGTAGGAGTTGACCGAGTCGATCAGCTCATCGAGCTTGTCGAAATCGAGCGGCCCGGCGCCATTGTTCAAGGCCATCTCCGTTCCGGGAGTGAGCCGTTTGGCCAGGCCGTCAAAGCCCCGGCCCTGATTGGCGGTGGCATCGCCATTGATCAAAGCCGCCTCCAGGGTGAGGCGCATCGAGCGGACTTTCATCTCCACCTGGGAAGCCCGGGCCTCGGGCCCCTGCAGGTCGACGATCGAGCGGTCCACATCGACGTCACCGCCGAACAGGTGCACAGCCTCGGACTGGGGATCGACAACGCCGTAGCTCTGCTTGTAGCCCTCGTTCACCGCCCGAAAACCGACCGAGGGGAGTTCTTTCTCGACGGAATAGAACAGGCCGCCACCGGCGATGTTCATGAACGGCAGCCGCGAGAGCAGTTCCCCCTCGCTGAAGGTCTTGATCACCGCCAGGTGTTCCAGGCGGCTCTCGTATTTGGCTGCCTCAATCAGGGTGAGACCCATCAGCACTCCAGGGGTCTGGCCTTAGCAACGTCACCAGCTCTTGCCAACCCCTTTGCGGTAGCCAGGACGGGCGCGTGGATCTCCCGCGAGCGCGAGAGCTTCGATGTGTATGAACCGATTAGGCTCTACACATCAGCAATGGTCACGGGCTTTCCGTGCGAACCGCCCATGCGCACCAACATCGTCATTGACGACGCGCTGATGCGTCAGGCCATGCAGGCCTCCGGCGCCCGCAGCAAACGGGAAGCGGTGGAGCTGGGTCTGCGCACCCTGGTGCGTTTGCAGCAACAGGGGGAGATTCGCTCCTTCCGCGGCCGGCTGCACTGGGAGGGAGACCTGGAAACCCAACGACTCGACGCTGAACCGGATCCAGCAAAACCAGTGGATCAGGAGCTTGCCGGCCTGTGATCGTCGTCGACTCCTCGGTCTGGATCGATTTTTTCAATGGCGTCAGCACACCGGAAGTGGAGCGGCTCGATGGTCTGCTGGGGCTGACACCAGTGGCGATCGGTGATCTGATCCTGGTGGAGGTGGTGCAGGGCTTCCGGCATGAAAAGGACGTGGCCACCGCCCGCCAGCTGTTCCGCTCCCTGGCGCC
>CAIJRN010000080.1 GCA_903823115.1 uncultured cyanobacterium
CTGGTGTGTGCCTGAATTTGTTTCTGGAGCCACATTTCGACCTGAAGCTTGCTAGGAAACGGGGCGATTTGCTGGCTTGAAAGGCCGTTATGACAGAACTCGGTCAGTGCCCCTTCACCGGCCAGGGCGGCGGCTCCGTCGCCGGCCGCGGTCCGGCACCGCGCGACTGGTGGCCCCAGCAGCTCAATCTGGCGATCCTGCACCAGCACAGCCCTGCCGCCAACCCACTCGGGGCCGAGTTCAACTACGCCGAGGCCTTTGCGCAGCTCGATTACGCGGCTCTCAAGCGCGATCTGGAGCTGCTGATGACCGACTCCCAGGACTGGTGGCCGGCGGACTGGGGCCACTACGGCGGTCTGTTCATTCGCATGGCCTGGCACAGCGCCGGCACCTACCGCAGCGGCGATGGGCGCGGCGGTGCTGGCACCGGCAACCAGCGCTTTGCTCCGATCAACAGCTGGCCCGACAACGGCAACCTCGACAAGGCCCGCCGTCTGCTCTGGCCGATCAAACAGAAGTATGGAAATTCGATCTCCTGGGCCGATCTGATGCTGCTGGCCGGCAACTGTGCGCTGGAGTCGATGGGCTTCCCCACCTTCGGTTTCGGCGCCGGCCGCATCGACATCTGGCAGCCGGAGGAGGATATTTACTGGGGCCAGGAGACCACCTGGCTGGGGGATGAGCGCTACAGCGGCGATCACGAGCTGGAGCTCCCCCTGGCTGCGGTGCAGATGGGCTTGATCTACGTGAATCCGGAAGGCCCTGGCGGTGTGCCCGATCCGCTGGCCTCGGGCCGTGATGTGCGCGAAACCTTCGCCCGCATGGCCATGAACGACGAGGAAACCGTGGCCTTGGTGGCCGGTGGTCATACCTTCGGCAAGGCCCATGGCGCCTGTCCTGAGGAGCTGTTGGGTCCGGCTCCGGAGGGGGCGCCGCTGGAGGAGCAGGGCCTGGGTTGGCACAGCCGCTTCGGCAGCGGCAAGGGTGCCGACACCATGACCAGTGGCATCGAAGGGGCCTGGAAGCCCCATCCCACCCGCTGGGATATGGGCTATTTCGAGATGCTGTTCGGCTACGAATGGGATCTGGTCAAGAGCCCGGCCGGGGCTTGGCAGTGGCGTGCCCGGGATGTGCGGGAGGAGCACCTCATCCCCGATGCCCACGTCCCCGGCAAGAAGCACCCGCCGATGATGACCACGGCGGATCTTTCCCTGCGCTTCGATCCCATTTATGAGCCCATTTCCCGCCGCTTCCACCAGAATCCAGCCGCTTTTGCAGAGGCCTTCGGCCGGGCCTGGTTCAAGCTCACCCACCGCGATCTTGGCCCCAAGGGCCGCTATCTCGGTCCGGAGGTGCCAGCGGCAGATCTGATCTGGCAGGATCCGATCCCAGCCAGCAACCAGCCCCTGATCGATGCCGCCGCCGTGGCCGATCTCAAGGCCCGCCTGCGCAGCTCGGGGTTGTCCGTCTCCGAGCTGGTGTCCACGGCCTGGGCCTCGGCCGCCAGCTTCCGCGGATCGGACAAGCGCGGCGGGGCCAATGGCGGTCGCCTGCGCCTCGCCCCCCAGAACAGCTGGGCCGTCAACCAGCCGTCCCAGCTGGCGCGGGTGCTGGCGGTGCTGGAGGGCCTGCAACGGGCCTTCAACGAGGAGTCGGCCTTCGGTTGCCAGGTGTCGCTGGCCGATCTGATCGTGCTGGCCGGCTGCAGCGCCGTCGAAACGGCGGCCGAAGCCGCGGGCCATCGCCTGGAGGTGCCCTTCCATCCGGGTCGCGGCGATGCCAGCCAGGAGCAGACCGATGTCGAATCCTTTGCCGTGCTGGAGCCCCGCGCCGATGGTTTCCGCAACTATCAGCAGGCGGCGATGGCCGTCCCAGCCGAGCATCTGCTTGTCGATCGGGCCCAGTTGCTGGGTCTGAGTGTTCCCGAGATGACGGTTCTGGTGGGTGGCCTGCGGGTCCTGGGCGCCAACACGGATGGCCTGTCCCACGGTGTGTTCACGCAGCGGCCAGGTCAGCTCAGCAATGACTTCTTCGTCAACCTGCTGGCGATGGATACCGTCTGGACGGCCACGTCCGAGGCTGGTGAGCTCTTTGAGGGTCGCGATCGCGCCAGTGGTGAGCTGCGCTGGACCGGCACACGGGTGGATCTGGTCTTCGGCTCCAACTCCCAGCTCAGGGCTGTGGCCGAGATTTATGCCCAGAGCGACGGCGGCGAGCGCTTCGTGCGCGATTTCAGCGCCGCCTGGAGCAAGGTGATGAATCTGGATCGCTTCGATCGGCCCCAGGCGAGCTAGTTGGGCCCCTTGGGCCTGGTTCGGTCCCAGACTCGGCACCCAGCTGCTGGTGGCCGTGCAGCAGACCCCTGCCAGGCCTGGGCTTCAGGCCTGGCAGGGGTCTGCAATTCTGAAGTCATTCAGGCATTCTTTGGTGCGGCCAGCATGTGTAAACGCGCTTGAAGTTCCAACACCCCAGGTAACAACATGCCTGGTTGACGGTGTTGTTGCCGGAAGAGATTCCTAAGGTCGCCGCACTTGTCGGAGCGCGCCGTGACCCCTTCTCCCAGTCCCCGCGGCGAACTCCTCACCCAGTTGGCCGTTGCTGCCCTTGGTGCCGGTGTGGTCACCAGCATCGCCGTCGCCCAGGGCCAGAACCCCCTCACCGCCCTTTCGATCACCCTGTTCTCCGCCATGGCGGCGGTGCTGGTGGGTCAGGTGATCTGAGTTCGCTCTGCCGGGCCTGAAGGCAGCAGCTCATGCCACCGTTATGGGAGCGTGATCCTGCAGCCCCTGGAGGCCTGGCTTTGAGCACCGACTTGCGCCGGCAGATGCCGGCCCTCGCCAACAAGACGTATTTCAACTACGGCGGCCAGGGGCCGTTGCCGAACGCCTCACTCGCCGCCATCAACGCCGCCTGGGCCACGATCCAGGAGCTGGGGCCCTTCAGCGGTGATGTCTGGCCGTTTGTGGCCTGCACCAGCGACGGCCTGCGCCAGCGGCTGGCCGGCTGGTTCGGCGTCTCTCCCGGGCGGGTGGCCTTCAGTGAGAACGTCACCGCCGGTTGCCTGTTGCCCCTCTGGGGCCTGCCCTGGCAGGCCGGTGATCAGCTGCTGATCAGCGACGCCGAACATCCCGGCGTCGTGGCCGGCATCCGCGAACTGGCCCGCAGGGAACAGCTGGAGCTGGCCGTGCTGCCGGTGATGCACCTGCGGGGCACGGCCGAAGCGGCGGCGGCGGGCACGTTGGCGGCCCTCGAGGCGGCCCTCACCCCCCGCACCCGGCTGGTGGTGCTCTCCCACCTGCTCTGGAACACCGGCCAGTTGATGCCGATCGCTTCGGTGGCAGAGCGGCTCCAGAGCCATCCCCGCCAGCCCTGGCTGCTGGTCGATGCCGCCCAGTCCCTGGGCGCGATTCCGGTGGCCGAGGCCGCCGCCGCCGCCGACATCTACGCCTGCACCGGCCATAAGTGGTGCTGCGGCCCCGAGGGCCTGGGGGCGGTGGCGCTTTCGGAGCGGCTGCTGGCCGAGAGTTCCCCCACCCTGATCGGCTGGCGCAGCCTCAGCAACGAAACCGCCGCCGGCAGTGCCTTCCATCACGACGCCCGCCGCTTCGAGGTGGCCACCTCCTGTCTGCCCCTGTTCGCCGGGCTGGACACCTCCCTGCAATTGCTGGAGGCCGAAGGCGATGCCCAGGCCCGCCTCCTGCGCATCCGGGAGCGCAGCCAGCAGCTCTGGAGCGGCCTGCAGCAGATCGACGGGCTGCACACCCTGCTGGAGCAACCACCGCCGGCCGGTCTGGTGAGTTTTGTGCTGGGGGATCCGGCCCAGGACTCGATGCCGGCGGCCCTGGCGGCCGAGTGGGTGCGGCACCTCGGCGCCCAGGCCATCTGGCTGCGCAGCCTCGACGATCCGATCTGCCTGCGGGCCTGCACCCACCTCACCACCACGGCAGCGGAGCTGGAGCAACTGCTGGCGGCGTTGCAGTCTGGTCTGCTTCCTGCATGAAAAAGGGCCCTTGCGGGCCCGTGAGCTGGGAGCGTGCTGGCCAGCACTCCCGGGATGATCCGCAGAAGCCTCAGATCGGTTCGGCGGGAATCTCGCCGGCCACAGCGGCTTCGTGGGTGAGCAGGTTGCGGTACACCCAGCCGGCCAGCAGCGCGCCGATGATCGGTGCCACCCAGAACAGCCACAGCTGACCCACGGCATCACCGCCAACCCAGAGGGCCACGCCGGTGCTGCGGGCGGGGTTCACCGAGGTGTTGGTCACGGGGATGCTGATCAGGTGAATCAGCACCAGCGACAGGCCGATCGGCACACCGGCGAAGCCCGAGGGGGCCAGCTTGTCGGTGGCGCCGAGGATCACCAGCAGGAAGAAGAAGGTGAGGATGATCTCGATCAGCAGCGCCGAGCCGAGGCCGTAGCCGCCGGGGGAGTGGGCGCCGAAGCCATTGGTGGCCAGGGGATTGCTGCCGGCCAGCTCAAAGCCGGCCCGGCCACTGGCGATCAGCTTGATCACACCGCCGGCGATCACCGCACCGATCACCTGGGCGACGATGTAGGGCAGCAGGCGCGAACCGGGGAAGCGGCCACCGGCCCAGAGGCCGAAACTGACGGCCGGATTGATGTGGCAACCGGAGATGTGACCGATGGCATAGGCCATCGTCAGCAGGGTCAGACCGAAGGCCAGCGCCACGCCCAGGAAGCCGAGGCCCAGGGGGTTGGCGGTGGGGTTGTCATAGGGGAAGACGGCGGCCAGAACGGCACTGCCGCAACCGCCGAGAACGAGCCAGAAGGTGCCGAACATTTCGGCCAGAAAGACCTTCGGCAAGGGGGCACCCTGCGCCATGAAAACGAAAAGAAAACGTCCTACGGAACTTAGCCATCACCCCTTGGTCTGTCATGAACGATCGCGAATCTGTGACAAACACGACAGCAGCTGCTGCGCTGATCACTGCTCGTGATCACAGCAAGTCATCAGCTCGGTTCCGCTTCAACGGGCCTCGAGGCAGCGGCGGGCCTCTTCCCGATCATCGAAATGCACCTTTTCAGTGCCGAGAATCTGGTAATCCTCGTGGCCTTTACCGGCGATCAGCACGAGATCGTCGCTGCCGGCCTCAGCAATCGCCAGGGCAATCGCCGCCGCCCGATCCGGCTCCACCTGGGCTCCGGCCTCGGGCGGGATGCCCGCCACCACGTCGTCCAGGATGCGCCCGGGATCCTCGGTGCGGGGATTGTCAGAGGTCACCACCACCGCATCCGCCAGCCGGGCGGCGATCGCCCCCATCAAGGGACGCTTGCTGCGATCCCGATCGCCGCCGCAGCCGAACACGCATATCAGCCGGCCCGTCGTGAACGGGCGGCAGGCCGCCAGGGCGTTCTCCAGACCATCGGGGGTGTGGGCGTAATCCACCAGCACCGCCGGGGCTCCCGCTCCACCGCCCGTTGCCAGCACCCGCTCCATCCGCCCCGGCACGCCGCCGAAGCTGGCGAGCGCCTCAAGCAGCGGCTCGAGCGGCAGCCCCTGCTGGGCCAGCACCCCGACGGCCTGCAGCAGGTTCATCAGATTGAAGCGGCCCACCAGCGGTGAGCGGAAGGCACCGCTGCCCACCGGTGTGATCAGGGTGCCGGCCATGCCTGCGGCCGCCATCGTCAGGTCCTCGACGCGCAGTTCGGCGCCCGGATCCTGCAGCGAACTGCGCCAGCAAAGGTTGCCGGCGGCGAGTAGCCGCTCGGCCAGCTGCCTGCCCCACGGATCATCGACGTTGACCACCGCGCCACCGGCCAGCAGGGGCGGTGCGAACAGCAGGGCCTTGGCTTCGAAATAGGCCTGCATCGACGGGTGATAGTCGAGGTGGTCCTGGGTGAGGTTGGTGAACACGGCGCCGCTGAAGCGGCAGCCCGCCACCCGCTGCTGATCGAGGGCGTGGGAGCTCACCTCCATCGCCCCCAGGCTGGCGCCGGCCGCCACCGCCGCCGCCAGCTGGCCCTGCAGCCGATCGGCGAAGGCGGTGGTGTGCTGGGCGGTGACGCTATGGCCCGGCCAGCGATTGACCAGGGTGCCGAACAGGGCTGTCGGCCGGCCGGCTGCGCTGGCCAGATGCTCAATCAGATAGGTGGTGGTGGTCTTGCCGTTGGTGCCGGTGACTCCGATCAGCGCCAGCTGCCGGCTGGGCTCGTCCCAGAAGGCGGCCGCCAGCTCGCCGGCCCGCAGGGCCAGATCCTCCGCCAGCACCAGCACCGGATCCGTCGCTGCCGGTGGCACCTGGCGGGCGGCCGCGGCGCCGATCACGGCGGCGGCGGCCCCGGCCGCCAGCACCTGGGGCCAGTACAGGCCGCCATCCACCGTGGTGCCGCTCAGGCCGATGAACAGATCGCCGGCCTGGACCTGGCGGGAGTCGCAGCTCAGGCCCGAGAGCTCGGGATTGGGCAGTTCCGGCGGCACCGCCAGGCCCACGTCGCGGAGCAGCAGATGGAGCAGCTTGGCCATGGCAACGCCGGGTGGGTGCCACCCGGCCGAACGTGCCGCCCTTTCTAAGCCGCAGGGCTGGCCCCGTGTCTGCTCAACCAGCTCTGAAGCTGATCCCCCGCCAGGCGCGGCGATACCCGCGGCAGCTCCAGCAGGCCGCCCTCGGCGTCCAGGAGCGCCAGCACCGGCACCTCCAGGCCGTAGCGGGCCTGCAGGGCGCTGTCGCCGTCCACATCGACCAGCTCCAGAACGGGGGCTGGATCCAGGGCCCGCAGCCGTTCCGCCAGTCCCTCACAGAGGCAGCAGCCGGCCCGGGTGTAAAGCCTCAGGGTGGCCATCACTCGGGCACCGGGTCGCAGCCGCAGGGGGTGAAGGGATGGCAGCGGCAGAGCCGCCGCAGGGTGAGCCAGCCGCCCTTCCAGGGGCCATGGCGCTCGATCGCTTCCAGGCCGTAGGCGCTGCAGCTGGGAATGAAGCGACAGCGCGGACCCAGCAGCGGTGAGATGGCGAGGCGATAGGCGCTGATCAGGGCCAGCAACACGGCGGCCAAGGCCGTGTTCAGCTGGTCGCGGAGGGCAATCAGCCTGACGTTTAGGATCGCGGATCGGCCGGACACGGCGGAGCAGCCTGGGCTTCCCAGCTTGCCCCAATCGTTGCCCGATCGACCATCCCCTAGCCCCAGCTCTCTCTATGTCTCGCTACCGCGGCCCTCGCCTGAGGATCACGCGGCGCTTGGGAGACCTTCCCGGTCTCACCCGTAAGTCCGCCAAGCGGTCTTATCCCCCCGGTCAGCACGGCCAAGCCCGTCGCAAGCGCTCCGAATACGCGATCCGTCTCGAAGAAAAGCAGAAACTGCGTTTCAACTACGGCATTTCTGAACGTCAGCTCGTTCGCTACGTCAAGAAAGCCCGTGCCCAGGAGGGTTCCACCGGAACCAACCTGCTCAAGCTTCTCGAAAACCGGCTCGACAACATCTGCTTCCGCCTGGGCTTCGGACCCACGGTTCCCGGTGCCCGTCAGCTGGTCAACCACGGCCACGTCGTTGTCAATGGCCGGGTGGTCGACATCCCCTCCTTCCAGTGCAAGGCCGGTGATGTGGTGGCGATCCGCGAGCGCAAGGCCAGCAAGCTGCTCGCCGAAGCCAACATGGCTTTCCCGGGCCTGGCCAACGTGCCGCCCCACCTCGAGTTCGACAAGGCCAAGATGACCGCCAAGGTCAACGGCAAGATCGAGCGCGAATGGGTCGCCCTCGAAATCAACGAACTGCTGGTGGTGGAGTTCTACAGCCGCAAGGTCTGAACACCTCCTGCAGCGCGAACGGGGGTGGTGGCATCACTCCCCTGTTCGCCGATTCTTCTGGCCTCGTTGCGCTTGCCGCAGCGGGGCTTTGTTGTTGTCGCTTGGATTCCGGTTTTTCGTTCTGCGTTCTGCGTTCTGCGGCTTGCCCGGGTTGCTTGGGCCAGGGGACGGGGCTCAGGGACGGAACAGGGCCGCCTCGATGTAGGCATGGGGCCGCTCGTCGGTGGCCAGGTAATAGATCAGCACCAGCTCACCGCGCTCGTTC
>CAIJRN010000081.1 GCA_903823115.1 uncultured cyanobacterium
ACATCAGCGTGACCCCTGCCATCTACTACCTCAGCAACCCGCTGGGTAACGTTGGCTACATCATCAACCAGGGTTCCGGCGACTCTGGCGCTGCGCTGACCAACTTCGGCGGCATCGTCAAGACCACCTTCAAGTTCTGATTGCGGCCGGCTGCTTCGGCGGCCAAAACTCACTTCTCCTCTTCATCCTCAATTGGCCCGGCTGCCTTGCAGTCGGGCTTTTTTGGTGAACTGGATAAGGAGGCAAATGTCAGCTGGCAATGTCGCCTGCAATACATGGCGCCGTAGCGCCACTGCGGCGATCCTGCGGCGCTTGCCATTATCTTTTTGTTTCTTCCTTCGGGAAGATTCCTCTTATTGGTGTGAGGATCCAATGAAACCGTTCCAGCGTTTGCTGCTGGCTCCCGTGGCGCTTGGCCTGGTCGCCCCCGTGGCCGCCTCCGCGTCCGAGCTGAATCTGAGCGATGTCAACCGCTACGCCCCTACGGCCAGCGCCGCCCAGGTGACCAGCGTCAGCCAGTTTTCCGATGTCCAGCCCACCGATTGGGCCTACCAGGCCCTGAGCAACCTGGTGGAGCAGTACGGCTGCGTCGCCGGCTATCCCAACGGCACCTTCAAGGGTGGCCAGGCGATGACCCGCTACGAAGCGGCCGCCCTGCTCAATGCCTGTCTCGATCGCGTCACCGAGGTGACCGACGAGCTCAAGAAGCTGATGCAGGAGTTCCAGGAGGAGCTCGCCCTGCTGCGCGGTCGTGTCGATCGCATGGAAGCCAAGGTGGGTGAGCTCGAAGCCACCCAGTTCTCCACCACCACCAAGCTGCGCGCTGACACCCGCTGGGTGGTCGGTGGCCTGAGCTACAGCGGCAATCAGGTGGGCGACAACAACACCTACAAGCCGCCCCTCAGTGGCAAGGGCACAGTCCTGTCACCGTACAAATACAACCAGTTGCGTGACGCCGTCACGTTCAACTACGACGTTCGCCTGAACTTCGACACCAGCTTCACCGGCAAGGACTTGCTGCGCACCACCCTGCGGGCCGGCAACTTCGCCGACAGCGGGTTCACCAGCAGGAATCCCGTCACCCCGCTGACCAATCTGGATGCGGGCTTCGAGCAGAATTGCGGCACCGGCAGTGATTGTGGCGACGTCGTCGCCATCAACCGTCTGTACTACAAGTTCCCGATCAGCTCCGGCTTCACCGCCGTGATCGGTGGCAAGATGCGTCAGGATGACGGCCTGCCCGTCAAGCCCAGCGTCTACACCGGCGACAAGATCCTCAAGCTGTGGGACTACAACGGTGCTCCTGGCGCTTACAGCCAGCTGCTCGGCCCCGGTGCCGGTCTGTGGTGGAAGCAAGCCGGTAAGACTGGCTTCAGCTTCGGCGCTGTCTACGTCGCCGCCAACGGCGACAGCGGCCAGCCCAACGGCGAAGGTTGCACAAGCTACGACTTCAACAGCGGCAGCGGCTGCGGCGGCATCGGTAACACGGCGTCCAAGCAGAGCGGCACCCTGCAGCTGGCCTACACCGGCAAGGGCTGGAACATCACCGGCGCCTACACCTACAACAGCGCTGGCGTCAGCATCGCCGGTACGCCCCTGTCGCAGAACCTGCTGCCCAGCATCTACAAGACCACCGGTGGCGGCCACGTGTCGTCCTGGTCGGTTGCCGGTTACTGGCAGCCGCTCAAGTCCGGTTGGGCACCTTCGTTCAGCGCCGGCTGGGGCTACAACACCTATTCCTACACGGGTGACACGGCTTCCCCCACCACGG
Organism: uncultured cyanobacterium; assembly: GCA_903823115.1. GTDB lineage: Bacteria > Cyanobacteriota > Cyanobacteriia > PCC-6307 > Cyanobiaceae > Cyanobium. Next base: position 1,772 of record CAIJRN010000081.1, read on the forward strand.
TGGCCCTTTCCCTCGACTCCGCCACCAGCCAATCCTGGTTTGTGGGTCTGAACTGGAAGGATCTGTTCGTCAAGGGCAACGCCTTTGGCCTTGCGGTGGGTCAGCCCACCTTCATCACCGGCGTCAACTACAACGGCGACGATCTGAACGTCTACGACGGCAACTACGCCCTGGAGGCCTACTACAAGTTCCAGGTCACCGACCATATCGCCGTCACCCCGGCCATCTTCTGGCTGTCCCGCGCCCGCGGTCAACAGACCAGCACCAACAGCCTGGGTGCAGCCCTGTCCGATCCCACGATCAGCAGCGGCGACACCCTCGGCACCTTCGGTGCCCTGGTTCAGACCACCTTCAAGTTCTGATCGAACCCGTTCTGATCAACAGATCAGAACCCTCCTGGGACCGCCCTCCTCACACCTGGGTCTCCGGAGTCAGCAGCCCCCCGCTTGCGGGGGGCTTTTTGTTGGCAGGGCCCCGTTGGGGGCTCGGCTGGCCGATGATGGCGCCGGACGATTGAAGTTCCAGTGTCAGGCCAGCGCAGCCGCCTTGCTCCCCAGACGGCTGGGGTTGATCACTACGCCGTTCTGGGAGTGTCGCCCCTGGCGACACTGGCCCAGATCAAGGCCGCCTATCGGACCCTGGTGAAGCTTCACCATCCTGATCTCGGCGGCGATGACCAGCGGATCCTGGCCCTCAATGCCGCCTGGGAGGCCCTGCGCGATGGCCCGCGTCGCCGCAGCTATGACGCTTCCTGTGGGGTGAATGAGCCCGGGGCGCCTGAGGCAGGCCCGGCCCCTGAGGCTTCAGCGCCAGGGCGCCCGCGCCGTCACCGGGGCGCCGCCAGCGACGAGCAGCTGCTGGTTTGGCTGCAACAGGTGTATGCGCCGATTGATCGCCTGCTGGCTCAGGTGATCAATCCCTTCCCGGCCCAGCTGAGGGCCCTGTCCGCCGATCCCTACGACGATCGCCTGATGGCGGAGTTCTGCGCCTTCCTGGAGCAGGGCCAGGCGCGTCTCGAGAAGGTGGTGGCTCTCTATCGCTCCATGGCCTGCCCTCGCAGTGCCCAGGGCTTCGGTCTCAGCCTCTATCACTGCCTCAGCCAGGTCCAGGACGCCCTCGGCGAGTTGGAGCGCTACACGATGGGCTACGTCGACAGCTACCTGCACGACGGCCGCGAAATGCTGCGCGAAGCCAAGCGCCGCCGCAGCCTGCTGCAGGACGAACGGCGCCGGCTGGAGCTCTGAGGCCGCTCCGCTTGTCCCGCTTCAGCTGGCCGCAAAGGGCTCGAGCTGGTCGAGCCGCAGCCAGACATCCGGAACCGGGCGGCGCCAGCGCAGCTGGGCATAGTCGCCCTTGATCGCCAGGATTTCGCCCGGTCCCTCGAAGATGTAGGCGGGCGGCTGGGGATCACTGGCGGCGGCCTCCAGGCTGGCGGCGTAGCTGGCGCGGGCCACCCGCACCAGAGCACCTTTCTTGAAGGCTGGCGCTGCGCTGGCTGCCGGCGAAGTGGCGGCCGGTTGAGTGGGGGCGGGCGTGTCGGCCATGGCGGGCTTGGCGGCAGAGCCACGCTAGGCGCTGGCGGCGCCAGCAGCTGCAGCCCTAGCCTCGTCACGAGGATTGGTACGGGATCACGACATGAGGCTGTTGCTGCTGGGGTGTTCCGGATTCGTGGGGCGGGAGTTGGTGCCCTTCCTGCTCAAACTGGGTCACTCCCTCACCCTGGTGAGCCGCCGACCCCACCCCTTTGCCCTGCTGGAAAGCGACCGTTTGGTCAGCCTGCGGCTCGATCCCGCCGCTGCCGCCAGCTGGCAGACCGCGGAGCTGCGCCAGGCCCTGGCTGCGGCCGAGGGGGTTGTGAATCTGGTGGGGGAGCCGATCGCCGAACAGCGCTGGACCCCTGAGCATCGCCAACGGCTGCTGGACAGCCGCCTGAGCACCACCACCTGCCTGGCTGCGGCGATGGCGCCCTTGCGCCAGCCGCCGCGGGTGCTGGTCAACGCCTCCGCCGTCGGCTATTACGGCACCAGCCTGGAGCAGCGGTTCAGTGAGGCCAGCCCGGCTGGCAGCGATTGGCTCGCCCAGCTCTGCCAGCGCTGGGAGGCCGCCGCGGCGACCGTGCCGGCGGGCTGCCGCCTGGTGATCTTGCGCCTCGGCATTGTGCTCGGCCCCGACGGTGGTGCCCTCGGCAAGATGCTGCCGGTGTTCCGGCTGGGCTTCGGTGGCCCTGTGGGTTCAGGCCAGCAATGGATGAGCTGGATTGAGCGCCACGATCTCTGCCGGCTGATTGCCACCGCCCTGGAGGATGCCGCCTACAGCGGCGTCTACAACGCCGTGGCTCCGGAACCGACTCGCATGGGCATCTTCGCCAACGCGCTGGGGCGGGCCCTGGGCCGGCCGAGTCTGCTGCCGGTGCCGGGGGCGATTCTGCAGCTGCTGCTGGGCGATGGGGCCCGGGTGGTGCTGGAGGGACAGCAGGTGCTGCCGGAACGGCTGCTGGCCCAGGGGTTCCAGTTTCAGTACCCCGCGATCAACGCTGCCCTCGCCGCTGCCACCAGCCCAGGGCTCCGCTGAGCAGGGCCGCGGCCATCAGCAGGCCGATCGCCGGGGTGAACAGTGGCTCCCACAGCGTCTGGAACAGTCGCAGGGGAGCCTCCACACCGCGGCTGTGAAGCAGCACCGCCAGGCCGAACCAGAGCGCCGCCGCGATCACCAGAAACACATCGGCCACCAGGACGAGGTCGAGCCAGGCCTTGAGCCGCTGCAGCAGTGATGTCGCAGCCGGGGCCGTGGGGACGTCGCTGCGGGCCGGACGATCGCCGGGGGTGCCGCTTTCGGTCGGTGGGGGGATCATCGCGCTCCGGCCTGAAGGTCGCTCAGCAGCTCCATGATCGCCGCCGTCATGCGGTCGCTGCCGCCGGCACCGCCGATCCGCTCGGCGCCGATCGCCGCCAGTTGTCGCCGCCAGCTCGGGCCCAGCTCGGGATCGGCCAGTCGGCTCAGCAGGTCGCCGGCCAGGTCGGCGCCGGCCTGGAGGGCTTCGCTGCTGCCCACCGCACGGCGCCCTGCTGCATCACTGCCCGCTGGGCCACCGCTGGCAGTGCCACTGCTGGCTGTGCCAGCGCCGGCTGAGCCGCCCGCACAGCTGACTCCCGGACCGAGCAGACGCCGCTGCGCTTCGGCGAATCCGGCCGTGAACTGGGGCCCTTGGCCCTCCAGCTGCAGCACCGGTTTGCCCAGTCCCACCGCCTGTTCAGCGGCGGTTCCCGTCATGGACAGCACCAGGTCACTGCCGTTCAGCACGGCCGCGAACCGCCCCCAGTGCAGTTGCAGCCGCTGGCGGCCGCGCACCAGCACCAGGGAGGCGTTGCCATCGTCCGGGCCCTGCCCCTGTTCCAGCCCCCAGCCCAGAGGGGCGGCGATGCGGGCCAGGGTGCCGGCGTCCAGATCGCCAACCAGGGCGGCCTGCAGTGCCAAGGCCTGCGCGGTCTGCAGTCGGGCTGGCAGCCGGCTGAGCAGGCCCAGCAACAGCTCGAGGTTGCGCAGGGCTTCCGGCAGGCGGCTGCCGGGCAACACCGCCACGGTCTGGGCTGCTCCCCTGGGAATCGGCTCAGCGGCCTTGCTCACCAGGTCGAGGAAGGGATTGCCGAGAAACTCCACCGGCCGCCCCAGCTGGGCGCTGAGGTCGCCGGCGGTCAGGGCATCTCGGCTCCAGACCCGGCGAAAGCCGCGGCGGCGCAGCAGCCAGCCACAGGGCCAGGGCAGCCGCAGGCGGCCTTCATAGTGACTTGAATAGGCGACCAGATAGACCACAGCCGGTCGCCGGCCCAGCCAGGCCGCCAGCACCGGCAGCAGGTCACCGACAGCCACGATCAGCTGGTCGCGGCGGCCGCGCAGGCTCAGCAGACGGCGCAGGACATCGAGATACTGGCCCTCCCGCAGTTCGGTGAGGCGACCGGCCAGGCTGGTGTAGCCCAGGCCACCGGTGCTGAATTCGCGGGTGCGGCTGATCACGGGAATACCGGCCTGCCGGTAGGAATGGCCGTGGCCCACCAGGGGCAGCGCTTCCACGCTCAGCCCCTGGGCCAGCAGCCGCCGGCCCAGCAAGGCGCCACTGAGGTCTTCCCCGTGGCCGTTGCTCAGCAGTAGCAGTCGGCTCAAGCCTGCAGCCAGGCTCGCACCTTCTCCAAGGCCTGCCAGCCCGGGCGTCGCTTGAGCCCATCGGCCATCGAGTCGTTCAGCTCAGCGGCCAGTTCAGGGGCCATCACCATCACCCGCTGCACGATCTCGATGTGCTCGCGCACCCCTTTCTGACCTGTCTCCAGCATCGCCACGCTCAGGTTGATGCGGGCCTGGGGATCCTGGGGATTGAGCCGTACCGCCGTGCGGGCGGAGCCGAGGGCGTCGTTCGGGCGATCGAGCAGCAGTTGCAACCAGGCCAGGCAGATCCAGCCGGCCGACTGCTTCGGGGACTGGGCGGTGATCGTCAGGAAGTCGTCAATCAGCTCTTCGGGGGCGGCCCCCTGCTGGTAGCGGCCGATCGCCTGGTCGAACAGGGAGTCTTCGCTGGAGGAGGGGCTGGCCGTCATGGCTGCGGCGATCGGGCAGGGCGTGACGCTCAGATTCCCACGCCGCGCGACCGAACGGGTACGGGTAGCGGCTTCAGACGGCGAAGGAACTGCCGCAGCCGCAGGTCTGGGTGGCGTTGGGATTGGTGAAGTTGAAGCCGCCGCCGATCAGGGCGCTGGAGAAGTCGAGCTGCATGCCGTAGATGTACAGCAGGCTCTTGGGATCAGAGACCACCCGGAAGCTGGGTGCCCCGCTCGGTTCATAGAGGTAGGTCTCGTCGTCGCCCTGGATGGCGTCGGCGTCGATGAAGTCCATGGTGTAGCTCATGCCGCTGCAGCCGCCGGAACGGACCCCCACCCGCAGCAGCTTGGCGTCGCCCTGCTGCTGCATCAGCCTCGCCAGCTGCTTCATCGCCGGCTCGGTGATCAGGATGCCCTTGCCGTCGACGCCGGTGAAGGTGGCGGCCTGGCTGGCGGCGGTCGCGTTGAGGGTGGGGCTGGCGGTCTCCGGGGTCATGGCGTCGGGGGAGCGGGGGTGGGCGGGCTGAAACGGGGTCAGGGGGCGTCCTGAGGAGGCCTCAGGACGATGGGGTCAGGCGGTGGCTGGAGGACTGGGCGGGGGGATCCCTGAGCGGCGATGGCTGACTCTGGATGAATGACTCTGGATCAATGACCCTGGATCCAGGACCCCTGATCTGGGGCAACAGATTCGGTGATTGAAGATCACCGATCCCGCTGGCCCTGGATGCCGGCATGAGCTGGCTGACGATCAGGTTGAGGGGGTGGTGCCCGGCTGACCGGCTGCGCGGGGCTGGGAGGCGCTGAGCGGTTGGTCGGGTTTCCTTGGCTACCGCAGGGTTGAGCCAGGGCCGGTCAGTGGGCAGGGGCTGAATGCCACGGGAATTGGGTCTGGTGCTGGAAACTTCTGAACTCGTTTCACTCTATGGAGTTCGCCGCGGGGCTGCCTGGCCCCCTTGTTTCTGTTCCAGCCTTGCCTGGAAGGTCAGCGGCCCAGCCCCGCCGCTCCATAGAGTCGGGCCTGAGGCTGGAGAGCAAGCGTGCGGATCGCCATCGTGGGTGCCGGATTGGCCGGTCTGTCGGCGGCGGTCGACCTGGTGGACGCTGGCCATCAGGTGGATCTCTACGAAGCCCGCCCGTTTGTCGGCGGCAAGGTGGGCAGCTGGGTCGATGAGGGCGGCAACCACATCGAAATGGGGCTGCATGTCTTCTTTTTCAATTACGCCAATCTCTTCGCCCTGATGCGCAAGGTCGGGGCGATCGACAACCTTCTGCCCAAGGATCACACCCATCTGTTCGTTAATCGCGGCGGTGATCTGCGCGAACTCGACTTCCGCTTTCTGATCGGCGCCCCCTTCAATGGCCTCAAGGCCTTCTTCACCACCCCCCAGCTCGACTGGATCGACAAGCTGCGCAATGCCCTGGCCCTGGGCACCAGTCCGATCGTGCTTGGGCTGGTCAATTACGAGGCGGCGATGAAGGTGATCCGCGATCTCGATCGCATCAGCTTCCAGGAATGGTTCCTCGGCCACGGCGGCAGCCTGCGCAGCATCGAGCGGATGTGGAATCCAATTGCCTATGCCCTCGGCTTCATCGACTGCGAGGCGATCTCGGCGCGCTGCATGTTGACGATCTTCCTGATGTTCGCCACCAAGACCGAGGCCTCCAAGCTCAACCTGCTCAAGGGCTCCCCCCATCGCTGGCTGACTGGACCGATCCTGGCCTACATCGAGGCGCGCGGTGGGCGCTTGCATCTGCGCCACCGGGTCACGGCGGTGCACTACGAGCCGAACGGCGCGGGCGCCGACGCCGTAGCCCAGGACGCCGACGTGCGGGTCACCGGGCTGACCCTGGGCAGCCCCGAGGGCGACGTGGAGGTGCAGGCGGACGTCTACTTGGCGGCCTGCGACGTGCCGGGCATTCAGCGGCTGCTGCCGCAGGAGTGGCGCCGCTTCCCCCAGTTTGCGGCGATCGACCAGCTCGAGGCGGTGCCCGTGGCCACGGTGCAGTTGCGCTACGACGGCTGGGTGACCGAACTGGGGAACACGGCGGAAGCCAGCCGCCGCCGCGGTGATCTGGCCCACCCAGCCGGGCTCGACAACCTTCTGTACACCGCGGACGCTGATTTCAGCTGTTTCGCCGACCTGGCCCTGGCGAGCCCAGTGGATTATCGGCGCGAGGGCCAGGGATCGCTGCTGCAGTGTGTGCTCACCCCCGGCGATCCCTGGATTCCCAGGAAGAGTGAGGACATCGTGGCCCACACCGATCGCCAGGTTCGCGAGCTGTTCCCGTCGGCGGCGCCGTTGCGGCTGCTCTGGAGCCATGTGGTCAAGCTCGCCCAGTCCCTGTATCGCGAAGCACCCGGCATGGAGCCCTATCGCCCGGATCAGCGCACACCGGTCAGCAACTTCTTCCTGGCCGGAAGCTATACCCGCCAGGATTACATCGATTCGATGGAGGGTGCCACCATGAGTGGCCGGCTGGCGGCGGCGGCGATTCTCGATCGGCCGGTGAGCCTGGCCAGCAAGGCCTCGCTGCCCTGAAGCCGCTGCCCTGAAGCCTCTGAATCTCCGCAGCCATGGGTTGAAGCCCTCTCTCCACAGCAGGGGGTCGGGCCCTGCAGAGAATCCTGGGAGCAGCTGCAAAGCGGATTGCCGCCCATGCCGCCGAACACCGCCTACCGCCACGGCTTCTGATTAATCTGAAACCCCGTCGAGCCTGAAGCGATGATCCACTGGCACCGATGATCTACTACCAATGAGCTGCTACTACCGATGACGCCTGGAACAAGCTGATGGGACGCTGGCTGGAACATACGGTCACCACCGAGATCCAGGCTCCCGTGGATCGTGTCTGGGAGGTCTGGAGTGATCTGGAGGCGATGCCCCGCTGGATGCGCTGGATCGAATCGGTGGTCACCCTTGATGACCCCAATCTCACGGATTGGACCCTGGCGGCTCAGGGGTTCCGCTTTCACTGGAAGGCACGCATTACCCGTCGGGTCGAATCGCAGCAATTGCACTGGGAATCCGTTGGTGGTTTGCCCACCAAAGGTGGGGTGAGGTTCTATCCGCTCGGCTCTGAGCTCACGGCGGTGAAACTCACCGTCAGCTATGAATTGCCAGGTGTGCTTGCCCCGCTGATGGAGCCCAGCATCATGGGTAACATTGTTACCCGGGAGCTCCAGGCCAACCTTGATCGATTCCGAGACCTGGTGGAGAAGGAGTAGGCGTCCCCTGCGGGGGCTGCTGCTGTTGCCTCTGCCCCTGTTGCTGGGAGGTTGCAACCTGCTCCAATTCGTGGCGCCACCGCCGCCACCGCCGCCGCCGCCGATCCGTCAGAGCCCGGAGAAGCTGCTTCCCGATTCCGACGCCCGTCTGGTGCCCCTGCCGACGCCCAGACAGGTGGTCACCTCCTCCAGTCTTGGCCGTACCAATCCCTTTGCACCGGTCATCGTTCCCACCATCCCCCTGCCCCAGGGTGTGGCGCCGGGAAGTGCGCCGGCCCAGGTGATCGCCTCGGTGGCCAGGGCCGGTGGCGATGGCCCCGCCCAGTTGGCGGCGGCCCAGGCGGCGCTCAAGACCGAGGCAGCCGCAGCGGCAAAGGCGGCGCCCGGGACGCCAGGTGCGGTTGGATTGCCGCTCAGGCCGGTGGTGTTGCAGGCTCCGGTCCAGCTCACCGGGGTGATCCAGACCAGCGGTCACATCGAGGCCGTGGTCTCCTCTGGTAGCCAGAGCGGCACATTGCGGGTCGGTGATCTGGGCGGTCGCACCACGACGTTGCTGCCGGCCGGCTGGTCGGTTGTCGCCATCCACCTGGGGGGGCACGGCCAGGCAGACGTTCCCAGCCTGCTGTTGCAGAAAGGCAAGCAGCGGGTCACTGTCAAGCTCTGAGCAGGAAGATCAAGCTCTGGGCAGGAAGGTCAGACTCTGAGGCGGAACACTCTCAGGAGTGCACAGGTTCCGGGCAGAACCAATCACGATCCAGGGGCGAGATCCTCCTGATCACGTCCGCATCCACCTGCGGCGGTTGGCCCATCGGCTGCTGCCGCTCAGCGGTCCTGGTTGAAGCTGCCGATGCAGGCCGCCACCAGGCCATCGAGGTCGTGGGGGTCCGCTTCCGCCTCCACCCGGCCGAGCAGAGCCTGGCAGCGCAGGCTCGTCTGGGGGCCGATCGAGATCACCCGCGTCCGCTGCAGCCGCTGCAGCCAGTCGGCTCCGAAGCTGCGCTCCAGCAACTGGACGGTGTGGGTCACGGTCTTGGCGCTGCTGAAGGTGATCGCGTCCAGCTCACCGCGCTCGATCGCCTGCAGGGTGCCCGTGGGCAGGCCTGCGGGGCAGCGGGTTTCGTAGGCCGCCACTTCCACCACCCGGGCGCCGGCCTCGGCGAAGGCCTCCGCCAACACGGTGCGGCCGCCGCTCTGCACCCGGGGCAGCAGCAAGCGCAGGCCCCAGCCCGAAACCGGGAAGTGCTCGATCAGGCTGTCGGCGACGAAGCTGGGGGGCACGAAATCGGCCGGCGCCCCGATCGCCTCCAGCACCCCGGCCGTCTTGCGGCCCACGGCGGCGATCTTCACGCCGGCTGGCCGGCCCGCCAGGCTGGTGCCGAGTCGGATCAGGCGCTGCTGCACCGCCTCGACACCATTGGCGCTGGAGATGATCAACCAGTGGAAATCCTCCAGCTCGGCCAGGGCGTCGTCCAGGGGGCCCCAGGTGTCGGGGGGACCGATGACCAGGGCCGGCAGGTCCAGCACCCTGGCGCCGGCTGCCTCGAACAGGCGCCGCGCTTCGCCGGCCTGCTGTTCGGCCCGCGTGACCGCAAGCGTGCGGCCCGCCAGGGGCTGGTTGCCCGGGGCCGCGGCCGGATCGCTCATGGGGCCTCCAGCCGAACCATGGCACCGGCCTTGTGGCGCAACTGGGCGGCCGCCTCCGGGCGGTTCTGGGCCTCCAGCAGGGCGATGGCCTGGCGAAACCCCTGGCGGGCGCCGCCGATCTCGCCGCTGAGCAGCAGGGCCACGGCCAGGTTCTGGTGGGCTTCGGCATGCTGCGGTGCCAGGGCGATCGCCCGGCTGTAGGCGGCGATCGCCGCCGGCAGATCGCCGCGCTGGCGATGGATCAGCCCCGTGTTGTACCAGCTGAGCGCCACTTCCGGCGCCGCCTCTGTGGCCTGGCGGCAGCTGCGGGCGGCCCCTTCAAGATCCCCCAGCCGCAGCTCCACGGCCGCCAGGTTGAGCCGTGCCGCCAGGGTCAGCCGTGGATCCAGGGGCAGGGCCAGGGCTTGGCTGTACAGGCTGCGGGCCCGCTCGGGATCGGCCTCCCCGTGGGCCATGGCCAGATGCAGCAGCAGCTCAAAGTGCTCCGGATGGGCCTGGGGGGGGCAGGCCGCCAACCCCTTCTCCAGCAGGGCGATCGCCTGGTCGCGGTGGCCTTCGGCCAGCTCCAGTCCGCCGAGCTTGGCGCTGGCGTAGGGATCGCCCGGGTGGGTGCGCAGTTCCGCCTCCATCGCCTGCCGCAGCCTCGCGGCTTTGCCCGATCCGGCCAGCAGCTCGGGCCGGTAGCCGCCGTGGCTCAGGGCCGGCTCGTTCCACTGCAGCACGCGCCAGTGGGGTTCGCGCTCCAGCAAGGCCATGACGCTGTCATCGACCATGGCGTGATACGGGCGGCTCCAGCGAATGGCGCGATGGCGCCTGAACAGGCGACTGACACTCGAATACGGCGATTGCACGGCACCTTCTTCGGCTCGAAGCAGGTTGATCACCAGCAGGTCGGGCTGCTCGATCAGCTCTCTGAGCGGCTCTTTCGCCTGGGGGAGCAGGCGCTCATCCGCATCCAGCACCAACACCCAGTCGCCGTGCACCAGCTCCAGAGCCCGGTTGCGGGCCGGGGCGAAGTCCCCCGGCCAGTCCATGTGGTGCACCTGGGCGCCGCAGCTTTCGGCGATGGCCACCGAGTCGTCGCTCGAGCCCGTGTCCAGCACCACCATCTCGTCGACGAAGCTTGCCACCGACTCCAGGCACTGGCGCAGCTGGGCTGCCTCGTCGCGCACGATCATCGAGAGGCTGAGCTGGCTCATCAATCGGTGAAGCCCTCAGTCTTGGTGGCCGTCGTCCCCAACCCCAGGCTGCGCAGCAGTTCGCTCTGGGCCAGGGGCATCTGGCCGGGGCTGTAGGCCGCGGCAATCGAGGCTTCCAGCAGGGGTTGCAGCTGCTGCCAGAGGTAGGGGCTGCCGTAGACGGCCAGCCCCGCCAGCCGACCGGCAGCCTGCAGCTGGGCGATCACAGCGGGCCAGGGCTCCCGGCCGCCGCCGGCGCTGCCGCGGAAGGGATTGCCGCGCACGAACAACTGCAGCAACACCGCTCCCGGCGCCAGGCGCTCGAGGGCGAGGGGCGCCGCCGGATCGCCACTCCAGGGGGAAGGGCCCTGGCCATCGATCAGGCAGGGGCGCAGGCCGGCCTCGGCGGGCAGGATCAGGGCCGGCGCGGTGGCGGACAGGAACGGGCAATTCAGTTGCGTGTCGACCCGGATCAGATTGAGGCCGCCGCCGGCCAGCGACGCAGGGCCCAGGCGCGGTCCCTGCCGGTCCAGGCTGCGTAGCACCAGCTCCAGGGCGAGGGCCTGATCGTCCGGCGAGGGGCCGTTGCTGAGGGCCCCCAGGGGAGCGCCCGGGGAGGGGAAGCACACGGGCGTTGCGCTCAGGCGGTCGATCGCCTGTTGATCCAGGCCTGCCGTTTCGATCTCCATTCCGTTGATCTCAGGCCGCGCGATCCCGCAGCGATCCAGGGCGAGGCGCCGCCGCTCCAGGCTGGTCTCGATCCGCTCGCCACTGAGGCGGCCTGCGGTGATCGCCGCCACGATCGCTTCGATGGCGGCATCGGCATCGGCGGGCATCAGCACCAGATCGGCGCCGGCCTCCAGGGCCAGCACCGCCGCTTCACCGGCGCCGTAGCGGCCGCTGATCGCCTCCATCACCAGGGCATCGGTGACCACCAGGCCGTCGAAGCCAAGCTCCTGCCGCAGCAGCTTGGTGAGCACGGCGCTCGAGAGGGTGGCGGGCCGCTCGGGATCGAGGCTGGGCAGCAGCAGGTGGGCCGTCATCACCGAGGCCACACCGGCGGCGATCGCCTGGCGGAAGGGGGGCAGCTCGATGCGCTCCAGCCGCTCGCGGCTGTGGCTCAGCAGGGGCAGTTCCAGGTGCGAGTCGCTGCTGGTGTCGCCATGGCCCGGGAAGTGTTTGGCGCAGCAGAGCACCCCTTCCGCCTGGGCCCCGCTTAGAAAGGCCGCGGTGAGGGCGCCGGCCGTGGCCGGATCCTCCCCCCAGGCCCGCACGTTGATCACCGGGTTGTCGGGGTTGTTGTTGACATCGCAGATCGGAGCCAGCACCCAGTTGAGGCCGAGGGCGCGGGCCTCGCGGCCGCTGCAGCGCCCGTAGCGCTCCGCCAGGGCCAGGGCCGCGGCGGGGTCGGCGGCATGGATGCGGCCCAGGGCCAGGGGCGGCACCAGCCAGCTGGCGCCTTCAAAGCGCTGGCCCACCCCTTCTTCGACGTCGGCGCAGAGCAACAGGGGCTGCTCACTCCAGCTGGCCAGCTGGCCGGTGCGCTGGCCGAGTTCGGCCGCACTGGCTCCCAGCAGGATCACACCGCCCACACCTTCGGCCAACAGGCGCTGCAGCTCGGCATTGGCCAGCTCCCAGCGCGGATAGCGACGCTGGCCATCGCTGAGGTAGCCACTGGCGCGTACCACCAGCAGCTGGGCCACCCGCTGCCGCAGGTCCATGGTTTCAGTCGCCATGGGGGTGATCGCCTGAGGCAGCGTCAGAGCCAGCAGCTTCCGCTTCACGAAGGCCAACCAGGTCTGCCTTCGGGCTTTGCTCTGGTGCCCTGGTGTCGTCCGTTGTGGCTGCAGCGGAGGAGCCGCCATCGCTGCTGGCGACAGGAGCAGCGCCCTCGCCTTCGCCCTCGGCACCGGTGCCCTCCGGCACCTCACCGCGGTCGAGGCGTTCCGATTCGAGTCGGCCGAGCAGGCCCAACACCGTGGTGCCTCGCTCCAGGCCCTTGTCGAGCAGAAACACCACTTCGGGGGTGCGGCGCATCTTCAGGCGGCGCCCCAGTTCCCCCTTCACATAGGGCGCAGCCGCCTTGAGGCCGTCCAGCACCAGCTGGCGATCCTCGTCGCTGCCCAGCACGCTCACAAAGATGCGGCAATGCTGCAGATCCCCGGCCACGTCGGCATGGGTGATGCTCACCATGCCGTTGTGGACCCGCTCGTCCTTGATGCCATTGATCAGCAGCTCGCTGACCTCGCGGCGAATCAACGCCGCCATCCGCTCCACCCGTCGGCCCTGTGCCATGCCTATGCCAGCGGTGCTGGGTTCACCATCGCATGCAGCACCAGCCCCATGCTCAGCAACCCGCTGATCAGGGCTCCCACCAGGGCCACGGCGGTGACCGGATTGCTCAGCCGGCGCACCAGGGGTTGGAGCACGGAGTTGAACACCCCCAGGCCAAAGGCCACCAGATAGCGCGGGTAGCGCGTCACGTTCAGGAAGAAGTCCTTCATCGCGGCGGCAACCTCTTGGAACAGATGCTCGCTACTCTGCCCCCCAAAGGCCCGCACCGCAGAGTCCGCTGTTGACGATGGAGCTGCATCAGTTCAGGCATTCGGCCTTCTGCGAGAAGGTGCGACTGATCCTGGCGCTCAAAGGCCTCCAGGTCACCCTGGTCGAGGTCAGTCCAGGTCTGGGCCAGCTGGAGGTGTTCCGCCTCTCCGGCCAGCGCCAGGTGCCGGTGCTCGTGGATGGCGGCGAGGTGATCGCCGATTCCACGGCGATCGCCCTGCATCTGGAGGCCCGCCATCCGATTCCGGCGCTGCTGCCGAGCGATCCGCAGGCCCGGGCCCGGGTGCTGTTGCTGGAGGACTGGGCCGACACGGCTTTGGCCGGCGGCGCCCGGCTGGCCCTGCTGCAGGCGGCGGCCCTCAATCCGGTGCTGCGCACGGCCCTGTTGCCCGACACCACGCCATCACCTCTGCGGCGTCTGGTCAGTGCCCTGCCCGGTGGCGTGATGGCACCGCTGAGTGAGGCGTTCAGCGAGGTGATCGGCCCCTGTCAAGCCCGCCAGCTACGCCGCAATCTCGAGCAGCTCGCCCTGCTCACAGGCGATCGCCCCTATCTCGAAGGCGAGGCCCTCAGCCTGGCCGATCTGGCCGTGGTGGCCCAGCTCAGCCTGCTGAAGTTCCCCGCCAGCGCCGGTGCCCCCCTGGCCGGTCTGGGGGTCGAAGGCATCGCCGACAACCCCCTGCTGGCCGGCCTGTTCAGCTGGCGCGATCGGATCCTGGCGGAAGTGGGTCAGGCCTGAGCGGCTCCAGCCGGAGCCGCAGGTGATCGCTGGCCACCGGAATCGCCAGCAGGCCGGCCGCTGGCGATGGGTAACTGGCTTGCCATTGCTCACCGTCGATGCCGCCATCGGCGCGGCGCTGCCAGCGGCCCAGGGTTTCCACCTGGCTGACACGGGGCTCCAGGCCGGCGCGGTGCAGCACCTGCAGGCTGAGTTCGTCGCTGAGGAAGCTCTCCGGGGCTGCTGGGCCGCTGCTGGGTCGTTCAGCGGCGCGGGCCAGCACGGTCGACTCCAGCAGGCGATCGCCGCTGAGGCGGCTCAACTGGCGGTTCGGGTTGGCCGGATCGTCCTGCACTGCCAGCAACGCATCCCCCAGCAGCGCCTGGCCGATGGATCGGGCATTGAAGGCCCGATCCGCCACGGCGCCGCCGCGTCCATCGGCGTGGAAGCGCACCGTCCAGCTCAGCTCCCCTGCCCCCGAATCCTCGGCGCCGATCCGGCCGTCCGGCTGCACCGCGCTGCGCACCTGCCAGTCGCCGGCGAACCAGTCGGGCCAGGCCAGATCCCGTTGCCGCGCCCGGGGCAGGGGCGCCGGCAGGCGCCAGTCGGGCCATTGGGCCCGTCGCTTTTCAAGTGTGCCACTGGCCGCCAGGAGCTCCCGTTGATCCGGAGGCCGGCTGGCGGCGATCTGCCGCAGGCCCGGCGCCGACAGAGCCTCGGCCCGGGCCAACCGCGGGCCGGGCGCGGGCAGCAGCAGCACCAGGGCGGCGATCAGGAGCGCCAGGATGGCGCCCTGCCGGTGTTGCCTCATGTCCGATCCCCTGTTGCGGGAACTCGATCATTACGTGGTGCTGGAGCCGGCCGCGACCGAACGGATCCTCACTGCCGCCGAGACCCGCCTGTGGCTGATCGAGCAGCTGGGCCGCCTGGAGCACCCCCCTGCCGATCTGGCCGGTCTTGGGGACGTGGCGGTTCAGGCAGAGCGCCTGCTCGACACCGCCTGTGAGCTGGAGCTGGAGCCGGGGCGCACGATCCAGTGGTTCGCGGTGCGGCTGGAGCCGCCCGGGGGCTGAAGGGCGGCGGGACGGAAGGCCTGTAGGTCAGAGGGCGCAGGCTCTCCGCTGGGGTCCTGCCTGTCCCAGGGGCTGCCGCGTTCCTGATCACCCAGGTCATTCCGCATGGGCAGCTGTGTCGCTCCACTCACAGGGCACCGCCCGGCAGAAGACTTCTTCTGGTTCGCTTGGGCTCGGGACTGACGGAACGAGCTGGCTCTTCAAGTCAGCGTTTCAGTTGAGGCTTGGCGCGGGCTGGCCGTCGCTGTCCAGCAGCTGGGCCGGCGCTTCGGGGGCCTGGTGGCGCTCCCGCAGGATCGCAGGCAGGGCCTCCAGTACTCGCTGGGCGATACGGTCGGGGGATTCCCCCGCCTCCTGCAGCACCGCCAGGTCGGCCTGGCCGTAGAGGGGGCGGCGTTCCACCAGCAGGGTGCCAAGGCGCTCGGCCGGATCGGCCTGGGAGAGCAGGGGGCGGGCGGTGCTGTCGGTGCTCAGGCGCGCCAGCAGCAGCTCCTGCGGTGCATCCAGCCAGATCACCACTCCCTGCTGCAGATGGCCCCAATTGCGGGGCCGGGTGACCACGCCGCCGCCGGTGGCCACCACCAGCGAATGCCAGTGGGCGATCGAATCGAGCACGGCGGTTTCCAGCTCGCGGAAGCCGGTTTCGCCATCGCTGGTGAAGATCTCGGGGATGGAGCGGCCGGCCGTCTGTTCGATGACGCTGTCGGCGTCGATGAAGCGATAGCCCAGGGCTTCGGCCAGGGGGTGGCCGACGGCGCTCTTGCCGGCCCCCATCATGCCGACCAGATAAAGATTGAGACCCTGCAGTCGCTGGGCCAGATCGCCCGCCGGTGGTGGGGCTGCAGTCATGGCAGCGATCGTCGGCAATTCAGGCCCCGTTTCTAGGATGGAGGGCCCTGGACCCGCGGGCCATGACCCCAGCAGGCTTGACGGCGCCGCCCCAGGCTCCAGCCGCAACGATTCCACCACCCACTCCGGCCACGCCCGCTGCTGCAGCCGCGCCGCCCATGGCCCCCCATGGCCGGGGCCGCAGATGCCTGATCACCCGCAAGGCCGTGTTCAGCGCCAGCCATCTCTACCGGTTGCCCGAGCTCACTGACGCCGAGAACCAGGCCCGCTTCGGCCCCTGCAGCATCGCCCCAGGCCACGGCCACAACTACGAATTGATCGTCGCCATGGGGGGCGCCCTCGATGCCGACGGCATGGTGCTCAACCTCTCGGAGGTGAAGCATTCGATCCGCCGTGAGGTCACCGAGCCTCTGGATTTCCGCTTCCTCAACGCGGTCTGGCCCGAGTTCGACCTCAGCCGCCCCGAGGGCCGCCTGCCCACCACCGAAGCCCTGGCCCTGGCGATTCGGGATCGGCTCGCTCCCCACCTGCCCGTGATGGGCATCCGCCTCTACGAACACCCCAAGCTCTGGGCCGACGTGCTCAGCGATTCCCACCTCGATCCCATGGACGCCTTCCTCACGATCCGCACCCACTTCGCCGCCGCCCACCGGCTGGCCAGGCCCGAACTGAGCCAGGCGGACAACGAGGCCATCTACGGCAAGTGCGCCAGGCCCCACGGCCATGGCCACAACTATCTGCTGGATGTCACCGTGCGGGGCCCGATCGACGAGCGAACCGGCATGGTCTGCGATCTGGCGGTGCTGCAGAGCCTGGTGGAGGAGCTGGTGGTGGAGCCTTTTGATCACACCTTTCTGAATAAGGACGTGGACCATTTCTCCCGCTGCGTGCCCACCGCCGAGAACATCGCCCTGCACATCGCCGATCTGCTGGCGGCGCCGATCGCCACCACGGGCGCCCGGCTGCACAAGGTGCGCCTGCAGGAGAGCCCCAACAACGCCGCCGAGGTGTTCGCCGAGACGGCCCAGCTGGAGATGGTCCCGGCGGCCCTGGAGGCCCTCGCCGGCGCTTGAGCCGGCCCGAGCTGCGCCTGGTGCTGGCCGTCAGCCTGGACGGTCGGTTGGCAGCGGCCGAAGGCGGCGCGGCCCAGATCGGCGGCCGCGGCGATCGCCGTGTGCTGGAGGAGGCCCTGGCCTGGGCTGATGCGGTCCTGGTCGGGGCTGAGACCCTGCGGCGCCATGGCTGCAGCTGCCTGATCCACCGGCCCGAGCTGCTGGCGCAGCGCCGCGCTGCCGGCCTTTCCCCCCAGCCGCTGGCGATCGTGGTCAGCCGCAGTGGGACGTTCTCGCCGGATCTGCCCTTTTTTGATCAGCCGCTGCAGCGGGGCCTGCTGCTGCTCGATCCGCCCGGGTTTCCCCGCCTGGAGCCGCCGAGGGAACCGGGCCAGCAGCGCGATCCCTCCCAGGGGCTGTCCAAGGCCCCCGGCTTTGCCAGCCAGTGGTCCTGTGCGGGCTGGAGCGATGCCCTGGCGGAGCTGAAGACGGCCGGCGTGGCGCGGCTGGCGGTGCTCGGCGGCGCCAGCCTGGCGGCCAGCCTGCTGGCCGAAAATCTGTTGGATGAATTACAGCTGACCCTCTGCCCCAGGGTGCTGGGTGGCTCCCACAGCTGGCTTGGCGCCGCCGCCCAGGTGGACTTTGCCGCCCAGGGCGGCTGGCGCCTGATCGAGCAGCGAGCCCTGGAGGGGGAGGAGCTGTTGCTGCGCTACCGCCGGGCCTAGGGCTTGCCTCCCTGCAGCAGATTGCGATTGCCGAAGCGTCGTGCCAGATCCTGCAGGGGAACCTCCCGCAGGCTGTCAGCCGGCAGGCCGAACAGGCGGGCCAGGCAGCGTTTCACCACCACTTCACTGTCATCGCCGAAGCGGCCCGCCAGCATTTCGCTGAGCACACCCAGGCCGCGGCCGCTGTTGTCGGTCTCCTCGATCAGGCATTTGCTGGTGGGGACGGCCAGCTTGCGGCAGGGATCCTGCAGATGGCTGGCCAGTTCCTGGTCATCGCCGGCGGCGGCCGTGACACAGGCGCTGGCCAGGCGATGCTCCAGCTGGGGGCGCATCAGCATCAGCACCGGGCCGAGAACGCTGGCGCCCGCCGGCTGTGGCTGGGCCAGGGCCCCGACCCCCAGGACGGTGAGCAGCAACGCTGCGATCGGTGGCGGGTGGCCCATGGGCTGGGGGCTCGGTCGCAGAGAAGACCTCGTTAGTTTTGCGTCTTCTGCAACCCGCTGCGGCAATCCTGCCCATGGCCGAGCTCCAGGCGCGCTGGCACCAGGCCATGGCCGAGTTGCCCGAAGACCAGTGGCAGCAGCTGCTGTCGCTCCCCGGGGGCGGCCAGGGCAGTGCCCCCTTGCCCTTCTACGACTGGCACTGGCTGCATCTGCTGGAGACCAGCGGCAGCATCGTGCCCCGCCAGGGCTGGCAGCCCTGCCATCTGGGCCTGTGGCGCGGTGAGCGGCTGGTGGCGGTGGCGCCGCTGTATCTCAAGGGCCACAGCTATGGCGAATTCGTCTTCGACCAGTCCTTCGCCCAGCTCGCTGGCCAGCTGGGTCTGCGCTACTACCCGAAGCTGGTGGGCATGAGCCCGCTCAGCCCGATTCAGGGCTACCGCTTTCTGATTGCAGCAGGCGAGGACGCCGCAGAGCTGACCGCCGTGATGCTGGATCTGATCGACGACTTCTGCCGCCGCAATGGCATCCTCAGCTGCAACTTTCTCTACGTCGATCCCAGCTGGCAGCCGCTGGCGGAGGCGGCCGGTTGTGCCCTCTGGCTGAATCAGCAGAGCCAGTGGACCAATCCCGGCCATGGCGATTTCGAGGCCTATCTGGCCAGCTTCAATGCCAATCAACGGCGCAACATCCGCCGTGAGCGCCGCTCCGTGCAGGAGGCTGGTCTGACCGTGACCCCCCTGGCCGGTGAGGAGATTCCCCCTGCCCTGATGCGGCGCATGCATGATTTTTATGAGCAGCACTGCAGCCGCTGGGGGGCCTGGGGCAGCAAATATCTCAGTCAGGAATTCTTTGAGGCGGCCGCCAGAGAGCTGCGCCAGCATCTGGTGCTGTTCAGTGCCCACCGGGGCGATCCACTGGAGCCGTTGGCCATGTCCCTGTGTGTGCGCGGCGGCGATTCCCTCTGGGGCCGCTACTGGGGCAGCGACCTGGAGCTCGACAACCTGCATTTCGAGGTCTGTTATTACGCCCCGATTGAATGGGCGATCGCTCAGGGAATCCGCCAGTTTGATCCCGGTGCCGGCGGTCGCCACAAGCGCCGCCGGGGCTTCATCGCCGAACCGAGGGCCAGCCTGCATCGCTGGAATCAGCCCCAGTTCGATGCCATCCTGCGCCAGTGGCTACCCGGGGCGAACCAGCAGCTGCTGGCGGAGATCGCCGCGGATAACGCTGAACTGCCGTTCAGTGCTGCCTACGATCCACCCCATGCCCCTTCCCGATCCCATGAGTCTTCGGCAGAGCCTGGATGAGGAGTTGTCGCTGCGCTTCATCGCCCTCGACCCCGCCGGTTACTTCCTGATCAAGCTCGATCGGCAGGCCGGTGAGCTGGTGGCCGAGCACTACGGCAACGGCATCGACGAGCGAGGCCTGGCCACCGATCCAGACACCGGCGAGGTGCTCAGCTGCCGCGGAGCCGGGCCGCGTACCCCGATCGCGATCTACCGGGGGCGCAGCGCTAAACAACTAGGCATTGCCCTCACGGAGGGGGAGGGGCCCGGTCCGATCAGCTGCCTTGACCATGCCCTTTACCTGGGCCGGGAGTTGCAGAAGGCGGAGCTATGCCTGCTGGAGGGCGTCGATTACATCCAGGATTGAGTCATTCAGGCCCGAACCGCTCCAGGTTCCATCAACGCCGGATCAGCTCACCTTGATCCGGCGACTTGAGCCCGACCACAGCCGCTTCGCTTCAGGCGGGTTGCAGTTCGCGGCTCTGCTCCACCGGAGCGGTCGGCGGATCGGGGGGCAGGGAGGCCAGTTGCTCCTCAATCTCGCGGGTGACGATGCCGCGATATTCCTGGAAGTGTTCGTTGTGGGCGAGGGTGACGACGAACTGCTCGAAGTTGTTGGGGTTGAGCCGGGCAATCTTCAGCAGCGAGCGCCAGAAGCGCCAGCGGGTGTTGCGCAGCACGCCCTGACGCCAGATCACGATGGACAGGGCTCGGATGTCGGTCCAGGTGGGCAGGGTGGCTTTGCCCAGAGCAGCAGCCTTGACGTACTTCTGCCAACGGGGCTGGCCCATCTTGGTGTAGTAATGGGTGACCCGATCGATATAAGCGTTGGGTTCGTAGAGGCGGCAGAAGGCATCAACGTATTCGTTGGCAATATCGCGGATCGGGCGGCTGGGAACGAAGTTGAGCAGGTTGGTCTGGTTGACGCCCTTGGCGTCGGCTTGCTCCTGGATCAGCCGGCCTTCCTTCTCAAGTCGGTGCCACAGGCCGGTGTTGGGCAGGGCCTGGAGCATGCCCATCATCGCGGCGGGGATGCCGGTGCGGCTCACGAAGGTGACGATGCGATCGCCTGCGCCGGTCTTCTCGCCGTCAAAGCCGATGATGAAACCGGCCATCACCCGGATGCCGTAGGAGGTGATGCGATCGACCGATTCCTCCAGGGAACTGCGGGTGTTCTGATGTTTGCCGGCGATCGAGAGGCTGGCCTCATCGGGCGTTTCGATTCCGAGGAAGACGCTGTCGAAGCGGCATTCGGCCATCATCTCCATCATCTCGTCATCGGCGGCTAGATCCACGGAGGCTTCGGTGGCGAAGCTGAAGGGATAGTTGCGCTCGATCTGCCATTCCTTGAGGGCGGGCAGCAGCAACTTGGCGTTGCGTTTGTTGCCGATGAAGTTGTCATCCACCAGGAAGATGGAGCGGCGCCAGCCCAGGTCGTAGAGAGATTGAAGTTCGGCGATCAGCTGCTGAGGATTTTTGGTGCGAGGTTTGCGCCCATAGAGCACGATGATGTCGCAGAACTCGCACTGGAATGGGCAGCCCCGGGAGAACTGCACCGACATTGAGTCATAGGCATCGAGGTCAAGCAGGTCGAAGCGCGGAATCGGCGTGCCGGTGACATCCGGTTTCACCCCGTTGGAGCTGAAACGCCCGGAGCGTTCCCCCTTCTGGATCGCTTCGATGAACATCGGCAGGGTGATTTCACCCTCGTCGAGCACTTTGAAGTCGGCGAGTTGTAATTCCGGTGCATCCGGCGTGGAGCTGGCGAAGGGGCCACCCACGGCCACCGGCAGGCCTCGCTGCTTGGCCTTGCCGATCTGCGCGGCCATGTCGGCTTTCTGCACAATCATCCCGGAGATCACCACCAGCTCCGCCCAGGCCCATTCGGCCTCGCTCACCTCGCGCACGTTGCGATCAACGAGCTTCATCTCCCAGTCCTGGGGCAGCAGGGCCGCCACGGTGACCATGCCGAGCGGCGGCAGCAACACCTTGCGGTTCACCAGCTCGAGAATTTTCTCGTAGCTCCAGAAGGTTTTGGGAAACTCCGGATAGATGAAGAGGGTGCGCATGCGGAGTGCTGAGGGGAGTGCTGAATGGAGAGGAGGGATGGGCCCTCATCGCCTGCATGGCGGTTCGGGGATGCTGAGTAAGGAGCTGCTGAAATCGGAGCCCGGAGATGCCGCCGCTTGATGAGTCACGCAACCTTAAATGGTTCCTGGCGTAGCCGTCGCTCCGGTTTACGGTGATGCGCCAGTCCATGTGCAGCTTTTGCAAGCGCCGTGGCCTGTCCTCTGCTGTAATGGCACCACCTTCTTTGCGGTTGCGGCCATGGGTGTGGCGATCTATCTGGCACTGGTGGGCGGTGGTCTCAGCGCTGCGTTCCTCTCGGCTGTGATCCTCAAGGGCGTCAAGCTGATCTGAGCCGCAGGCCACCGCGCCGGATCAGCTCACTGATCCCCAGCACCAGACCGGCGCTGCCCATCAAGGCGAAGGTGGCGCTCAGGCCCACCCTCATGCTCAACAGGGCCGCCAGCAATCCGCTCAGGCCGCCGCCGCCGAGAAAGGCGATCTGGCCCAGGCCGGCCATGCGGCCTCGCAGCACCATCGGTGCTCCCACCTGGCCGATCAGGTTGGTGCCACTGAGCAGGCAGGCGGTCCCGGCTCCGATCAGGAAGGTCATCACCAGGCTCATGGCCAGGCCACGGGAGGCAGCCATGCCGAGCTGTGCCAGGGCCGTGACCACCAGGCAACCGCCCAGCAGCAGGCCGGGCCTCTGGCTCAGCAGCTGACTGTTGCGCTGCAGCATCACGCCACCACAGATGCTGCCGGCGGCCAGGACACTGGTGAACAGCCCGAGGGCCTGGGGGGAGGGTCCCAGCAGCTTGGCGGCGATCAGGGCGGCCAGGCCGGGATGGAAGAAGCTCACCAGGCAGGCCAGGGCGGTGAAGCGCAGCACGTGCCGCAGGGTGGGGCCGCAGTCCCGCCAGGCCGTCGCCAGGGAGGCCCCGGCTCCACCGGCACTGCGCTGTTCCGCCTCCCGTTTGGGTCGCAACAGCCACAGCACCGAGGCGATCGGCAGCAGATAGCTGGCCGCATCGATCGTCAGCGCCAGGGTCGGCCCGCTCAGGGCCAGCAGCCAGCCCCCCAGGGGTGGGCCCACCAGCTTGCCGACGTTGAAGACCACCGAGAAGCTCGTCAGGTAGGGGGCCAGTTGCTCGGGCTCCTCCACCAACAGGGCGCAGTACTTGTTGCGCGCCGTCAGCTCATAGCTGCTGGAGACACCCACCACCAGAGTGCTCAGCAGCAGCAGGCACACCTGGGCGCTTCCCGTCAGCAGTGGGATGGCCAGGGCCCCGAGGCTGCCCCCCGCAAACAGCCCCCACTGGGCGCGAATCAGCACCTTTTCGCAGCCCAGCCGATCGGTCATCACCCCGGCGGCGCCGCTGACCAGCAGGGCCGGCAGGGCCAGGGCGCCGAAGTGCATGGCCAGCAGGACCGGATTGCTGCTGTCATGCAGGAGGATCCAGCCCTTGGCGGTGATGCCTGCAAAGGAGCCAGCGGTGCTCAGGCCCGAGGCCCACAGGAAGATGCCGCGCTGATGGCGCCGCAGCCAGCCCCCCGGGGCCGGGGGGCTCAAACGGCCGACGACCGGGCCTGCAGGGCGTCCTGCACCATGGCGGCGGCGCCGACCACCTCGCCCTGGAGGTCGTAACTGTCGGCGCCGATGATCCGCACCGGCACCAGCGTGCCTGGTGCGGCGCAGAGGCCCCCGGGCCCAGGTCGCACGTGCACCTCGCCATCAACGTCGGGGGCGAAGCGGCCGCAGCGACCGATCATCTCGCCGCTGCTGGGGTTCTCCTGCTCGATCAGCACATCGACGATGCGGCCGATCCAGGCGGCGTTGCGCTCGCCGGCGATCGGCTGCTGCAGGGCCATCAGCCGATCCTTGCGCTCCTGGGCAAGGGCGGCGGGCACGGGATCGGCCAGGTCGGCGGCGGCGGTGCCCTCTTCCGCCGAGAAGGTGAACACCCCCACGTGGTCGAAGCGTTGCTCGGCCACGAAATCCAGCAGGTGCTCGAAGTGCTCCTCGGTTTCGCCCGGGAAGCCGACGATGAAGGTGGTGCGCAGCACCGCCTCGGGCAGCTGCTCGCGGATGCGGCTGAGCAGGCCGCCGGTGATGCCCTCCTGCCAGGGGCGATTCATCGCCCTCAGCACCTCGGGATGGCTGTGCTGCAGGGGCAGGTCCAGGTAGGGCAGCACATTCGGCACGTCGCGGTAGGCCGCAAGCACTGCCTCAGTGAGGCCGGTGGGGTAGGCGTAGTGGACCCGGATCCAGGGGATCTCGACCTCCCCCAGGGCCCGCAGCAGGTCATCCAGCCTGGGTCTGCCGTAGAGGTCGAGGCCGTAATTGGTGGTGATCTGGCTGATCAGGATCAGTTCCTGCACCCCCTGGGCCGCCAGGCTCTGGGCCTCGGCCACGATCGATTCGATCGTGCGTGAGCGCTGGTTGCCGCGCAGCTTCGGAATGATGCAGAAGGCGCAGCGGTAGTCACAGCCCTCGGCCACCTTCAGGTAGGCCACCGCTTCGGAGGTGGTGCGATAGCGGGGCAGGTGTTCATCGCCGACGAAGGTGGGCTCGGCGCTCACCTGATTCACCCGCTCGCCCGCCTCGACCCGCTTCAGCACCTCGACGATGTGCTGATAGTCGCCGGTGCCGACGATCGCCCGGGCCTCCGGCAGGGACTCCAGCAACTCCTGTTGGAAGTGCTGGGCCAGGCAGCCGGCAATGATCAGCTCCTTGCCCTGCGCCGCCAGTTCCACCAGGGTGCGCACCGATTCCTCGCGGGCGTCCTGGATGAAGCTGCAGGTGTTCACCACCACGACGGACGCCTCCCGCTCATCGGCGCTGACGCCGTAGCCCGCCTCGGCCAGCAGGCCGAGCATGTGCTCGGTGTCCACCCGGTTCTTCTCGCAGCCCAGATGGGCAAAGGCGATGGTGGGCAATCCCATGGGGTGGAGTCGGGGCCAGCTATCCACCCTATGCAACCTGCGGCGGGGTTCCGCGGCGACTGCGAGAATCCAGGCAGTCTTGCCCGTGCCTGTGACCTCCACCCGTCTGGCCGATCGCCTCAACAGCCGTCGTCGCCCGGAGCCTGGCCGGCGCTGGGTGCGGATCGTGATGGCCGTGCTCGCCACGATCGGCGCCCTCGATACGGGCTCGATCACCCTCAAGCGCTGGGGCCTGCTGGGTCCCTTGCTCTGCCCAGGCGGGGGCGGCGATTGCGACAAGGTGCTCAACAGCGCCTGGGGTTCGCTCTTCGGCCAGCCCCTGTCCCTCTTCGGTTGCCTGGCTTATCTGTCGGTGCTGCTGCTGGCCCTGGTGCCGCTGGTGTTCAAGGGCGAGAGCCGCAGCAGCTTGAACGAGCGCAGCTGGTGGGGACTGTTCCTGGTCAGCACCGGCATGGCGGTGTTCAGCCTGCTGCTGATGGGCCTGATGCTCTTCCGCATCCAGGCGTTCTGCCCGTTCTGTGTGCTGTCGGCGATTCTGAGTGTGTCCCTGCTGGTGCTCAGCCTGATCGGCAACGACTGGAGCGACCGGGGACAGTTGATCTTCCGAGGGGTGTTGACAGCCCTGCTGATCACGGTTCTGGGCCTGGGCTGGTCCACCGCCGTCGGTCGCCCGGCGGGATCGGTCGGCAAGGGGATGCCGATTCCAGTCACCTCCCCCAGCACCCCGGCCACCCTCGCCCTGGCCGATCACCTCACCAAGGTGGGAGCCAGGATGTACACCGCCTACTGGTGTCCCCATTGCCATGAGCAGAAGGAACTGTTCGGCAAGCAGGCCACCGAGAAGCTGACGGTCATTGAATGCGCCCCGGATGGTCACAACAGCCAGGCGGCCCTGTGCAATGCCAAGAAGATCGATGGTTACCCCTCCTGGGAGATCAACGGCAAGATCGACTCCGGCGTCAAGCCCCTGGCCAAGCTGGCCGAGATGAGCGGCTTCAAGGGCGGCTGAAGCTTTCAGGCTGCTCAGGCGCTTCCCGTTGGAGATCGTCCCAGCAGCCTGAGGGTTCGGCACCGGCGGGCTGGCCCACCGCCGAGTCCTGGCCCATCGCCAAGGGCTGGCAGAACCCCTGAATCTCGGCAAGGTCCGGTGGCATGGCCCGGACCATTCTCGCGATCTGGCTCAGTTCCGGTCCGCCTGGCCGTCGCCTGAGAGCGCGACGGTGCGGGGCCTTTCACCCAGCTGCTGCAGCGTGTGCCGACGCCAGTAGGAGGCGCTGGCTGGGGCATCGGTGCGGAAGTGGCCGCCGCGGCTCTCGGTGCGGAACAGGGCAGCTTCCATCAGCAGGCTGGCAAGCACCAGTCGCTGGTGCAGGTTCTGCTGGCTCAGCAAGGCCTGGAGTTGCAGCGGGTTGAGCCCCAGGCACTGCCCAGGTTCGAGATCATGACTGGCCCGGATCAGGGGACTATGGCGAAGCTGGGCCAGTTGCAGGCTCACCTCTCGCAGGGCGGGGGCCAGGCTGCTGGCCTGCCGCTCCACTCCCGCCACGCTCCAACACAGCTGGCGCAGTTGGCCGATGGCCTGATGGGGCTGCAGCAGCTCCCCTTCGCCGGGGCCGTTCCAGTGCTGCTCGGCTGGCTCAGGGCCTTGCGGCGGTAAGGGCTGCAGTTGGATTGAAGCCAGTTGCCGGGCAAACACCAGGCATTCCATCAGGGAGTTGCTGGCCAGTCGATTGGCGCCATGAACGCCGGTGCAGGCCACTTCGCCCACGGCATAGAGCCCAGGCAGACTGGTGGCCGCCTGCAGATCGGTGGCGATGCCTCCCATCCAGTAGTGGGCTGCCGGTGCGACGGGGATTGGCTGGGCCGTCGGTTCCAGCCCCAGGTTGCGGCAGCGCCCCAGGATCGTCGGGAATTGGCGTTCCAGGCGTTCGTCTCCCACCGGCCGCAGGTCGAGCCAGAGATGATCCACCGCCTGGGCCTGCATGCAGCGGGCCAGGGCCCGACTCACCTGGTCGCGGGGGGCCAGATCGCCGCCGGCCAGATCCTCCACAGGGCTGCGTCCGCAGGCATCCTGCAGCCGGGCCCCTTCGCCTCGCACCGCCTCGGAGATCAGGAAGTGAGGGGCCCCCGGCAACATCAGGGCCGTGGGATGGAATTGGACGAATTCCAGATCCCGCACCTCGGCCCCGGCGCTCCAGGCCATGGCCACGCCGTCACCACTGGCCTGGGTGGGGTTCGTGGTGTGGGCGAAGAGATGGCCGCCGCCGCCGCTGGCCAGCACCACGGCGCCGCAACGGAGCCAGCGCAACCTGGTGCCATCGATCACCTGCAGGCCGACGCAGCGGCCCGCCTCCATCCAGAGCTGCAGCGCCTGCATGCCCTTGCGCTGGACAAGCCGGGGCCGTCGCAGCACTTCTCGCTCCAGCGCATCCACCAGGGCGCCGCCGGTGCGGTCCTGGGCGTGCAGCACACGGCGATGGCTGTGGGCGGCCTCCAGGGTGGTGCTCAGCTTCTGGCCCTGGCGGTCGAAGTCCATGCCCAGCCGCAGCAACTCCTCCACGCAAGCCGGGGCCTGGCGCACCAGCATCTCCACCGCCTCGCGATCGCAGAGGCCGGCCCCGGCCCGCAGGGTGTCGTCGATGTGGCTCTGAAAGCTGTCCTCGCTACCGGTCACTGCCGCGATGCCGCCCTGGGCCCAGCGGCTGGCGGAGGGAGGGCCACCGTCCTTGCTCAACAGCAGCACCCGCAGTTCCGCTGGCAGTGCCAGGCAGGTCATCAGGCCGGCGGCACCGCTGCCCACCACGACCACGTCCCACAGACCCGGCAGGGGTGCCGCCGCCGAGGTCGGATCCTGGGCCGCCAGGACTGGTGCCGATGCCATCGCCTGTCCGCAGCGCTGCTGAGCCTATGGGAGAGGGGTGATCGGCAACACACGAAAAAGCCGCCGGTGATACCGGCGGCCTGGGGGTGGGAATCGGTTGTCGGGATGCTGGGGGACCCAGCCCAGCCAACGGAAGACGTCACGTGGTGGCAGACATCCTGCCGAACGGGGAATCGACAACTGGTCCTGGCGATCCGGTGCAAGGCAGGGATCCAGGCTGCGATTGGGCTCGAGTGGAGCAATCGTCAGGGATCGCGCCACTCCAGCCCGATGGGGGCTGATCAGCGGTACTGACCGTCGTTGATGCGGTCGAAGCCCTCATTCAGGGCGATGGAGGGGGAGGTGACCGTGAAATTGTCCTTGTACTTGTCGAAAAGCTCCTTCTGGCGCTCGGTCAGGTCCAGCTTGAGCACGTCTTCGACGCTCTCATAGGGGCCTCCCAGCACGATCTTGCCGGCCAGGGTGGGGTACATGCCTGGGTACTGCTGGAAGCGACGCACCGAGCAGTTGTTGAGATCAACCTTGCCAGCCCGCTCAGCGATTTTGTCGTCAGCACTGTTGCGGCGCTGGTCGGCGAAGGCCGGAGCCGGCAGCACCAGGCTCACGAGCAGACCGGCCATCACCACACCACTCATGATCCAGGCAAACAGCCGCTTCATCACATCACTCCGTCGGAGAGAGAACTTGGGTGGGGGGAAACGACGCCTTGATGGTCGGGTCGTTCCCGGTGGGTCCGGCGGATTCAGGACCCGACGACCACACTCAGACGTTACAGAAGGCTGCCCTCTCGCTCCGGTTCGGTTCCCCGGAATTCGCAGATCTTCAGAACAGCGACCTGGGTGGTGGTGGCTCAGATCAGGCCACTGAGGCGCGGCGACAGAAGTGCGGCGGCCAGGAACAGGCCATCGACAGCCAGGGTGGTGGCGAGGGTCGCCGCACTCACCCGCCAGATGCCACCGCGTCGCCAGAGCTGGCGGCAGATCAGAAACAGCGATCCGGCGGCCAGGCTGATCGTCAGCAGGGGCAGGGGCTGGATCACCATCTGGGCGGCTTGCTGCAGCAGCGGACCGGCTTCCTGCAGGGAAGCAGCCACGACCCGGGGCCACAGGGGCATGACACCGGTGAGCGCCATGACGCCATCGGTGACTGCGGTGCCCACCAGAGACGCCAGATAAAACGCTCCAGCCAGGCGCCAGCGGCTGCCCAGACCGGCCACCGCCAGGGGCAGCGCTAAGGCCTCAATCGGCAGATGCCAGATCGGATGGAGGCGGCACCAGCCCCAGAACAGACAGCCAGCCAGCCAGCTGCCGCAGAAGCCCACCAGCAGAACACCCAGCGCCGACCATGCCGGCTGGCGATGGCGTTCCAACAGGATGCCCAGGGCCAGCAGCGGGGCCGTGAACAGCAGGGCCGCCGCCGGAGCCAGGCGGACCCAGGGGGCCTGGAGGAACACCGGCACCGTGACCAGAAAGGCCGCCGCCAGGGGTAGCAGCCAGGTGGTGACCAGGGCGGCGATGGCTGGGCGGGATTGGGTGATGACCTGCCTGGCACCCAGGGCGATGGGCCGCTGGGGCGCGGCTGACGAAGCCAGCATGGAGCTGGAGGGCCCGAGCGCGACGCTGGTGGAGGCCAGGTTGGAAGAAACTCCGATCACCCGATGTGAAGAAAGTTGACCAACCTTAATGGTCCTGGCCCCTGTCCCCGTGACTCTCGCCGCCATAGGGTTTGAGCCATTCGGGCCCTGAGGCATGCCGATCTTCGCCACCACCGGCACGTTGTCCCTGGCGCAAGCCTGCTGGCACGCCATTGTTCTTGGGGTTGTGCAGGGGCTGACCGAATTTCTGCCGATCAGCAGCACCGCCCATCTCAAGGTGGTGCCGGTGCTGCTTGGCTGGGGGGATCCTGGGGTCGCCTTCACGGCCGTGATCCAGCTGGGCAGCATCGCCGCTGTCCTGGCCTACTTCCGTCAGGACCTGCTGGAGGTGGTGGCCGGCGTGACCCGTGCCTTTCGCCATGGCCAGTGGCGCGATCCGGCGGCCAGGCTCGGGTTGGCGATTGCCTTGGGCACGGTGCCGATCGTGTTGGCCGGGCTGGCCATGAAGCATTTCGTGCCGGATTACGAGCACTCCAGCCTGCGCAGTCTCACCTCGATCGCCATCGTCTCGATCGTGATGGCCCTGTTGCTGGCCGCTGCCGAGCTGATCGGCTCCCGCCGCCGTCAGCTCCAGCAGGTCACCCCCCGGGATGGGCTGCTGGTCGGGTTGGCCCAGGCCCTGGCCCTGGTTCCTGGAGTTTCCCGCTCGGGCAGCACCCTCACCGCTTCGCTCTTCGATGGCTGGAAGCGTTCAGATGCGGCCCGCTTTTCGTTTCTGCTGGGGATTCCAGCCATCACCCTGGCCGGGCTGGTTGAAGTGAAGGACGCCATTGCCATGCCGGCCAACGGCGGCCTGATTCCCACCCTCGTCGGGGTGGTCACGGCTGGGATTGTCTCCTGGCTGGCGATCGCCTGGTTGCTGCGCTTCTTGCAGCGCCACAGCACCTGGGTGTTCGTGGCCTACCGGCTGGCGTTCGGCCTGGTGCTGCTGCTGTTCTTCCGCCAGCTCGATGCCGTCGCTCCCTGAGCCAATCCGCCAATGTGAGCGACAAAGTGGAGCCTGGAACCCCTTGACACCACCTCTCCGTGTGGAATGAGCCCTCCGCCGCCCTGGCCCAGGCCGAAGGCCAGAGCCAGGCACGGCAGCCCCAGCCGGCCTTGGTGGATACGGTCACGGCTGGATCGATCGCCGAGGAGCTGGGTTTCCAGCCCGGCGATCGGCTGCTGAGCCTCAATGGCGTGCGCCCCCGCGACCTGATCGATTTCCAGGTTCTGCAAGGCGAGGAGGAGCTGGTGCTCGAGGTGCTCGATCCGGATGGCAGCCTGCATCGGGTTGAACTCGAGAAGGATTGGGAAGAGCCCCTGGGGCTGGGATTCACGGAGGCGCTGTTCGATGGCCTCAGGCAGTGCAACAACCACTGTCCGTTCTGCTTCATCGATCAGCAGCCGCCGGGTCATCGCGGCAGCCTCTATCTCAAGGACGATGACTATCGCCTCAGTTTTCTCTACGGCTCCTACCTCACGCTCACCAATCTCAGTGCCGCCGACTGGCAGCGGATCGAGGACCAGCGGCTATCGCCCCTCTACGTCTCGGTTCATGCCACGGATCCGGAGCTGCGCAGTCGACTGCTGGTCAATCCCCGGGCTGGTCTGATCCTGGAGCAGCTGCAGTGGTTCGCCGAGCGGCGCCTGCAGATCCATGCCCAGGTGGTCGTCTGTCCGGGTTTCAACGACGGGCCTGCGCTGGAGCGGACCCTCAGCGAGCTGGCCGGTTTCGGCGGCGGCGATTGGCCGGCGGTGCTGTCCACGGCGGTGGTGCCGGTGGGGCTCACCCGTTTTCGACCTGCCGGTGATGCGCTGCGACCGGTCGATCCGGAGGCCGCCCGGGCCGTGATCGCCCAGGTGGAACCCCTGCAGGCCAGGTTCCAGCTGGATCTGGGCAGTCGCTTCGCCTGGCTCTCTGACGAGTGGTACCTGATGGCCGGTCAGCCCCTGCCGCCCAGAGGTAGCTACGAAGATCTGCCACAGCGTGAGAATGGTGTGGGCAGTATCCGGGCTTTTCTCGAGGAGCTGGATCTGGCGACCCAGGACCTGCCCACTGCGATCGAGGCGCCCCGCCGCTGCAGCTGGGTGGTCGGTCGCCTGGTGGCCGAAGCCCTCCAGCCGGTGGTGGATCGGCTCAACCGGGTGGATGGGGTGGAGCTGCTGTTGATCGGCCTCCCCAGTCCCTACTGGGGCCAGGACCAGGTGGTGACGGGATTACTGACGGGCTCCGATCTGCTGGAGGGTCTCCTGGACAGGGATCTCGGCGATCGGTTGCTGCTGCCGAGGGTGATGTTGCGACAGGGCGCCGAGGTGTTTCTCGACGACCGCAGCCTTGAGGAGCTCAGGGCTGCCCTGCCGGTGCCGATCCAGGTGCTGGGGGGTGCGGACGATCTGGTGGCCATGTGTCTCGGCAGCCGGGGGAGGGATGCCTAAGCTCAGTCGCATTGTCCTGGTCTGGCTGTGAGGCATCACCATCTCCTGCTCGTGGCCCTGATGGTGTCTCCGCTGGCTGCCGCTCTGCTTGAGCGGGAAGCCAGCGCCCAACCGCGGCCCGCGTCTGCCACCCCGGCTGCGGCCCTGATCGAGCCGGCCGGGCCCCAGGATCCCCCGCCCCAGAAGCTGCCTCTTGCTCCTCAGCTGAAGGGGAGCCGTCCCAGGTCCAATCCCAACGTTCTGCCGCCGGCGGCCACGGTGCTGCCCCCGGATCTCAGGCTCCTGCAGGCGCCCCTGCCCCTGGCCCTGCCCAACAAGCCTTCTCAGGTCAGCATTCAGGAACTTCGCCCCCTTGGCCTGCTCGACTCCCTGACGCTGGCGGAGGTCAACAACCCCAACCTCAAGGCGTTGGCGGTTCAGGTTCAGGAGGCCCAGTCAGCCCTGAGGGCCCAGATTTCTCTCTGGTATCCCCAGATCACGCTCCGAGCCGGCTCCTTCCCCACCTTCACGGGCGGCCAGCAATACAGCAACCGCGCCACCGGTACGGGCCAGGAAGTGGGCCTCACGCTGTCCAATATCTGGCGTATGTCGGCTGATGTGGAAGCCAGCTGGGCCTTGATCAATCCGGGGCGCAATCCTCAGATTGCCGCTGCCCGCGATCAATTCGAGCAGGCCAAGAACAACTATCTGATCGGTCTGCGTGATCTGCGCCTGCAGGTCTCCACCGCCTATTTCGATCTGCAACAGTCCGATGAGCAGGTGCGTATCGGCCAGGAGTCGGTGCGCTCGTCCCAGGTGAGCCTGCGCGATGCCCGGGCCCGCTTCCAGGCCGGTGTCGCCACCAAGCTGGAGGTGCTCCAGGCCGAAACCCAGCTGGCCCGCGACCAGCAGCTGCTCACCAACGCCCTTTACGGCGCCAACAGCGGTTCCGGTACGCCGGGTCAGTCAATCGCCAGGCGCACATTGGCCGCGCTGCTCTCCCTGCCCCAGGACGTCACCCCGACGGCCAAGGATCCCTCCCGGGTGATCGGCACCTGGCTGCCCACCCTGCAGGAAAGCATCGTGGCGGCCTATGCCTTCCGCGAAGAGCTCGATCAGCTGATCCTCGACATCTCCGTGGCCAACAGCAACGCCAATGCCGAGTTGGCCAAGGTCCAGCCACTTCTCAATATTGTCAACACCCTCTCTGGAGGCCGCACCGCCGGCTACGAGTTCGTCACCCAGGCGATCCCCAATGAGATCGGCTGGAGCGTCGATAACACCGTGGGCCTGAACGTTCGCTGGAATTTGTTCGATGGCGGCGGCTCCCAGGCTCTCTATCGCCGTGGCAAACAGCTCGCCGAGGAAAAGCGATACAGGTTCGCCGATCGGCGCAATACGATCCGCGAGGAAGTGGAAAGGAGCTTCTACGAACTTGAAGCCAACAACCGCAACATCACCACCACCTCCCGCGAGGTGCTTTCCGCGCGGGAATCCCTGCGCCTGGCCCGCCTGCGCTTCCAGGCCGGCGTCACCACCCAGCGAGAAGTGGTCGATACCCAGCGGGATCTCACCAATGCCGAGGTGCGGTATTCCAATGCCATCGCTGATTACAACAAGGGTCTGGCCAGTCTTCAGCGTCGTACGGGCCTCGATCAGATCTCGATCTGCCCGGTCCCCAGCCTGCCTCCGAACAAGCCGGTGGTCGCCGGTGCCACCGATGTGCCGGTTGAAGTCCAGCCGCTGGTGCCGGCCTGTCAGGCCAAGTTCCGTCCCGGCAATGCTCCCGCCCCCTCGCTCGCTCCCTGAGCTTCCTGCCCGTGCCCTGCCGTCCGGGTCTCTCGGTTACCGCGTGCCTCCGGCTCGGGTTGTTTCAGGCCTGCCTCGGTGCTCTGGCGGTGATTTTTGCCGGTCTGCTGAACCGGGTGATGCTCTCTGAGCTGGCCTATCCCGGCCTGCTGGTGGGAGGGGCACTGGCCTTCGAACAGTTTGTGGCTCCGTCCCGGGTGCTGTTCGGCCAGATCTCCGACGCCCATCCGATTGCCTGCCGGCATCGGGTGCCCTATGTGCTGATCGGCACGGCGCTGTTCTGCCTGCTGGCGGTGGCCTCGATCCCTTTGATCTTCCAGGTGGGTCGGCTGCTGGCGGTGGGTGAGCAGCCCGTCCTGGCCCTGGGGATCGCGGCCCTCTGTGGCCTGTTCGCTCTCTATGGACTGGCGATCTCCCTGGCCACCACCCCCTATCTGGCCCTGGTGATCGACCGGACCGACGAGCTGGAGCGCCCCCGGGCCGTCGGCATCATCTGGTGCATGCTCACCGTCGGGATTGTGATCGGCGCCATCGCCATCAGCCTCAGCCTCCGATCCCTGGATGGGGTGGTGGATCCAGCGGTGTTGGAGCCCACTCTGCGGCGATTCATGGTCATCGTCGCCTCGCTGGTCATGGTGCTGACCCTGATCGCCACCTGGGGGATGGAAACCCCCGGCCAGCCCGGCGACAGCCAGGCTGGCCGCGACGATGCCGTCACCCTGGTCCAGTCCTGGGCGCTGATCACCTCCAGCCGCCAGGTGCTCGTGTTCTTCAGTTTTCTGGTGCTGTTCACCCTGGGGCTGTTCCTGCAGGATCCTGTGCTCGAGAGCTATGCGGCCCAGGTGTTCGCCATGCCGATTGCAGCCACGACCCAGCTCAATGCTTTCTGGGGAGTCGGCACCCTGGTGGGTCTGTTGCTGGCGGGACTCTGGATCGTGCCCTGGCTGGGCAAGCTGCCCACGGCCCGCCTCGGCTGTCGGCTGATCGTGGCCTCACTGGTGCTGCTGCTTCTCTGTGGTCTGGCCCCGAACATCCCGGTGCTCAAGCTGGTCATGGTCGGTTTTGGCCTCGCCGCAGGCATCGCCACCAACAGCACGCTCTGCCTGATGCTGGATCTCACCCTGCCCCAGGCGGCCGGCACCTTTGTCGGGGTCTGGGGGCTGGCCCAGGCCATCTCCCGTGCGATGGGCAAGCTCTTCGGCGGTGCCCTCTACGACCTGGGGGGATGGCTGCACCTCGGCAACAGTTCCTATTCCCCCTTCGCCCTGGTGCTGGGGGTGGAAACTGTGGTGGCCGTTCTGGCCCTGGTGCTGCTCAACCGCATCAACATCCACCAGTTCAGGGAGGATACGGGCCGCAGTCTCACAAAGGTCTTGGCCATGGAACTCGGATGATGCTCGCAGCTCCCGCCCTTGATCCGGCGCTTTCTTCCCTGATCGATCGCGTCGCCGAGCGCCAGCGCGCCGATTTCGGCCACATGGCCAGCGACGTCAAGGACGATGGCTCGCTGATCACCGCCTGTGATCGCTGGAGCGATGCCACGTTGGTGCGTGGTCTGGCCGAACTGTTCCCCGGCGAGGGGGTGCTGAGCGAGGAGGGACACAAACAGGTGCCTGGCAGTTCCGCTTACTGGGTCGTCGATCCGCTGGATGGCACCACCAACTTCGCTGCGGGCATTCCGTACTGGGCCATCTCCATCGCCCGCTTCGAGGCCGGTGTGCCGGTGCTGGCGATCCTCGATGTCCCCCCCCTGCGGCAGCGCATCGTGGCGATCCGCGGCGGTGGAGCTTGGCGCAATGGCAAGCCCCTGCAGCCTCCTTCGATCCAGTCCCACAGCGCCGGTTGTGCTTCCCTTTGCAGCCGCTCGATCGGCGTGCTGCAGAAACTGCCTGATCGTCGCTTCCCAGGCAAGATTCGTCTGCTGGGGGTGGCCAGCCTGAATCTGGTGAGTGTGGCCATGGGGCAGACGGTGGCAGCCTTGGAAGCCACACCCAAGATCTGGGATCTGGCTGCAGCCTGGCTGGTGTTGTCGGAATTGCACTGTCCTGTCCGCTGGCTGCAGCGTCAGCCCGGGGCTATTGCCGCTGGCACTGACCTGTCCCACACCGATTTCCCGGTGCTCGTGGCCGACCGCCCCGCAACCCTCGAACGGTTCATGCCCTGGGCTGAGGCTCTGCTCGATTAGCCGCGGCGGCCAGGGGCTGGAATGGCCGCCGCGCCGAACAAGCCCAGGTTGGTCTTCAACTGGCGCAGCAATGGGTCCCGGTCCCTGGCTTCGGGCTGCCGCAGCCGCACCGTGTACTCCAGACGCAATCCGTTGACCGGATCGTCGAAGAAAAAGGAGCGGTAGGGGTTCAGGTCGATCAGCTCTCCCACCACCACGCCGCTGCTGATCAGGGCAAGGTGTCGCTCCTCCAGGGCCTGGAGTGAGTCGCAGCGGATGGCGAAATGAAATGTGCCAGCAGGAACGCCGAGGCCACGGTTGATGTCCGTTTCGTAGCGAGTCGGTACCCCTGGGACATCGATCCACTGCATGAAGGCCAGGCAACAGCCGCCACCGCAGTCGAAGAAGGCATGGTCAACCCTGCCCCCCTCCTCCAGCAGGATCCATTCGTGGATCAGCAGCTCAAAGCCCAGTTGTCCGCGATAGAAAGCCGTTGTGGCTTCCAGGTTGTGGGTGCCGAAGCTGAGGTGATCGAGGGCCATCTCGCCTTGAGGAACAAGGCAGCTTTTTAGCCATGACTTGCCTCGCTGACGAGCCTGCCGATCCAGCTGGGGCTCAAAGCTGAGCTCAATCTTGGCTGCCTTCCTGGGCCATCGCTTCAGAGTGGGCCTTGGATCCTTTGCTGAATCCATGGGACATGCCGGCCCGGATTTGCCTCGTGCGTGGGTCTGGTGGTAATATTTTGGACTGCGCGGGAAACCGAGCAGCCGTCCGACCAGAGGGTTCAGAAGGGTCGAGAGCCGAAAAGCCTCGAACTGGAAGAGACCAAAGGAGAGGCGGAACGGGTGAGCTGCTAGGTTCACCAAGTCTCAAACGGAGCGGCTGAAGCCGCACCCAAGAGGCGATCTACGACGAAGGA
>CAIJRN010000082.1 GCA_903823115.1 uncultured cyanobacterium
ACAAGGGCAGTCTTGACGCGAGCTTCCAGATCCTCGATGTCAACAAGGCCGGCGACAGCAGCGCTACCGCCAGCAAGGGCAGCCTCAGCATCAAGCTGAACCTGGGAGGGGACAGCTCGGGCCTGGACGCCTTGATTTCCAGCCAGATGGGCGGCGCAGCCCCGCTGCTGGATTTCACTGGACTCGCCGGACAAGCCATTCAAGGTGATGTGGTGGTGGCGAGAGAAGCGGCCTACAGCTCCACCATGGGCTTCTACAAAGTGGAGGGCAGCGATGGGGCTGTTCGCGACAGTCTCACCAAAGAGCTGATCCGGCCTGGCCAGACCGGCTATGCCGTGGCAGCCTTGCGCAGTGAGAATCTCTTCACGGGGTTTGGCACCTTGAGTGCCGACAATCTCGTGAACAAGAGTTCAGCCATCGCCGCCTTCAAAGATGCTGGCCTGCTGGCCCCTTATGCCGTGGTGGCCAACACCGGCGAAACGTATTTCTCGTTCGCAGAGGCCAATTCCGACAAGCTCGATCACTTCCGCTCCCTGGGTTCTGGAATCCTTGGCTTCGAGGACCTCAACGGTGTCAAGGACAAGGTTGATGGCGACTTTGATGACGTCATCGCTTCCTTCACCTTCAAGCTCAGCCCTGTCCTCGCCTGAGGCTTGAGCCACTGGGATCCATCTCTGGGGCTCCTATCGGGCTTCAGAGATTGTTCCTCGGCTCTCAGGCCGTACCCGTCGGCCGCATACCGATATTGAAGCTGATCGCAATACGAGGTTCCTCCTGGGTGCTGGGCTCCACCTCATGCCAGAGCCAGGAGGGAAACAGCAGCAACTCGCCGACCTGGGGCAGGCGCCTGATCCTGCCCTGGCGATTTTCAGCAGCACCGGCTCTCAGAGGCGGCACCAGCATCTGGGCTCCCGCCCGGGGATCGAGAAAGACAATCGCACCGGCGCCTGCAGGCACCTGCAGATACACGACACCGCTGAACACACTGTTGGGATGGAGATGGGCCCTGGTGCTGTGGCCCGCCCGATTGACCATCGCCCAGGCGTTGTTGAACGTCGGTGTGGCCTTGTCCAGATCCCAGCCCCAGTCATGCACAGCCCCCTGACAACAGGCGGCGATCCAATACAACAGGTCCGCCAAGACCGGATCCTGCAACAGGTTGGTGGAACTGTGCCAACCACCCTGATTGGTGACTTCAAGGCCGACAGGATCCTGGCGCTCCAGCGCCAGCACATGCTGAGCCAGCAGCCCACAGACCTGGAGGTTCGGATGCTGAAAGTGCCAGAGATGGCTGGGAAAAAGCAGCTCTTCCACGACCAAGTTCGGCGATTTTCAGTTTAGCTCCGCCAGCCGCTCCCGCACCAACTGAGCCTGGGCTTCGGCCTCCAGCAGATTCGCCTGGCATTCGGCCACCACCTCCGGCGGCGCCTTGCCGGCGAAGTTGGGATTGGCCAGGCGGCCGGTCAGGCCGGCGATCTCCTTCTCGACTTTGGCCAGATCCTTCTGCAGCCGCTGCCGCAGGGCATCGAGGCTCTGCTGGGGCACGGTGATGCCCACCTGGGCGTCGCTGTCGACGAGGCCCAGCAGCTGGCCTGGGGTGGGCTCGCTCTCCCAGTGCAACAGCGATGCATTCACCAGGCGCTGAATCTTGTCCTGGTTGGCGGCCACAAAAGCCTGGCGGCAGGCCTGGGCCGTGTGGATGCCGACGGGGATCTTCTCGCCGGGTTTGACACCGGAAAGCGCCCGCAGATTGCGAATGGCGCGCACGGCGTCGATGCCGAACTGGAAGGCCGTTTCGTGGGCTTCATCGGCCCAGGCTGGATCGGTCTCGGGCCAGCGCTGCAGGGCCAGGAAGCTGCCGGCCTCTGCACCGCTCAGCGCATGCCAGAGCTCTTCGGTGAGGTGAGGCATCAGCGGGTGCAGCATCACCAGCAGGCCCTCGAGGCTGCGGGCCAGGACGTGGCGGGCGGCGTCGCGGGCGGCCACGTCCTCCCCGAACAGGCGCGGCTTGGCCCATTCGATGTACTGATCGCAGAGATCGTTCCAGGCGAACTCATAGAGCAGCTTGGCGGCTTCACCGAGGCGATAGCTGCCGTAAAGCTCGGCGGCCTGGCTGCTGGTACGCGCCAGGCGC
>CAIJRN010000083.1 GCA_903823115.1 uncultured cyanobacterium
ATCGGTGGCAGTCGGAGTGCCAGGGACGGTGGCGAGGGCCTGGGAGCAGCGGTCCACCTCGCGGCGCAGATGCTCACTCAACAGGTCGGAGATGGCCAGCTGGCCTCCCGCCCAGGCCGGCACCGTGCTGCTCTTGCGGCTGGTGGCCTTCACCATGGCGGTCATCTCCCGCAGCCGCACGAACTGCAGCTGCCTGCCGGCAAAGAAGAAGACATCTCCTGGGCGCAATCGCGAGATGAAGGCTTCTTCCACATGGCCGAGCACGGCGCCGCGCACAAAGCGCACCGTGACGGCGCGATCGGCCGTGATCGTGCCGATGTTGAGGCGATGCAGCCGGGCCAGAGCCGGTGCCGTGACGCGATAGAGGAAGCCCTCACCTTTGCTCCCATCGGCGCTGCCTTCGCTGCCGCTGCTGTCTTCGTTGGCGCCGCTGGCGCCGGCCTCTGCGGCGAGCTGCCGCTCGAGCTTGCGGTAGCGGGGATAGGCGCCGAGGCAGTCGCCGCCCTGCTCGAGAAAGCGCAGGCACCAATCCCAGGTGGCCGCATCGAGCTGGCGGTAGCTCCAACAGCTGCGCACGGTTTCCAGCTCGAGCTCCGGATTGAAGCCGGGGCCGCAGGCCAGAGTCACCAGGTGCTGCAGCAACACATCGATCGGCTGGACCGGCGGCGAGCGGTGTTCCACCAGGCCCGCCGCCAGCCCCCGGCGGATCGCCGACACCTCCAGCAGCTCCAGGGCATGGGTGGGCATGAACAGCACCTGGGAGGTGCCGCCGGGGCTGTGGGCGGAGCGGCCGGCGCGCTGCAGCAGGCGGGCCAGATTCTTGGCGGAACCGATCTGCACCACGGTCTGAACCGGCTGGAAGTCCACCCCCAGATCCAGGGAGCTGGTGCAGACCACCCAGCGGATCTCGCCGGCCTTCACCGCCGCTTCGATCTCCTCCCGTCGGCTGCGCTCGATGGCGCTGTGGTGCAGGGCCAGGGCGTCCTCCATCGCGGGAGCGGCGTAGCGCAGGCACTGATGCCAGCGTTCGGCCTGGTTGCGGGTGTTGGTGAACAGCAAGGTGGAGACCTCGGGCCGCAGCTGTGCCACCAGCTCCTCGTGCATGCGCAATCCCAGATGGCCTGCCCAGGGGAAGCCGTCGATGCTTTCGGGCAACAGGCTGCGGATCGCCGTGCGGCGCTGAAGGCGGGCCGTGATGATCGTGGGAGACGCAACCGGAACCCAGCTGCCGTTCTGCCAGCGCCCGATCCCGGTGGCGGCCTGGGCCGCCTCCTGGAGATTGCCGATCGTGGCGCTGATCGCCCAGGTGCGCAGGCCGGGCCGCAGCCGCCGCAGCCAGCCGAGGGCCAGTTCGCACTGGCTGCCCCGCTTGCTGCCCATCAGTTCGTGCCATTCATCCAGCACCACCGCCTCCAGTCCGGCGAACAGGGCGGTGGCGGCGGGGTTCGCCAGCAGCAGGCAGAGCGATTCGGGCGTGCTGATCAGGATTTCGGGCGGTTGGCGCAGCTGCTTGCTGCGCATGGTGCTGCTGGTGTCGCCGTTGCGGATCGCCACCCGCAACGGCCAACCCATGTCCCGGATCGGGGCCTCGATCGCCAGGGCCAGATCACCGCTGAGGGCCCTCAGAGGCGTGATCACCAGCAGCCGCAGGCCGAGGGCGGTGCTGCCCTTTGGCGTCTGCGCCTGCGCCTGCTGGGCCAGCATCTCGGCGATCGGTCCCATCACGGCGGCGTAGGTTTTGCCGCTGCCTGTAGGCACCTGGATCAGGCCGCTCTCGCCGCGCCCGTAGGCGTGCCAGCACTGGCGCTGAAACGGCATCGGCCGCCAGCTCTGGTGCGCGAACCAGGCTTCGATCGGCGCCAGCGTCTTGGTGAGCTCCTTCATGGCCGGGTGGCCATCAGCGCCAGGGCCGTCTGCAGGGTGTCCGCTTCGCTGGCCGGCTTGTCGCGCCGCCAGCGGCTGATGCGGGGGAAGCGCACGGCCAGACCGCTCTTGTGGCGTTTGGAAGGGCCGATCCCCTCAAAGGCCAGCTCGAACACCTGCAAGGGCTCCACCGCCCGCACCGGTCCGAAGCGCTCGCTGGTGTGGCGGCGGATCCAGCGGTCCAATTCCTCGATTTCAGCGGCATCGAGCCCGGAATAGGCCTTGGCGAAGCTCACCAACTGACCGTCCGCGTTCCAGAGGCCGAAGGTGTAATCGGTGTAGAGATTGGCGCGGCGTCCGCTGCCGGGCTGGGCATAGAGCAGCACCGCATCCAGTTGCAGCGGTTCAAGTTTGTGTTTCCACCAGGAACCGCGGCGGCGGCCCACCAGGTAGGCGGAATCGAGATTCTTGAGCATCAGCCCTTCAGCTCCAGCGGCGGCGGCGCCAGCGCGCAACTCCTCGAGGGCCTGCCAGTGGGGCAGGGGCAGGGTGGCGGAGAGGCGCAGAAGCCCGGCTGCGGGGGGCGAGGGCGCCGCCAGGAGCTGCTGGTGCAGATCCTCCAGGGCGGCACGGCGTTGGCGCAAGGGCTCAGGGCGCCGATCGCAGCCCCCCAGTTCGAGCAGGTCGTAGGCCACGAAGGCCGCCGGCAACTCGGCCAGTAGCGAACGGCCGGGAGCCTTGCGGCCCAGGCGCCGCTGCAGCTCCGCGAAGGGCCGCGGGCCAGGAGCTCCCGGCTCCCAGATGATCACCTCGCCATCGAGCGCCAGCCCATCGGGCAGCGCCTCGCCCAGGCGAATCAGCTCAGGGAAGGCCGGATGGATCAGCTCCTCGCCCCGGCTCCAGAGCCAGCAGGCACCGTGGCGCCGGATCAGCTGGGCGCGGATGCCATCCCATTTCCATTCCACCTGCCAGTTGGCTGGTGCGGTGTCGCTGAGGCGTTCGGGATCGAGCGGGCAGGCCAGCTGGAAGGGATAGGGCCGGCTGCTGAGACTGGCGTCGTCATCGGCAGGGTCGATCAGGGCGGTGAACTGCGCGGCCGAGGGCACAAAGCCACCCATCAGCCGGTGGCGCAGTCGGGCTGGTTCGAGCTCCGAGAGCTGGGCCAGGGCCTGGATCACGAGCCCCTGGGCCACGCCCACCCGG
Source organism: uncultured cyanobacterium (assembly GCA_903823115.1). Taxonomy (GTDB): domain Bacteria; phylum Cyanobacteriota; class Cyanobacteriia; order PCC-6307; family Cyanobiaceae; genus Cyanobium. The sequence continues at coordinate 3,067 of CAIJRN010000083.1, forward strand.
AAACCGCCGCTGAGCAACTTGTTGACCACCAGCAGCTCGAGCGGCTCCAGGCCTTGCCACAGCGCCCGCATCGCCTCGGCCTGTGCGTCTGCTTCCAGGCCAGCCAGCGGTGGCAACAGTTCCTCCAGCCACTGCTGCAGCGAGGCCTCAGCGGCCGGGGATGGGGGCACCATGCCGGTTGCGACGCCCGAGCGCTGCCGCCAGAGCAGGGCGATCGTTTCGGCGCTGTCCCCCACCTGGCGGTAGCAGTCGTCAAACAGCCAGGCGGGCAGGCCCGTTCCCTCCAGGCAGATCTGACGCAGTCGCAGGCTGCTCAGCAAGCGGCGGCGCTGGTTGCCCAGCAGGGCATGCAGCGCCCAGGCCCCATCTCCCGGCGGCACCGCCTGGAAATATTCCACCAGGGCCCGCACCCGGGCGCTGCTGGCCTTGCTGCGATCGAGCAGCTCGAACAGGCGGCAGAAGCGCTTCAGGGGAGAGCCTCCCGCTGCTCGCCGCCCTTGATCAGCCCGGCGTTGATCGGTCCGGCTTCGCCGTCAGGTTCAGTGGCTTCGCCAGCAGGTTCATGGGCTGCGCCAGCAGTGGCTTCGCCGGTCTCGCCGGTGTCTCCAGCAACGGTGTCGCCAGCAGCGGCTTCGCGCTCGGCCTCGCCATCGGGATCCCCCCGTTCCGCCAGGCCCCCTCCCTGCAGGGGCTCGGCGGCGATTCCCTCCACCTCGCGCAGATAGCGGGCCAGCACCTCGCTCTGGCCGTGGGTCACGTACACCTGGCGGGCTCCGGATTGCCGGGCCGTGTCCACCAGGGCCGGCCAGTCCGCATGGTCGCTGAGCACAAAGCCCCGCTCGAAGCCGCGGCGGCGGCGGGCGCCGCGCACCGCCATCCAACCGCTGGCAAAGCCGGTCTGGGCGCCGCGCAGCCGTTTCATCCAGGGGGAGCCCTGGGCCGAGGGAGGCGCCAGCACCAGCCGCCCCTCCAGCCTCTCGTCACGCGGGAGCTGCGAGAGGGGTTGCGTTGGCACCATGGCGATCCCCTGCTGCCGGTAAGGCTCGATCAAGGCCGCGACGGCGCCATGCAGCAGCACCTCCTGCTCCACCCCCAGGGCGTGCAGTTCAGCCAGGATCCGCTGGGCCTTGCCGAAGGCGTAGCAGAACAGCACCGAGGGGCGGTGCTGACAGTGTTGCCACCAGTCGCGGATTTCGGCGGCCACCTGGGAACCGGGGGGCCAGCGGTAGATCGGCAGCGCGAAGGTGGCCTCGCTGATCAACACATCGGCGCCCACCGGCTCAAAGGGTGCACAGCTGGGGTCGGCATCGCGCTTGTAGTCGCCGCTGATCAGCCAGCTCTCGCCGCCGGCTTCGAGGCGGATCTGGGCGGAGCCCAGCACGTGGCCAGCGCTGTGGAACGACACCTGGGCGTCCTGAATCTGCAGCGCATCGCCGTAGTCGAGGCTGTGCAGCGCAATGCCCTGACCGAGGCGCCGGCGCAGGATGCCGGCGCCGGCGCCGATCGCCCAGTAGGCGCCGCAGCCGGGCCGGGCATGGTCGGCGTGGCCGTGGGTGATCAGGGCCCTGGGCACCGGCCGCCAGGGATCGATCCAGACGTCGGCGGCCCGGCAGTAGAGACCCTGCTCGGTGAGGGTGACCAGCCCGTCGCTCGGCAGCATCCGCGCCTCAGGCGCTCATCGCCAGCATCCGCTCAATCGGGGCCAGGGCCCGCCGGCGCAGGCTCTCCTCGAGCTCGATGCCGGGTTCCAGCTGATCGAGGCAGCGCCACAGCTTGTCCATCGTGTTCAGGCGCATGTAGGGACAGGTGTTGCAGCTGCAGCCATCGCTGCCGGGCACATCGAGGAAGGTTTTTTCGGGGGCGCGCCGCCGCATCTGATGCAAAATGCCCGGTTCCGTGAGCACGATGAAGCTCGCTGCGGGGCTGCTGGTCACCCGCTCCAGCAGCTTGCTGGTGGAGCCGATGAAATCGGCCAGATCGAGCAGATGCTGCTGGCATTCCGGATGGGCGATCACCTCCGCTTCGGGATGCTGCTGGCGCAGTTGCAACAGCGCCTGCTCGCTGAAGCTTTCATGCACGATGCAGCTGCCCGGCCAGAAGGTGAGTTCCCGCCCCGTCTGGCGGGCCACCCAGCGGCCCAGGTTCTGATCCGGTGCGAACAGGATCGGCCGCTCGGCAGGCAGTTGTTGGATCAGCTGCACGGCGTTGCTGCTGGTGCAGATCAGATCGCTCTGGGCCTTGACCGCCGCCGAACAATTGATGTAGCTGACCACATAGTGGTCGGGATGCTGGGCTCTGAAGGCGGCGAAGGCCTCGGCGGGGCAGGCGTCGGCCAGGCTGCAGCCTGCCTCCAGATCCGGTACCAGCACGATCTTGCCGGGGTTGAGAATCTTGGCGGTCTCCGCCATGAAGTGGACGCCGCAGAAGACGATCACCTCGGCCTCGGTGCTGGCGGCCTTGCGGGAGAGCTCGAGCGAATCGCCGATGAAATCGGCGACATCCTGGATCGCATCATCCTGGTAATAGTGCGCCAGGATCACCGCCTTGCGAACGCGGCAGAGCTCGCGGATCGCGGCCCGCAGCTGCGCTGCCGGCGGTGCGGAGTGTGGGGTAGAAACCTGGGAGAACACCAACGGCTTCCTCGGCTCGGGCAGGATGGGCCAAAGACTAGGAAGACGGCCGGCTTGGCAGACCTCAACATCGCCATCGCCGGCGACCTCCATGACCAGTGGGATGCCTCCGACCATCTGCTGCTGGATCTGATCCGGCCGGATGCCCTGCTGCTCGTCGGCGATTTCAGCGATGGTCACACCCGCATTCCCACCCTGCTGAACGAGCTGGAGCTCCCCGTCGCCTGCATCGCCGGTAACCACGACACCGGTAAAGACGGCAGTGGCCAGCGGCTGCGCCAACAGCTGGAGTTGCTGGGGGAGCTCCATTGCGGCTGGGGCCTGCGGCAGCTCACCCCCCCCGGTCTGGCCGTGGTCGGCTGCCGGCCGTTCACCGCTGGCGGTGGCTTCACCCTGTCGCGAGCTGTTCGTACGGTCTATGGACCGGTGACCCAGCAGGAGTCGGCCGATCGCATCTGCCGGGCGGCCCTGTCGGCCGATCCCGAGCTGCCCCTGGTGCTGCTGGCCCATTCCGGGCCCACGGGCCTGGGCACCAATGCCGGCTCCCTCTGCGGTCGGGACTGGAAAAGCCCCCCCTGCGACTGGGGTGATCGCGATCTGGCCCTGGCGATCACCCAGATCCGCCGACGTCGCCCCGTGCCCCTGGTGGTGTTCGGCCACATGCATCACACCCTGCGGCGCTTTCTGGGCGAGCGCCAGAGCTTTCATCGTGATGAAGAGGGCACCGCCTATCTCAATTGCGCCTGCGTGCCCCGCCATGGCAGCGACGATCGCGGCCGCTGCCTGCGCCACTTCAGCTGGATTCGCTTCCAGGATGGGGAGCTCAGCCAGATCAGCCATCGCTGGTATGGCCTCACCGGTGATCTGCTCTATGAGCAGACCCTCTGGAGTGCCGCTGCCCTGAGCCGATGCTGATCTATGCCTGTATCAGCAGCCATGGCTTTGGCCATGGTTCGCGCAGCGTGGCGGTGCTCCAGCAGCTGGCTCTCCTCAGGCCCCAGTGGCGCCTGGTGCTGTCCACGGGCTTGCCCCCTTCCTTCTTGAAGCTGGCCCTGGGCCAGGGCGGCTTTGAACAACGCTGCTGCCGCTGGGATGTGGGCGTGGTGCAGGCGGATGCCCTGGAGGTGGATCCCCAGGCAACCCTGCGCCAGCTGGAGGCCCTCGATGCCAGCCTGCCCGCCCAGATCGAGGCTGAGGTGGCCTGGCTGAGGCGGCAGGAGCTGCCCGTGCTGGTGTTGGCCGATGTGCCTCCGGCCGCGGCCCTGATCGCGGCACAGCTGGGGGCGCCGCTGGTCTGGCTGGCGAGCTTCGGCTGGGATGCCATCTATGGCTCGATGGGGCCGGAGTTGGCCCGCCGTGGCCAGGCCGCCCGAGAGCTTTACAGCCAGGGTGATCTGTTGTTGCGTTGCCCCCTGAATCTGCCGATGGACTGGGGCCTTCCGGTGCAGCCGATCGGGCTCACCAATTCCCAGCCCCGCCCTCTTGATCCGGCTGTGCTGGACCAACTGGCCCTGCCGGCTGAGCGCGATCGCTGCGTGCTGATCAGCTTCGGCGGCCTGGGCCTGAGCCTCGATCCTGAGCTGCTGGCCCGCTGGCCCGAGCATGTGTTCATCGGCACTGATCCCGGCCTGGCCAAGGCCGCCAACGGCCGCCTGTTGCCCGAGGGCCTCAGGCCCCTGGACCTGATGCCCCATGCCGGCCGCCTGATCACCAAGGCCGGCTACAGCAGCTTCTGCGAGGCCTTCAGCCAGGGAGTGGGGATCCATCTGGTGGAACGGCAAGGCTTCGCCGAGGCGCCCGTGCTGGCCCGGGCGCTCCAGGACCATGGCTGCCATCGGCTCCTGAGCCGCAGGCAGCTGGATCAGGGCGATTGGCAGCTGGATCAACCGCTGCTGGCCGCCCGACTGGGACCGCTGCCCGCTGGTGGAGCCGAGGCGGCGGCGGCGGCGCTGGCGGCGCTGCGGGGCAGCTGATCAGGAGTTCCGATCAGTGAGCTGCGCAAGGTTGGATCTTCTGTACATATGAGTGCTCGCAACCTTCTTGGTCACAGTGATCTGAACTGATCGGGTGTTTTTGGATACCTATGGACACTTGCCTGATCGTCACAAAAACGATCGCCTCTCGGGTGGCTGATGGGCAAAGTGGCGCGAACTTCATTTTTTCTCCTCTTTCGATCTCGGTGTGCTTTTCAGGTTCAGTCTCAATGGCTGTCTCGCTCTGAAACGCATCTGAACCCCCGAGACCAGCCACGACATCTGGGTTATTGCTGATTTCACTTTCAGTCTGTTGGCTGAACTTCATCAGCAATCCATCCCCTCTGTCCCGGGCCTGTCCTTCGCTTGATCCGTCTTGTCGTTCCTTCAGCGCTCCCAACTGGCTCTCCTCCTCGCCGGAGCTGCCCTGGCCATCGCGGCGCCGGTCCGCGCCGCTGAGCAAGCTGACCCTTGGTCGATGGCCCCCGTGCCGCCCCCTGTGCCCCAGGTGGCCGTGTTGCCGCCCCTGCCGGAGGCACCCAGGTTCTTCGCGATCACGCCGGAGCGCAAGGCCCTGCTCAACACCATCCGCTACGCCGAAGGCACCTGGAAGGAAGGTCAGCCGCTCGGATATCACATCATGTTCGGCGGTGGCTATGTGCCGACCCTCGATCGCCACCCCAACCGGGTCAACTACACCTCCGGCTATGCCAGCGCCGCTGCCGGTGCCTATCAGTTCATGCCCTTCACCTGGAACCTGGTGGTCCAGACCCTGGGCCTGAGCGACTTCCAGCCCCCTTCCCAGGACCAGGGAGCCCTGTTCCTGATCCAGCGCCGCGGCGCCCTGCCCCTGGCCGATCGGGGTGAGCTCTCACCGGAACTCGCCGCCAAGCTGGCCCCGGAATGGGCTTCGTTCCCCACCCTGGCCGGCAACAGTTACTACGGCCAACCGGTGAGGCGCTACGACGAGTTGCGGCGCTTCTACGAGGACAACCTGGCCCAACTGCGTCAGAACGGCATCGAACCATGGGAAAGGGTGGCCATTCGCCAGGTGCCCCGCTGTAACGACGACAGCCTCAGCTGCCGACTGGAATCGATCGGCTACCGCGGCCAATCCAGAATGCCGAGCGACGTTCAGTCCTACTGAAGTCGTTTGAATCTCCTCCGTGATCTGAGGATCTGAGGCTACAAGTTGCTTGCTGAGCATCCTGCTATGCCAGATGTGCTAGCAGGATTGTGTTAACAGGATTGTTGTAACAGTTGATCAATCTGCCCTGAAACGCACAGCATTCGTTGCCAATCAATCTGGCTGAATCGGGCTGATCTGGCTCGGTTGCTCAGGCCGAAACCAGACCCGCCGTTGTTGCACGGCGATGAGCTGCTGTCTGCTGCCGCTTCAGCTCTCCTCGCTGCTGTTGAGATGGCGCCCCAGGGTCTGCAGGGCGATCAGGTAGGCCGCGGTGGCGCCGCCGAGGAAGCCCAGGGCATTGCGCAGCAGGGGCAAAAGGTCGTTGGTGCGGGTCACGATCGGGGCGACACCGAAGACACCGAAGAGGATCAGCCACAGCGGTGAGAGCAGCAGCACCCAGGCCCATTCGAAGCGCCGTCCGGGCTTGCGCGGAAAGGCCGCAAACCCCACGATCAGGCCGCCCAGAATCGAGGTGGCCAGGGTCAGCAGCCACTGTTCCTGGGGCAGGCCCGGCACCACCTGGCAGCCGCCGATCGCCAGGCAGCCCTTGACGGCGTGAAGTGAATCGAGCACCGCTGCATCCTGGCCGTTGTCGCGCACGTAGTACTGGTTGCCGTAGCGGGTCTGCAGCTCCACCCAGAAGGTGCGGGGCATCAGGGCGAAGAGGGCGTCGCCGACATTGAAATTGAGCAGATTGCCGCCCCGTTCATCGGCCACCAGCAGCAGGCTGCGCTCATCGAGCCCCCAGAACTGCTTGATCGCCAGGCCGGGGGTGCGGTCGTACTGGGTGAGCACCCGCAGCTTCCAGCCGCTGCTGGCCTCAAAATCCCTGAGCTCCTGCTCCAAGGCCGTGCGTTGGCTATCGGTGAGCAGCTTGGCCAGGTCGATCACCGGGGTGGGCTGGGACGGCAGCAGATCGGGATTGTCGAAGGCCCAGGCCTGCTGGCCGGCCGTGGGGGCCAGCACCAGCAGCAGCACCAGGGCCAGGGTGCAGAGCCGCAGCATCCCCCGCCGCAGGCCGGCCACGGCACGGCTGATCCTGTCTTGGCGCTGGGCTGCGCTATCCAGACAGGACGTGGGGTTCGGCATGGCGCGGCCGCAGTGCATTGGGCCTGCATTCTCCCTCCCATGGGCCAGGAGCCGTGAGTCGCTCCACCTAGCGTTTCGCCCTGGCCCGCGCCGTTCGACCCAGCCTGTGACGCCCCCAGCATGACGATCCATCCCACTTGCAGCCAGCAGCCACGGCAGGCTGGCCGCCAGATCTCAGAGCAATTGATCCGTGGCTGCTGAGCTGCCGGCCTGGTTGCGCCAACGGCTGACTGCCGCCGGTGGCAGCGTGCCCTTTCTCACCTACATGGAGTGGGTCCTCCACGACCCGGCCCATGGCGCCTATGGCAGCGGCCGCCTGCGCATCGGCCCTGCGGGAGATTTCGTCACCGCCCCCAGCCTCGGCAGCGATTTCGCCGCTTTGCTGGCCCAGCAGGTGATCGACTGGCTGGAGGCGCTGCTGCCGGCCTGCGAAGGGCGTCTCAGCCTGGTGGAAGCGGGCCCCGGTGAGGGACAGTTGGCCCTCGATCTCGCCCAGCACATCGCCACCGCTCGGCCTGAGCTGGCCTGCCGGCTGGAGCTGGTGCTGGTGGAACCCAATCCGGGCATGGCCGAGCGCCAGAAGCTGCATCTGCAGGCCTGCCCGCTGCCACGGCGCTGGGCCAGCTTCGCGGAGCTGGCCGCCGCTCCCGTCACGGGGGTGGTGCTGGCCCATGAGGTGCTCGATGCCCTGGCGGTGGAGCGGATCGTGGCGGACGGGGCGCTCTGGCGCCGCCAGCGGGTGGCGCTCCACGGGGCTGGCCTGCGGCTCGAACCCGGCGAGCCCCTGGAGCCGGAGCAGCTCGCGCAACTCGAAGCCCTGGGACTCCGTGAGCCCGGGCCCCAACGACCGAGCGGCTGGTGCAGTGAACTCCACCCCGGTCTGGCGTCCTGGCTGGAGGCTTGCGGCCGGGGCCTGGGCTGCGGCCAGCTGCTGGTGATTGATTACGCCCATGAGGCCTGGCGCTACTACGCGCCCCAGCGGGCCCAGGGCACCCTGATGGCCTATCGGGCCCAACGGGCCAGTGATGATCCGCTGCTGGAGCCGGGCGCCTGGGATCTCACCGCCCATCTCTGCCTGGAGAGCCTGCAGTCGGCGGCCGAACGCTGCGGCTGGCGATCCCTGGGCCAGTGCCGTCAGGGACAGGCGCTGCTGGCCCTGGGTCTGGCCGAGCGCCTGCATGGTCTGCAGCAGCAGCCCAGGGCAGGGCTGGAGCAGCTGCTGCAGCGGCGGGAGGCCCTGTTGCGCCTGGTGGATCCGCGGACCCTCGGGGATTTCCGCTGGATCGCCCTGGCCCGGGACGATGGCCGCCCGCAGCCTGATGGGCCCCTGCCCCGATTTCTGCAGGAACCGCCATGCTCCTGAACCCCACGGCCCAGCGGTGGCCATGGGTCGGAAGTCTTGCGGAACCCATGGTCTGCGGACAATGATCGTTGCAACTCAAACCAAAGATTGGTGTCGATGAACGTTCTTTTCAGACTTTTCCGTCAGCGACGCTTTGTCGTGATGGCCAAGGTCTGTGCTTTGGTCGGCGCCATCGTCGGGATCAAGCTGATCATCCACTCCCTGGGTCTGGAGATCATCTCGATCAATCCGCTGTTTTCGGCTCTGGTCGCTTCCAGTGTGTTTCTGTTCGGTTTCCTTCTCAATGGCGTCCTGACGGATTACAAGGAAAGTGAACGTCTGCCGGCGGAACTCGCCTCTGCCATCGAGCTCGTCACCCGGGAGGTCAGCGCCGTGCCGTTGCACACCCCGGAGGCCAGCGTCGCTGCTGATCTGGCCTCCATCACCGACCTCGGTCGCGCCATTCTTGCCTGGATCAGGGGTGATCTCTCCACCCAGCAGGTGATGCTCGCCTACGACCGTGCCCATGAGCATGTGACCCGAGCCAGCCTCTGGCTCAGCCATTCCTCGCTCAAGGGGCGCCTGCTGATCGAAATGGGCGGGATCCTGCGAGTGATCAACCGCATCGATGTGATCCGGGAGACGGATTTCGTCAAGATGGTCTACTGGCTGGCTTATACATCAACGGCCCTGCTCTGTACGGGACTGGTGCTGGCCAGGGAAGAGCAGATCGTGGAGGCCACGTTTTTTCTGATGGTGATTTCGTTTCTGCTGATCTTCCTGCTTCATCTGATTGCCGATCTCGATAACCCCTTTGGTTTCAGTGATCCGAATTCGGTCGAAGATGTCTCGCTCGACGTGTTGATTCAGGCCCAGTCCCGCATTGAAGCCATTGCCGGCAGGCATTACGAACGATTCGGCGCCCCCTGAGTCATTCCAGCAGCAAGGACAGCACGAATGATCGGCTCCGTCACGTCATCATGGATGGCCACTACGCCGATCGCTGACGGCAAAATGAAGCGAACCCTTCCTTGCTTCACTTTCTTATCGGCCTGCAGGCAGTTCAGCACCTCCTGGGGTGCAAGGTCGGGCAGGTTGAGTGGTAAGCCCGCCGCCTCAATCACGCGCTTCTGACGCTGCTGGTCGGCCTGGCTCCAGAGACCCATCGCCAGGCTCAGTTCACCGGCGGCCACCATGCCGATGGCCACGGCTTCGCCATGCAGCCAGGTGCCATAGCCGCTCAGGGTTTCGACCACATGGCCGAGGGTGTGGCCGTAGTTGAGGATGGCCCGCAGCCCGGCCTCATGTTCATCGGCGGCCACCACCTTGGCCTTGGCGGCAGCGGAGCGTTCCAGAACCCGCTCCAGCAACTCGGGACCCACGGCGTCGAGGCTGGCCAGGCCGGCCTCGGGATCGCGACGGGCAGCCGCCTCCAGATGGCCGAAAAGGTCCGGGTCGCCGATGACGCCGTATTTGATCACCTCGGCCATGCCAGCCCGGAACTCCCGCTCCGGCAGGGTGGCGAGCACGCTCGGATCGATCAGCACCAGCCGCGGCTGGTGAAAGGCGCCGATCAGGTTCTTGCCGCCCGGGTGGTTGACGCCCGTCTTGCCACCGATGGCGGCATCCACCATCGCCAGCAGGGTGGTGGGCACCTGCACCACGGCAATGCCCCGCAGCCAGGTGGCGGCGGCGAAGCCGGCCATGTCGCCCACAACGCCGCCGCCGAGGGCGACGATCAGGGAGCCGCGCTCCAGTTGGTGCGCCAGGGCGGCGTCGTGAATCAGGGCCACGGTGGCCTGGTTTTTCTGGTCTTCGCCGGCCTCGATCACCAGGGTGCTGGCCTCCAGCCCGGCCGCCTGCAGGCTGGCCAGGGCTGAGGCGCCGTAGTGCTCCTGCACCACCGGATTGGTCACCACCAGCACCTTGGTGCCGGCCTTGAAGCCCTGTAGCCGCAGTTGCTCCCCCAGTTGGCCCAACGCAGCGCCGCCGATCACGATCGGGTAAGGATTGCGCTCCAGCTCAACCGGAATCGTGCGCAGCGGCTGGAGCGTCGGGGGCATCACAACGGTGGACTCAATCGCCGGAGGCTAGGTCGCCCAGCACCTGCAGCACGGCTGCGCCGTAGCGATCGAGCTTGGCCTGCCCCACCCCCGCCACCGTGCCCAGTTCGGCCAGCGTCGTTGGCTGGCGGCAGGCGATCTCGATCAGGGTGCGGTCATGGAACACCACATAGGGCGGCACCCCCTGAGTGCGGGCCTGTTCCAGCCGCCAGCTTCTGAGCACTTCAAAGCGTTCGCGACCCTCCTCCGCCAGCTCCACGGTCGGCGCCGCTGCTCCCCGCTCGCCGCTGCTGGCTTGCCGCCGTTCTTTGGCTGGGGGCGGCAGGCGCAGGGCCAGGCTCGTCTCGCCTTTGAGCAAGGGTTTCACCAGGCTGTCCGGGCCGAAGCGCAGGCCGCCACGGTTCTCCGGATCGCTGAGCAGATAACCCTTCGCCAGCAGCTGGCGCATCAGGGAGCGCCACTGACCCCGATCCAGCTCCTTGCCGATGCCATACACGCTCAGGCTGCTGTGGCCCAGCTCCCGGATCCGGGCGGTGTCGCCGCCGAGCAGCACATCCACCAGATGGGCGGCGCCGAAGCGCTGGCCGGTGCGGAACACGGCTGAAAGCGCCTTGCGGGCCGCCTCGGTCACATCGGTGCTGGTGTCGGGCTCCAGGCAGAGATCACAGTTGCCGCAGGGCTCGGCCAGGGCTTCGCCGAAGTGGCGCAGCAGCACCTGGCGGCGGCAGTCACTGGCTTCGCTGAAACCGATCAGGGCATCGAGCTTGCCGTGCTCCACCTGTTTCTGGCTCTGGCCCGCATCGGATTCATCGATGAAGCGACGCAGCTGAGGTACATCGCCGGCCCCATGCACCATCCAGGCCACGGCCGGCAGGCCGTCGCGGCCGGCTCGGCCGGTTTCCTGGTAGTAGGCCTCCAGGCTCTTCGGCAGATCGATGTGGGCGACGAAGCGAACATCGGGTTTGTCGATCCCCATGCCGAAGGCGATGGTGGCGACCACCACCACACCGCTCTCACGGCGGAAACGGTTGAGGGCGGTGCTGCGCGCTTCAGCGCTGAGGCCGGCGTGATAGGCCACCGCATCAAAGCCGGCGGCCCGCAGGTCGGCGGCAAAGCGATCCACCCGGCTGCGGGAGCGGGCGTAGACGATCCCCGCCTCACCGCGGCGCTCGGCCAGAAAGGCCAGCAACTGGCTGCGGGCATCGTCCTTGTCGCGCAGCAGATAGCGGATGTTGGGCCGATCAAAGCTGGCCAGGAACACCCGGTCCTGCTGCAGCTGGAGGCGCTCACGAATCTCCTCCCGGGTGCGGGGATCGGCGGTGGCGGTGAGGGCGAGCCTGGGGATGGCGCTGAAGCGCTCGGCCAGCACCGACAGCTGCAGGTATTCGGGCCGGAAATCGTGGCCCCACTGGGAGACGCAATGGGCCTCATCGATGGCGAACAGGGCCAGGGGCAGTTGCGAGAGGCGATCGAGAAAGCCGGGGCTCAGCAGGCGCTCCGGCGACACGTAGATCAGATCCAGCTCGCCCGCCTCCAGTTCGCGCCAGATGCCGGCGGCTTCGCCCGCCTCCAGCGAGGAGTTGAGGGCAGCGGCCCGCACGCCCGCCTGGCGCAGTCCCTCCACCTGGTCCTGCATCAGGGCGATCAGGGGCGAGACCACCACGCCAACGCCGCTGCGGCAGAGGGCAGGAATCTGATAGCAGAGCGATTTGCCGCCGCCGGTGGGCATCAGCACCAGGGCCGAACCGCCGCCCACCACGTGCCCAACGATTTCGGCCTGGGGGCCGCGGAAGGCCCCGTAGCCAAACACCTGCCGCAACACCTGGACCGGATCGCGCCACCCAGGCTGGCCAGAAGAGCCGGTGCCGGCGGCGGCCGTTGGCCCATGAACTGACGCATCGTCAGGGTCGGACCCTGGGCTGGTCAGCGGCGTGCAGCCCAGTGCCGGGCCTGGATCAGGGGGGGTGATGGCGAGCCTCCGGGGATTTCAGTGCACCATCCCCATCGTTCCACCCTCCGGCCAATTCGAGGCTCAGGCCGGTATCTCTCGGTCCACTGATTTCCCATCCCGACGCCCCATCACGAAGCCATTGGGCTGTCGGTGGCCCGGCGAGCTTGAGGCCTTGTGCTTCCCAGGGGCCAGCTGGGCGCAATGGCTGAGCGATCCGCCAGCGCTCAGCCGGCGCCGCCAATCCTCGATCCCAGCCACAACCTCGTCGGTTGAGCAGATCCTGGGATTGTTCCCGGCCGGGCCAGAGCTGCGACGCTGGGCGTCACCGCTGCACCAGCTGAGCCTGGAGGCCTGCGGCCTCCTTCACAATGGCTCCCATGCCCGATGCCACCCCCAGCTCCAGCTCCACGGCCAGTACGGCGACGGCCTGGGGTTTTCTGGCGCCGGCCCTGGTGCTGCTGGCCATCTCGGTGCTGATCCCGGGGGCGATGGCCCTGCTGATCAGCTTCACCCGCAGCGGCCTCGATGTCAGCGAGCCGTTGCACTTCATCGGCCTGGCCAACTTCCGGCGCCTGCTGGCCGATCCGATGCTCCTCAAGGTGATGGGCACCACCTTTGTCTATCTGATCGGTGTGGTGCCGCCGATTGTGATCGGTGCCCTGGCTCTGGCGGTGCTGGTGAACCGCCAACTGCCTGGAATCCACTGGTTCCGCGGCGCCTTTTACACGCCGGTGCTGGTGTCGCTGGTGGTGGCGGCGATCGCCTTCCGCTGGCTCTATGCCGAAAACGGCCTGATCAATGGTTGGCTGACGGCGTTGCTGGGCGAGCGCTTCAGCCCGATCGGCTTTCTCACCAGTCCGGCCCTGGCCCTGCCCGCCGTGATGCTCGTCACCCTCTGGAAAGGTCTCGGCTACTACATGGTGATCTTCCTGGCAGGCCTGCAGGGCATTGCCCCCGATCTGTATGAAGCGGCGGCGCTGGACGGCAGCGAGGGCTGGCGCCGCCATCTGGATATCACCCTGCCCCTGTTGCGGCCTTACATCACCCTGGTGGCCGTGATCTCGGCCATCGGTGCCACCAAGGTGTTCGAGGAGGTGTACCTGATGACCCAGGGCGGACCGGCCGATTCCACTCGCACGATCGTGTACTACGTCTACGACCAGGCCTTCTCCGAACTGGAGATCAGCTATGCCTGCACGGTGGGTCTGGCCCTGTTCCTGATCGTGCTGTTGCTCAGCCTGATTCGCTATGCCTTTGCCGGTGATCGCGGTCTCTCCTGAGTCCTGGCCTGCCGGCGGCTGCAGCGCTTCGCCCAGCCCGCAACAGCACCTGGATCGCGGGGATGAGAAACTGGATGTTTGGCCCCTACGGGCGTTCAGGGCTTGGACACCGCTGCTGCCCCAACTCCCATGGCCACGGCCCCAGCCAGTCCCGATCAGCGCTCCGATGGGGCACTGAGCTCGATCGGCATCGTCGGCGGCGGCCAGTTGGCCTGGATGCTCGCCGATGCGGCCTCCCGCCTTGGTGTCGCCCTGCACGTGCAGACTCCGGCTGTCGACGATCCGGCAGCGGAGCGGGCCGCCAGCCTGGTGCTGGCTCCGGTGGACGATGTGGCGGCCACCCGCCAGCTGGCCGAGCGCTGCGGCGCCATCAGCTTTGAGAACGAGTGGATTCCCATCGATGCCCTGGAGGTGCTGGCCGAGGAAGGGGTGCAGTTCATCCCCGGCCTGCATGCACTCCACCCCCTGGTCAGCAAGCGCTCCCAGCGCGAACTGCTCAACCAGCTGTTTCTGCCGGCTCCCCGCTGGTGCCCCCTCCAGGCCGTCCATCCGCCCTCGCCGCCTGAGCCCCTGAGCTGGGGCCGCTTGGCTGACAACGGCCCGCCGGCCGGGATGGCGCTGCCCACCACTGCCATGCAGCCCACCTGCGCCGTGCCCTGTCTGCCTGAGGGTTTTCAGTTCCCAGTGATGGCCAAGGCCTGCATCGGTGGCTACGACGGCAAGGGCACCCGTCCGCTGCAGAACCAGGCCGATCTGGAGGCCCTGCTGGCAGAGGCTGAAGTCGGTGGCTGGATCCTCGAGGAGATGGTTCCCTTCCAGCAGGAATTGGCCCTGGTGGCCTGCCGCGATCGCGCCGGCAACGTGGCCTGTTTCCCGCTGGTTCAGACCCACCAGCATCGCCAGGTCTGCGATTGGGTGCTGTTTCCGGCGCCGGTGGACCACGGCGTCGAAGCCTTTGCCCGCAACGTGGCCGCCTCCCTGCTGACGGCCCTCGATTACGTCGGCGTGCTCTCGATCGAGTTCTTTTATGGCCCCGGCGGGCTGCAGGTGAATGAGCTGGCCCCCCGCACCCACAACTCGGGTCACTTCACCATTGAGGCCTGTCACTCCAGTCAGTTTGAGCAACAGGTGCGGATTGTGGCAGGCCTGCCCCTGGCCTCGGTCGAACCCCGGATCCCCGGCGCGCTGATGGTCAACCTGCTGGGCTTCGAGGACTCCAGCAGCGACTACACCGAGTTGCGCCAGCGGCTGCAGGCCTTGCCCGGCGGCAGTCTCCACTGGTACGGCAAACGCCAGGCCCATCCCGGCCGCAAGCTGGGCCACCTCTCTCTGGTGCTGGAATCCTGCAGCCTGGAGGAGCGCGCTGAGGAGCTGGAGCGGCGGCTGGCCGAGGTGCGGGCGATCTGGCCGTTGCAAGGGTCTCCGGATCCGCTCGAATCCGCGTAGAGTTTCTGCGGACTGCTGTGTTGGTGACTGCCTTTCACAGTTTTCTGATCTGACTCCCTTTCGACATGGGGGGTCTTCAGCGACGGCAACGTATACCGGCCTCGTAGCCGGAAACGAAGCCCCGCCCCTGACTCCCCTTCTGGTTCATCCAGGTCGAACACTGGGGCAAGACGGCATGGCGGTCCACCCCTTTTGCCCAGCCACTGGGCTCCATTCCTGAACCCGGCGCAGCGGTGCGGATGCCGTTCCCAGGTTTGGAAGCGTGCCCCGATCTGGCCCTGGGAGCCGCCATTGTGGACGCCGTTCCGTCGCCGCGATGACCACGTTTCAGCAGGCTTTTGAGCAGCTGCTCAGCCGCGCCCCGGGGCCGGTGTTTCCCAAGGCCAGGGAGCTCTATCTGCGCAAGTACCCGCTCGAGGGGGCCACGGCGGAGCGCTTTCGTACCTTCCTGTTGCGGGAGGAGATTCAGGAGACCACGGATGGGGCCGTGCGGGTGCGCGCCCTGAGCTTCGCCCTGGTGCACTGGCAGGGCCCCCAGCTCGCAGCTGATTCCTACCTGGCCTATCTGGCCGAGCACTGGCAGCTGCGGCCGATCGACCTCACCCTGGAGAACGGCGAACCCTGGTTTCGCCAGGGAGGAGCCTGGTGCCGTTTCAGTGCGGCGGCGGTCTACGAGCGGGCCGCCCCAACCAGCTTGATGGGCACCTGAGTCGGCTCAGCGCGCTTCCAGCAGCTGATCCAGCAGCGCCTGCAGCTCCTCGCGTTGCCTGTCGGTGACCACAAACACCTCCTGGGCGCTGGTGCCTCGGCGCGCCACCAGTTTGTAGCCGCCGATGATCGGGGTTGAAATCCGCAGGCGCAGGCTGGTGCTGCGTCCTCGCACCCGACTGATCACGGCAGGAGTCACCGTATCGATACCGCCCAGCTGGGCCAGTCGTTTGAGCAGCGGAATCAAGCCCTCGATGTAGGTGCTGTGGGTGATCACCACCCGTCCCATGGGGTTGGCTCCGCGGTAAGGGGATTCAATCGGGTTCCAGCGGTGCCATGGTCAGCCCTTCGGCCCCCAGCAACTGGTGGTAGAGCTCAGCCTGTTCCTGGGGACCCCGCCAGACCGTGGCCGAACCCTCCGAATCGATGCGGTGGGCCAGAGTCCAGGCCTGATCAGGCAGCATCGCCGGGATGTGGCGCACCAGGCAATCGACGACATGCTGAAAGGTGTTGACGTCATCGTCGAGAACGATGACCCGGAAGTTCGGATAGGGCTGGCGCCGAAGCTGCCGCTCCTGAACGGCGGTGGGTGATCCGGCTGGGGTTTCCCCCGAACTGGCTGCAAGGGTGACGGCCATCGCATCCCGGAGGGGTTCCGGACTGAAGCCTAGGTATCATGCACGGGTCGTACCCGGCGCACGTCACCGATGTTGATCACCCTTGGCTGGGCCTCCCTGGCCGCCATGTTCACCTTTTCGATCGCCATGGTGGTGTGGGGCCGTAACGGTGACAACTCCATCGATTTCTGACCTGCCTCTCAGCACCGGCCCCGTGCTGGCCGCCATCGCCTCGCTGCTGCTGTTGTTCGTCAGCGTTGGGGTGATCTACCTCTCCGTCATGGAGTGGAAGGATCGGCGTCGCCGCAAGGCGCTGGAAACCCGCTCCCGACCCTGACATCGATGTCGAGAGCATGGCCTGCCCCGGTGCGATTTGCTGCCTCTGGCGCCTTGGCGCTGGTCGGCACGAACCGCATCGCCAACATTTGCCTGGCGCCATGAGGCTGTTCCGATCCTTGCGCTGGCGGCCTGTCCCGATCCCCGCTCGCCCGACCCTGGCTCCTGCGGGCTTCGCTCCTGGGGTTGCTGCTCGAGTCGGCGGCCGTCTGCCGCTGCCGATCACGGCCACGGCGATTGCCCTGCTGTTGGCGCTGCCGCTGACGGCGTTGCAACGCTTGCCCAGGCCCCGGGCCCAGGGACTGGAGCAGTTGATGGATGGAGTCACCCTCTTACAGAGTTTTCCAGCGGCGCCGCAACGGGCGATCCCCGATCTCTGGCGCCAACGGCTCGGAGGCCCCCTGGCCGAGCGGGCCTGGCAACAACAGCGGGGTTTCTGGTGGCAGCTCTGGGGAGAGCACGTCGATGGGGCGCCGATGCTGGTCCTGCCGGCCAGGAGCCTGCCGCCGGCCACGGTGGCCTCCTTGCCGCCTCAGGCCATGCGCCTCGGTGATCTGGTCGTCGTGGCGCCCGATCCGCTGGCGCTGCAGATGCTGCGTGATGGACTCCGTCCCCAGCAACGGCGCAGCCGCGGCTTGCAGCGCCGTTGCCTCGACCGCCTGCAAAGCACCCAGGCCGTGTTCTGGAATCCCGCCGCCATCGGCGTCATCGCCGGCCCGATGGCTCCCCTGTTGCAACGCTTTCAGGCCGGTTGCCTCAGCATTGGTCTCGATGGCGGCGGAGTGGTCTGGTCTGGCGAGGCGGCCGCCGTGGAGGGGGTGCTGACCAGCGTCGCCAGCAATCCCACGCTGATCGAGCCGGCCCTTCAGGGCCCCCTGCCAGCGGACCAGTTGTTGCAGATTCAGGGGGCTTCCCTGGATCTGTTGATCCAGGGCCTGCTCGCCCGCCAGATGATCCGCGATCCCCTGGCCAGTCGCTATGGGATTGACACCGACCGCCTGGCATTGCTGCGCCAGGCCCCCTTCCAGTTGCGCCTGCGTCCCTTGCCCCACGGGCCATTCCAGGCCTCCCTGGAGCTGCAGCTGGTGGTCGGCAGGGATCGACGCGCCTGGCAGGGTCTGCTTGACCAGCTCGGCAGATCTCTGCAGGCGCAGGGGTTGCGCCAGGCAGTCGCCAGCGCACCAATTGCCGCAGCGAAGGCTCAAGGCGCCGCCGGCTCTGGCGTCCGTATCTCAGCGAGCGCTTCCTCGGCAGGGCTGCCCTCGGCGGGGCCGTCCTCGGCGAACCGTGCTGCCGCACCCTCAGCGCCTGGGGCTCTGACGGTTCCACCCGGGGGCAGCCTTCCGGTCACGGGCCAGGCCAGCACAGCTCCTGCTGCCGGCCCAGCGTCCAGCACTGCTCCTGGCAGCGCCACCTGGAGCCGCGATGACGGCGCGGTGGTCGGCGGTTGGCGCTGGTTGCCATCGGTTGGCGGTGAAGCCCAGTTGCTGTTGTTCCTCGGGCCCGTACCCCAGGCCCCCTTGGCGAGGATCGGTGGCGCTGCCCATCCCTTGCCGTCCAGCGGTGGGCTGCAGTTGCGCAGCCGGCCGGCGGCTCTGGCCCGTCTGGGGATGCTGCCGCCTGATGTGCCTGAGCTGGTGCGCCGCTCAAGCCAGCTGGAGCTCGAAGCTCAGTCGCTGCGGGGGGGAATGGACCCGCTGCCGATCAGCCAGTTGTCGGGACGCCTTCAGGTGTCTCGTTGATCTGCTGACGTTCGCGTCGACGTCGATCGGCGGCCACGGTTTCCTCCAGCATTTCCACGGCCACGGCCAACTTCTCGAGATTGGCGGTGTAGAGACTGAGGTCCTTGTCGAGGCGATCGCGCAACAGGCCCATGGCCTCGCCCACCTCATGGGCGGCGCTGCGCAGGGCCTGGGGATCGAGGTCCTCGGCACCCTTGGCCCGCTCCAGCAGGGACAGCAGGCCCACGGCCATCAGTCGGGAATAGTGGAAGTCGTTGCGGCGGATGCTGGCCAGGGCCTGGGCCACGGGTTCCGGTGCACCCTCTCCCTGGCGTTCGATCCACTGCTTCACGTCCTCGACGGAATGCCCACCCATGGCCGCCATGGCGTCATCGCGCTGCTGGCGCAACCGAGCGGCATCGAAACCAGAGGAACTGCAGAGGGCCTGGAACAGGGGCAACCGTTGCTGCTCCGGGCGGTAGCCGCGGCTGAAGCCGTCGAACACCTGCACCAGGCCAGTGGCGAACAGGGGGTCGGATGTGAAGCCGCTCTGGTGGCTCAGCAGATGCAGTTCGACCAGCAGCTCATCGACCATCCGCCGGTACAGCGGGCTGATCACATGGGGGAAAGCGCTGTGGAACGCACGCTTGCTGTCGGCAACGGTCAGGGCGTCGCTCACGCAGGTCGGCCATCAAGGGTGCAGCGACCTTAGCGCTGCAGCCTGAGCCGATGCTCCGGCGGCTTCAGTAGTATGGCTCCAGTAGTGCTGCAGCAGCCCATGATCCCGATCGTGATTGAGGAGTCGGGTCGCGGCGAGAGGGCGTTTGACATCTACTCCCGGTTGTTGCGGGAGCGAATCATTTTCCTGGGCGAGCCGGTCACGGCCGAATCGGCCAACCGGGTGGTGGCCCAGTTGCTGTTCCTGGAGGCGGAAGACCCGGACAAGGACATTTTTCTCTATATCAATTCTCCCGGTGGCTCCGTCTACGACGGCCTCGGCATCTTTGACACCATGCAACACATCAAACCCGATGTGCAGACTGTCTGTGTCGGCCTTGCCGCCAGTATGGGAGCTTTTCTGTTGTGTGCCGGAACCAAAGGCAAGCGCAGCAGCCTCACCCACTCGCGCATCATGATTCACCAGCCCCTCGGCGGCGCCAGGGGCCAGGCCAGTGACATCCGCATTCAGGCCGACGAGATTCTCTATCTCAAGGACAAGCTCAACCGGGAGTTGGCTGAACGCACCTCCCAGCCCTTGGAGCGCATCCAGACCGACACCGATCGCGACTTCTTCATGTCACCAGTCGAGGCCATGGCCTACGGCCTGATCGATAAGGTGATCGAGAAGCGTGCGGTACGGCCCGTCTGAGCCAAGCTGCAGTGCCTTGGCCAAGCTGAGCAATCCTCGCAACCCATGCCTGTGTGAGGCATGGCAGGAGCTCCCTGGCCTCAATTTGGTCATTTTATTCTTGATGGCCCATATCCCTGCGCCGTGATCTGTGCTGAGCCCCAGTCCTTCGGCACGTTGCTGAACAGGCTGTCCAGTTCGCAGGCGCCCTGGACTCACGAAGCTTGCCGGGTTATCGCTATTGAAAAGCCCTTGAGAACGGATTGCAGTGTCTGCAAGCTGTTCTCAAGGGCAGGATGGTTGGGCTGTTGAACCAGGGGCTCCGGCTCAGAGTGTTGGTGTCACGGTTTCACGTTCGCTGATCACGCCGCTGAGGATCGGGCTGAAGCGTTCTTTCTCTGGCACCGTGGTGAATTCGGCGACAACAGCGCGGAACTCCTCGCCATCGAGGGTTTCTTTTTCGATCAACATGTCCACCAGGCGATCGATGCAGACCCGGTTAGCGGCAACCAACTTGACCGTGTCGAGATAGCAGCTCTGCACGATCTGGCGAACCGCATCATCAATGCGGCTGGCCAGGGCATCGGAGCCATCGCTGCGGGTCATCAGATCGCGGCCCAGGAACACTTCCTGGTTACCAGCTTCGAGCGAGAACTGGCCGAGATCACTCATGCCGAAACGGGTGACCATCTGACGGGAGATCGAGGCCACCTGCTGAATATCCCCGCCTGCTCCGGTGGTGACTTCTGAATGGCCAAACACCACATCTTCAGCGGCCCGCCCGCCCAGAGCCCCCATGATCCGGGCTCGCAGTTGGGCGCGGCTGACCAGCATCTGCTCTTCATCCGGTGCAAACCAGGTGAGTCCCTGGGCCTGACCACGGGGGATCAAGGTGACCTTCTGGACCGGGTCGTGGTCCTTGATCAACGTGCCGACGATGGCGTGGCCAACTTCGTGATAGGCGATCAGCCGTTTGCTGCGTCCGTCCGTGAGCGGTTTGCCCTCCATGCCGGCGATCACCCGATCGACCGCATCGTCGATCTCGGCCAGGCTGATTGAATCGCGGCGACGACGAGCGGTCAGAATCGCCGCCTCATTGAGCAGGTTGGCGAGGTCGGCGCCGGTGAAACCGGGGGTGCGGCGGGCGATGGCTTCAAGGGAGACGCCATCAGCCAGCTTTTTATTGCGGGCATGAACTTCGAGAATCGAGAGGCGACCCTTGATATCAGGGGCATCCACCTGCACCTGGCGATCGAAACGACCCGGCCGCATCAGGGCTGAATCGAGCACATCGGGACGGTTGGTGGCGGCAATGATGATCACGCCGCTGTTGCCCTCGAAACCGTCCATTTCGGTGAGCAACTGGTTGAGGGTCTGCTCCCGTTCGTCGTTGCCACCGCCGATGCCGGCACCGCGCTGGCGTCCGACCGCATCAATTTCATCGATGAAGATCAGGCAAGGGCTGTTTTCCTTAGCCCGCTTGAACAGATCGCGCACCCTGCTTGCACCGACGCCGACGAACATCTCGACGAACTCGGAGCCGGAGAGAGAGAAGAAGGGAACCCCGGCTTCACCGGCGATCGCCTTTGCCAGCAGCGTCTTGCCGGTGCCCGGAGGGCCCACCAGCAGCACCCCTTTGGGAATGCGGGCACCGACAGAGGTGAAGCGCTCCGGTGTCTTGAGGAAGGTGACGACCTCTTGCAGGTCCTGCTTGGCTTCCTCGACACCGGCGACATCGTCGAACTTGACCCCGGTTTCAGCTTCCATGGCGAAACGGGCCTTGGTCTTGCCGAACTGCATCGCCTGGCCAGGGCCGCCGGGCATGCCGTTGGAGCGCCTGGCCAGCAGAACCAGGGAGCCGATCAGCAGCAGCGGGAACAGCAGGTTGCCCAGCAGGCCGATCGCCGGAGGGGTGGTGCGCGGCGGATGGATGTCAAAGCTGATGCCTTGATCCTTGAGCTTGTTGATCAGCTCCGGAGCCAGGCCAGGCAGGTCGACCCGCAACTGCTGCACCCGATTGTCGAGATCGGGATCGACGGCTTCAATCACCGCCGTGCGGCCCCCGTCGAAGATGTCCACGGCCGTGACGCGGCCGGCCTCGACGTAGTCAAGGAAGCGGCCGTAGCTCATGCGGGCCACGGCGGCGTTGCGGGGCGCCACGGTGGGGCCATTGGGGGTGAGCTTGTTGGGGCCTGCCCCCAGCAGTTGCCAGCCCAGAAACAGCGCCACTCCGATTGGCAGCAGCCAGAGAGCCAGGAGTCGCCAGCGCTGATTCATGGTGAAAAGAGCTTCTTGAACAATCGTAACGGTAGGCGTCTTGGGATCGTGACGTCCCTAGCCCCTGCCAATCTGCCCCAGCGCCGTCACCTTCAGCCCGTCTTCAGCCAGGGGCTGAGCTCCGCGGTTTCCGCCAGCGGGTCGGGCAGGGCGGCTTCCACGGTCAGGGGCGGCTCGATGATCAACTCCTCGGCTGGGAAGGTCTCGACCAGCTCCGCTCCCCCCAGCCCGTGGCTCCAGATCTCAACCTGGGTGAGGCGAGGGGATTGGAAACTGAGCAGCTCGAACGGAAACACCACACGCTCCAGGTAGAACTCCTCTGGTCCGCAACAACGCACGATCACCATCCGATCGGTGGCGTTGCGGTAACCACAATCCACAAGGTCCTGGAGCTCCAAGTTTCGATACAAAGACAAGACATCCATGATTTACCCACCGACTGTTGGTTGCAGACGGTGGCCGTCGTCACGGTTCCCCGGTCTTAAGGGTTTCTCCTTTTTCCAGGGGTGTTGTGGACCTGGGTCCTTCGGGATCAGGACCGGCCCGGATCTCTGTCCTGGGGGCTCCAAGGCCGGGGCCTGGATCAGAGGCTGCGCAGCGCCACGATCGGGTCGAGCTGGGAGGCCCTGCGCGCCGGCACCACGCCGAAGAACAGTCCGATGGAGCCAGACAGCAGCACGGTTCCGATCACCGTGCCGGCGCCGATGCTGGCGGGCAAGGGAGTCAGGGCCGCCACCAGGGCAATGGTGCCGACGCCCAGACCACTGCCGATCACACCGCCCATGCTGGCGAGCACC
The DNA here is from genome assembly GCA_903823115.1 of uncultured cyanobacterium. Classification (GTDB taxonomy): domain Bacteria; phylum Cyanobacteriota; class Cyanobacteriia; order PCC-6307; family Cyanobiaceae; genus Cyanobium. Next base: position 25,834 of record CAIJRN010000083.1, read on the forward strand.
ATCGATTCCACCAGGAACTGCAGCAGCACATCGGTGCTGCGGGCGCCAAGAGCCTTGCGCAAACCGATTTCCTCGGTGCGCTCACTCACCGACACCAACATGATGTTCATGATGCCGATGCCCCCCACCAACAGGGACACGGCCCCGATCGCCCCCAGCATCAAGGTGAGCCCGCCGGTGATGGTGCCGACAATCGTCTGGGCATCTTTCTGGGATCGCACCGAGAAGTCGTCGTCGCGCAGGATGCGATGGCGCTGGCGCAACAGATTCGTGATCTGGAAGCTGGCGGCGCCGGTGCTCTGTTCGTTCTGAGCTTCGATGCTGATGAAGCTGAGGGTGACCCCGTAGGTGGGATCCCGCCCGCTCAGCCGACTCACCATCGTGGTGAGGGGGATGTAGGCCGCCTCGTCCTGGTTGGCGCCGAACACCGCCCCTTTGGCCGCCAGCACGCCGATCACTTGGAAGGACTGGTCGCGGATGCGCAACTGGCGGCCGATCGCCTCCCCTGTCGGCATCAGTTTGTCGCGCAGGTCGGGGCCGATCACCGCCACACTGCGAGCCCCCTTGATGTCGGCCTCGCTGAGAAAACGACCCTGGGCGACTTCGAAGTTGCGCACCGGCAGGAAGTTGGGCGTGACGCCGGAGATCGTCGCGGTGGCGGCCAGGGAGCCCGACTGAACCACATCGCTGAGGGTGATCTGAGGGGCCACCCGGCGGACGCTGGGCACTTGCTCGGCGATCGCCGTGGCATCTTCGAGCACCAGGGTTTTCGGCGTGTCGATCCCCTGGCGGCGCGTGTCGTTGCGGCCGGGCACGATGAAGAGCACGTTGGCGCCCAGGGTGCTCAGCTGTCCTGCCGCCAGGTTCTGGGCCCCCTGTCCCACCCCCACCAGGGTGATCACGGAGGCGTTGCCGATGACGATGCCCAGCATGGTCAGCAGACTGCGCAGCCGGTTGGCCTTGAGGGTGCTGAGGGCCATGCCCACGGTTTCCCGCAGGGGCAGCTTTTGGGCCATCGAAAGGGATGCCTGGACTGTGGGGAAGTCTGGCTTGCTGGCGAGGCAAGCAGGCCCGGTGGACGCCTGCTGCCGATCAGAAGGCCGAGGTGCCGCCCAGCTCCATGGGGCTGAGAGCGCCGCGATGCACCACCCCTTCCTGCACCGCCAGGGTGATGATTTCGCCTGGACGCAGCGCTGTGGTGGCATTGGCGACACCCACGATCGCCGGGATGCCGAGCTGCTGGGCCAGGCGTGCGGCGTGGCTGTCGGCTCCGGCCATTTCGCAGATCAGACCGCTGCAGCGGCTGATGGCGCCTTGATAGGCGTCGCTGGTTTCGCTCACCACCAGAATTTCACCTTCCTCCAGGGCTTCGGCCTCTTCCGGGTTGGTGGCGACGCGCACCCTGCCGTTGATCGAACCGCTGCCCACCCCCAGCCCCCGAATCAGCACGGCCGACACCAGGCCCACCCGCACCAGGTCGGTGGAACCACTGACTCCCTTGAGCGTTCCCTGGGTCTGGACCACCAGATCTCCCTCCAGCAACAAGCCCCGTTCCTGGGCCACGCCCATGGCCACATTGAAGGTGCTGCCGGTGTTGATCTGCTCGGCAATCAGCAGGGGGGTGACGCCCCACACCAGCTGCAGCTGCCGGGCGACGCTGACATCGCTGGTGATTGCCAGGATCGGCGTGCTCGGCCTGAACTTGCTGACGTTGCGGGCGGTTGAACCGCTCTTGGTGAGGGTCAGGATCGCCGCTGCGTTGAGTTGGCGCGCAATCGTGCTCACCGCCTGACAGATGGCGTTCGGGATGGTGGTGGCCATGTGGCTGTCGAGCACCCGCTGCGGGTAATCGCGCTCGATGCGGCGGGCGATCTGGGCCATGGTGGCCACCGCTTCCACCGGGTAATCGCCGACGGCGGTTTCGTTGGAGAGCATCACCGCGTCGGTGCCATCGAGGATGGCGTTGGCCACATCGCTGACCTCGGCTCGGGTGGGCCTGGGGCAGGAGGCCATCGAATCGAGCATCTGGGTGGCGGTGATGATCGGAATGCCGAGGCTGTTGGCCTTGCGGATCAGCTCCTTCTGCAACAGCGGCACCTCTTCCGCCGGCATCTCCACACCCAGATCGCCGCGAGCCACCATGACGCCATCACAGAGCGGCAGGATGGCATCGATCGAATCGATCGCCTCGAACTTTTCGATCTTGGCCACCACCGGAGTGGTGTGGCCATGGGAGCGGATCAGCTCGCGAATCTCCTGCATGTCGGAGGGATTGCGCACGAAGCTGAGGGCCACCCAGTCGACGCCCTGCGCCAGACCGAACTCCAGATCAATGCGGTCCTTGTCGGTCAGGGCGCGGATGGAGAGCTGAACATCGGGGAAGTTGACGCCCTTGTTGTTGGAGAGAACGCCGCCGCAGGTCACTTCACAGTGCAGGGTCTGCTGGGGACGGTCCACCTGCGTGACCACCATCTCCACCCGTCCGTCGTCGAGAAGAATCCGGCTGCCGGCGGTGACCTCATCGGCGAGGCGGGAGTAGGTGACCGTGGCGATCTCCTGGTTGCAGCTCACGTCACGGGAGGTGAGGGTGAAGCTGTCACCGTTGGCCAGGGTGATCGGGCCGCCGGCGAAGCGACCCAGCCTGATCTTCGGCCCCTGAAGATCCTGGAGGATGCCGATGTGGACCCCCAGCTCGCTGGCGACCTGGCGAATGGTGACGATGCGGGCGGCGTGCTCGCTGTGGTCGCCGTGGGAAAAATTGAGACGGAAGGTGGTCGCCCCGGCGTTGATCAGGCGACGCAGCACCTCTGGTGATTCGGTGGCTGGGCCGATGGTGGCCACGATCTTGGTGCGACGCATGGGATCGTGTCGGCCCTCAGGCATGGAGACGCAAGCCGGAAACTACCATCCGGCGGCGACGCGCTCTCGCTTGTCATGGACCTCCGCACCTATCAGGAGCGATCCCGTCAGACGGCTCTCTACCCCGATGTGGGCAACAATCCGATTTACCCCACTCTTGGCCTGTGTGGTGAGGCTGGGGAGGTGGCCGACAAGGTCAAGAAGGTGCTGCGCGATCGCGGCGGCGTCTTTGATGCCCAGACCCGCGACGACCTGCGGCTGGAGCTGGGGGATGTGCTCTGGTACGTGGCCCAGCTCGCCAGCGAACTGGAGCTGGATCTCGACGACATCGCCGCCGCCAATCTGGCCAAGCTGGCCAGCCGGGCGGCCCGTAACGTGATCGGAGGCAGTGGAGATCGCCGTTGATGCCGAGTTGCGATCCTTTCGTGTTCCAACGGTTCACTTCTAAACAAGTGGCTGTCAGCTGGCTTGCTGAGCACCGGCTTGCTCTGCAACGAAGGGCTGCACGACTGAAGCCGGTTTGGCCCCTGCCCGGTCGATTCCTGCCAGAGCGGCTCCTGCCTGGCCGCCTTGGTGGTGTGCTGCTGGCGCTGGCCCTGGGTTGGCTGCTGCTGCTGGATGCAGCCCCAGCTCTGGCCGCCGATCTCCAGGTCAGCGAGGTACGGCTGGAGCGCTGCCCGGTCGACGACATCGGCAGCCAGCCCGATCTCAGCCGGCCCGCTGGGGCCAGTTGCTACGCCCTGCGCGGTGTGGTTGTGAATCCCACCTCCCGGCCGGTGATCGACACCGATGTCTTCGCCCGGATCCTCGATGCCAGCGGCGAACCGGTGCTGCCCAATCGCACCCGGGTCGGCTCGATCGGCGATATCCCGCCGGGCCGTTCCGACTTCGCCCTCAGGTTGGCGGTGCCGGCGGGTACACCTGAACCGTTGACGGTCCGCAACCCCAAGGCCCGCGGCTTCTCGGCGCCGGTGCGCACCCGCGTGGCTGAAGGGGAAGAGCGACTGCCTCTCGAGCAGGCGCTGGCCCTTCAGTAGATCGAGCTGGCCAGGGTCATCGTGGCGCCGTTGAGCAGGCTCTGGGCCAGCTGCAGGGCCAGGAAGGCCAGCAGGGCGGAGAGGTCGAGGCCACCGATGGGGGGGATCAGGCCGCGGAAGGCGTTGAGATAGGGATCGGTGATCGCACTGACGCCGGCGAGCAGGGGATTGCTCCAGTCCAGGTTGGGAAACCAGCTGAGCAGCACCCGCACCAGGAGCACCAGCAGGTAGATGCTCAGGGTCTGGGCAAGCACCTGGAGCAGAAAGATCAGAACGGTCATGTGAGGGCTGCAGGTGGGCGGCTTCCTGCAGAAGGGAAGCCGATTGGGCACAAGTTCGACTCTATGCAGTCCCGGCGGCGCTGTTCAAGCGGCCTGGCGGCGCCGCTGGCCGAACTCATCGGCGCTGACGGCAAAGGTGCGGTGGAATTTCTCGCTCAGGCTCAGCCAGTAGGAGCGCCCCTCGCTCTGCCGGCGGCGTTCGATGAACTCCTGGGCCAGCAGCTCCTTGATGTGGTCGTAGGCGCCGGAGCCGCGCAGATCCACCAGCTCCGACTGCAGGATGCGTTTCTTGAGGGCAATGGTGGCCAGGGTGCGCAGAGCGGCGGTCGAGAGATCAACCGGCAGCAGGCTCTGCACCAGATCAGCGAGGTTTTCGCGCAACTGCAGGCTGTAGCGCTGACCGTCCTGGCGGATTTCCAGGGCCGTGTCGCGATGGGCGTAATCGGTCATCAGGGTGATCAGGGCCATCTCCGCCTGGTCGCGGTCGATGCCGGCGATCTCGGCCAGCTCGGCCAGAGTGAGTGGCCGGCCCTTGAGATAGAGGATCGCTTCCAGCCGCGACGGCAGCGACAGGCTGCTGAGGGCATCACTGGAAGCCCGGGGTGCCGGTGGCTGCGAGGGGGCGGCTCGCCGTCTGGCTGCCGCTGACGTTGTTGTCTCGCCGCTGCTCAGGTCAGCCTGAGGCTGGATCAGCAGACTGGCGGTCTGGTCAGAGCCATGAGCGCTCGACTGGTCTGGAGCCAGGGGCGCCTCGTTGGGCAGGGCCGGAGTGTGGACGTCACGGTCGCTGGGGCCTGGATCGGGGGTGCTGGGCATGGCCGGGCTCCTGCACGCACTGGTGTCACGGTATCGCGGCCTTCAGGGGGCCACCAGCGCGGCCATCGCCGGCAGGGGCTGGCGCTGCTCCCCCAGGAACAGCCGGTAGGCGGGATTGTCGGTTTCCTCCCAGTACTGGTAGGGCAGCTCCGCCAGAAACGCCTGCCAGGCCGCCAACTCCAGGGGCGGCACCTGAACGCCGACCACGATCCGGCCGACATCGGCGCCGTGGTTGCGGTAATGAAAGATGCTGATGTTCCAGTTGGGATGCAGGGCGCTGACGAAGGCCATCAGCGCCCCGGGCCGCTCCGGAAACTCGAAGCGATAGAGCAGCTCCTCCCCTTGGTCGAGGGCACTGCCGGCGCTGGCGGGCAGGCGGCCGCCGACCATGTGACACAGATGCAACTTGGCCAGCTCATTACCTGAGAGGTCGAGGCAGGGAAACCCCTGGGACTCCAGATCGCTGCACAGCTGGGCCGTATCGGCGGGCCCGCTCACCTGCACCCCGACGAACAGGTGGGCCAGTTTCGGATCGGCCAGTCGATAGCTGAACTCGGTGAGGCTGCGCTGGCCCAGCAGGCCGCAGAAGCGCCGCAGGCTGCCCGGTTGTTCCGGGATCTCCACGGCCAACAGCGCTTCGCGCTGTTCTCCCAGTTCGGCCCGCTCGGCCACGAACAGCAGCCGGTCGAAGTTCATGTTGGCGCCACAGGCCACCGCCACCAGGGTGCGGCCCTGGAGCTGGCGCTGCTGCACATCTTTCTTCATGCCGGCAATCGCCAGGGCTCCGGCCGGCTCCAGGATCGAGCGGGTGTCTTCAAAGACGTCCTTGATGGCGGCGCAGATCTCGTCGGTGTCCACCGTCACCATCGAGTCGACGTACTGCTGGGCGAGGGCGAAGGTGAGTTCCCCCACCTGGCGCACGGCCACCCCATCGGCAAACAGCCCCACCTGCTCCAGCCGCACCCGCTCGCCCCGGGCCAGGGATTGGGTCATGGCATCGGCATCGACCGGCTCCACCCCGATCACCTCGACCAGGGGCCAGAGACTCTTGACGTAGGCGGCGATGCCGGCGATCAGGCCACCGCCACCCACGGCCACATAGATCGCATCCGGCGGCTGAGAACACTGGCGCAGGATCTCCAGGGCGATGGTGCCCTGGCCGGCGATCACGTCCGGGTCGTCAAAGGGGTGGATGAAGGTCAGCCCCCGCTGCGCTTCGAGCTGGCGCGCCCGCCCGTAGGCCTCGTCGTAGGTGTCGCCGTGCAGCACCACTTCCGCTCCGCGGTTCGCCACCGAGCGCACCTTCATCTCCGGCGTGGTCACGGGCATCACGATCACGGCGGTGCAACCCAGCCGCTGGGCGGCCAGGGCCACGCCCTGGGCGTGGTTACCGGCACTGGCGGCGATCACACCCCGGGCCAGTTCCTCCCGGGTGAGGCTGACCATGCGGTTGTAGGCGCCGCGCAGCTTGAAGCTGAACACCGGCTGCAGGTCCTCCCGCTTGAGCAGCACCTGATTGCCCAGGCGCCGCGAGAGGTTGGGGGCCGGGTCGAGGGGGGATTCGATCGCCACGTCGTAGACGCGGGCGCGCAGGATACGCTGCAGGTAGGGGCTGGCCAGTGGGTATCCAGCCGGGCCAAACGGATTGGCGATCGATTCATTCATTCAAGGAGTCTGGCAATCAGCGACGCGAACGGTCGTCGATGCCGCCGTTTGCCTGAGGGCACGCCGTAGATTGCGGTTCACGGACGTCGAGTGGGTATGCATCCAAGTGAGCTGAGCCATCCGAACCAGCTGCATGGCCTCAGCATCGCTGAACTGGAAGCGATCGCCCGCCAGATCCGTCACAAGCACCTTGAAGTGGTGTCCACCAGTGGTGGCCACCTGGGACCGGGCCTCGGTGTCGTCGAACTCACCCTGGCTCTCTACCAGACGCTCGACCTCGACCAGGACCGGGTCTGCTGGGACGTGGGGCACCAGGCCTACCCCCACAAGCTGATCACCGGCCGCTGGCAGGGCTTCCACACCCTGCGTCAGAAGGACGGGGTGGCGGGTTACCTCAAGCGCAGCGAAAGCCGCTTTGATCACTTCGGTGCCGGTCACGCCTCCACCTCGATTTCGGCGGCCCTGGGCATGGCTCTGGCCCGGGATCAGCGGGGCGAAGACTTCAAATGCGTCGCGGTGATCGGCGATGGCGCCCTCACCGGCGGCATGGCTCTGGAGGCGATCAACCATGCCGGCCACTTGCCCAGGACCCGGCTGCTGGTGGTGCTCAACGACAACGACATGTCGATCTCACCGCCGGTGGGGGCGCTCTCCACCCACCTCAACCGCATGCGGCTGAGCAAGCCGGTGCAGTTCCTGTCCGGCAACGCCGAGGAGGCGATCAAGCATCTGCCGTTCATGCACGGCGAGCTGCCGCCGGAGCTCAAGAATCTCAAGGAGAGCATGCGCCGCCTGGCCGTGCCCAAGGTGGGTGCCGTGTTCGAGGAGCTGGGCTTCACCTACATGGGCCCCATCGATGGCCACGACATGGCCGAGATGATCCGCACCTTCCAGGCCGCCCATCGCGAGGAGGGTCCGGTGCTGGTGCATGTGGCGACCACCAAGGGCAAGGGCTACGCCTATGCCGAAGCCGATCAGGTGGGCTATCACGCCCAGTCCGCCTTCGATCTGGCCACCGGCAAGGCCTATCCCTCCAGCAAGCCGAAGCCGCCCAGCTGGAGCAAGGTCTTCGGCCAGACCCTGGTGCGCATCTGTGAGCAGGACCCGCGCGTCGTCGGCATCACCGCGGCGATGGCCACTGGCACCGGCCTCGATCTGCTGGAGAAGGCGCTGCCCGGGCAGTACTTCGATGTCGGCATTGCCGAGCAGCATGCGGTGACCATGGCCGCCGGCATGGCCTGCGAGGGCCTGCGCCCCGTGGTGGCGATCTACAGCACCTTCCTGCAGCGCGCCTACGACCAGCTGATCCACGATGTCGGCATCCAGAAGCTGCCCGTGACCTTCGTTCTGGATCGGGCCGGCATCGTCGGTGCCGATGGCCCCACCCACCAGGGCCAGTACGACATCAGCTACCTGCGGGCGGTGCCCAACTTCACGGTGATGGCTCCCAAGGATGAAGGCGAGCTGCAGCGCATGCTGGTCACCTCGATCAGCCACGACGGCCCCAGCGCCATTCGCATTCCCCGGGGCGAGGGCGAGGGCGTGCCGCTGATCGAAGAGGGCTGGCAACCGCTGGAGATCGGCCGCGGTGAGCTGCTGGCCGATGGCGACGACGTGCTGATCGTCGCCTACGGCTCGATGGTCTACCCCGCCATGGCGACGGCCGGCCTGCTCCAGGAGCAGGGTGTGCGGGCGGCCGTGATCAACGCCCGCTTCCTGCGCCCCCTCGATGAGGCTCTGATCCTGCCGATGGCCCGCCGCATCGGCCGGGTGGTCACCATGGAGGAAGGAGCCCTCTCCGGTGGCTTCGGCGCCGCCGTGGTCGAGAGCCTCAGCGATCACGAGGTGTTGGTGCCGGTGCTGCGCCTGGGCATCGGCGATGTGCTGGTCGACCATGCCAGCCCCGAGCAGAGCAAAGTCCGCCTCGGTCTCACCCCCGCCCAGATGGCGGACTCGATCCTGAAGCGCTTTGCCGCCGCCTTCAGTCCCGACAGCCGTCGCGTTGTGGCGGTCTGAGTTCCTCCCCAACGGACGTGGCGGGTCTGCGCACCCAGGTGCTCGTGGTCGGTGCCGGACCGGCCGGTGGCGAGCTGGCACGCCAGCTGGCGGCAGCCGGTGTCGCCGTGCTGCTGGTGGATCAGCTGGCCGATCTCTCCCAGGCCGCCTTCAGCAGTGCCGCCATGCCCTTCGCCAGCCTCGAGCGCTTCGGCCTGCCGGCCCAGGTGGTGGCCAGCCGCTGGCGTGGCTGGCAGTTACTCGGTCCATCCCAGGAGCGGCGCAGCTGGACGGCACAGGCTCCCCTGGGGGTCGTGCTCGATTTCGGCGCCCTGCGCCAGTGGCTGGCGGATCAGTGCAGCCGCTTTGGCGGTGACGTGCGCCTGGGCCTGCGGGCCTTCGATTGCCAGAGCCAGGGCCCAGTGTTGCGCACCCTGCTGCGCGATCGCCAGGGGCGCGTGCATGCGGTGATCAGTGACTGGGTGATCGATGCCAGCGGCCAGGGGCGGGCCCTGCTGGGACCGTCCAGGCCGCCGCCGCGCACCGAAAGGGCCGATCGGGATCTGGTCGAAGGTGTCGGCGTCGAGTGGTTGCTGCAGGTGCCGCTGGCCTGTTGGCAGCGCTGGTCCGATCAGCTCAGTTTCTGTCTCGGCAGCGACTGGGTGGCCCAGGGCTATGGCTGGATCTTTCCGATGGCCCCTGGCCAGTTGAAGGTCGGCGTCTGCCGGCTGAGGCCCGACCAGCTGCAGCCGCCCCTCGGCCGGGTGCTGGAGCAGCTGCTGGAACGCCTGTTCAGCCCCGACGAACGACGGGCGAGCGTGGTGCTGGATCGCCATGGCGGTCTGATCGTCAGCTCGATTCGACGCCGCGACTGTCACGGTCGGGGACAGCTGCTGGCGATCGGCGATGCGGTCAGCACCGCCAACCTGCTCGGCGGGGAAGGCATCCGCCATGCCCTGAGCAGCAGCCGGGTGTTGGCACCTCTGCTGCTGGGGGCGATCCAGTCCCGGCAGCCGTTCGCTCTGCGGCGCTACGAGCAATTGCTGGCGCAACAACTGGGCTGGCGCTGGAGCCTCAGCGGCCGGCTGGCGCGCCGCACCTGGCTCTCCCTGACGGGACCGGAGGCGGACCGCCGGCTCAGCAGCCTGCTGGCGGGTCTGGAGTCCAGGCGGGCTGAGGATCTGGCGGCCCTGCTGTTCGACTACCGCTTCGAGCGCTACGGGCTCAGGAGCCTGCCGTATCTTCTGGGCTGGCGCTGAGTCCTTGATCCGAAGCTGGGCTGGCGTCGCGCTGAGCCCATGATCCGGATCTGTGACTGCAGACGCTCAGGATCACTGGCGTGAGAGGGCAAGGAACCCGGACCCTTGTCCTTGCTGGGCCATCTCAGACAGTGCTATCTCAGGCAGTGCCCGAAGAGGCGATCACCAGATCTGGGATCGCCTGTTCGGGGAGCCGTGAACAAGGCAGCAGCCCCCGCCAGCGGCAAGGGAGCTGCCATCGCCCTTGGCTTCAGAGCACGCCGCGGGAGGCCAGGCCCTGAATGGCGCCGAAGCCGAGGATGTGTCCCAGGCTCATGGTGCCGAGCATGGCGCCATGGCTGAAACCGCCGAACAGGTTGGAGCTGGGCAGCTGCAGACCCACATTCGGTTGCTTGATGGTGGCCTTGCCGATGGCAATGGCGATGATGTTGCAGACGATCATCACCAGGCCCACCTTCGGTGACCAGGAGATGGTGGCAGGGGCCAGGGCCAGGAGGGGAGCGATCATCGAACACTTGGCAACGGCCCCATCTTCCGGGGGACCGGAGCACCCGCAGCAGCTCCCGTAAGACTTGTTCACCTCTTGGGGCCGCTGCCGGCTGTGATGCCGGCCGTGGCGAAGCCCAGCATCACCAGCAGATTGCTCAGCGTCAGAAAGGCTTCTGCGCTGCCGTGCAGCGCATCCACATCGGCCAGCAGGGCCCCGAAGCGCACCTGGGCCACGATCGCGGCGACGATCGTCACGGCCACGAACAACAGGGTGAGCTGAAAGCCGCGCAGGGCCAGCCGTGGAAACGCCTCCACCCTGGAGGCCCACCAGAGGAAGGCCAGATAGGGCAACAGCGACAGCACGAAGAAGGGCGCCGGATCAATCGCCGCCAGCCGCTCCAGCGGTGCCGACCAGGTGTCCGTCATGGTTGTTGCTGCCGCAGTCGCTGTTGCCGCAACAGATTCCAGCAGGCGATCGCCATGGTGGTGTTGCCGATGGCGGTGAGGGCGGCCTGGAACACCACCAGACCCTTGAGGGCGGGACTGTTGTCAAACAGATGCCAGGTGCAGGCCGCCATGGCACTGACCAGGGCCGGAATCATCGCCAGGGCCAGCCAGCGCCAGCCCCCTTCGCGCCGCATCGCGCCGAAAACCTGCACCGCCAGGATGGCCGCGAGCCATTCAAGCACCGACGTGACGTGGATCCACCAGGTGCCCAGGGAGAGGGCGTGCATGGAACGCTGTCATCGTTCCCGGTAATCTACGGACCACTCCCGGGCGCCCTGTGACGTCAGCCCAGATCCGTTCCGCCGTGCTGGTCTGTGGGTACTACGGCGAGCACAACCTCGGCGATGACGCCCTGCTGCAGGTGTTGCTCGCCCAGTTGCCACCCGCGGTCCAGCCCCTGGTGACGGCCTGGGATCAGCCCCTGGTCCGGGGTGTCTTCAAGGTGGAGACCACGGACCGGCGCAGCCTGGTCGGGGTACTGGCCGCCATGGGGCGCTGTCGGGCCTTGGTGCTCGGTGGCGGCAGCCTGTTGCAGGACTCCACCAGCTTCCGCAGCCTGCTGTACTACGGCGCCCTGATCGTCGCGGCCCGCAGCCAGGGCAAGGACGTGATCCTCTGGGGCCAGGGTCTGGGGCCGCTGCGGCGGCGGCGCAGCCGGCTGCTGGTCCGCTGGTTGCTCAGCCTGGCCACGGCGATCAGCTGGCGCGATCCCGCCTCCACCCAGCTGGCCCGGCACTGGGGCCTGCGTTGTCTGGAGGGCAGCGATCCGGTCTGGGGGCTGGAGCCCCTGCCCTGGCTGGGACTGGGTGGACCGATCGTGGTCTGCTGGCGCCCCGCCAGCCAGCTGGATCGCCAGGGCTGGCGTCCCTACCTGGAGGCCCTGGACCAGCTCGCCGCCGCCAGCGGGCGGCCCGTGCACTGGCTGCCGTTCCACAGGGGTCAGGACCGGGAGCTGCTGGCCTGGCTTGAGCAGCAGGGTCTGGTGCCGCAGCGGCTGCGGCAGGCCAGCGAGCTGCTGACGGTGCAGGATCCCCAGGCGGCGATGGCCCGGTTTCAGGGCGCTGGCCTGGTGATCGCCATGCGCTTGCATGGCCTGATCCTGGCCGCGCTGGCGGGCAGTCCCTGCGCGGCCCTCAGCTATGACCCGAAGGTGGCGGAGGCGGCCCTGGGCATCGGCTGCCCCTGCCAGGATCTGGCCCTGCCGCCGCCGGACACCCTGCTGGCGAGCTGGCAGGCGACGCTCGATCAGCCCCCGCAGGCCAGCCGCCTGGAGCTGTTGCGGCGTGGAGCCGCCATTCACCGCGAGGTGCTGGCGCCCCTCTCGAGCCTGGCCTGATCGATGCGCTCGCCCTGGCTGTCCCAGGCTTCGATCGTGAGCTCGGTGGGGGTGAAACTGAGCTCGGCAAAGCTGTGGCGGCTGACGGCCCTGGCACTGTTGGGCCCCGCCAGCACCGGCCGCAGGGTGGCGCCGCCACCGCCGACGGTCAGATAGGTGATGCCGTCGATCGGCTTGGAGCGCTCGTAGTTGTGGTCGTGGCCATTGATGTAGAGCTGCACGCCGTAGCGCCGCATCCAGGGCGTCAGCCGGGCCATGGCGACCGGATCATCGCCATAGAGCCCGGAGGAGTGGATCGGGTGATGACCCACCACCACTTTCCACGGTGCCGTGCTGCTGGCCAGGGCCTGCTTCAACCAGGGCAGCTGGTGCTGCCAGGCGGTGTTGCCATTGGTGTCGAGCATGAAGAACTCCACTGGACCCTGCCGCACGGTGTACCAGCGACCCTTCATGCCGAAGGGGGGGTAGTGGATCTGGGGATCGCCGTTGCCGGAGCGGATGTCGTGGTTACCGAGCACGGCGTGAAAGGGCACCCCGGCCTGCAGCAGGGCCCGGTAGGGGCGGGTGAAGGTGGCCTCGACCCGCTTGAGGTCGCCTTCGTCGTAGATGTTGTCGCCGGCCATGATCACCAGGTCCACCTTGCGGCGGCGATTCACGGCGGCCATCTGATCGGCCACCGCCTGCTGGGCGGCGTTGCCGCCACCGCTGTCGCCGGTGGCCAGCACATGCAGCGTGGTGGCGTTGGTGGGGGTGGCCGCCGCGCTCGTCGCGGCCGGCCTGCCGGCCGTAGCTCCCGAGGCCAGGGCAGGGACGACTGGCCCGACCAGAGCGGTGACGAGCAGGGTGAAGGCGACCAGCCCAAGGCGACGGCCCGACCTGGCTCGCGGCGTTGACCGCCCAGTCAGGACGGCAGTCACAGAACGCCGCAGGCTCACAGGGGGACCGGAAGGTGGTTCAGATTATCGAAGCTTTCTGCCGTTGCAGCTCCGCCAGCACCTCGCGGCTGTGTCCGGAGGGACGCACGGCGGTCCAGCGCTGCCGCAGGATCCCTTGCGGGTCGATCAAAAAGGTGTGCCGCTGGGAATACGGCGCGATCCAGGAGCCATAGCGCCGGCTCACCACACCACCGGGATCGGAGAGCAGCGGGAACACCAGTCCCTCGCTGCCGCAGAAGGAGGCGTGGGCTTCCAGGTCATCGGCACTGACACCGATCACACTGGCGGACTCGGCCTCAAAGGCCGCCAGATCCTGCTGGAAGCCGCGGGCCTCCAGGGTGCAGCCGCTGGTGAAATCCTTGGGATAGAAGTAGAGCACCAGCCAGCGACCGGCCAGCTGGTTGAGCGCGATCTGGATCGGCAGGGCCTCACTGCCCGCCTTGGCCTTGAGCAGCTTGCCGCCCGGGGCCACGCCCTCCAGCTCGAAATCAGGCGCCGGCTGCTCCAGCTCCGGCAGCAGCCCGCCGATGGCCCAGGCACGCCTGGGGGCCAGACCCAGGACCAGGGGCCCCAGGACCAGGGGCCCAAGGGCCAGTGCAGCGAGCAGAGAACGACGCTTCATCGGCTGGACTCTTGGCTCGTTGGTTCAGGGACAAAAAAATGGATCCGCCAAGGCTCGGGGCCTACAAGGCGAATCCACTCCAATGCGGAGATCAGAGTCGAGACTCTGAGTCAGGCTGAAAACTTCAGAGGCGGGCGAGGTTGACGCCGAGCTCTTTGGCGTAGTTACCCAGACCCTTTTTCTGGATGGTCTTGAGGGCGCGGGTGCAGACGCGCAGCTTGACGAAGCGCTTGCCTTCCGCCCACCACAGGCGGCGCTCCTGCAGATTCACCTGCTGCAGCTTCTTGGTGCGCACGTGGGAATGGCTGACCGCCATGCCGTTGTTGGCGCGCTTTCCGGTGAGTTGGCAGACGCGGGACATGGGAATCAGCTGAGAGTCTTTGGTTCGTGGTTGATCACCACTTGGGGAGCTTATCAAACGGCCTGCAGGCCCTGGTCCGGCCCGGATTCAGGGCCCAGCCAGCCGTTCGCCGCTGTGGCTGTCGAACCACAGCTCATGGTCGGGCCGCCAGCCCAGTTGCAGGTCCTCGGGCAGCTCCAGATCGGCCGCCACCAGCAGGCGCAGATCACCGCGGGCGCTTTCCAGCCAGAGCAGCTGCTGGTTGCCCCACCATTCCCGCCGCTGCAGGCGGGCCGGGATGCCGCCGCTGGCGACCGGCTGCAGATGTTCCGGTCTCAGCCCCAGCTGACGCCCTGCTTCGGGCGGCAGCAGATTGATCGCCGGCCGGCCGAGGAAGGCGGCCACGAAGCGATTGGCGGGCCGTTCGTAGAGCTCCCGGGCGCTGCCCACCTGCTGCAGATGGCCGTCGCGCAGCACGGCGATGCGATCGGCCATGCCCATGGCCTCCTGCTGGTCGTGGGTGACGTAGACCACCGGCTGCTCGCCGCCGCAGAGCAGTCGGCGCAGCTCCGGCCGCAGCTCCTCGCGCAATTGGGCATCGAGGTTGCTCATCGGCTCATCGAGCAGCACCAGCCTGGGCTGGCGCAGCAGGGCCCGGGCCAGGGCGACGCGCTGGCGCTGGCCGCCGGAGAGCTGGGCCGGACGCCGCAGACGCAGCTCGCTCAGCTGCAGCAGCTCCAGCACCGCCGCGATCCGCTCCTCGCGCTCCCGGGCACCCATGCCCCGGATCCGCAGACCCAGGGCCAGGTTGTCGGCCACGCTCAGATGGGGATAGAGCGCGTAGCTCTGGAACACCATCGCCACACGGCGATCGCCGGCGCTCAGGCGCGAGATGTCGTCGCCGTCCAGCAGGATGCGGCCGGCACTGGCGGCATCGAGGCCGGCCAGCAGGCGCAGGGTGGTGGTCTTGCCGCAACCACTCGGCCCCAGCAGGGCCAGGCACTCGCCCGGAGCCACCTGCAGATTCAGGTCGCTCAGCAGGCTGCGCCCGCCGATGTGGCGGCTGAGGCCCTCGATCCGCAATCCGGCTGCTGGGTTGGTGGTGATGACAGGCATGGCTTCGATCATCCTTTGATGGCCCCCTGGGTGAGGCCGCTGACGATCGAACGCTGGAAGATCAGCACGATCAGCAGCAGCGGCAGGCTGCCGAGCACGGTGGCGGCCGCAAAGGCGCCGTAGGGCACAGTGAATAGGGAGGAGCCGGCAATCCGGGCGATGGCCGGGGGCAGGGTGAGCAGCTCGGGGCGGCTGATCCAGGTCAGGGCGATCGGGTACTCGTTCCAGCTGAACAGGAACACCAGGATCGCCGTGCTGGCGAGGCTGGGGGCCAGCAGCGGCAACAGCACATGGCGCAGGCGCCGCGGCAGGTTCAGCCCCTCGAGCCGGGCCGCGTCCTCCAGCTCCGCTGGCAGCTCGGCGAAGGCGGCCCGCAGCAGCAGCACCGCCAGCGGCAGGCACAGGGCGGCATACGGCAGGCTCAGGGCCAGCAGATTGTTGGCCAGGCCCAGGGCGCGGGCCAGCTGCAGCAGGGCCAGAAACAGCAGCACCGTCGGAAAGATCGCCGTGGCCAGCAGGGCCAGGGTCACCGCCCAGCGCAGGCGGCCGCCCTGGCGCTGCAGGCCGTAGGCGCAGGGCACGGCCAGGGTGAGGGTCAGGGCCGTGGTGGCGCCTCCGACCACGGCACTGTTGAGCAGATAGCGCCAGATCGGCGGGTCGGCCAGCCACACCTGGCGGTAGTTCTCCAGGGTCCAGAAGCTGCCGGCGGCGACGCCGCTGCCATTGACCAGCGCCTCCGGTGTGACCAGGGAGGTGTACAGCTGCCAGGCCAGGGGCGCCAGGCTCCAGAGCAGCAGCAGGCTCCTCATCGGGAGGCCTCCAGAGGGCGACGGACCAACAGCAGCCAGCCGATGGCCGTGAGCAGCACCAGCAACAGAAAAGTGGCGATCACCACGGTGGCGCTGTAGCCGAAATCGAGGAAACGCATGGCGTTGAGATAGGCATAGAGGGCCAGGCTTTCGGTGCTGCCGGCCGGTCCACCACGGGTGAGCACCTGGACCAGATCGAACACGCCCAGGGCCTGGGCCAGGCGAAACAGCACAGCGAGGCTGATCCAGGGTTTCAGTAGCGGCAAGGTGAGGCGGCGCAGGATCTGACCCGGGCGGGCCCCCTCCAGCACCAGGTTCTCCTCCAGTTCCGCCGGGATCGACTGCAGTCCCGCCAGCAACAGCAGCGCCACGAACGGCGTCGTTTTCCAGACATCCGCCAGCACGGTGAACAACCAGGTGGTCGCCGGGGTGGTGAGAAAGCCGTAGGGCGGCGCCCCGAAGGCCCGCAGGATGGCGTTGAGCGGCCCGTAGGGATCGTTGTAGATCCAGCGCCAGCCCAGGGCGAGCACGGTGGTGGGCAGGGCCCAGGGCAGCAGGGCCAGGGCCCGCAGCCAGCCTCGGCCCCGGCCCGGCCTGTGCAGCACCAGGGCCATCGCCAGGCCCAGCAACAGCTCCAGCCCCACCGACACCGCGGCGAAGCGCAGGGTGACGGCGGCGTCCTGCCAGAAGCGGGCATCGCCGAGCAGCCGCTGCCAGTTGGCGCCGTCATTGGCGATCGGGCTCAGGCCGGTGAGCACCGAGCTGGCCTGGCTGCTCAACCAGGCCGAATCCAGCAGCGGCCAGGCGAACACGATCGCCAGCAGCACCAGGGCCGGCAGCATCAACAGGCTGTTGAGCAGGCTCGGACTCATGTGCTCCCCTGCCGCCCTGAGCCGTGGCCCGCGGCCGATTCCAGCAGCACCGCGCTCTGCCTCTGGGCCAGGCTCATGGCGGCTTCGGGCGATCCTGCCGTGGTGAGCAGCCCATTCACCTGGCGCTGCAGCAGGTCGCTGAGCTGGGCATAGAGGGGGGTGAGGGGCCGCACCAGGGGGCCCTGCTCCAGGGCCTGGCGTTGCACCGCCAGCAGGGGGTGCTTCTGTTGCAGCTCGCGGTCCTCGTAGAGGGCGGCCCAGGTGGGCGCGTAGCCCTGATCGAGCACCAGGGCTTTCTGGGTCTGGGGGCCGGTGAACCAGCGAATCACTTCAGCTGCCGCCTGGGGATGGGGACTGCCGGCCAGCAGGGACAGCCCCCAGGTGCCGAGGGTGCCGCCACTGCTGATGCCCGGTGCCGAGACCACGGTGCTCACGCCCACCTTGCCGACCACCGGTCCGCCTCCCTTTTCAATCTCGCGCCAGGCATAGGGCCAGTTGCGCAGAAAGGCCGCATCGCCGGCGGCAAACAGTTGCAGGGCTTCATTCTCGGCAAAGTCGGCGACGGCCTCGGGGCTGACGCCGCTGCGCACCAGATGCACCAGCCAGTCGGCCGCTGCGATGGCTCCGGGGGAATCCAGCTCACTCCGGCCCCCCGCCGGGCCGGAATCGGCCTGCCACCAGTGGCCGCCGAAGGCGTGAATCATCTCGAGCATCACGCAGCTGAGGCCCTCGTACTGGCGTCCCTGCCAGACGTAGCCCCAGCGCACCTTGCCTTCGGCCTGCAGTCGCCGGGCCACCGCCTCCAGCTCCGTGGTGGTGCGCGGCGGCGCCGCCATCAGGTCGGTGCGCCAGTAGAGCAGGCCGGTATCGCCGGTCAGCGGCATCCGCCAAAGATGGCCGCCGAAGGCGTTACCCACCCGGGCGCCGGGCACCATGGGCTCCAGAGCGTCCTCGCCGAGCAGCCCTTCGAGCGGCACCAGCCAGCCGGCGGCCACGTATTTGGCTGTCCAGCTGACATCCATCAGCAGCAGGTCGTAGCCGCTGTCTCCCAGCAGCAGGCCGCCGATGGCCAGGTCCGACATCGCCTCGGTGTCGAGGGGGCCGCGGGCCACCTCCACCTTGAGCTCGGGGTGATCGCGGTTGAAGGCGGCCACCAGCGAGGCGGTGGCATCGACAAACGGCGAAGGCATCAGCACCCGCACCGTGGTGGCCGCCGCCACCGGCCTGGCCAGCAGCGCTGCCGGCAACAGGATCAGCAACAGACCCAGCAGCAGGCCGGCCAAGGCGATCCCGGGGGCTGGCCGCCGTCGAGCTCCGGATCCGGCCATGGAGACGACGGGTCAGTGACTGGACCCTAATCAGCGGCCGTCGCCACGGCAAGACGGCCCAGACAGGCTCAGAGCGAGCGCTGCATCAGGCGGCCCATCAGATCGCTGCTGCGCTGCTGGAAGCCGGCCAGCTGGTTGGGCTCCAGGCCGCCGACGGCGAGGCGGGCCGTCTCGTAGAGATGGCGCCCCAGCTCGAGCGCCAGGGTGTGGCTGGGGGAGTCGGCCGAACCGGTGGTGAGCACGGCGCCGCTGGAGAGCTTGAGCAGGCCCTCCACCAGCGGATGGCGGCGGTTGACCAGCAGCACGTGGTGATCCGGCAGGCCCGGCAGCCGCTGATCCATCAGGGCGCCCATGTCGTTGATGCGGCGCATCTGTTCGGGCAGCAGGATCAGGGCGGCCGGCGCCTGATCGCCCTTGAGCGACTGCACCTGGATCGTCACCTTGTCGTTGGCGAGAGCCTGGCGGAAGAGGTCGCGCAGCTTTTCGCCGGCGTCCTTGCCCTCGCTGTCGGCCAGTTCGCTCTCCTGCTCCTTGAGACTGTCGTCGAGTTCGGCATCGACCCGCTGGAAGGTGAGATCGCCGTGGCGCATCTCCAGCCAGGGAATGAACTGGGAATCAATCAGGGTGTCGGCCAGCAGCACCTCCGCTCCCTGACCTTTCCACAGGGCCAGGGCTCCAGCCTGGCCGGCTTCATCGGTGCAATAGAGGATGCGCTTGTTGCTGTCCTCGCTGAGCCGCTGGCGATAGCCCGCCAGGGTGGTGAAGCAGCGTTCGCCGACCTGGATCGGATCTCGCTTGGTCGTGGCTTCAGTGATCGCGGCTTCATCGACCACGGCTTCTGCGACCGCTGCTTCAGCGGGGCTGGCCGTGGTGGCGAACAGCACCAGATCGGCCACCTGTTCGGCGAACTTCTCGTCCTCCATGGCGCCGATCTTGATGAAGGGGGAGAGGGATTCCCAGATCTCCGCATAGCGGTCGGGATCATCGCGATGCAGTTCCTTGAGGCGATCGCCCACCTTCTTGGCGACAAAGCCGCCGATCGAGCGCACGCGGCGATCGGTCTGCAGGGCGCTGCGGCTGACGTTGAGGGGGATGTCGGGCGAGTCGATCACGCCACGCAGGGGCAGCAGGTAGCGGGGCACCACCTCCTTGATTGAATCGCTGACGAACACCTGATTGCAATAGAGACGGATCTCACCCTTCTCCCAGTCAGCGCGGCCGGTGATCTTGGGGAAGAACAGAATCCCCTGCAGGTTGTAGGGATAATCCGTGCTCAGGTGCACCCACAGGAGCGGGTCGCCCTGGAAGGGATAGAGATAGCGATAGAGCTCGATGTAGTCGTTATCGGTGAGATCGCGGGGCGAGGAGCGCCAGGGGGCCTGGCGCTTGTTGACCGTTTCGCCTTCGAGCTGCACTTCCACCGGCAGGAAGTCGCAGTAGGTGGTGATCAAGGTGCGGATGCGGCTGGGCTCGATGTATTCGAGCTCCTCCTCCATCAGATGCAGGATCACATCGGTGCCGGGTTCGCTGCGCTCGGCGCCCTCGAGGCTGAAGTTGGGGGAGCCATCACAGCTCCAGCGCACGGCTTCGCTGTCGGGGCGAGCCGAAAGGCTCACCAGCTCCACCTGCTTGGCCACCATGAAGCTGGAATAAAATCCCAGGCCGAAGTGGCCGATGATGGCATCGCTTTCCTGCTTGTATTTCTCCAGGAAGTCCTCGGCGCTGGAGAAGGCCACCTGGTTGATGTAGCGCTTCACCTCATCGGCGTTCATGCCGATGCCGTTGTCGGAAATGGTGAGCGTGTTGGCCTCGCGATTGATGCTGATCGAGATCCGGGCTTCCGGACCCTCACTGCAATCTCCGCCCATGGCGGCCATGCGGCGCTTGCTGATCGCGTCAACACCGTTGCTCACCAATTCCCGCAGGAACACTTCATGGCCGCTGTAAACGGCCTTCTTGATGATCGGGAAGATGTTCTCGGTATGGATCTGAATCTGACCCTGTTCGTCCAGTACCGGCATGGCAGCGTGTGTCACTGCCAGCGACCCTAGGGATCGGCGCCCTCCAGCTCAAGGGGGAACAGGGAGGGGTCTCCGAACTCCCAGCCAGTGCCGGGCCAGCTGCCGGGCCGGGGCTGTGGTGGGCTCAGGGCTGCCGTTGCAGCTGCGGCTTTTCTTCCGGCAGGATCGCGCCAGTCACCGGACAGACCTGCAGGCAGATGCCGCAATCAATGCAGGTGTCGAAATCGATCCAGTAGAAGGCGGTGCCCTTGCTGTTGGCGCCCTGGCCGGGATGGATGCAGGCGACCGGACAGGCATCGACGCAATCCGCCACCCCTTCGCAGACGTCGGTGACGATCGTGTGGGCCATCAAGGGGGCGAGCGCGCTGACGCCGAGACTAGCCAGCCAGCCAGATGGCCCCGCGGCAGCCCCGTTCAGCGGCCAGGACCTCGGCTGCCGCCTGGGAGGCGCAGGGCTGGCTGCAGAGCTCGGCGGCCTGGCCCAGCTGGTGCAGCTCGCCCATGCGGGCCAGGGCCGCGCCGATGGCCTGGCTGGAGCCGGCCGCCACCAGCCAGGGACTGGCGATGTCGGCCGGGCTGTCGCCGGAGCCCAGCAGCTCGCGGATGGCGCCGATGTCGAAGCCGAAGCCGGTGCCGGCCGCCTGCTCGGGCTCGGGACTGAAGCGGGCCACCAGGCCGTCGTAGCGGCCGCCGCTGGCGATCGCCACGGGGGCATCGCTGCCCTGGCAGACCAGCCGCAGCACCAGGCCGTCATAGAGATCGAAATGGGGCTGGAAGGTGGGATCCACCTGCAGGCGCACGCCGTGCCTGGCGGCGCTGGGCGCCAGGCTGGTGAGCATCGCCGCCAGGTTCTGCAGCAGGGGCACCGGGCCGAGCCATTGCTGCAAGCTGGCCAGCACCGCCTGGGGTTCCCCCCGCAGACCCAGCAGGCCGGCCAGTTGCCGGCGCTGCGGCTCCGGCAGTTCCAGCGCCTCCAGGGCCAGGGGATCGAAGCCGGTGAGCGCCTTGCGGGCCGCCAGGCGCTGGGGGCTGGGCACCTCGGCCAGCAGGGCATCGAGCAGGCCGTGGTGGCCGATCAACAGGGTGGGGTGATGCTGGGCCTGCAATCCCAGGGTGGCGGCGGCGCTGAGCAGCAGGTGCAGCAGTTCGCTGTCGGCGGCGGCGCTGGCGTCGCCCAGCAGCTCCACGCCGCTCTGCAGCGCCTCGCTGATGCGTTGGGAGCCGCTGTCGCCCAGGCTGGTGCGGAAGGTGGCGCCACAGGCCCAGAGCCGCAGCGGTCTCGGTTGGTCGGCCAGCCGGGTGCAGGCGGCCCGGGCGATCGAGGCGGTCAGTTCGGGCCGCAGCCCCAGGGGCTCATCGGTGGCCAGGCGCACGACGTCCCGCGCGGCGATGGCACCTCCGGCCGCCAGGGTGTCCTGGCGTTCGATCACCGGCGGATCCACCTCCTGATAGCCCCAGAGGCGATAGACCTCGGCCAGCAGCTCGCAGAGGCGGCGATTGCGGGCGACCTCGCCGGGATTGAGATCGCGCACGCCGGCGGCGGGTTGCAGAGCCATGGGCCAGGGCTGTCCTGATGGGGAGAAGGGTTGCTGGTGATCCTATGGAGCGCCGTTCAGACGGCGATGCCATCGAGCTCGGCGGCTCCGTAGCTGGCGCCGCGCAGCGGTTCGCAGGCCGCCAGGTCGTTGATCAGCGCCTGGTGCAGGCCCGGCGCGCAGGCGATCAGTCGCCCGTCCGTGGGGTTGAGCCGCTGGCCGGCGTAGTCGCTGACGATGCCGCCCGCTTCCTCCACCAGCACGATGCCGGCGGCCAGATCCCAGGGGGACAGGCCCCGCTCCCAGTAGCCATCGAGGCGACCGGCGGCCACATAGGCCAGATCGACGGCGGCGGCGCCGGCGCGGCGGACGCCGTGGCTGCGATGGGTGAACCAGGCGAATTCGGCGTAGTTGTTGTCCAGGCGGCTGCAGCGGTCGTAGGCGAAGCCCGTGGCCAGCAGGGATTTCGCCAGCTGGTCACAGCGGCTGATCGCCAGCGGCCTGTCGTTGCACCAGGCCCCCTGGCCCGCCGCGGCCCAGAAGAACTGGTCCAGAGCCGGCAACGCCAGGGCACCGAGCAGGGGCAGCCCTTGCCAGGTGAGCCCGACGGAGGTGGCGAAGAAGGGAAAGCCGTGGGCGTAGTTGGTGGTGCCATCGAGGGGATCGACGCACCATTCGAGCTCGCCCGTGCCCGGGCGGCGGCCACTTTCCTCGGCCAGGATCCCCAGCCCAGGGGTTGCCGCTTCCAGCACCGCCAGTACCGCCACTTCGGCCGCCTCATCGGCTTCGGTGACCAGGTCTCCGGCCCGGCTCTTTTCGCGGATCCGCTCAAGTCGGCCGAAGTGCTGGCGCAACTTGGCGCCGCCGGCTTCGGCCGCCCGCCGGGCCACCGCGGCCAGGTCGAGCAGCTCAGCCTGGGAGAGGCCACTGCCCAGCAGGGCAGCACTGGAGAGCCTGAGATCCGTCATTCGTCGTCCAGGGGCAGACCGGGGCGCACCTTGCCGCGGCCGAAATGACGGCCGAACTGGAGGTCGTAGACCTCATCTTCATCCTGGGTTTCCACCTCCAGGGGGCCCGTGGCCCGGGCGACGCAGAGCAGGCCGTAGCCATGGCGGCGCACCTCCCGCGAGAGCCCCAGGGCTTCGCGCTGGTCGATGTCTCCCGCCAGCACCCGCACGGCGCAGGCCGTGCAGCAGCCATTGCGGCAACTGAACGGCAGCGGTTCGCCTTGCTGTTCAAAGCTGCGCAGGATGTACTCACCTTCCGGCACCTCCAGCCGGATCACCCGGTTCTGCTGGCGCCAGTGGATCGTGATCGGATGGCTTGGCATGGGATGGCGGACCTGGGAGGGAAAATCAAAACCGTGCAGGTCTCCCTGCTACATTGGCATCTGCCCCGTTTGCCCCCGGAGAGGTGGCCGAGCGGTCGAAGGCGCAGCACTGGAAATGCTGTATAGGGGCAACTTTATCGAGGGTTCGAATCCCTCCCTCTCCGTTCATTGAGCCGGTCGTCATGACCGGCTTTTTTGTGGCTCAAAATCTTCTTGAGGGCCACGATTGGAGTCAATGCGGCGGCCACCCTGGCCACCGCATTGCAGAGGGTTGGAACAATCAGCGAATCACCCGCTGCTTCAGCCGAAACGGCCGCTGACATAATCCTGGGTGGCCTGCTGGGCTGGGGCGTTGAAGATTTCCTCGGTTTCGCTGTACTCCACCAGGTAGCCCACCTTGCCGGAGCCGCCCTCCACCGCCTCGGCATTGAAGAAGGCGGTCATGTCGGCCACGCGCACGGCCTGCTGCATGTTGTGGGTGACGATGATGATCGTGTAGTTGCGCTTGAGTTCGTGCATCGTTTCCTCGATCTTCAAGGTTGAGATCGGATCGAGGGCCGAGCAGGGTTCATCCATCAGGATCACTTCGGGCTCGGTGGCGATGGCACGGGCGATGCAGAGCCGTTGCTGCTGGCCACCGGAGAGGGCCAGGCCACTCTTCTGCAGCTTGTCCTTGCATTCATCCCAGACGGCCGCCTTGCGCAGCGAGCGTTCCACCAGCTCGTCCATGTCGCCGCGGTAGCCGTTGATGCGGGCGCCGAAGGCGATGTTTTCGTAGATCGTCTTCGGGAAGGGGTTGGGCTTCTGGAACACCATGCCGATGCGGCGCCGCACTTCGACCGCATCGATGCGTGGGTGGTAGAGATCCTGGCCGTCAAACAGCACCCGGCCCTTGAGATGGCAGCCCGGGATCAAGTCGTTCATGCGGTTGAGGGCGCGCAGCACCGTGGACTTGCCACAACCGGAGGGTCCGATGAAGGCCGTGACCTTCCCATTGAGAAGGTCCATGAAGACGTTTTTGACGGCCTCGAAGTTTCCGTAGGAAATCGAGACGTCCTGCAGGGACATGCAGATATCGCCACTGATCTTGCCGCTGCTTTTGCTGCTGGCGTTGTGTTGGCTGAGGCTGCTGGTCATGGCGGGGAGGGGTGCAGGAAATGGCCGGTGAGGAACGGTAGAGGCTTGGCGCCTGATTGAAGATTCAGCTCTGCAGCTGAGAGGACTCTGGCCTATGTCTTCGATAACCGGCTGAGCCAGCGGGCCAGCAGGTTGGCGGCCAGAATCATCATCACGAGCACGAAGGAGGCGGCCCAGGCCAATTCGTTCTGGGCTGGGTAGGGCATGATCGCGAAGTTGAAGATCAACACCGACATCGTGGCGATCGGATTGAAAATGCCTTCCGGCCAGAAGGCTGAGAACAGGGCTGTGAAGATCAACGGCGCCGTCTCACCGGCGGCTCGGGCGATCGCCAGCACCACCCCGGTGGAAATCGGTGTCAGGGCAGCGGGAATCACGATCTGGGTGATCGTCACGTAGCGCGAGGCGCCAACGCCGTAGGCCCCCAGTCGCAGTTCATTGGGCACCAGTTTGAGGCCCTCATTGGTGGTTTTGATCACGGTGGGCAGCATCAACACCGACAGGGCAATGCCCCCGGCCATGGCGCTGTAGCTCTGGCCGAAGAAGACACGGGTGGCGACGATCAGGCCGTAAACAAACACACCGCTGATGATCGAAGGCACGCCGGCCAGCACGTCATTGGAGAAACTCACCACCTGGCCGAACCAGCTCTTGCCCGCATATTCCGACAGGTAGACGCCACCGGCCACACCGACCGGAATGGCGATCAGGGCGGCGATCAGGGTGACGAGCACGGTGCCGAGCATGGCGTTGCCGATGCCGCCGCCTTCCAGGCCCGGGGCGGGGGGGAGTTCGGTGAACAGGCGCAGACTCAGCAAGCGCCCGCCCTGCACCAACACGTAGACCAACACCAGCACCAGGGGCAGCACCGCCAGGGTGGCGAACAGGCCGGAGATCAGGGTGAACAGTCCATTGAGCCGGTTGCGCTTCAGCTTCGGATCAAAACTCAGGGGGCGGCGATCAAACAGGCTGGTGTCGGTGTTGGATTCGCGGCCTGAGCTGGTCATGGAGGACGTCATGGTGGCGATCAGTATTTGAGGCTGAGCCGGCGGACAACCCACTGGGCGAGCACATTCACCGAAAAGGTGAGAAGCATCAGGATCAGGGCCGCATACATCAGCGCTGACACCTGGATGCCATCGGCTTCACCGAACTGGTTGGCGAGCATCGAGGCGATCGTGTTGCCGGGGGCCAGCAGCGAGAGATCGAAGTTGAGGGAGTTGCCGATGATCATCGTCACGGCCATGGTTTCACCCATCGCCCGACCCAGGGCCAGCATCACGCCGCCGATGATCGAGGAGATCGCCGCCGGCAGGATCACGGCGAAAATCGCCCCCCAGCGGGTGGTGCCGACGCCGTAGGCCCCCTGGCGCAACTCGATCGGCACCTGATTGAGGGCATCGCGGGCGATGGCCGTGATGATCGGCAGCACCATCACCACCAGGATCAGAATCGCCGGCGCCATGCCCGGACCCTGAGGCGTGGTGGCGAAGAAGGGCGTCCAGCCCAGCAGGTGATGCAGCAACTCCAGGGCTGGCCGGATCGCCGGTTCCATCACGAAGATCGCCCACAGGCCCAACACCACCGACGGAATCGCCGCCAGCAGTTCCACCATCAGACCGATCAGTTCGCGCAGGCGAGCCGGGATCAGATCTTCGGTGATGAAGATCGCTGTGCCGACGCCCAGCGGTACGGCGATCGCCAGGGACAGGATCGAGGTGACCAGGGTGCCGTAGATGGCCACGAAGGCCCCGTACTGCTCGTTGACCGGATCCCAGGCCGAAGTGACGATGAAGCGCAGGCCGAAGCTGGCCATCGCCTCGCGGGAGCCCTGGAACACGGTGACCAGGATCGCCAGCAGCACGATGGCCACCAGCGAAGCCAGGGCGAGGGTGAGCTGGCGGAAGCCCAGATCCAGGAATTTTTCGCTGTTGGGGCGACGCCGCAGGGTGAACTGAGCGTCAACGCTGAGCCCGAGATCGCTGGTCATGGGTTGACGGGCCTGAACGGGACAGAAAGGAACGACGGCAAAGGGTGGGCCTCGGCGGTTCAAAGAACCTGGGTTGACTGGCAGGTGTTGCGGCCTCAGCAGGAAGGTGGCAGGCCCTCCCGGGAACGCATGAATCCCTTGTTGTGGAATCTACGAAGGGCATCCCGTCCACCGTTTAAGGTCGGATTAACGTCCGGATCAGACTTCTTGTCTGGCCGGTCCCGGTACCTTGGGGTTCCAGGCGGGGTTTCATGGGGCGGATCGTTGGCATCGACCTGGGCACCACCAACTCGGTGGTGGCCGTGCTCGAAGGCGGCAGGCCTCAGGTCATTGCCAATGCCGAGGGAGGGCGCACCACCCCATCGGTGGTGGGATTCAGTCGTGAGCGGGAGTTGCTGGTGGGCCAGCTGGCGCGGCGCCAGCTGGTGCTCAACCCCCGCAACACCTTTGCCAACCTCAAGCGCTTCGTCGGCCGCCGCTGGGACGAGCTCGACGAGAGCAGCCTGGGGGTGCCGTACACGGTGCGGGCCAATGACCAGGGCAATGTGCGTGTCGTCTGCCCCGTCACCGAGCGCGAATATGCGCCGGAGGAGCTCGTGGCCAGCATCCTGCGCAAGCTCGTCGATGACGCCGCCACCTACCTCGGCGAAGCGGTGGAGGCGGCGGTGGTCACCGTTCCGGCCTATTTCGATGATGCCCAGCGCCAGGCCACCCGCGATGCCGGCCGGCTGGCGGGCATCACGGTGGAGCGCATCCTCAATGAACCGACGGCGGCGGCCCTGGCCTACGGCTTCGATCGCAGTGCGGTCAAGCAGGTGCTGGTCTTTGATCTCGGCGGTGGCACCTTCGATGTCTCGGTGCTGCGCATCGCCAACGGCGTCTTTGATGTCAAGGCCACCAGCGGCGACACCCAGCTGGGCGGCAATGACTGGGATCGGCGCATCGTCGACTGGCTGGCCGATGCCTTCCTGACCGAGCACGGCCTCGATCTGCGCCGCGATCGCCAGGCGCTGCAGCGTCTCAGCGAAGCGGCCGAGAAGGCCAAGATCGAACTCTCCGGCGTGCAGAGCACGCCGATCTCCCTGCCCTTCATCGCCACGGGGCCCGAGGGGCCCCTGCATGTCGAAACCAGCCTGGAGCGCCGCAGCTTCGAGGCTCTCTGCCCGGATCTGCTCGATCGGCTGCTGCGGCCGGTGCAGCGCGCCCTGCGTGATTCCGGCCTTTCGGCCGACGACATCGACGATGTGGTGCTGGTGGGGGGCTCCACCCGCATGCCGATGGTGCAGGAGATGGTGCGCACCTTGATCCCGCGCGAACCGTGTCAGTCGGTCAATCCCGATGAGGTGGTGGCGATCGGCGCGGCGGTGCAGGCCGGCATCCTCACCGGCGAACTGCGGGATCTGATGCTCAATGACGTCACGCCGCTGTCCCTGGGGCTGGAGACGATCGGCGGGCTGATGAAGGTGCTGATTCCGCGCAACACCTCGATTCCGGTGCGCAAGTCCGATCTGTTCAGCACCTCGGAGGCCAATCAGAACTCGGTCGAGATTCACGTGCTCCAGGGTGAGCGCCAGATGGGCGCTGACAACAAGTCGCTGGGGCGGTTCCGGCTCTCCGGCATCCCGCCGGCCCCGCGCGGCGTGCCCCAGGTGCAGGTGTCCTTCGACATCGACGCCAATGGCCTGCTGCAGGTGTCGGCCACCGATCGCACCACCGGGCGCCAGCAGAGTGTGACGATCCAGGGCGGCTCCAATCTCAGCGAGCAGGAGATTGCGGCCCTGCTGGCCGAAGCCGAGCTCAAAGCGGTGGAGGATCGCCGCAAGCGGGCGGAGATCGATCGCCGCAACAAGGCCCAGACCCTGGTGGCCCAGGCCGAACGCCGTCTGCGCGATGCGGCCCTCGAGCTCGGCCCCTATGGCGCTGAACGCCAGCAGCGCTCGGTGGAGATGGCGGTGCGTGACGTGCAGGATCTGCTGGTGGCCGAGGATTCCAGCGAGCTGGAGCTGGCCGTCAGTCAGTTGCAGGAGGCGCTGTTCGGTCTGAACCGGCGCCTGATGAGTGAGCGGCGTGCCGAGACCGGTCCGCTGCAGGGCCTCAAGAACACGCTCGGCTCGCTCAAGGACGAACTGTTCGCCGATGACGACTGGGATGACTGGGATCGCGGCGGCCGTGGTGATCCCTGGGCCTCGTCGTCCCGTGCCGGCGCCTACGGCGCTGGCGCCTATGGCGCAGGCGGTGGTGCTGGCCGTAGCCCGAGCGGCAGTTTCGGCCTCGGTAGCTTCGGCTCCGGCACTGCCGGAACCGGCAGTTTCCGCTCTTTTGACGACGAACCCAGGGGCTCTGGTCAGCGCAGCGAGGCCGATCGGTTCGGGGATCGGGGTGCTGGCTCCGCGGGCAATCCAGCCCGATGGGATCGCGGCGACCAGGATCGATGGCAACGCCAGCCTGCCGAGGCTGAGCGTCCCGGTTCTGAGCGTCCCGGTGCTGAGAGCCGTTGGCGCGACAGTGGGGCCAGCGGCCGGGATTGGGATCAGGACGGCCGCGTGGATCGGGACTACGGCGACGGCCGCGACAACGGCGACGGCCGCGATCCAGGCAACGCGCGAACCGCCGGCAACCGGCAGCTGCGCGACCCCGGCGGTGACTGGGACCGCGGCCGTGACCGGGATCCTGGTGGTGACGGGGGGCGAGGCCGTGAGCGGGACCCTGGTGAGGACTGGGGCCGGGGCGATCCCCGCAGCTCCGGCGGCAGTGCCGCCGGCAGTGCCGGTGGCAGCGCCACCCGCCGGCGCGATCAGGGTCTGCAGGATGATCCCTGGTCCGACGGCTGATCTCCGTGAGCCCTCGTCCCAGTCCCGATCCCCTGGCGAATGCCGGCGCCGATCACTGGCAGGTGCTCGGCATCGAACCCGGTGCCGATGCGGAGGCGCTGAAGCGGGCCTTCCGCCAGCAGGCGCGCCGCTGGCATCCGGATCTCAACGACAACGATCCAGGCGCGGAGGAGCGCTTCAAGCGGCTCAACGAGGCCTATGCGGTGCTCTCCGATCCCAGCCGCCGCCGGGCCTGGGAGCTGGGTGAGGAGTCCGGCGGTTCCATGGCCGACGGGTCCGATCGGGATCCCTACACGAGTGGCTTTCCCGAGTTTGAGGACTATCTGGCCCATCTCTTCGGCCAGCGCCGCCGCGGCCAGGATCAGGGCGCCACGGGCGATGCGGCCTTCGCTGACGAGCGCGACAACGGCTTCGGCAGCGATCCGCTGGACGCAGGGGCTGCCGCCTCGCAGCCGCCAGACGAGCAGGCCGCCGCCTGGCCAGCAGCAGAGGATTCCGCGTCGGACCCGGCTGGCCGGGTCACCACCGCCGCGCCTTCACCGCCGCCGGTGCAGGCCAGCAGCGATGAGGAGAGCCTGGTGGAGCTGACACCGGAGCAGGCCCTGAATGGCGAACGGCTGGAACTGGAACTGCGCGATGGCACCCTGGTGGAGGTCTGGACACCAGCGCTGGCCGGCGATGGCTGGCGGCTCTGCCTGCAGGGCGTCGCCCCCGGCGGCGGCGATCATTTTCTGCAGTTGCGGGTGCGCACGGCCGAAGGACTGCGCATTGATGGTCTGCGGGTGCTCTACAAGCTGGAGCTCTCGCCGGCGGATGCCGCCCTGGGGGTGCAGGCGGTGGTGCCCACCCTCGATGGACCGGTGCGACTGCGGGTGCCGTCCGGCTCCTCCAGTGGCCGCCTGCTGCGCCTGCGGGGGCGGGGACAGACCCTGGGCGAGCGGCGCGGCGATCAGCTGGTGGAGATCAGGATCGTGATCGACGACGGGCTCGGTGAGGATGAACAGGCCCTCTACCGGCGCCTGCGGGAGCTGGAGGCGGAGCGGCGGCTGCAGGCCGCCGGCGGATGAGACACTGGCCCTGTTGCAGCAACGCCGATCGTGACCCCGAGAGAGTCCGCCTTCGGGCCGGTGCATGTGCTCCTGTTCGATGCCCACAGTGATCAGGAGGGCATTCATTCCCTGGAGCTGAACGGCCGCACCGTGGTGCTGATGTTTGAGGACCCCGATGACGCCGAGCGCTATGCGGGCCTGCTGGAAGCGCAGGATTTCCCGGTGCCGACGGTGGAGCTGATCGACCGCGAGGAGCTGGAGCAGTTCTGCCGGGATGCGGGCTACGAGGGGCGCTTCGTGCCGGCGGGCTTCCTGCCGAGCAGCGACGAGGAGCGGCTGCTGATTGCCCCGCCCGAGCGCAACATGGATGTCAGCAGCTGGAAGGAGCAGGCCGAAGCCGGCGATCTGGAGCCTGATGCCGCTGGCGGCGACCGGTCTGCTGGCGGCGACAGTGCCGCTGCCAGCCCCGATCCTGAGCTGGAAGCCTTCCGCCGCCGGCTGGAGGGGCTGCTGTGACGGGCGCCGCTGCGGCCGATGCTCCCCTCGCCAGCCTCACCGGCGCTGAACTCTGGAGCCGGGGCCATCTGCTCACCGAGCAGGCCAATGTCCTGAGCGAAAACCTCGACCAGCTGGAGACAGCGGATCTGGTGGAGCTGTTCTGCCAGAACGATCGCCGCCCCCAGGAGGCGGTGGCCGCCGCCGCCGGCCCCCTCGTCGAAGCGGTGGATGGCATTGCCGCCCGGCTGCTGGGCGGCGGGCGGCTGTTCTATCTGGGGGCCGGCACCTCGGGCCGGCTGGGGGTGCTGGATGCGGCGGAATGCCCACCCACCTTCTGCTCAGCGCCGGAGCTGGTGCAGGGGGTGCTGGCCGGTGGCGCCGCCGCCCTGCTGCGCAGCTCCGAAGGCCTGGAAGATCTGTTCGAAGCCGGTGTGGCCGATCTGCAGGCGCGCGGATTCGGCGCCGGCGACTGCCTGGTGGGGATCGCCGCCGGCGGCACCACCCCCTATGTGCTGGGGGGCCTCAGCCATGCCAGGGCGATCGGGGCACTGGCGATCGCCATGGCCTGTGTGCCCAGCGAGCAGGTGGCCATGCCCTGCGACATCGACATCCGCCTGCTCACCGGCCCCGAACTGCTCACCGGCTCGACGCGGCTCAAGGCCGGCACCGCCACCAAGATGGCGCTCAACATCCTCTCCACCGGTGTGATGGTGCGGTTGGGCAAGGTGTATGGCAACCGCATGGTCGATGTGGCGGTCACCAACGCCAAGCTCGAGGACCGGGCCCTGCGCATCCTGGCCGATCTGGCCGGACTGAGCCGGCAGCGCGGCAGTGAGCTGCTGCGGCAGGCCGAGGGCTCGGTGCGGCTGGCCCTGTTGATGGCCGCCGCCGGCATCGAACTGGAGGCCGCCCGCGCAGCGATGGCGCTGCATGGGCCGGGCCTGCGCTCGGCGCTGGCGGCCCTGGGGGCTCAGTTGCCGGCTGGGTCGCTGACGCTTGCGTCCCTGGCGCCTGCGTCTCTGGCGCCTGCGTCTCTGACGCCTGAGTCACCAGCTTCGTAGGGGCCCCAGTAGGGAGCTGTGAACAGGTCGGTGCGCCGGCGGGTGGCGGCGGGTACGGCCTCGACCGGCGTCATCAGGGCGTGGCGCAGGGCGTGGTGGGCGCTGCTGGGGGGGCGCAGGGCCGCCACCCGCTCGGCCGCCAGGCGCACGATCTGCTGGGCCAGGCTGGCGTTGGCGCGCAGGTTGTCGAGCACCATCTCGACCGTGACGGAGGCGTGCTCCCGGTGCCAGCAGTCGTAGTCGGTCACCATCGCCAGGGTGGCGTAGGCCATCTCGGCCTCGCGGGCCAGTCGCGCCTCGGTGTGGTTGGTCATGCCGATCACATCAGCGCCCCAGGAGCGATAGAGCTCGGATTCGGCGCGGGTGGAGAAGGCGGGGCCCTCCATGCAGAGATAGGTGCCGCCGCGGTGCAGGCGACGACCCTCGGGCATCAGGCTGTCGCCGACATCGGCGAGGATGCGGCTGAGCACCGAGCAATAGGGATCAGCGACGGTGACGTGGGCCACGGCCCCTTCGCCGAAGAAGCTCAACGGCCGCTGATGGGTGCGATCGATGAATTGATCGGGCACGAGCATGTCGAGCGGCCGCACCTCCTCCTGCAGGGAACCGACGGCCGACACCGACAGGATCCAGCGCACGCCGAGCGAGCGCAGCGCCCAGAGATTGGCCCGGTAGGGCACCTCGGTGGGGGTGTAGGTGTGCTGGCGGCCATGCCGGGCCAGGAACACCACCTCGAGATCGCCGATGCGGCCGAGCCGCAGGCTGTCGGAAGGCTGGCCGTAGGGGGTGTCGAGCGTGAGTTCGCGCAGATCGCCGAGGCCTTCCATGGCATAGAGGCCACTGCCGCCCAGCACGCCGAGGCGGGCCTGCGGCAGATCCAGCTGGCTGCCGGCGGAACCGCGGGGTGCGCTCATGGCAAGGAGAGTGGAGGTCAGGGATCGTTTTACTGCAGCCCGCTCAGCCAGCGCTGCGTTTCTGCGGCGGGGATCCCGGCCGGGTCCGGAGTTCGGCCATCCCACGGGGGGACGCCGCACCTGGCCTGGCAGGATTGACGGCCCCCCTGCCAAGCGAACAACCGTGACCAAAGCCCTGATGGACACCGAAGCCGGCAGCATCGCCATCGAACTGTTTGATGCCGATGCCCCAGGCACCGTCGCCAACTTCGTCAAGCTGGCCAACGATGGCTTCTATGACGGCCTGGCCTTCCACCGGGTGATTGATGGCTTCATGGCCCAGGGCGGCTGCCCCAACTCCAGGGAAGGCGCCCGCGGCCAGGCCGGCACCGGCGGTCCGGGCTACATGATTCCCTGTGAGATCAACAAGAACAAACATCAGGCCGGCAGCCTGTCGATGGCCCATGCGGGCAAGAACACCGGCGGCAGCCAGTTCTTTCTCTGCCATGGCGCCACACCCCACCTTGATGGCGTGCACACCGTGTTCGGCCACACCGGCGACCTGGATGTGGTGCTGAAACTGCACAACGGCAGCCGCATCAACAAGGTGACGATCGAGGCCTGATCCAGCGGCTACGAAACGAGCGCTGTCGCTTGCGGGCTCCTCACTACGGGGAGCCCTTTTTGCTGGCGTCGGCGTTGTCGAGGAACTCGGTGAGCAGGGAGGTGATCAGATCGGTGAGGGTCTGATCGTTTTGCAGGGCGTATCGCTTGGCGCGCAGGTGCAGCTGGCTGGACAGAAGCACGGAAAGCTTTTTGACGCCAGGGTTTGATTGCTCTGACACTTAAGG
>CAIJRN010000084.1 GCA_903823115.1 uncultured cyanobacterium
CCGAACTGCAGCGGGTTGACGAACACACTCAGCAGCACCCGGGGCCGCTGCCCTGCCCGCGGCTGGGCGGCCCGCTGCAGCAGCTGCTGATGACCCTGATGCAGGGCGCCCATCGTCGGCACGAAGTGCAGGGGTCGGCCGGCCTCCCGATGGCGCCAGCGGTTCAGCTCACTGGCAGTGCGCAGCATCTCCACGGTCACCATGGCAAAAGGCCCAGCCGCCAGATTGGCGGATGGGCCCTGCCGCTGTTGGCGGCTTGCTTGCCTGGATCTGATCGAGCTGAAACCTCGGTAAAGCTCGAGGCTTCAGTTCAGGACTTCGAGCTTCACCTGGGCGGTGCCACTGGAGGTGACGCCCAGTTCCTGGGCGGCTCCATGGGCCAGATCAATGATGCGGCCGCCGTGGAAAGGACCGCGATCGTTGATGCGAACAACAGCGGAGCGGCCGTTGTTGAGGTTGGTGACACGCACCATGGTGCCGAAGGCCAGGTAGCGGTGGGCAGCGGTGAGGGTGCCGGGCCTGAGAACTTCACCATTGGCGGTGTGGCCGCCGTAAAAGCCGGGGCCGTACCAGCTGGCCTGGCCGACGGTGACGGATGCGGAAGCGAGAAGACCGTTGGCAGCGGGAGCCGGGTTCATCTGCCTGAGGAACTTCTCATCCCAGCTTGGAGCCGTGTTGAGCTCAAGAATGGCCACAGAAGGAGCTGTGGAGGAGGAGGTTCCAGCCATGGCAGGAGCGAAGGAGCTGCTGCTGGCGATCAGGAGGGCGACGGCGCCCAGGAGCTGAGGTGCACGCATAACAGGCGGAACAAGCCAGCGGACAAAGCCTTGGCCCAGGCCAGTCGAGGAACGACTTGAGCTGAGCAGAGACTGGGATTTGCAACATCCGTGACAGAACTGAGCCCCGTCACATCAATGCAAATTCGCCGTACGAGTTCCTATCAGGAAATAACAACGAGGCAAACGTAACCGCAATTCAGCGACAAAATCAGCCAACAAAGCCCGCCAATGAATGATCAGATTTCATCATCGTTAACCGCATCCCCCTGCCCCGCAGGGGTTATTCCGCTCCCACCACCATGACGGCGATCAGGAAATTCAATGCGGGACATAAGGCCAGCTGATCGAAGCTTGTACCGATCGAACAGCCGTCCACGCCAAAAGGCCGCGATCCAGGTCCGACCGGCATCGGCGAGGCCGGCGCCATCGCAGGATCAAGATCAAAGCCCTCCCCGAGCCGATCCATGGACTACCGCACAGCAGGCGTCGATGTGATCGCCGGGCGGGCCTTCGTGGAGAGGATCCGCAACAGCGTCGAAAGCACACGGCGACCCGAGGTGCTCGGGGGCCTCGGCGGCTTCGGCGGTCTCTGCCGACTGCCCCAGGGGTTGCGCAAACCCCTGCTGGTGGCCGGGACCGATGGGGTGGGAACCAAGCTGGAGCTGGCCCAGGCCTACGGCCGCCACCACGACGTCGGCCTTGATCTGGTGGCGATGTGCGTCAACGACGTGATCACCTGTGGCGCCGAACCCCTGTTCTTTCTCGACTACATCGCCACCGGCAAGCTCAGCCCCGAGGCCATGGCCGAGGTGGTGGAGGGCATCGCCGACGGCTGCCGCCAGAGCGGCTGCGCCCTGCTGGGCGGCGAAACCGCGGAGATGCCCGGCTTCTACGGCCCGGGCCGCTACGACCTGGCCGGCTTCTGCGTGGCAGTGGTGGAGGAGGACGAACGCATCGACGGTTCTCTGGTGCGCCCCGGCGATCGGATCCTGGCCGTGGCCAGCAGTGGGGTGCACAGCAATGGCTTCAGCCTGGTGCGCCCGATCCTGGAAGCCCGGGGCGTCGATGCCACAACACCGCTTGACGACGGCGACGGCCGCGGATTGATCGAAGCCCTGCTGACCCCCACCAGGCTCTATGGCTCCCTGGTGCAGGCCCTGCGGCGAGCCCGGGTTCCCCTGCATGGCATGGCCCACATCACCGGCGGCGGCCTGCCGGAAAACCTGCCCCGCTGCTTCCCGGCCGAGATGCACGCCGTGATTGATCCCCAGAGCTGGGAGCGTCCCGCCCTGTTCCGCTGGCTGCAGCAGAACGGCGAAGTGCCCGAATCAGATCTGTGGAACACCTTCAACCTGGGGGTTGGCTATTGCCTGGTGCTGCCGCAGGAGGCCGTGGCCAGCGCCCTGACGATCTGCCGGGAGCAGGGCCATCGCGCCTGGGAGCTGGGCCGGATCGAAAACGGTGCCTCCGGGGAGCATCCGCTGCAGGGGTTGCCGTCCTGATCCGGCTGCGCCAGCCAAGCCGCTGCGGATGCTGTCAGCCACTGCCTGCCGCGGGGACGAACCTGCCCGATCGAGCCGCTGACTTGGCGGTGTTCTTCGCTACATAGAATCAGTGTCATGGCCTGCCTGGACCTTCCAGGTTTCGCCTCCAGATACCAGCGGCCGTCGGGAGGGCCTCCACTCCCCCCCCTATTCATATGTTCGACACCACTTCCCGCATCACCCGTCGCCGTTCCTCGGCCGGCCCCGTGCCACCCCAGCGCCCTCAACAGCCCCGACCACGGTTGCGGGAAGGTCCCTCCGGGCCCCGGGAGATCGGTTCAGGCGGTCAGCGGCCCACGTTCCTGACACTGCGGGACCACGGCAAGGTGTACGTCGCCGATCTGCCCCGCCTCTCCGACGGCCAGCTGACCCACATCGCCAAGGAAGCCCAGGAGGTTCTCGACAGCCTGCAACGCCGCCTGGGAGAACTGGAGAATCAGACCACGCTCAACGAAGCCGAGCAGGACACCCGCATCCGCGCTGGCACCAAACGGGACGTGACCGAGCGCTTCCTGACCTCGATCGCCCAGGAACAGGAACTGCGTCGCAGCAACCCGGCCCTGCGCACCGCCGCCGGCGAATCCCTGCCCCGGGCTTTTCTCGAACTGGCTCGCCATCGCCTGCCTGGCTCCACCTTTGATTCATTGCTGCAGGAAGCCCTGGCCGCCTGCGCCCCCAGCCAGGGCAGCAGCGAGGGTTCACCCGAAGATCCCCAGGTGCTGCGACTGCTGCAACGCAATGAGCCCCCCCAGCCCCGGGCTGCGGCCCTGCCGGTGGTGCTCACCCCCGCCCCTGCCGCCCCAATCCACGCCGGCTGAAAGCGAAAACCAGCGCCGGCGTTCAGGCACTCTCGAACGGATTGGCCGGCATTCGCGTTCCAGCTGCGGCCGCCGCCAAGGCCAGCTGATCGAGCTGCTGCCGCTCCTCCAGGCTGAGCTGCCAGGCGAGGGCGCCAGCGGCCTTGTCCGCCTGGGCCGGGGTGCGCAGCCCGACGATCGGCATCGCCCCATGGGCGCGACACCAGTTGAGAGCCACGGCGTCACCGCTGGCCGCATGGGCGGCGCCGATCCGCTCCAGCGCTGCCAGCAGCGGCTGCACCCCCGGCCACAGCCGGCG
>CAIJRN010000085.1 GCA_903823115.1 uncultured cyanobacterium
ATCGGCGCCCTGTTGATCCTGGCGGCCGCCCTGCTCAGTCGCTGAGGGCGGCCGCGGCGCTCAGGCCGGCAGCAAGCGGAGCTGAAGGCATTCAGGCTTAAAGTCTGGGCTACAAGATTGCGGCTCCTCCGGTCTGCTGATGTTGTTTCCCTGGCAGACGTTCCGGACCATCGGCCTGACCCTTGGCTCGGGGGCCAGCGGTGAGGGACCAGGAGCCACCGCAGCGTTTCATCCCGGCATCACGAAGCTGATACCCGATCAACTGCACCAGAGCGGTGTGCCGCTGCCGGTGGTGATGGTGGTGATCGGCGGCATGTTTCTGGCCACGCTGGCCATCAGCCGTTTCAGCCTCAAGTTGGGCATTCCGGCGATTCTGGGGGTGTTGCTCTTTGGCGTCTTGATCGATCCTGGTGCCTCTCCATTCAGCTCGACCACGATTGAGTGGCTGCACACCCTCAGCCTGTCGATGCTGCTCTTTTATGCCGGGCTTAAAACAGAGTTGAGATCGATCAGGGGCTTTCTTGAATATGGCATCCTGCTGGCTGTCGGTGGCGCCATCATTTCCTCGATCATCCTGGGCCTGATCATCTGGATGCTGGGATCAGAAACTGGTGCTGGGATCTCCTTGGGCTTCGATCAACTGCCCCTGGGAGTGGCCATGGTGATCGCCGCCTGTCTCGGTTCAACCGATGCCGGAGCCACCATCGGCGTGCTCAATGCCGGTGGCAGAATCCTGCCAAAACGACTGCAATCACTGCTGGAGTTCGAGGCTTCCGTCAATGATCCAGCGGCCATCCTGTTTCTGGGGCTGGTGGTGGGCCTCACCACCATCGGCAATGGCAGCCATCCGGAATCGATCCTGATGCAGCAGTTGCAGTTCTTTCTGCAGAAGATCGGATCGGGACTGTTGGTGGGCCTGATCACCAGTTATGTGGCGCGCTTCAGCCTGGAGCGCCTGGTGCACGATCAGGCCCAACTCCTGGTTCTGGGGGTCGCCATCGCCCTGCTTTCCTACGGTTTAGCCGACCTGCTCGGGGGCTCGGGCTTTATTTCGGCCTACATCTGTGGCGTATTTCTGGCCAATCACAAATACACCAATCTCAACATCAGCACCCATAATTTACAAACGACATTACTTCCTTTCAACTCGATGACCGAGATCGCTGTCTTCCTGATCTTCGGCGTCGAAATGTTACCCGAGAAACTGTATGATGTATTCCCTTTTGGCATCGTCGTGGCCCTGGCCCTGATGCTGGTCGCCCGCCCCTTGAGTGTGCTGGCATTCCAGTGGTTGTCTCCCTTCAACATCAAGGAAACCCTGTTGATCTCCTGGTGCGGCCTGCGCGGTGCCGTACCCCTGGCCCTGAGCTTCGCGGTCACCGACGCCATTCCCAGGATGCGCGGCATTGATCCGGCCTCCATGCCGAAACTGGTGAACAATGCCGAAGGCATCATCTTCGCTGTGGTGATGATCAACCTGCTGATTCAGGGCATGAGCCTGCGCTGGCTGGCCCGCTGGCTGGGGCTGTCAGCGGACGATGACTCCGATCAGCCTCTGGCGACCAGCCTCGACTGAGTTCAACCCAGGCCTGCCTTGCCACGCCCCCCCGGCAGGGGCAGTGGATCGGTGATCCAGTCCTGGTTGCTGCCATCACGACTGCCCAGCGGCCTGGCCAGCCGCCAGCTCTGACCCCGTTCACCTCGCTGCAGAAACAGCTCGAAGGGGCTGTCGACCCGGATCGGGTCACCGGCCAGGCGCCAGTCGAACTGCCCCGTGAGCCTGAGCCCATCGGCCGCACCGATGCGAATCGCCTGCTGCTGCTCCAGCCGCACCCGGCTCACCTCCGGCAGTCCCGGCGGTTCGAGATCCAGGGCGCGGGCCACCTGGGCCTGGGTCAGCTCGATCTGCAGGGCCAGGGCTTGCAGCAGCACCGACCGGGACGGCTGGTTGGAAAGGCCGCAGCCCGCCAGGCCCAACGGCAGCAACAGCGCCAGGGTCAGTCCCAGGGCCGCCAGCCCGGGGGCCAGCCTGGGAGCCAGCCAAGCGGGCCAGGGCAGCAGGCGGCGGGGGCTTGGCAGGGCGGGCAGCATGGGGGCCGGCGCACGGACTTCCATGATCGGCTGGCTCCAGGGACAACTGGCCGAACCATGGCAGCAGGCCAACCGTTATGGGGCCCTGTTGATCTGCCAGGGGGTGGGCTACGAGCTGCAATTCAGCCCCAGACACTGGCGCCAGCTGCCGCCGGTGGGGATCGAGCTGGCCTTGCACATCCACCACAGCATCCGCGAGGACGGCTGGAGCCTCTACGGCTTTCCGCTGCGGCACGAGCGCGATCTGTTCCGGGAACTGGTCGCCGTCAGCGGTGTCGGGCCCCAGATGGCGCTGGGATTGCTGGGAACGCTGACGCCGGAAGAGCTGGTGCGGGCAATCATCCAGGCGGATCTGCGGCGACTGGCCGAGGCGCCGGGCGTGGGCAAGCGCACCGCCGAACGGCTCTCGGTGGAACTGCGCAGCCGGCTCAAGGATCGCTTCTGCTCCCTGGTGGCCATGCCGGAGAGCTTTGATGATCTGCTCGATGCCGACACGAGCCTGCCCGAGGGTGCCGGCCGCGACGATGTTCAGATCACCCTCGGTGCCCTGGGCTATGAGCCGCTGGAAATCCACCGCTCCCTACGGGCTGTGGCGGCGCAGGGCCTGACGGCGGCGGACCAGGGCGATGACTGGATTCGCGAATGCCTGCGCTGGTTGTCCCGCTCAGCGGCCTGAAGCCGCCCATGAGGAGGAGCCGGGGAAGTGTGCTGGTGACACGGTAAAGTGCTTGTTTGCTCCGCCAGGGCTTCGGCCTCCGCTCGCTCTTCGCCCATGCCGCTCACCACCACCAAGAAGCAAGAACTGATCAACGGCCATCAAACCCACGGCACCGATACGGGCTCGGTGGAAGTGCAGGTGGCGATGCTGAGTGAGCGGATCAACCAGCTCAGCGGCCATCTGCAGAAAAACATCCACGACTTCTCCTCCCGCCAGGGACTGCTGAAGATGATCGGTCGCCGTAAGCGGCTGCTGAGCTATCTGCGCAGCCAGAGCCAGGAGCGTTACGCCGGACTGATCAGCAAACTGGGCATCCGCGGCTGAGGTTGTCGCCATGGCCCCGCAGCGGGACCCTCAACCCTTCGGCTCCAAGCGAGCCGCCAAGGGCATTGGCAAACCTGGGCCTCAGCCCAGCGCCAAGGCGACGCGTCAACGGGCGATCCCCGATGCGGTGGCCAACCGCATGGCCCGTCGCATCGCCATCGCCACCGGCATACCCACCGTCATGGGCATGTCCGTGTTCATCGGCAGCTACCTGGTGGTGAGCCGGGGCATCCTCGAGATTCCCACCGGCATCACCCTGGTGGCCTCGGGAGGCTGTTTTCTGCTCGGACTGCTGGGGCTCAGCTACGGCGTGCTCTCGTCCAGCTGGGAAGATGGCGCCGGCAGTCTGCTGGGAGCTGAGCAAATTCCCCTCAACATCGGCCGCCTCAGGCAGTCGATGCGGGCGATGCGCGAAGGCTCCGGCAACGGTTGAAACCGGCTTTGCCGGCTGCCAAGGGGCACACACCAAAACCTGGCAACAGCGGGGGCCACGCCTGGCCACAACAGCGGCTGGCTTGAGCTGGCCGGGATTGAGCAGGCTGACCTGAAGCCACCAAGAACCCAGCCCTCAGAGCCTGACGGTGGATTTCAAGGCCATGGCGGACTGCTGGGTCGAAGACTATCGGCTCCATGACACGGCAGCGACCACGGCCAACGGAGCGGCCGTGGTCGCTGCCAACCTCAGGCCACCGGACCGATCGGTGAGCGCAGGCTCACCCGGAAATCAGCGGCGGCCAGGGTCAAGGCAGCGGCGGGAGCATCGGCGACGCAGAACTGGGGACCCAGCCGCACCCAGCGCGATTCGGCGCCCTGACGCACCAGCGCCACCACCGGCACCCGGACCCCGGCCTCCTCCTGGCCAGGACGATGGCGGGTCAGGCATTCACGCAGGCGATGCTGAATGGCGATGTCGCCGGCCTGCTGGGGGTCGAGTTCCACCTGCAGCAGCTGCAGATCGTCGATGCTGCGGCAGTCATCGACGATCAGCTGCACCCGATCATCACGGCGATCCATCGTGGCCCACACCAGCAGCCGGGCATCCACCATCAGATGGTCGGCCAGACGGGCATAGGTTTTGGGAAACACCACCGCCTCACAACTGCCGGTGAGATCCTCCAGCTGCAGAATGGCCATGCGATCCCCCTTGCGGGTGTTCACCTGGCGCAGCTCCGGCACCATCGCCACGATGCTCACCTTGGCCTTGTCGGACTGTTCCTCCAGCCTGGCCAGGCCGATCGGAGACAGCAGGGTGACCTGGGCCGACAACTGCCGCAGCGGATGGTCGGAGATGTAGAAGCCGAGCAATTCCTTCTCCAGCTTCAGCTTTTCAGTGGGGGGATAGTCCGGCACCGGAGCCGCCTTCGGTGCCGTGCTGCGATCGTCGCTGGCGACATCGGCGGCCGAAGCAGCGGCCAACAGGTCAAACAGGTTGCCCTGGCCGCTGGCCCGATCACGGGCGCGGGAACTGGCCCAATCGAGAATCAGATCGAGATCGGCCATCAACTGGGCCCGATTGGCGCCGGCCTGCAGCCCGTCGAGGGCGCCGCAGTGGATCAGCGATTCGAGGCAGCGGCGGTTGAGCTGCTGGGAGGGCAGACGATCGCAGAGATCGGCCAGGCAGGCGAAGGTACCCTCGGCCGTGCGCTGCTCAATCAACAGCCGAATCGCCCCATCACCGAGGTTGCGCACCGCCGATAGACCGAAAAGGATGCGATCGCCCACCGGCGTGAAATCGATGCCGGAGGCATTGACGTCCGGTGGCATCACCTCAATGCCCATGGCCTGGCAATTGGCGATGTAGCGCTGCACCTTTTCGGTCTGGCCGGCATTGACGGTCAGCAGGGCAGCCATGTAGGCCACCGGATAATGGGCCTTGAGATAGGCGGTCTGATAGGTGACGGCGCCATAGGCAGTGGAATGACTCTTGTTGAAGCAGTATTCGGCGAACAGCACCATCTGCTCAAACAACGCTTCGGCAACTTTGGTGTCCACACCACGATCACAGGCACCCTGCACAAACAGGCTCTGGTGCTTCTCCATCTCCGACTTTTTCTTTTTGCCCATCGCCCGCCGCAACAGATCGGCCTCGCCGAGCGAATAGCCGGCCAGATCCTGGGCGATCTTCATGATCTGCTCCTGGTAGACCATGATCCCGTAGGTCTCCTTGAGAATCGGCTCAAGCTTGGCGTGGGCCACATCAATCGCTTCACGGCCGTGCTTGCGATTGATGAATTTGGGAATCAGCCCTGCATCGAGGGGCCCAGGCCGATACAGCGCCAGAATTGAAGAGATATCCTCCAGCGACGAGGGCTTGAGATCGCGCACGATCTGGCGCATGCCGCTGGATTCAAGCTGGAAGATTCCCTCCAGATCTCCCCGGGCCAGCAGGGCGAAGGTGACGGCATCGTCCTCGGGCAGGGCATCGGGATCAAGCCGGGTGCCACTGCTTTTGTGTACCAGATCAATGGTCTTTTCGATCATGGTCAGGTTCTTGAGGCCGAGGAAGTCCATCTTCAGCAACCCCATCGCCTCCACATCTTCCATGTAGTACTGGGTGATCACCTGGCCGTCATTGTTGCGCTGCAACGGCACCAACTCATCCAGGGGCTCAGCGGCAATCACCACACCGGCGGCATGGACGCCAAAGGTTTTGTTGGTGCCCTCGATGCGCATCGCCAGATCGACCCAGTGGCGCACCTTGGCATCGCCTTCATACTTCTGGCGGAATTCAGGAGCGGGCGATTCAGCGCCGATCATCTCCTTGAGTTTCGCTGGCTTGCCCCGCACCACTGGAATGAGCTTGGCCAGGCGATCGGCCTCGCCATAGGGAATATCCAGCACCCGGGCGACATCCTTGAGCACCGCCTTGGAGGTCATGCGGTTGAAGGTGATGATCTGGGCCACCTTGTCCTCGCCATAGCGCTGGGTGACGTACTCGATCACCTCACCGCGGCGCTCGATGCAGAAATCGGTATCAATATCCGGCATCGACTTGCGCTCTGGATTCAGAAAACGCTCAAACAACAGGCCGTGCCTGACCGGATCGATGTTGGTGATCCCCAGGGCGTAGGCCACCAGCGAGCCTGCGGCGGAGCCCCGGCCTGGCCCGACGGCAATGCCGTTGTCGCGGGCAAAGCGGATGTAATCCCAGACCACCAGAAAGTAGGTGGGAAAACCCATCTGCTCCATCACCTGCAGCTCAAAGGCAAGGCGCTCGCCGTAGAGGGAATCGAACGGCTGAGCATCGCCGAGATCGAGCCGAGCCCGCAGCCCCTGTTCACTCACCTCGGTGAGATAGCTGACAGCCGTGTGTCCCTCGGGGATCGGAAAGCGCGGCATCTGATACCGGCCGAGGATGTCGTAGTCCTCCACCTTCGCGGCCACCGTTTCCGTGTTGGCAATGGCGGCGGCAATCAGCTCCGGTTCCAGGTGATCGTGGAACAGGAGGCCCATCTCGGCCTCACTCTTGATGTATTCGGTGCCGGTATAACGCAACCGTTTCACATCGGTGATCAGCTTGCCGGTGAGCACACACAGCAGGGCATCGTGGGCCTCCACATCGCCCACACTCAGATAGTGGGCGTCGTTGGTGGCGATCAGGGGAATGCCCAGCTCGGCACCGATGCGAGCCATGCCGGTATTGACGATGCGATCTTCCAGGCCGCCGTGATCCTGAATTTCCAGGTAAAAATCATCGCCGAAGGTCTGCTGATACCAGCCGGCCACCTCGCGGGCCACCTCGGGCCGGCCCTGCAGGATCGCCTGGGGAATCTCGCCGCCCAGGCAGGCCGTGGCCACGATCAACCCCTCGCTGTACTGCTGCAGCAGCTGCTTGTCGATGCAGGCCCTGGAAAAGATGCCCCGACCGCGCATGCCACGCAGATGGCTGATGCTGGTGAGCTTGACCAGATTGCGATAACCCACCGCATTCTTGGCCAGCACCACCAGGTGATAGCGGCGTTCCTTCTTCGGCTGCGGATCCTCGATCGAGCCGTTGATCACATACATCTCATTGCCGATGATCGGCTTGATGCCGGCCTTGGTGCACAGCTTCAGCAACTCGATGGCGCCATACATGACGCCGTGATCGGTCAGGGCCAGGGCCGGCATGCCCAGGGCGACCGCCCGCTCCACCATGGCCGGCAACTGGGAAGCCCCGTCGAGGAGGCTGTAGTCGCTGTGGTTATGGAGGGGAACGAACGCCAAGGGGGTGGCAGCCTGGGAGTGGGATTCAGGCTAAGGCCAGCCGCAACATTCAGCGCCCGATCGCCCCGTTTCGGCCCGATCAACACCAGATGTGGTGGTGCTGACAGTGCCGGCGACAGCGCTCAGGAGCCGAGGGCGGGGTGCTCCATCGCTGCCGCCATCGGCTCGGGCTGCCAGGCGAGACACCGAAGCCGGAACCTCAGGGTGACTGGCAACGGCGATCAGGCCACCAGCTCGGCCACCGGCCGCCCGGCCATCACCGCCGCCGCCTGCTCGTAGTGATGGGCCAGCTGCAGCAGCTTCGGCTCCTGCAACACGCCGCCGATCAACTGCAGGCCGATCGGCAGACCCTGGTCATCGAAACCACAGGGCACATTGATCGCCGGCAGGCCGGCCATGTTGGCCGGGATGGTGAGCAGATCGGCCAGATACATCGCCAGGGGATCCTCGGCATGGGCACCGAAGCGGAAGGCGGTGCTGGGGGAGGTGGGGGTGAGCAGCAGATCCACCTGCTCGAAAGCCCGGTCAAAGTCCCGGCGGATCAGGGTGC
Organism: uncultured cyanobacterium; assembly: GCA_903823115.1. Taxonomy (GTDB): domain Bacteria; phylum Cyanobacteriota; class Cyanobacteriia; order PCC-6307; family Cyanobiaceae; genus Cyanobium. Next base: position 7,890 of record CAIJRN010000085.1, read on the forward strand.
GAACCTGCTGGGCCTTGCGGTAGAACGCATCGACGTAGCCCGCCGAGAGGGCATAGGTGCCGATCAGGATGCGGCGCTGGACCTCATCACCGAAGCCCTCGGCGCGGCTGCGGGCAGTCATCATCGCCAGGTTATCGGCGCGGCCGTCGGCCGGTGCCCGGTGCCCGTATTTGACGCCGTCGTAGCGCGCCAGGTTGGCGGAAGCCTCCGACGGGGCGATCACGTAATAGGTGGCGATACCGTCGTTGAAGCGGGGGCAGCTGATCTCCACCAGCTCACAGCCAAGCTGCTCCAGTTGCGCCGCTGCAGCCAGCACCGAAGCCTTCACCTGGGGATCGAGCCCTTCGGCCTCAAAGCACTCGCGAATGATGCCCACCCGCAGGCCCTTGACGGGCTGCTCCAGCGCGGAGCGATAGTCCGGCACCGGATTGGTCAGACAGGTGGAATCGCGGCGATCGGCACCGGCGATCACCTGCAGAATCTCGGCGCTGTCGGCGACGCTGCTGCTGAAGGGGCCCACCTGATCGAGGGAGCTGGCGAAGGCCACCAGCCCCCAGCGACTCACCCGGCCATAGGTGGGTTTGAGACCGACAACGCCGCAGAAGCTGGCCGGCTGGCGGATCGACCCGCCGGTGTCGGAGCCGAGCGAGGCGAGGCATTCACCGGCGGCCACCGCCGCGGCACTGCCACCGGAGCTGCCCCCCGGCACCCGCTCGGGATTCCAGGGATTGCGGCTGGGACCGAAGGCCGAGGTCTCGGTGGAGCTGCCCATGGCGAACTCATCGAGATTGGTCTTGCCGATCAGCACCGCCCCGGCGTTCCACAGCCGCTCGGTGACGGTGGACTCATACGGCGGCACGAAGTTCTCCAGCATGCGGCTGGAGCAGGTGGTGCGAATGCCCTTGGTGCAGAGGTTGTCCTTGATCGCCAGGGGGATGCCAGCCAGTGGTGGCAGCGCTTCGCCTGAGCGGCGGGCGGCATCGATGCGATCGGCATCGGCGCGGGCCCGCTCGGCCGTGACCTCGAGGAAGGCATGGACCGTGGGATCGACCATCGCAATCCGAGCCAGGTGCTGCTCGGTCAGCTCGCGGGCCGACACCTCTCCCCTTTGCAGTTTCCCGCGCCAGTCGGCGATCCCCATTCACCCGCAGTCCAGCTGAGCTGGACGCTATCAGCCGACCAGCGATCAGACCGAGTCTTCAGGGCGCTGGGCCAGATCGGCAGCTTCGGTGAGGGGTTCCTGCCGGCTGGTGCGCAGGCAGGTGGATTGCAGTGAAGCCGGTGCTTCCGAGCGCAGGTCATCCAGGAAGGCCGGCAGGGCGGCCTCGAGCGTGCTGCGTCGTATGAAAGGCCCGAACCAGTAGATGGCATCAGGGGAATGGGTCTCGACCCGCGCCCACCAGGCCATCCCCAACCCATTGGCGAGGTTGCGCATGGGCCAGAGAAGAGGATTCATGGGCGCTGGATTCAACAGCTCCATTCTGACCAGATGGCCGGACCCGAACCGACCGGTGTAAAGACGCCGTTGCAGCTGATGTCAGCGGCCGGACAACCCAGGCTCAAGTCCTGGCCTGGGGGATTCCCCAACCCTCCGTTGCGCTCCTCCTGTCGTCAGGAGAGCCGAAAAGCAGCCCGGAGAGCCACAGAAAACGATGCCAACAGAAACATGCCCTGCAGCAACAACGGGCCCGCTGGCGCGCTGCGTTTCGGCCGCGATTCCAGGCTGCCAGGGCAAAGTCTGAGCTGAGCGAGCCGAGGGACAGCCGCAGGCGCTGCCCACACCCCAGCCTTCACCGTCAGACGCCAGGTCTGGGGTGAGGCTGGGGGCGATCCGCCCTCAGAGCTCGATATCCCCCTGGAAGGACGGTTCCTGTTCAGCCAGCGGCCCATCAACCGCAGGGAGCTCTGCTTCAGCCGGCTCGGCGGCGATCGGGGCCAGGGGCGGCGTCAGCCCGCCGGTGGGCATCGGCTCAGCATCGGCTCCCATCCGGCGCTCCTCCAGGGGCACCTCTAGGAGCTCAGAGGCAGGCTCCAACGCCTGCGGCATGCTTGCTGCCTGCTCCCGATCGGTGGCGCTGTCCGCGAGTCCAGCCGCCTCCGGGTCGGATTCGACCTCGGCACTCGACACCTCAGCTGCCGCCAGTTCTGCCGTCACCGGCTCATCTGTTGCCGGAGCCGGCATTGCCGGAGCCGGCAGGGACGGCCGCAGCAGCCGCGGCGCCGGGCTGCTGCCGCGCAGTCCCCGCATCCAGCCGCGCCGGGCGATTTCGTAGAGCAGCAGGGCCGTGGCCACGGCGGCATTGAGGCTGGGGGTGGCGCCCCGCAGGGGGATGCGCACCAGCTGATCGCAGTTGCGCCGGGTCAGCATCGCCAGCCCATCCCCTTCAGAACCGGTGACGATCACCAGGGGGCCATCGAGATCCACCTCCTCGAGGCTGACGTTGCCATCTCCCGCCAGGCCGATCACCCGATAGCCCTCCTGCTTGAGGGTTTCGAGCGAGCGGTTGAGATTGACCACCCGGGCCACAGGCAGATGCTCCAGCGCCCCGGCCGCCACCTTGGCGACCGAACCGGTGAGACCGGCATTGCGGCGCTGGGGAAGCACCATGCCATGGGCACCGAGAGCTTCGGCGCTGCGCACGATCGCACCGAGGTTCTGGGGATCGGTGAGGCCATCGACCGCCAGTAACAGGGGCGATTCCCCCAGTTCGCGGCAGCCGTCAATCAGGGTGGCCAGATCGAGGGTTTCGGCGGCCGCGGGCTGCAGCACGATCCCCTGGTGCACGGCACCACCGCTGATCTGGCCGAGGCGGGCCCAGGTGACCTCCTCCACCAGCACGCCGGAAGCCTTGGCGTCACGCAGCAGCTGCAGGAATTTGGGGCTGAAGCGCATCTCCGGTGTGCACCAGATGCGATGGATCGGCCGGCCGCTCTCCAGGGTGGCCTGGGCGGAGTGGCGACCCCAGATCAGGTCGTTGGGAGCGGCGTTGGCAAAGGTGTCAGGTTCCGAAGCCACGCCCGGGTCAACGCGGGGCTGATCGCGCTCGAAACGGCGGGACGGAGCGCCGAAGTCGGCGCGAGCCTCGCCGCGACCGGCGGCGCGGAAGTCGGGGCGGGCCTCGCCGCGACCGGCGGCGCGGAACAGCACGGGCCGGCCACTCGGAGGGCGACCGACTCCCGGACGGGGACGACGATCGCGATCAGGGGGGCCAGACTCAGCGAATCGACGCTCACTGGGGCGACGGTCTGTGGGGCGCCGATCCGTCGGCGAACGATCGCTGGGGGAACGATCGCTAGGGCGCGACTCGCTGCTGAAGCGTGACTCGCTGGGGCGACGATCCGAGGGCCGGCGATCCGTGGGGCGGCGATCGCTTGGCCGGCGATCCGCCGGGCGCCGGTCCGAGGGGCGTCCCTCAGAGCGCCCCTCAGAGCGGCCCTCCTCAGGACGGCGCGGCAGGGAGGGGCGAGCGCCGGAACGCTCAAAACGGGCCGGTGGGCCGGATGACTCGCCACCGCGACGCTCGCGGGGCGTCCACTCGCCGGTGGGTCGCTCGCGATCCGGGCTGGGGCGTTCACCGCCGAAGCGATCGGGGCCGGAGCGATCAGAACTGAAGCGGCTGCCGCCTTCACGGCCGTAGCGGGGGCGATCGCCGGGGGCATCGCTGCGGCTGTCCTCCGGACGGCCCCAGCGCGGCCTACTGGTGCCGCCGGGCCGGAAGGAGGACCCGGCAGGTCGCCCGCCGGCACGGCTGCCGGAGGCTCCAGCCGGACGACGGGGGGCCCGATCCGGACGGGAGTCAGGGCGGCGATCAGGACGGGGACTCATGGGAGGAAGGACACAGGGTGGGTGGGATTTCCTCCAGCTGATCCAGCAGCTCGGCCAGCCGTCCCGGATTGCGAAGAAAGAGCCATCCCAGCATCGTCTCAAATCCCGTGGCCTGCCCATAGGTGGCGGGATTCCCTCTCCGGGGGCCGCGGCCGGCCCGATTGCGGCCTCGTCGCACCTGCTCCAGTTCCTCGACCCGCAACAGCCCCTGGAGGCGCTGCAGGGCCCGCGCCTGGGCCTCAGCCTTGACCTCGTCGACCACAGCCCGATGCAGATCAGCACTGCGTCCTGGGCTGGAACAGTGACGCAGACGCTGGTGCAGATCCCACACCGCATCCCCCAGCCAGGCCAACTGCAGGGCGCCGAGTTCCACGGCCGGAGAGGGGGGCTCGACGGCCGCCAGCCAGCGTCCGGCCGAGGGCTCAGGCCGCGGTGAGGCGGCCAAGGGCTGTGTCGAGATCAGGTTGAAGATGAAGGAATTCTTCCAGCCGCACCAGTTTCACGGTCTGGACCACCCGGGCATTGCCGACCACCAGGAACCGGGTGCCGGTCTCGTTGCACTGCTTGGCCAGCTGCACCAGGGCACCCAGCCCGGAGGAATCGATGAAGTCGATGCGGCTGAGGTCGATCACCAGGGCGAGCTTGCCATCGCCCTGATGGCTGGCGATGAACTCATTGAAATGCTTGTCGGAGTAGGCATCCAGCTGTCCTGTGAAGCTGAACACCAGGCAGCGCGCCTGGCGTTGGCAGCCCCCTCGAAGCGAGACGGTCAATCGCTGAAGGTCAGAGATGGCTCAACTCCCGTGGAACGGTGTGGGCTGAAGTGTAGTGACGAGCCGGAGAAATGGCTCAATCGCCAACGATCAGCCCCTGAAGCCTGGCGCCCGGATCCGGGCGTTCAGCGCCGTTGAGCCATCAGCGCGGTGAAACGCTGAAAATGATGGTCGCCGTCATGGGGACCGGGACTGGCCTCCGGGTGGTACTGCACGCCGAAGACGGGCTGATCCGCCATCTCCATGGCCGCCACGGTGCGGTCATTGAGGTTGAGGTGGGTAATCCTCACCCGATCGCTGGGCAAGGAGGCACCGTCCAGGGCAAAGCCGTGGTTCTGACTGGTGATCTCCACGTTCCCCGGCGAGCCGCAGGGATGGTTGAGTCCGCGATGGCCGTAGCCGAGCTTGAAGGTGCTTCCCCCCAGGGCCAGGCCGAGAATCTGATGGCCCAGGCAGATGCCGAACAGGGGCAGGTCGCGGTGTTGCAACAGATCCCGGGCCAGGGCGATGCCACTGGCCACGGCCGCTGGATCGCCGGGGCCATTGGAGAGGAACACCCCTTCGGGGCGATGGGCCAGCACCTGCTCAACGCTGGCCTCGGCCGGCAGCACGGTGACCTCACAGCCATGGGCGACCAGGCGCTCGAGGATGGCCCGTTTGATGCCGAAGTCGATGGCCACCACCCGGTAGGGCGTGGCCGGCTGGGGCTGCAGACGGGTGTCGAAGTCAGCGCCGCAGAGGCTCGACCAGCGGTAGGACTGCTCGGTGCTGACGCTGGCCGCCAGGTTCAATCCCGCCATCGACGGGGCCGAGCGCACCTGCCGCAGCAGCTCGGTGGGGGCGAGTCCCTCGCTGCTGATGATGCCGTTGATGGCACCGCCTTCGCGCAGATGCCGCACCAGGGCGCGGGTGTCCACGCCGCGGATGCCCACCACCCCATGGCGCTGCAGCCAGGGCTCGAGCGCCTCCTCGGCGCGCCAGCTGCTGGCCATGGGCGACAACTCCCGGGCGATCACGCCGCGCACATGGGGATGGCTGGCCTCGAGATCCTGGCCGTTGACGCCCGTATTGCCCAGTTCCGGATAGGTGAAGGTGACGAGCTGACCGGCATAGCTGGGATCCGTCATCACCTCCTGATAGCCGCTCATGCCGGTGTTGAAGACCACTTCACCGACCACCGTGCCCCTGGCGCCGAAGGCCAGACCGCGCAACAGGGTGCCATCGGCCAGCAACAGCACCGCCGGCGTGGCTGGTCTGGCGGCTGAAGGCTGCGTCGGGGCGGACTTCTCCGTTCTGTTGAACTGATCCGTGCTGCCCGGCTGGGGTACGACGGCAACGGAAGGCTGGGACAAGGCCGGGCGCTCGACTGGAGCGATCATCCCGCAGCAGGGGAGGCCAGGGCGGAGCGCAGCGCCTCCAGCCGCTGCCAGGGAAGGCCGCTGTGCAGACAGTCGAGGGCCTGGGGCAGGGCCTCGGCCACGGAACTGGCCAGGCCGCAACTCCAGAGCACCAGGGCGGTGTTGAGGGCCACCACATCACGGCGGGCCGGATCACCCTTGCCCTGCAGCACCGCTTCGAGCAGGCGCCGGTTCTGCTCGAGATCGCCGCCGCTGATCGCCGCCATCGGGGCCAGCTCCAGGCCGAGGGCGAGCGGATCGAGCCACTCATGGCGCACGTCACCGCCCTCCAGCAGGCGCAGCTCGCTCGGACCGGAGAGGGTGGCCTCATCGAGGCCGCCATGGCCATGGACGACGATGGCGCGTCCCTGACCCAGGCGCCGCAGGGCCTCGGCCATCGGATCGAGCAGATCGGCCCGGGCCACTCCCAGCACCTGGCAATCGGGCTGCAGCGGGTTGACCAGGGGGCCCAGCAGATTGAACACGGTGCGCACCCCCAGGGCACGACGCAGGGGCACCAGGCTGATCAGAGCCGGATGCCAGCCCGGCGCAAACAGAAACGTGACCCCCGCCAGCGGCAGGGCGGCGATCACCCGTTCGGCGGGGGCCTGGAGATCAAGGCCGAGGGCTTCGAGCACATCCGCGGAGCCGACGCGACCGCTGGCGCTGCGATTGCCGTGCTTGGCGACGTGGGCTCCACAGGCGGCAGCGGTGAAGGCCACGGCGGTGGAGATGTTGAAACTGTCGACGCCGGCGCCACCTGTACCGCAGGTATCCACCAGGTGCAGGGCGGGCCTTGGGGCCGGCAGGGGGCAATGCTGCCGCAGCACCTGGGCCATGGCGGCAAGCTCCTCGCCACTCACACCCTTGCCACGCAAGGCCGCCAGCAGGGCACCGGTGAGCACCGGCTCGATCTGCCCGCCGATCCAGCCCCGCATCAGCTGGTCGGCTTGCTGGGTGTTCAGATCGCGGCCCTCGATCAGCTGCTCCAGCAACTGGGGGAAGGAGTTGACGGCACCCATGGCGGCAGCACTGGCTGAGGCGACGCTATGTGGTCAGCACCACCGGCCTGTCCGGCCTTGTCCTGCCTTGCATCGGCGGCTCGCTGGCGTCCCAGGAGCGGTGTCCAAAAAAAAGCCCGGGTGCAGTGCACGCCGGGCCGGGTGATGGGGACAGTTCCACTATCACCCGAACAGGGTCGATCTGGCGACTACGACCAGCGGTATCG
>CAIJRN010000086.1 GCA_903823115.1 uncultured cyanobacterium
ACCGCCACCGTGGCCGAGCGGGCCCGGCGCCGGGCTGAGGATCTGCGCCAGCGCGGTTTTCCGGTGCCACCGCTGCCGGAGCTGGAGGCCAGCATCGCCGAGCGCGACCATCTTGATTCCACCAGGGCGGTGGCGCCGCTGCTCCAGGCTGACGACGCCGTGGAGCTGGTCACCGACGGCATGAGCATCGAGGCGGTGATTGAGGTGCTGGTGGATCTGTTTCGCCAGCGGGTTCCCGAGGAGGCCTGGCCCGGTACCCGCTGAGCAGCCCGGCCACCAGCTCAGGCCCCCCGGATGGCGCGTTTGCGCGCGCGCCGGTCATGCCCCCGCTCGTCAAGGCTGCCGGCGCTCCGCCATCAGCTGCGCCAGCAGCCCCTCGCAGGCATCCTCCAGGAGATCCAGCACGTGGTCGAAGCCGGCTTCGCCGCCGTAGTAGGGGTCCGGCACCTCGTCGTGGCGGAAATGCCGGCAGTACTGCAATAAGGGGGTGATGGCGGCCCGGGGACGGGTGCGGCGGCTGAGGGCTTGCACCGCCGCCAGGTTCTCGGCATCCATCGTCAGGATGTGGTCGAACTCCTGCAGATCGGCCAGCGACAGCTGGCGGGCCCGGCTGGGGAGCTGGACGCCGCGGCGCTCGGCGGCGGCGCGCATGCGCGGGTCGGCGGCCTGGCCCACATGCCAGCTGCCGGTGCCGGCGGAGTCGACATCAAAGCTGCTCTCCAGCCCCGCTTCGGCCAGTTGATGCAGGAACACCCCTTCGGCCGCTGGTGAACGGCAGATGTTGCCGAGGCAGACGAACAGCACCCGGGTCGGAGCTTCGCTCATGGCTGGGCCTCGGCCTGGGCTTCAGTCGGTGCCATCGGCAGGAGCCGCTGGTGAGCCAGCCTGGCGCGCAGCCGCACCACCATCGTGTCCTCCAGTTCCGGCTGGCCCAGGGCCGCCAGGGCTGCCAGCAGTTGCTCGTGTTCCTGGGGCTGGGGTGCCAGCCTGAGTCCAAGGCTTTCCAGTCCGACGCTCACGGCATAGCGCACCACCCATTCGCCATCGCGGCAGCCTGCAAGCAGGGCCGCCAGGGCCCGCTGTCGCACGGCGGCATGCTGTTGCGGTGCCAGCGCCTGCAGCTGCAGGCTGCCCAGGCCGCAGGCGGCGGCGCGACGCACACTGGGACCGACATCGCTGGCGAGGGCCTCCTCCAGCAGCTCCAGGCCCCGCACGTCGCCGATGCCGGCCAGGGCTCGCACCGCCCAGGCCCGGGCGCCGTAGTTGCGCGGATCGAGGCTGTCCAGGATCGGCTGCACCGCCACCGGGCCCAGTCGGATCAAGCCATCGACGGCGGCGACGGCGGCGCCGGGATTGTTGAAGCCCAGCACTTCCACCAGGCAGGCGATGGCCTCCCCGTTGGCGCTCTCGCCGTGGTCGCAGCTGGCCAGGGCGCTGGTGGCCGTCAGCATGGCCTGGGAGCTGCCCGCTTGCTGCACCGCCCGGATGTGTTCGCTGATCGTGCTCATCTCAACGCTCATCACAACAGGGAGTCCATGGCGCTCAACACCGCCTCGGTCGGGATTGTGGCGCCGTGGTGTTCTCCCTGTTCCACCAGGCCCCGCAGGGCGATCAGCTTGAGGCTGTTCTCGGCCAGGGTGCGGCAGATCGGCTCGAGTGCCGGCCGCCAGCCGACGGCCCCGAGATCCATCAGGGCGGCGCGGCGCACCTGCAGCTGGGGATGGTCCAGCAACTGCACCAGGGGGTCAGCCCAGCGGGGCTCTCCGGAGAGCTGCAGCAAGGCCCGACAGGCGGCGCTGCGGATGAGGGGACGCTCATGGCCGGTGAAGGGTTCGATCACGGCGATCACGTCGGATCCGGCCACGCCGATGGCACCGAGGGCTTCCAGCATCGCCTCACAGGGTTCCTGCAGGCGCGGGCTGTCAGGCCGGGTGGCTCCGGCCCCTGCCGGGCCGCTGGCCAGGCGCCTTTGCAGCAACGCCACCGCTTCGGTTGCGCCCAGCTCGCCGAGGGAGCGGGCCGCTGCCTCCCGCAGGCCGTCATCCTCGTCGTCGAGGGCGGCCAGGAGTTCGGCGATGGCCCCGGAATCGCCCAGCTTGCCGAGGGCCCGGGCGGCATTGCGGGCCACGGCATTTTCCTCCACTCCCGCCAGCGGATCCCGCGGCCGTCGTTGCCGCAGGGCGGCCAGCAACAGGGGCACCGCCTCGGGATGGCGGCTGCGATTGCGGCCCAGCCACCAGGCGGCGTAGTACTGATGGGATTGGTCGTCGCTCTGGCGCAGGCGAGCCAGGGCTTCGCTTTCGCTGATCGGATCACCGCTGCCATCGGCATCGCCATCCCCGGGCAAGGGCTGGGCCGCGGGGCTGGATGGGGCCGGAGGCATGGGTTGAAGCCGCGGACGAACTGAAGTTGATGCTGCCATTGCCCTGCCCTTGTCGTGCCACCACGGCGGCACGCTGCAACGGGACGCAAACAGTGGTGTCCGCTGCCCCAGAGCGGTGTGGATGATGAATGCCCTGGCAAGACACAGGGGCGCTTGCTGATGCTGTGGGCTCCGCCGCCAGCGGTTGGCGTCCTCGCACTGAACCATCGCGGCTGGCGAGTTTCTGCCGCAGGGCATGGTGCACCTGTGGCGAGGGAATGCGGAATCATCGGCATAAAAAAAGGCCCCGAAGAGGGGCCCTTTGAGGGATCGAAACGGCGATCAAGGCTCAGACGAGAGCGTTGATGGCGTAGTCGATGTAGTTGTTGGCGATGACGCCGGGGTCGCCAGCGATGCCGTGGTTGGCCTTGACGTAG